>JAAESI010000261.1 GCA_024229515.1 Pseudomonadota bacterium | reverse complement strand
GGGAGACCTGTGCCCTCTTTGCGCCTTTGCGCCTACGCGTGAGGAATAGGACCCGACCTCGGCGTCAACTCTCGCCGAATCGCAGCGATATGTCGGCCAAGTGTCTGGAAAATATCGAGTTTTGAGATCTGAACTAGCTAGTCGACCTTGAATTGATGGACGGAGCCGTTGCTCCGGATGAACGTGCCCGACTTCTTGTAGTTGGGCTCGCCCTTGATGGCGTACTTGACGTTGGCCTCGAACGACTTGGTCGCTCTCCCCGTCACCTCGAGCACGCCATGAGCCTCTTCGCCCTTGCCGCCGCTCAAGTAGACGTCGTCGTTCCTGGAAATCGATACCTTCGTGATGCTCATCTTGCTTCCCCCTTCTTGACCTTCAGCGAACGGGACGGTATCACCCCGTCCGCCGTGGGCGTTTAACTCAGCGGTAGAGTGCTACCTTCACACGGTAGAAGTCACTGGTTCAAACCCAGTAACGCCCACCATCTCTCGAAGCCCTGTCGGACCCCCGGCAGGGCTTCGTTCCTTGGGTAGACTGCCGCCCCCATGACCAAGACCGACCTGATTCTTGAGATCGCGGACCGCGCCGGCATGACCCGCGCGGACGCCGCCCGAGCGCTCACCGCCACCCTGGAGGCGATGGGTCAGGCGTTGGTCGATGGAGACAAGGTGACGCTCCCCGGATTCGGGAGTTTTTCGCCCACGCGTACCGCGCCGCGATCAGGCACGAACCCCCGCTCCGGAGAGCGGTGGTCCAAGCCTGAGTCGACGACGGTGAAGTTCCGGCTCAGCGGGAAGCTGGCCGAGAAGCTCTAGATCTAACCGAGAGCGACGATCTCGCTGCCGCTGAAGAAGAACGCGCTCTCGATGGCGGCGTTCTTGAGGCTGTCGCTGCCGTGGCAGGCGTTGCGCTCGATGTTGGTCGCGTACAGCTTCCGCACGGTGCCTTCGGCAGCCTCGGCGGGGTTGGTGGCGCCCATCACGGCACGGTGGTGCGCAACGGCGTTCTCGCCCTCCAGGAGCTGCGCGTAGATCGGACCCTCGGTCATGAACTTGACCAGCGAGCCGTAGAACGGCCGCTCCGCGTGCACCGCGTAAAAGGCCTGCGCCTGCGCCTGCGTCAGGTGAATCCGCTTGATCGCCACCACGTTGAGCCCGCTCTCGCGGAAGTGCTCGAGGATGGCCCACTGGTTTCCGGCCGCGACAGCGTCCGGCTTGATCATCGAGAGCGTTCGTTCGATCGCCATTCTTCGTCTTCCTTCTCTATGCCATCGCCTGCGCGAGCAGCCCACGCTGCTCCAACAGGCCCTTCATCGTGATTCCCATGTCGGACGGCGAACGGACGACCGCGATGCCCGCGGCCTCCATCGCTTCCATCTTGCCGCTGGCAGTTCCCTGCCCGCCGCTGACGATCGCGCCCGCGTGACCCATGCGACGCCCGGGAGGCGCCGTCTGGCCCGCGATGAACCCGACCACCGGCTTGGTGACGTAGCGCGCGATGTACGCCGCGCCCTCTTCCTCCGCCGAGCCGCCGATCTCGCCGATCATCATGAAGCCGAGCGTGTCGTCGTCCTCAGCGAAGAGCTGAATGACGTCGAGGAAGCTCGTGCCGATGATCGGGTCGCCGCCGATGCCGACGCAGGTGCTCTGGCCGATGCCGAGGCTGCTCAGCTGGCCGACCGCTTCGTACGTCAGCGTTCCGCTGCGGCTCAGCACGCCGATCTTGCCGGGCTTGTGGATGTGCCCCGGCATGATCCCGAGCTTGCACTGGCCGGGCGTGATGACGCCGGGGCAGTTGGGACCGACGAGGCGGGTCTTGCTGCCTTCGAGCGCGTTGCCGACCGTGACCATGTCCCGCACGGGGATGCCCTCGGTGATGGCGACGGCGAGCGGGAGCTCAGCGTCGATGCACTCGAGGATCGCGTCCGCGGCGAACGGAGGCGGCACGTAGACCGCCGACGTGTTCGCGCCCGTGGCGACCATCGCCTGCTCGACGGTGTCGAAGATCGGCACGCCGTGGTCGGACGTCTGACCGCCCTTGCCGGGGACCACGCCCGCGACGACGTTCGTGCCGTAGTCGATCATCTGGCCGGTGTGGAAGCCACCGTGCTTGCCGGTGATGCCCTGGACCAGGAGCTTCGTGTTGGAGTCGACGAGGATCGCCATGACCTAGCTCCTGCTCGCAGCGGCCACAGCCGCCTTCGCGCCATCCGCCATCGTGTCGGCGGGGATGATGTCCAGACCGGACTCGGCGAGGATCTGCTTGCCGAGCTCCACGTTCGTGCCTTCGAGGCGCACCACCAGGGGAACCTGGAGGCCGACTTCGCCGACCGCCGCGACCACGCCGTTGGCGATGGTGTCGCACTTCATGATCCCGCCGAAGATGTTGACGAAGATCGCCTTCACCGCGGGGTCCGCGGTGATGATCTTGAAGGCCGCGCAGACCTTCTCCGTCGTGGCGCCACCGCCGACATCCAGGAAGTTGGCCGGCTCGCCGCCGAACAGCTTGATGGTGTCCATCGTGGCCATCGCGAGGCCCGCGCCGTTGACCATGCAGCCAACGTTGCCGTCCAGCTTGATGAAGCTGAGCCCGTGCTCGCCGGCCTCCACCTCGCTGGGGTCCTCTTCGGCGAGGTCGCGCATGGCGACCACGTCCTTGTGCCGGTACAGCGCGTTGTCGTCGAAGTTCATCTTGGCGTCCAGGGCGATCACGTCGCCCGCGCCGGTCACGACCAGCGGGTTGATCTCGGCCAGCGAGCAGTCGTACTCGATGTACGCGGCGTACAGCCCCTTGAGGAACTTCACCGTCGAACGCAGCTGCGTCTTCTCCTTCAGCCCGAGCGCGAACGCCAGCTGACGGCACTGCCAGTCGCCCAGGCCGATCGCCGGGTCGACCCACACCTTGTGGATCAGCTCGGGCGTCTCCGCCGCGACCTTCTCGATGTCCATGCCGCCCTCGGTGGACGCCATGATCACGATCTGGCTGACGGCCCGGTCCAGCAGCACGCCGATGTAGAGCTCACGCGCGATGTCGCAGCCCTCCTCGATGTACAGCCGCTGCACCTCCTGGCCGCTGGGGCCCGTCTGGTGCGTGACCAACGTCATGCCGAGGATTTCGTTGCTGATGGAACGGACCTCGTCGAGGGACCTGGCGAGCTTGACGCCGCCGCCCTTGCCGCGCCCGCCGGCGTGGATCTGGGCCTTCACCACCCAGATGTTCCCGCCGAGCTTCTCAGCTCCTGCAACCGCCTCATCGACGGAAAACGCGACCTCTCCGCGCGGCGTCGCGACGCCGAACTGACGGAGGATCTCCTTGCCCTGATGCTCGTGGACCTTCATCTAGATGTCCAACGAGCCGACGAGCTTCTGGACGGCGGCGGCGGACGTGTCGAGCGCGTCCTTCTCACCGGCGTTCAGCGGGACCTCGAGCACCTTCTCGATGCCGCCGGCGCCGATGACCGTGGGCACGCCCAGGTAGAAGCCGTTGTAGCCGTACTCGCCGTTGAGGTGCGCCGCGGCGGGCAGGACCGCCTTGTCGTCGTGAAGGTAGGAAGCCGCCATCTGCACCGCCGCCGCAGCGGGGCTGAAGAAGGCGGAGCCGTTGCCGAGCAGGCCGACGATCTCGCCGCCCGCCTTGCGCGTGCGCTTCATGATCGCGTCGAGCGTGTCCGAATCGATCAGCTCCGTGATCGGCACACCGCCGACCGCCGCCGAGCTGAGGACCGGCACCATCGTGTCGCCGTGACCGCCGAGGGTCAGCGCCTGCACGTTGGCCACCGACACGTCGAGGGCGTCAGCGAGGAAGTAGCGCAGCCGCGCCGAGTCCAGCACGCCGGCCATGCCGCAGACCTTGTTGGTCGGGAACCCGGTGACCTGCTGCATCGCGTACACCATCGCGTCCAGCGGGTTGGTGATGACGATGACGAAGGCGTCGGGGCAGACGCGCTTCAGGTTGCTGCCCACGTCCTTGACGATGCTCAGGTTGATCCCGATGAGGTCGTCGCGGCTCATGCCCGGCTTGCGGGGCACGCCGGCGGTCACGATGACCACGTCAGCACCGGCGACGTCATCGTAGTTGGAGGTGCCGATGATCTCGGCGTCGTAGCCATCGATGGCGCGACCCTCGGAGATGTCGAGGGCCTTGCCCTTGGCCTGGCCTTCCATCCTCGGGATGTCGAGCAGGACGATGTCGCCGAGCTGCTTCTGCGCGCAGAGCAGGGCCATGATGCCGCCGATCTGGCCGGCACCGACGAGGGCGATCTTGGGACGCTTGTGGAAATGGGGCATGTGTCTGGCTCCTGCCTTAATTCATGTTCGCGATGATGGCGTCGCCGAACTCGCTGCACTTGAGCTTGGTGGCGCCTTCCATCAGTCGGTGGAAGTCGTAGGTGACGGTCTTGTTGCCGATGGCGCCCTCGATGCCGCTGACGAGCAGGTCGGCGGCGGCGTCCCAGCCCATGTAGCGGAACATCATCTCGCCCGAGAGGATCACCGAGGAGGGGTTCACCTTGTCCTGGCCGGCGTACTTCGGCGCGGTGCCGTGGGTCGCCTCGAAGATGGACTGGCCGGTCTGGTAGTTGATGTTGGCGCCCGGCGCGATGCCGATGCCGCCGACCATCGCCGCCAGCGCGTCGCTGATGTAGTCGCCGTTGAGGTTGAGCGTCGCGATGACGTCGTACTCGGCGGGGCGCAGCAGGATCTGCTGGAGCATCGCGTCGGCGATGACGTCCTTGACTAGGACCTCGTGGCCGTCCTTCTTGATGACCGTCCAGGGACCGCCATCGAGCAGCTCGCCGCCGTACTCGTTGCGAGCGACGTCGTAGCCCCAGGTTTTGAACGCGCCCTCGGTGAACTTCATGATGTTGCCCTTGTGCACGAGCGTGACACTCTTGCGCTTCTGGGCGAACGCGAAGTCGATGGCGGAACGCACGAGGCGCTCGGTCCCCTCGCGGCTGACCGGCTTGACGCCGATGCCGGAGCTGTTGGGGAAGCGGATCTTGTCCACGCCCATCTCGTCGTGGAGGAAGGTGATGACCTTCTTGACCTCGTCGGAACCCTCGGCCCACTCGATGCCGGCGTAGATGTCCTCGGAGTTCTCCCGGTAGATGACCATGTCGACGAGGCCGGGCTCCTTGACCGGGCTCGGCACGCCCTGGAACCAACGGACAGGACGCACGCAGGCGTACAGGTCGAGCTTCTGGCGGAGCGCCACGTTCAGGCTGCGGATGCCGCCCCCGACGGGGGTGGTCAGCGGGCCCTTGATGGCCACGAGGTAGTTCTGGATGGCCGTCAGCGTGTCCTGCGGGAGCCACTCGCCCCAGGTCTCGTTGGCCTTCTCGCCCGCGAAGACCTCGTACCAGTGGATCTTCTTGGAGCCGCCGTACGCCTTGGCGACGGCGGCGTCGAAGACGCGGACTGCGGAGGCCCAGATGTCGGGCCCAATCCCGTCGCCTTCAATAAACGGGATGATTGGATCGTCAGGAACCTGGAGCTTTCCGCCCTCCATCATGATGGGGGTACCGGAAGTGGGCGGGCTGTACTTCGTCAGGTCGGCCATGGATGCTCCGTTCGTCGCGGCGAAATGCCTTTTCGCGCGCGTGGGCGCGGAACCTACCTAGACGGTCGGCCGGGCGCAATAGGAGGTCTGTATGAGGCACGTGATCCCGATTCTGCTGCTCGCAACCCTGCTGAACGGGTGCGCGATCGTGCAGCAGATTCTGCAGCCTCCGACCATCTCATTCAGCCGCGCCGAGTACCGCGCGACGGACTTCGATTCGCTGGACATGGACCTTGTCTTCCTCGTCAGCAACCCCAACCCGCTGGGGGCTCAGATGGAGGGTTACAGCATCAAGCTGGTAGTCGATGGGCTGACGCTGCTGGATGGTGACGTCGATCAGGTGGTGGACCTCAGCGGAGGCGCGACGACGGAGATCGTGGTGCCGGCGTCGCTGAGGTGGATGGAGCTGGCGGACAAGATCCAGGAGCTCGCCGAAGGGGAGCCGGTGCCCGACACGGTGCCCTGGAGCGCCGAAGGCGATGTGCGGTTCATGACTCCCCTGGGGGAGTTAGGTCTGCCCTTCAACGTCGGCGGGGACGCGCCCGTCATCGCGCCGCCGGTCATCCAACCCGTGAACGCGCGCGTCGAGCCGGCTAGCTTCACCGCGGTCCGCATGGAGGTCGATGTCGCGGTCAAGAACGTGATGGGACGGGCGACGGGGTTCAAGCGCCTGGATCAGCAGCTGCGGATCGGGGGAAACGCCATTGTGAGCAGCCGCATCATGGACGGCGAGTCGATCCCCGCGCACAGCACGGAGATCCGCACCGTGGCGTTCGAGCTGGATGCCCTGCAGGTGGGCGCCGCCCTGGTGGCCGCGATCGCGGCCGGCGGCGAAGTGGACGTCGCCCTCGTAGGGGACGCCCAGGTCGATACGGGGATCGGCGTGATCCCCCTCAGCTTCAACACCGCGGAAGGACTGATGCCCTCCCTCGGGTTCTAGCCAATGACGTTCTTGAGGGCGTCGACCATGTCGGTGTTCTCCCACGTGAAGCCACCACCGGTGCGGCCGAAGTGGCCGTGGGCGGCCGTCGGGCGGAACACCGGACGCAGCAGCTTGAGGTGCGAGATGAGGTCCGCCGGCTTGAGCGGGAAGATCTCGCGGACCGCCGAGGCGATCGTCTCGTCGCTGGCCTTGCCCGTGCCGTAGGTGTCCACGAACACGTTCAGCGGGTCGGCGACGCCGATGGCGTAGGCGACCTGCACGAGGCACCGGTCGGCGTAGCCGGCGGCGACCACGTTCTTGGCGATGTAGCGCGTCATGTACGCGGCCGAGCGGTCGACCTTGGACGGGTCCTTGCCGGAGAAGGCGCCGCCCCCGTGGGCTCCGTGCCCGCCGTACGTGTCGACGATGATCTTGCGGCCGGTGAGGCCGGCGTCACCCATGGGGCCACCGATGACGAATCGACCCGTGGGGTTGATGTGATACGTCGTGTTCTCGTCCAACATTTCGGCCGGCAGCGTCTTGCGGATGACTTCCGTCATGATTCCGCTGCGCAGGTCATCGTTGCTGACGCTGTCGCTGTGCTGCGAGCTGATCACCACCGCGTCGATACGCGCAGGCTTGCCGTCGATGTACTCGATCGTCACCTGGGACTTGCCGTCGGGGCGCAGGAACGGGAGCCGCTCATCGCGACGAGCCGCCGAGAGCGCCTCCGTCAGCCGGTGGCTCCACCAGATCGTGGCGGGCATGAGCTCGGGGGTCTCGTTGATCGCGTACCCGAACATCATTCCCTGGTCGCCGGCGCCCTGCTCCTTGTGCATGCCCTCGCCGGCGGTGACGCCCTGGCTGATGTCGGGGGACTGGGTCTCCAGCGCGTGCATGATCCCGCACGTGTTGCCGTCGAACCCCTTGTCGCTGTGGTCGTAGCCGATCTCGATGACCGCCTCACGCACGAGCTTGTGGAAGTTGGGCTTGGCGTTCGTCGTGATCTCGCCGGCCAGGAGGATGAGGCCGGTCTTGATCGCGGTCTCCGACGCGACACGCGAGGTGGGGTCCTCTGCGAGGCACGCATCCAGGATGGTGTCGGAGATGACGTCGCACATCTTGTCCGGGTGACCCTCGGTCACGGACTCGGAGGTAAAGAAGAAGTTCTGAGGCATCGTGATTCCTTGTGATCCCCGGGGTAGGCCCGGAGCGGCGCGCAATATAGTCGCGGTCTAGGGGACTGGCTACTTGGACCAGGCAACGTCCAGCGGGGCATCGCCCTTGCCGGACAAATCTCGGAGCGATTGGCGCATCGCGCCGACGTCGCCAGCGTCGCCCAACAGGACGACGTGCACCGTTCGCTCGGGGGTGTCTTCCAGATCCGGCTCCTGCACGGACGACGGATCGGGCGGAGGCGGGGCCTGCTCCTCGGCGGGCTCTTCAGCTTCCAAATCCTCAGGAATCGCTCCCGCGACCGGCCGCTCGGGCTCATCGGCGGCGACCGCAGCAGCAGCCTCGGAGGCGTGCTCGGCCTCCCACCGCGCGCGCGCCTCCTGGAGCTCGCGGCGGCGCTTGCGGGCCGCTACCAGCCGCTCGTCGTTCCGCTTCGTCGCCTGGATCGCGGGCGCGAACGGCGGATCCGCGAGGTCATCGTCGGGGTAGGCGTTGCTGAGGGCCTCGAGGAAGACGACCATCGCGTCCTCCGGGGCCATGTCCTTGGGCACGACCTCGGACAGGTCGATGGCGAAGCGGTGGATGCCCGCCAGCGCGATCTTGCCGGCGATCCCCTCCAGCGCGGTCCGGCTGTTCGCAGCCGTGCGGTCGTCCTTGCGGCCGAGGCCGACGAGGAACAGATGCGTGTAGGGGAGCCGACCCTGGGTGTGAACCAGCAGCCACTCGCCCCGCTCGCCGGAGAACTTGCTCCCCATCAGGAGGCGGGAGAGGAACCCGCTGAGCCGCCAGTCCGCGCGGCTGGCGACGCCACCCAGGGGCCGCTCGTCCTGGAAGACGACGGCGACCGCGCCGTCCAGGCCCTCGAGCTGGGCCGGGTGGCCGGTCTCGAACGTGACCTGAAGCTTCAAACCCGGTCCAGGTTCTTGGCGACGCGGTCGAGCACGCCGTTGATGAACGAGCCGGACTCGGTCGTGCCGAAGCGCTTGCCCAGCTCGATCGCCTCGTTGATCGAGACCATCGTGGGGACGTCCTCCATCTCCAGGATCTCGAACGTGCCGAGGCGGAGGATGTTCCGGTCCACGTAGCTCATGCGCGAGACCTTCCAGTTGGTGGAAGCGGCCCCCAGCAGCGTATCGATCCGGTCGAGGTGCTCCCGCACCCCCCGGACCACCGCGCCGGCAAACTCGACCACGTCGGGGTCGGCGGGCTCCGCCTGCCACCACAAGGCCAGCGCCTGCTCCACGTCACCGGTGTGCAGATCGAGTTGGTACAGCACCTGAAGCGCTTGTTCGCGTGCGAGTCGTCGGCTCATCAGTCGCCCTGCGCGATCCTCTGGAGGAGATTCACCATGTCGAGTGCAGCCTCCGCTGCCTCGACCCCCTTGTTCGTCGGACCGAGCTGCCCGAGCTTGCCCGCCTCGGCGGCATCGTGCCCGCCCGCCAGCGGAGCCGAACGGTACTCCGCGTCGGCCAGCGTGTCGCACGTGAGCACACCAAAGGAGATCGGAATCTCACTGGCGAGGGACGCCCTGAGCACCCCTTCAGCGGCCATGTCACACACGTAGTCGAAGTGCGGGGTGCCGCCACGAATCACGCAGCCCATCGCCACGACGCCGTCGTAGCGGCCGGTCCGGGCGAGCGCCTGGGCCGTCAGGGGCAGCTCCACCGCGCCGGGACACCAGGCGATGTGGACCTTGGCGCCAGCCTCCTCGAACGTGCGCACGGCGCCCTCGACGAGGTTCCCCACCACCGACTCGTTGAAGCGCGAGGCGGCGATCGCGAAGCGGCGGCCGGCGGCCCCCGTCTCCGGCTCGAGGGTGCGGGCCATCAGCCGCGGCCGCCGTTGAGGACTGCCAACTCCGACAGCGAGGTGCCGGCATCGGACGGCACAGGAACGCGCTCGACCACCTCGATGCCGTAGCCCTCCACGCTGGGGAGGCGGCGATCGCTGTTGGTCAGCAGGCGAATCTGCACGACGCCGAGCTCCCGCAGCACCTGCGCACCCAGACCGTAGTCACGGATGGCGATGGGGTACGGATCGGCGAGGCGGCGCTCCTCGGGGATGGTGCCCTCGACCTCCTCGGCCACCAACGACAGCTGGCGGATGATCGCGTCACCGTCGAACGGACGCAGGATGTACAGGACCACGCCGCTGTCGTAGCCGCCCAGGAGGGTCATCGCCCGCGCCAGCAGCGGACCGCCGTCCCTGCGGAAGGCCCCCAGGGCGTCGCTCCAGAAGTTGCTGCTGGCGACGCGCACCGCCGTCGGGGTGCTGGCGTCCAGTTCGCCCTTCACGAGGGCGAGGTACTGCAGGTCGTTGACGTGGTTGCGGAACACGTGGGCCGTCACTTCGCCCATGCCGTCGGTGGCGATGGCGGCCTTGGCGACGCGGTGGACCAGGGTCTCCTCGCGCAGGCGCCAGGCGATCAGGTCGGCCACGGTCAGCATGCGGAGGCGGTGCTTCGTGGCGAACTCGATGAGCTGAGGGAGCCGGGACATGGTCCCGTCCTCGTTCATGATTTCGCAGATGACGCCCGCCGGCTCGCAGCCGGACAGCCGCGCCAGGTCGACGCTGCCTTCGGTCTGACCCGCGCGCACGAGCACGCCGCCCTCGCGCGCCCGCAAGGGGAACACGTGACCGGGCGAGACCAGGTCGTGAGGGGTGGAGTCCGCGGCCACGGCCACCTCGACGGTGCGCGCTCGATCCGCGGCGGAGATGCCGGTGGAGACACCGGTGCGGGCCTCGATGCTGACGGTGAATGCGGTGCCGTAGGGCGAAGCGTTGTCCCGGACCATCATCGGGATGCCCAGCTGCTCGATCCGCGCCGGCCTCATCGGCATGCAGATGAGGCCGCGGCCGTGCAGGGCCATGAAGTTGATCGCCTCGGGGGTGACCTTGTCGGCCGCCATCACGAGGTCGCCCTCGTTCTCACGGTCTTCGTCGTCCACGAGGATCACGAGCCGGCCGGCGGCGATCTCCTCGAGGGCGAGGCTGACACGCAGGACGGGGTCGGACGGAAAAGGAACGAAATCAGTCATGAGGGGACGCGACTGTCGCCGCAGGTCCCCAGACTGTCAAGGGAAGACGCTGGTGGTCAGCTGGTAGTCGTTCCCCGGGCCCCCCGTGGTGTTGTACGGGAGCACCCGCACGAAGAACTGACCGCCCGAGGGGGCCGTCCAGTTCAGCAAGGAGTCCAGGCTCCCGGCGCCGTCGTCGTCCTCCAGCAGCACCGTGCCGGAGCTGTTGAGCAGCTGCAGCATCGTGTCGGTGGGCTCACCGAGGCGGCCCGCCCAGGTCTCGAACGTGTACGTGCTGCCGGCCGAGGCGTTGAAGCGGTAGTGGTCGGAGTCCCCCGCGGGATCCAGGGAGCCGCACGCGACGATGCCGGGGTTGAAGAAGTGAGCCTGGCTGAGCAGCCCGTTGGGCTCGAACTCGGTCAGATCGCAGGTCAGGACCGGCGGGACGACCTCCAGAGCCCCCTCAGCGATGAACTGCCCCGTCGGGTCGTTGGCCGTCAGCGAGACCGTGCCCGTGAACCCGAACGTGTCGGAGAGGAAGACGCTGCCCGTCGTGTCGGACGACAGCTCGAAGGCCGCCTCGCTGCCATTGACGAGCATCAGGGTGCCGTCCGGGAAGGTCGCTCCGGTGATGTCGACGGGGAAGGCGAGCGCTCCGTACTCCACCGGCTCAGGGGTCGTGAGCAGGCCGATGCCGGGCTCGAGGTAGCGAGCATTCCAATCCACCGACCGGCCGCTGACGAGCAGCATCTCCCGACCGTCCGAGAGGGAGACGCGGCTGCGACGGGCCCGGTAGAGGACCACGTTGCCGTAGCCCGACTGCGGGATCTCCAGGGGCAGATCGCCGGGGGAGATCGAGAAGGACGTGTTTCCGTTGAGCGCGTACGCCGCCCCCGGCAGACCGCCCTTGGGGCCCTGGAAGATGACGATGTCCTCGCAGCCGATGCATCCGCCGTCCGTGACCTCAAGCTCCAACGTCCCGTTGGCGAGCACGAAGACCTGCTCGCCGAAGCTGTTCGAGAGCGTCGCGGCGGCCGGGTCGGGGTACTCCGGTCCCTCGTAGCTGCCGGCGTAGGGCGGATCGCCGCCGATGGTGGCTCCCCAGCGCGAACCCGCGTCTGGAATCAGCCCGCCCTCGCCGTTGAGCCAGACGGACCCGGTGTCGAGCAGCTCGATCGTGTCCGAGGTCGTCATCGTCACCGCCTCGAGCGGAACCGGGTCGACCGGGTAGGTGCCGAAGTTCGTGACCAACCGCGGCTCCGTGGACCCCGGCGCGGCGAAGGGGATGACCTGCCCGAAGGCCAGCTCGACCAGCGCTTCCTCTGCGCTCGGCTCGAGCCGCTCGCTGTTGAACAGACCGCCGAACAAGCCGGTCGTGGCGGGCTGCCCGATGTCATCGAAGGCGATCACGAGGAGCACGCCGTCGGCGTCGATGCCGTCGTCGGAGGTCGCGTCGTCGTCGTCGGTGGCGTCGTCGTCGTCGGTGGCGTCGTCGTCGTCGGTGGTGTCATCGTCGTCGGTGGCGTCGTCGTCGTCCGTCGTCGCGTCGTCGTCGTCCGCGGTGGCGTCGTCGTCGTCTTCCGGCGTCCAGGTCAGGCAGCCCGGAGCGAGCAGGAGGAGCATGAGCAGCAGCGGAAGCGCCCGCCTGGGATCCGACATCGGCTCCCTAGCCCTGCCCCAGGAGCATCACGGCGAGGCCGACGATCACGACGATGCTCAAGCCGAAGAGGCCCACGAACCAGGACATCGGCACCGACTTGCTGTCGGACTCGACCGGTCGCTTGCGGGCCGACATCGAAGGCGCCCTGCCGCCGGTCCCTCGGAAGTCCAGACCCAACATGAAGTCCTGAGGCATCAGGGTGTCCATGTGGGTGGCCCGCACGGGGATCTGGATCGTGCGCCGTGTGCTCGCTTTGGGGGTCCCGATCCGGCTGACTACGTAGCCGGCGAGGTCCGGGACGGGGATCTTCATGCGATGAGCGCTGGACTCGATCGACGATTCCCACGCCTCCGGCTGACGGCCCAACGAGTTGATGACCTGCGTCGCGGTGAAGTCGACCGCGCCCGGCGATTCCACCGGGGAGACCGCCTGCGCGCCCGAGACCGGGGCGATGGCGGGGGTGGCGGGGGCAGCCGGAGCGGGGGCCGAGACGACGCGAGGTCGTTCGACCCGGCGTGCCGTGGCGGCGCCCATCTGCGGGCCCGGGGAGGGGGCGACGGCGGCGGCGACCCGGGGCGGCCGCTTGGCCATGGGCATAGCGGGGCTGCGCGGCGCCGGCGACGAAGCGATCCGGGCGGGGCGCGCGGCGGGAGCGGGCTTGGATGCCACGTACCCGGTCTCCGTGATGTCGTCCGGGGACGGAGACCCCTGGTCGAACTCCTCGGGCTCCCGGAACGGCATCGTGTGGTCGTCGGCGTCGATGTCTTCCGCCAACGCCGCGGGGGTGCGCCACGTACCCGCCGGCACCGACGGCGCGGGCATCTCCGGCTCCAGCAGAGTCAGCTCGCGGAACGAGTTGCTCACGGACGCGCCCGAGGCGAAGGCCGCCGCGGGAGAGGGCCGCTGACCGGGCGACGGCCGGGTCCAGTCTCCCCCCGAAGCGGTGTGATCGTCGCTGGGGGCGGTCAGGTCTCCGGACCCGTGGGCGTGGCCGCCCTGATCGGGGAGGCTGGGCGAGGTGAAGTCGCCGGGGTCCGCGGTCCAGTCCGTCGGCGGAGCAGGCTCACTTCCGCCGGGGTTCAACTCCGTGCGGTCGTCGTCGCCATCCCAACGCACGCCGGGTTGCTGGCCCTGCGTGGGAACCGCGGTCTGGTCGTCGTTCCCGGACGCCGGCGCGTGCAGCGCCCGCGCCTGCTGGATCGTGGTGCCGTGGGCCACCGTCGCGGGGACCGCGCCACCCTCGCCGGCGCTGGACTGCACCTGCTGGCGGACCTGAACGGCGACGCTCGCGGTGAGACGCTGGAGCGCGTCGAGCACCCCCTGGCCGCGCACCGCGGAGGCGGCGACGTAGTTGCAGCCAAACCGGTTGAGCTTCTCCTCCAGGAGGCGAATCTCGACCGCGTCGCGGAGGTCGCGCTTGTTGTAAAGGAAGACGATCGGCAGATCGGCGAGCTGCCGACCGGTCGGCTTGAGCATGCGATCCAGCAGCTCGAGCGCCTTGACGTTGGCCTTCAGCGCCGTGCGCGACGAGTCCGCCACGAATATCACCGCGTCGATCGACGCCAGCAGCGGGCGGATCAGATCCACCTCGATGGAGCCGGGGCAGGCCACCAGCCGGAAGTTCACCTGGAAGCCGTAGACCAACTCCTGGTCGTGCGGGCGGTAGTCCAGCCGCAGCAGGCGGCCGTCGCCTGCGTTCAGGGGGGCAACCTTGCCGTGCGTGCCGTCGGGGAGCTGCCGCGCGAGCGCGTACAGCGCCGTCGTCTTGCCCGCTCCGGGGGCGCCGTACAGAACGACTGCCGCGCTGATCCGCTTCCGTTCCTGATCGATGCTCGCCATGACTCCCCGGTGGGTCAGTCCGCGCCGGCGATCAGGGCGCCAACGTCGCGCTCCAGATCGTCGGGATCGATGTCGTCTCCGCCGTCATCATCGAGAATCAAGTCGCTGACGTCATCGTCATCCCGGACCGACGAAGCGGTCACCCGGGCCCGCGGAAAGGGCTGGGTCGGGGGGTCGGCCTTCTTGGCGGGCGGCGGCGCGATCGGCACGGTCCGGGGACCGGCGGGGGGGACTGTCATCTGGGCAGCAACCGCCCCCTGCCCCCCGGCAGAGGCGGTGGCGTCAGATGACGAATCCTCCATCGAGAGCCCGGTTCCATCGCCCGACAGCACCACCACGTGGGTGATCGCCCCCTTGTTGAGGGCCGCGTACGGAGCGTGATGGGTGGTCGCGGAGGCGCGGTCATGAATGACCACCTCCGTGAGGTTGAGGAACGGCTTGGGGTCGTTCAGGACCTCCTGAATCCGCCGAGTCTCGGCGAGGAGGTAGACGTAGCCCTCGTAAATAAACGAGTCGGCAAGAATCTGGACACGCACCTTACTGACGCGTGTCATCTCGGACGCGGTCGACGCCGCGGACTGGGTCATGGGCCAACTCCGGCAGGAGGAATCAGCCCGGGATTGTACCAGCTAGATCAGCGACGGCGTCGCCGCCCCGCGAGGAGAGCCCCGAGGAACAGGAAGCCGAGCGACGCGCTGCGGCCAGCACCGACCGAAGAGCTGCAGCTCTCGCAGTCCGCGCCACCGGTGATCAGCTCGATGGGAGGCGGCTCCGGAGTCGGCTCCTCCTCAACCACTTCCTCGCCGTCGTTCGTCGGATCGAGCACGTTGATGATGCCGTCTTCGTCGTTGTCGTCGAGGCCGTCGGGACCGTCGAGGATGCCGTCGCCGTCGGTGTCGGGGTTGTTCGGGTCAGCCCCGTTCTCCACCTCGACGCCATCGTCCATGCCGTCCTCGTCGGTGTCGGGCGCGAGCGGATCGGTGTCGGTCTCGTGGACCTCCTCGCCGTCGAGTAGGCCGTCGTCGTCGGTGTCGTCGTCGTTCGGGTCGGTGTCCGTGTCGTAGACCTCTTCGCCGTCGGTCAGGCCGTCGTCGTCGGTGTCCTCATCGAGCGGATCCGTCTCGGTGCCGTTGACCTCGGTGCCATCTTCGAGCCCGTCGTCGTCGGTGTCGGCGTCGTAGGCGTCGGTTCCGAGCTCGCCCTCTTCCTCGTTGGTCAGGCCGTCGAGGTCGGCGTCGGCGTCGGGGCCGTCGTAGTCGTCGGGATCGAGCCAGTTGGGCGTTCCGTCGCCGTCCAGGTCGCCGTCACCCTCGATGTCGTCGGGGGCGCCGTCGCCGTCGGTGTCGGGGTCCTGGAAGTTCGGCACGCCGTCCTCGTCCAGGTCGCCCGCGCCTTCGATCTCGTCGCCGAAGTCGTAGCCTTCGACGTCGTCCTCGTCGCCGCCGACGTCATCGCTGTCGGTGTCGTACGCGTCGGGGAGGCCGTCACCGTCCGTGTCCGCGCCGCCTTCGATCTCGTCGTCGATCGTGTCGCCGTCGCTGTCGGTGTCGACGTAGTTGGGGGCGCCGTCGCCGTCGGTGTCCTCGTCGGTCTCGAACTCGTCGTCGAGGCCGTCGCCATCACTGTCGGTGTCGAGGTGGTTGTCGATGCCGTCCTCGTCCACGTCGAGATCCGGCTCGCCGTCGCCGTCCGCGTCGACCTCGACCTCGTCGATGGTCGGGATGCCGTCGCCGTCGTCATCGACATCCAGCGCGTCGATGTCGTTGTCGTCGTCGGTGTCGATCGGATCGGTCGGATCCGCGCCCACCTCGGTGCCGTCGTCGATCGAGTCGCCGTCGGTGTCGGCGTTGAACGGGTCGGTCCCGATGGCGCCCTCCTGGGCGTTGGTGAGGCCGTCGCCATCCGGGTCGGCGTCGGGGCCGTCGGTGTCGTCGGGGTCGAGGAAGTCCGGGATGCCGTCCAGGTCGGCGTCGCCGTTGCCGTCGTCGTCGTCCTCGAGGTTCTCCGAGTCGGAGTCCAGGTCGAGGTAGTTGGGCACGCCGTCACCGTCGGTGTCGTCGAACCAGATCTCCTCGGTCCCCTCTTCGTAGAGGTCGCTGAAGCCGTCGCCATCGCTGTCGTCGTCGAGGTAGTTGGGCACGCCGTCGCCGTCGGGGTCGTACGGGCCTTCCTCAAGCGTCGGGATGGAGTCGCCGTCGTCGTCCTCGTCGAGCGCGTCGATGATGCCGTCGCCGTCCGTGTCCTGAGCGTCGGAGGGATCCGGGAACGCATCGTCGCCGAGGCCGATCTCGGTCAGGTCGTCGATGCCGTCGCCGTCGGTGTCGGGGTTCAGCGGGTCGGTGCCCGCGATCGCCTCGTCGCCGTCGGACAGGCCGTCGTTGTCATCGTCGTTGTCGATGCAGTCGGGCTCACCGTCGCCATCGAAGTCGTCGTAGCCGTCGACGAGGTCGCCGTCGCAGTCGCTGTCGATGGCGTCGCAGGACTCGGGGGCGCCGAGCCAGACGGACGCGTCGAAGTCGTCGCAGTCGGCGAAGCCGGCGGTGGCGCCGTCGCCGTCCGCGTCGGGGTCGACGCAGTCGGGGATGTCGTCGCCGTCGAGGTCGTCGAAGTCGTCCGCGAGCGAGCCGTCGCAGTCGCTGTCGATGTTGTCGCAGAGCTCCTGGGCGTCCGTGAAGATCGTCGGATCCAGCGGCTCGCAGTCGGTGACGTTCGGGTCGCCGTCGCCGTCACTGTCGCTGTCGGTGCAGTCGGGCTCGCCGTCGCCGTCGGTGTCGGTGAAGCCGTCCACGTAGTCGCCGTCGCAGTCGCTGTCGATCGTGTCGCAGAACTCCGTGCAGGTGGCGCAGATGGTCGCGTCCTGGGGCGCGCAGTCGGTGTCGTTGGGGTCACCGTCGTTGTCGTCGTCGTCGTCTTCGCAGTCGGGGATGCCGTCGAAGTCGAAGTCGTCGAACTCGTCGACCAGGCTCCCGTCGCAGTCGCTGTCGATCAGGTCGCAGGACTCGGGCGCGCCGGTGTAGATGCTGGGGTCGGCGTCGTCGCAGTCGTTGATGTCCTCGTCACCGTCGTTGTCGTCGTCCAGATCGATGCAGTCGGGCTCGGTGTCGCCGTCGAAGTTGTCGAACTCGTCCACCAGGGACTCGTCGCAGTCGCTGTCGACGTTGTCGCAGAACTCGATGCCGGCGGGGTTGATCAGGGGATCGAGATCGTTGCAGTCGACCGTGCCGGGGTAGCCGTCGCCGTCGACGTCCGATTCGATGCAGTCGGGGTTGCCGTCCCCATCGGTGTCGGGGAACCCGTCCACCAGACTCCCATCGCAGTCGCTGTCGATGTTGTCGCAGGACTCGGGTGCGTTGGGGTAGATGGATGGATCGAAGTCATCGCAGTCGACGTTGTTGGGGAACAGGTCGTTGTCGATGTCGTTGTCGATGCAGTCCGGTTCGCTGTCCCCGTCGTAGTTGGGGAAGCCGTCCACCAGATCGCCGTCGCAGTCGTTGTCGATCGTGTCGCAGAACTCCGTGCAGGAGAAACAGAACGTGTCGTCGAACTGCTCGCAATCGACGGTGTCCGGCGTGCCGTCGTTGTCGTCGTCGGTGTCGATGCAGTCAGGCTCGGAGTCCCCGTCGAAGTTGGGGAAGCTGTCGACCAGGCTGCCGTTGCAGTTGCTGTCGATGTTGTCGCAGAGCTCGGTCGCGCCGGGGTAGATCGTGTTGTCCAGGGGCGCGCAGTCACCGCCGTCGTTGACGCCGTCGTTGTCGTCGTCAGGGTCGATGCAGTCCGGCAGCGAGTCGCCGTCGGTGTTGGTGAACGACTCGAGGATATTGCCGTCGCAGTCCTGGCCGATGTTGTCGCAGATCTCGCGCGCACCGTTGTAGATGGTCGGATCGTTGTCGTTGCAGTCGGTGTCGTCGGGGTCGCCGTCGTTGTCGTTGTCGGCGTCTTCCCACGTGATGGTGAGGGTGACGGACTTCACGCACACCAGCCCGCTGGAGACGTTCAACCGGACCGTGTTGGAGCCTCCGTAGTTGTAGCCGGGCCACCCGCCGGGGTAGCTCGCGGACATGTTGGTATTGCCGTCGCAGTTGCCGCAGGGGCAGCCGCCGGGGAAGCCGTGGCCGCCGAAGGAGCCGCTGCCGATGGTCGGCGTGTAGGTACCGCCGGAGCAGCCGAGCTTCTGGATGACGCCGGTCATGCCGGTCACGGTGGAGCCCGCGGGCACGGGGTCGCTGAAGGTCCGGGTGCCGTTGCTCCAGTTGCCGTGGCCGTTACTGCAGGCGTACGCGCCGCCGCAGATGCTGCACCAGCCGCCATTCCAGGAGACCGTGACGACCGACTGTCCCGCCTGTGCGGGCGCGGGCCCGAACAAGAACAATGCGGCGCCGATGAGCCCGATGCGTGCAAACAGGGTCGTAACCTTCATCTCGCGTCTCCAAACGTGCGCCAACGGTCCTTAGCACCTGAGCACCGTATCGTAAGATATCCAGTGCCGCACCGGATCCTTCGTACGTGGCAGTCTTGGTCAATGCAACCACGTTTCGTCGCAGGGGCGACCGTCACCGCCACCATCGTACTCGGCCTTGGTTGGTGGATGAGCAGGGATCAAAGCGACCCGGCCCCGCCCCCAGAACCAGACCAAGTCGTGCAACTTCCGCCCGAGTTGGAGGATGCCGAGGAGCTGGCCCCCCCGGGAAGCGGCATTCCCCCGGAGGCATTCCAGAAGGGCAACCTCGACCCCGCCCGGGAGCCGATCTTCGATGCGCCCTGGAACGACTGGGAGGCGGAAGACGGCGCGCTCGAGTTCGAGCACCTGCCCAAGAGCCACCAACCAGAAGCCTGGACGGAGGCGGCCCTGGACCTCAACGAGTGGCTGGCCGGGCACGAGGGCGTGATCGACGCGATCGTGCAGGACATCGACTGCGAGGAGCCGCCCTGCATCCTCGAGTGGAGCTTCAGCGAGACCTCGACGAACGACTCGCAGGCTGACGCGCAGACCAAGGACGCGTTCGTGCTCGAGGCGATGCAGCAGGTGCGCGAGATCACCGGGATCACCAACCTGGCGCTGAACCGGGTGACGTCACCGACGGGTCGTGACCACGTCTGGCTCTACGCGACCCCGGACGAGGTCGACCCGCAGGGGGAGCTGGCGCTGGCGATCGCGGGCAGCATCCGCGAACGAACGGCCGTCAAGATGCGGAAGCCCTACCTCGACATGCGGGGCAAGGGCGAGGACATCAAGCCCGACGACGGCGGCTGAGGGCCGCGGCGCCGAGCAAGAGCAGGCCGAACAGGCCGCTGTCCCCGGGGGCCATTGAGCTCGCGCAGTCGGCGCAGTCCTGACCGCCCGTGATGAGCTCGACCGGGACCTCGTCGACTTCCTCTTCCTCCTCGACCTCTTCACCGTCGTTGGTGGGATCGAGCACGTTGATGATGCCGTCGTCATCGTTGTCTTCGAGGCCGTCGGGGCCGTCGAGGATCCCGTCGCCGTCGGTGTCGGGGTTGTGCGGATCGGCGCCCACTTCCACCTCGACGCCGTCGAGCATGCCGTCCTCGTCGGTGTCGGGGGCGAGCGGGTCGGTCTCGTGCACGAGCACCTCGTCGCCGTCGGTGAGGCCGTCGTCGTCGGTGTCCTCGTTCAGCGGGTCGGTGTGGGTGTCGAAGTACTCGCGCCCGTCGCCCAGGCCGTCGCCGTCGGTGTCCGGGTTGAGCGGGTCCGTGAGCGTGTCCTCGACCTCGTCGCCGTCGAGCAGGCCGTCGTCGTCGGTGTCCTCGTCGTATGCGTCGGTGCCGAGCTCGGACTCCTCGGCGTTGGTGAGACCGTCGAAATCGGGATCGGCGTCGGGGCCGTCGCTGTCGTCGGGGTCGAGCCAGTTCTCGATGCCGTCGCCGTCCAGATCGCCGTCCCCCTCGATGGCGTCGGGCGCGCCGTCCCCGTCCACGTCCAGGTCCTGGAAGTTCGGGATGCCGTCGCCGTCGTTGTCCTCGGCGCCTTCGCGGCCGTCGTCGAAGCCGTCGCCGTCGCTGTCGGTGTCGTACGGATCGGGGAGGCCGTCGCCGTCCGTGTCGGCACCGCCCTCGACGGCGTCGTCCAGCCCGTCGCCGTCGCTGTCCGTGTCGACGTAGTTGGGGATGCCGTCGTCGTCGATGTCGTCGTCGGTCTCGAAGAAGTCGGTGAGGCCGTCGTCGTCCGAGTCCTCGTCGAGGTGGTTGCTCTCGCCGTCGTCGTCCGCGTCGGGGTCGGCGACGCCGTCGAGGTCGGCATCCACCGTCAGCTCGTCGATCGTGATGATCTCGTCGCCATCGTCGTCCGGGTCCAGGGCGTCGATGTCGTTGTCGCCGTCGGTGTCGATCGGGTCGGTCGGGTCCGCGCCCACCTCGGTGCCGTCGTCGATCGTGTCGCCGTCGGTGTCGGGGTTGAACGGGTCGGTGCCGATGTCGCCCTCTTCGCCGTTGGTGAGGCCGTCGCCGTCGGGGTCCGCGTCGGGGCCGTCGGTGTCGTCGGGGTCGAGGAAGTCGGGGATGCCGTCGACGTCCGCGTCGCCGTTGCCGTCGTCGTCGTCCTCGAGGTTCTCCGCATCGGAGTCCAGGTCGAGGAAGTTGGGCACGCCGTCACCGTCGGTGTCGTCGAACCAGATCTCCTCGGTCCCCTCTTCGTACAGGTCGCTGAAGCCGTCGCCGTCGCTGTCGTCGTCGAGGTAGTTGGGCACGCCGTCGCCGTCGGGGTCGTAGGGGCCTTCTTCGATGGTCGGGATCGAGTCCCCGTCGTCGTCCTCGTCCAGCGCGTTGATCGTCTCGTCGCCGTCGCTGTCGGTGGGGTTGGCGGGGTCGGCGCCGACCTCCTCGAGGTCCCCGAAGCCGTCGTCGTCGCTGTCGGGATCGAGGGGGTCGGTGCCCGCGATCGCCTCGTCCGTGTCGAGCAGGCCGTCGTTGTCGTCGTCCAGATCGACGCAGTCGGGCTCGGCGTCGCCGTCGGAGTTGTCGAAGCCGTCGACCAGATCGCCGTCGCAATCGCTGTCGATGTCGTCGCAGAGCTCGGGGGCGCCCAGCCAGATGTCCGGGTCGAAGTCGTCGCAGTCCGCGAAGCCGCCGGCGGCACCGTCACCGTCGATGTCGGTGTCGACGCAGTCGGGGATGTCGTCGCCGTCGAGGTCGTCGAAGTCATCCGCGAGCGAGCCGTCGCAGTCGCTGTCGATGAGGTCGCACAGCTCCGGGGCGCCGGTGTAGATGGTCGGATCCTCGGGGGCGCAGTCGTTGGTGTTGGGGTCGCTGTCGCCGTCGATGTCCAGGTCGATGCAGTCCGGGTTGTCGTCGCCGTCGCTGTCCGGGAAGCCGTCGACGAGATCGCCGTCGCAGTTGCTGTCGATCGCGTCGCAGAACTCGGTGCAGGTCGCGCAGATGGTGCTGTCCAGCGGCGCGCAGTCGGTGCTGTCCGGGTCCAGGTCGTTGTCGGAGTCGTCGTCGACGCAGTCCGGCAGGTCGTCGAAGTCGAAGTCGGGGAACTCGTCCGCGAGGGTGCCGTCGCAGTCGCTGTCGATGAGGTCGCAGAACTCGAGCGAGCCGTTGTAGATGGTCGGATCGAGGTCGGCGCAGTCGGTGACGTCGTCGTCGCCGTCGTTGTCGTCGTCGGCGTCGACGCAGTCGGGCAGACCGTCCAGGTCGCTGTCCAGATCGCCGTCCACGAGCGAGCCGTCGCAGTCACTGTCCACGAGGTCGCAGAACTCGGGGGCGCCCGGGTAGATCATGTTGTTGGTGTCGTCGCACTCGTCCGAGGCGTTGAACCCGTCGCCGTCGGCGTCGGTCTCGATGCAGTCGGGCTGGCCGTCCCCGTCCGTGTCCGGGAAGCCGTCCACGAGCGAGCCGTCGCAGTCACTGTCGACGTTGTCGCAGGACTCGGGGGCGTTGGGGTAGATGGTGTCGTCCACCTGGCCGACGAGGTCGAACGGGTCGCAGTCGATGTTGTCCGGGAACAGGTCGTTGTCGTCGTCGGCGTCGATGCAGTTGGGCTCGGAGTCGCCGTCGGCGTTGGGGAAGCCGTCCACCAGCGAGCCGTTGCAGTTGCTGTCGATGGTGTCGCAGAGCTCCGGGGCGCCGGTGTAGACGCTGATGTCGTAGTCGTTGCAGTCGGACGCGTTGACGTCGCCGTCGCCGTCGATGTCGCCGTCGATGCAGTCGGGCTCGAGGTCGCCGTCGAAGTTGGGGGCGCCGTCGACGAGGTCGTTGTCGCAGTCGCTGTCGATGGCGTCGCACAGCTCCGGGGCGCCCAGGTAGACGGACGAGTCGCCGTCGTTGCAGTCGGTGCCGCCGCAGGGCACGGACAGCTGCCCGTCGCCGTCGTTGTCGGCGCAGCCGCCGCCGTCGGTCCAGACGATCGCGTTCTGGTAGAGGCGGTGGAAGTCGCCGCCGAAGGTGCTGTTCAGGTTTCCGTAGGACTCGTAGTCCGGGAAGATCGAGATGCTGACGATGCGGGAGCCGAGGACCTCGTTGTAGGCGGCCACCGGGTCGGTTCCGCCGATGCGGTTCGGCGTGTTCCAGCGGGCGACCATCGTGCCGCCGTTGGTCAGCTCCGTGTCACCGCGGTAGGAGTTGGCCCAGAGGCTGTCGACCCCTTCCATGATCGGATGGCTGACGATCGAGCCGGTGTGCATCGTGTCGGAGTTGTAGTCGCAGCCGTTGGAGCCGGCGGCGAGCGGATCGACGCTCTCGAGCGCGCCCCACCCGTTGGTGTTGTACGTCGAGTCGGATCGGTCCTGCGTGTAGAAGGTCCCGATCACCAGCCCCTTGCCGCCCTGGGCGAGCCACGTGTGGAGCCGGTTGCCAACGTTGGCCGAGTTGCCGAAGAGGCCGTTCTCGAAGAGCACCACGACGTCGAAGCCGTTGAGGTAGCTCAGCGACGGCGTGGAGTCGGCGTCGTACGTCGAGAAGTTCAACGGAACGGGCGACGCCGTCATGTGCGACGCGAAGTCCGCGGCGGTGTTGACGTGCCCGCGGTTCGCCATGACGAGCACGTCGAGGGCGAGGGCGGAGGTCGGCAGCGCTGCTGAGGTCAGCAGGGCGAGGAGCAAGACAATTGTGCGGAACATCGGTCCTCAAGGTGACCGACGAAACGCGCAACGTCAACGCAGGGCGCGGCACCTGCGGAAGATTCCCAAGCCAAGGACCAGGGCCAACACACCCGCTCCGTCGCGGGAGCCCGAGACCGAGGTCGCGCAGTCGCAACCCGAATCGGTGTCGTCATCGTCGTCCCCGGTGGCGTCGTCGTCGTCGCCCGCGGAGTCGTCGTCGTCGCCCGAATCGTCGGTCGGATCGAGCACGTTGATGATGCCGTCGCCGTCGTCATCGCCGAGGCCGTCGGGGCCGTCGAGGATGCCGTCGCCGTCCGTGTCCTCGTTGTTCGGGTCGGCGCCGTTTTCGACCTCGGTGCCGTCGTCCATGCCGTCCTCGTCGGTGTCGGGCCGGAGCGGGTCGGTGGCGGTCTCGTCGACCTCTTCGCCGTCGGTCAGGCCGTCGTCGTCGGTGTCGGGGTTGTTCGGGTCGGTGCCCGTCTCGTCGACCTCTTCGCCGTCGTCGAGGCCGTCGTCGTCGGTGTCGGTCACGGTGGGATCGGTTCCGGTCTCGTCGATCTCCTCGGGATCGAGCAGGCCGTCACCGTCGGTGTCCTCGTTGTTCGGGTCGGTGCCGAGCTCGGCCTCTTCGCCGTTGGTGAGGCCGTCCTCGTCGGGATCGGCGGCGTCGCCGTCGAAGTCGTCGAGGTCGAGGTAGTCGGGGATGCCGTCGCCGTCGTTGTCGCCGTCGCCGTCCACAGAGTCGACGTCGTTCTCGCCGTCGGAGTCCAGGTCGAGGTAGTTGGGCGTGCCGTCCGAGTCGTTGTCGGCGTCGGTCTCCTCGAGGTCGGCGAAGCCGTCGCCGTCGCTGTCGTCGTCCAGGTAGTTGGGCACCGTGTCCGCGTCGGGATCGAAGATGCCTTCGTCGGCGCTGGGGATGCCGTCACCGTCGTCGTCGTCGTCGAGCGCGTTGGGGGTCAGGTCGCCGTCGGTGTCGGTGGGGTTGGACGGGTCCGCGCCGACCTCGTCGAGGTCGCCGAAGCCGGCGCCGTCCGAGTCGCCGCTCAGGGGGTTGGTGCCGGCCAGGGCCTCGTCGGCGTCGCTGAGGCCGTCGTCGTCGTCGTCCTCATCCACGCAGTCGGGGGTGAGGTCGCCGTCGGTGTCGAGGTCCTCATCGACGATGGAGCCGTCGCAGTCGCTGTCGATCAGGTCGCAGAGCTCGGGGGCACCGGGGTAGATGGTGTCGTCCAGCGGACCGCAGTCGCCGATGTCCAGGGTGCTGTCATTGTCGTCGGTGCAGTCGGGGTCGAGGTCGCCGTCGGTGTCGGTGAACTCATCGACGAAGGAGCCGTCGCAGTCCTGGTCGATTTCGTCGCAGAACTCGGTCGCGCCGACGAAGATCGTGTCGTCGAAGTCCGCGCAGTCGTCCACGTCGAGCGAGGCGTCGTTGTCGTCGTTGTCGTCGGTGCAGTCGGGGTCGCCGTCGCCGTCGAAGTCGTCGTGCTGGTCGACGAAGGAGCCGTCGCAGTTGCTGTCGATCAGGTCGCACGCCTCGGTCGCGGCGGCGTGGATGGTGTTGTCGAAGTCCGCGCAGTCGGTGACGTCGGGGTCGCCGTCGTTGTCGTCATCGGGGTCGACGCAGTCGACGATGCCGTCGGTGTCGAAGTCGACGTCGAGGTCGGAGTTGGGGCCGCCGGGGCTGCCGAAGTCGCCGTCGCCGAACGTGCCGGTGGAGGCGCACCAGTTGGTGACCGTATCGTTGGAGGTGGCGTCTACGAAGCCGGGGGCGAGGGCCATGGAGGCGCCGGTGGGATCGGGGAACGTGGGTCCGCCGTCCCACTCGACCCGATCTTGCTCGAGCGAGCTCGGCGCAGGGGTGGTGATGATGAGATCGTCGTCTCCGTTGCTGAGGAAGAAGGTGCCGACCTCCAGGTCCACCGCGACGTCGCCGTTCAGGGTGATGTCGATCTCCGACCCGATCACGGCGTAGGAGCCGGCCGCCAGGACGAAGCTGAAGGGAACGGTGTAGCTGTCGGTGCCGAGGTCGCTGAAGACCCAGTCGACCAGATCGATGTCGAAGGCGCTGGCGTTGAGGATTTCGAACCACTCGCCGTTGAGGTCGCTGACCACGCTGGGGTTCTGGAGGATCTCCGTGAGCACGATGGAGCCGGCTGCGGGCGGGTCGATGCAGTCGGGGTTCCCGTCGGTGTTGTAGTCGGGGTAGCCGTCGACGATCTCGAGGTCGCAGTCGCTGTCGACCGCGTCGCACGACTCGGGGGCGCCCGGGTAGATGGTGTCGTTGTCGTCGTCGCAGTCGACGTCGTCGAAGAAGCCGTCGCCGTCCACGTCCTCGACGGCGCCGACGATGGTGACGGTGTCGGGGATGTTGTAGCCGAGGGTGTAGGTGCCCTCCGCCGAGCTCACGTAGCCGGAGATCCGCATGCGCCACGTGCCGTCGAACGGGACCGTGAACGACAGCGTGGAGCCGTCACCGCAAGGGATGTCGTCGCAGGCCTCGAGGTTGCCGCTGCTGTCGAAGGCGGACTTGCCGATGTCGAAGTCGGTCGAGCCGTTGGTGCAGGTGTCCAACTCGATGACGTCACCCGCGGCCGCGACGATGTCGAAGTAGGTCTGGCAGCCGTTGACGGCGCTGCAGTCGTACGTGAACGACTGGAAGCTGCCGTTCGGCGGGGTCATGAGGGGCCCGACGTCGGTCGTGAAGACGGCGCTGCAGTCGTTGGCCGAGGACGGGGCAGCGATCAGCAACAGGGCGACGGCGGCGCAAAGGGCCGAAATGCGAACAGACAACATTGGAGTCCCTCCTCACGGAGGGCGCCACGTGACGACCTGAGCCGCCGACGTCAACGTCCTGCGGCCGCCGTTTGATCCCTCCGGGGGCCGCGCATACACTGCGCGCCCTTGGGCACCCCCCCGACCATCACCTGGACTGACTGGCCAGCACGGCGACAGCCGCGCAGTGCGGCGTTTGCCGGCTTGGTGATCGCGGTGGGAACGGGGGCTGTGGCGGCGCTCGATCCGTGGCTGGCGTTCGTTGGGGCCCTGCTGCTGCTGACCGCAACGGCGGAGGTCCTGCTGCCAACCCGCTTCGGCTTGGACGCCGAGGGGGTCACGATCGACAACCCCCTCCGCCGCGCCCGGCGAACGTGGGACCGGTTCGGATCCTGGGCCGCCACGGACGACGGCTTCTTCCTCGTCGGCTCCGCCCGCAGCCCGCTGCTGCGACGTCGGGCGTCGATCACCCTGCGATGCGAGGACCGCCTCGAGGAGATCACGGCCGCGCTTCGGGAGCACATCGGGGAGGCGCGCGCGTGAGCACCACTCCCCTGAAGGTGACCCCCGAGCAGGCGGCCGCGGTCGACAAGGTCGGCAAGTTCATCGTCCGGTTCGGCATGACCGTCCCGGCCATCCTGGCGTTGGAGTCGGTGCGTCCGCTCAGCTACGTCGGGAGTCAGTTCATGCACCTGCTGTCGCCGTCCATCGGCGCGTTTCTGACCGTGCCCGAGTGGGACGCGATGGCGCACCTGCTGGAGGACCGGCGCGGGTTCGAGTACGTGCTCCGGCGGATCGAGGCGCTCGACGCCGGCCGGACCGAGTTCGCGGGAGGCGCCCAGTGAGCATCGACCCCTCCACCATCCGCTCGGTCCTGGCGACCGACTGCGGTTCGACCACCACCAAGGCGGTGCTGTTCGAACTGACGGACGACGGATGGCGGCAGACCTACCGCGGCGAAGCGCCGACCACCGTGGAGGCGCCCTTCGAGGACGTCACGCGGGGCGTGCTGAATGCCGCCATGGAAGTCCAGGAGCTGTCCGGCCGGACGCTCGTGGACGGCGACCAGATCAAGACCCCCGACCAGGGAGACCGGGACGGCGTGGATCTGTACATCTCGACCTCGTCGGCCGGCGGTGGTCTACAGCTCGTCGTCGGCGGCGTGGTGCGGTCGATGACGGCCGAATCCGCGATGCGGGCGGCCCTCGGCGCCGGCGCCATCGTGATGGACACGTTCGCCACCAACGACAAGCGCAAGCCGCACGAGCAGATCGAGCGCATCCGGCAGCTGCGGCCCGACATGATCCTCCTCGCCGGCGGCATCAACGGCGGCACGGTCAAGCACGTGGTCGCCATCGCGGAGATGATCGCGGCGGCGCGCCCCCGGACCCGCCTCGGCGGCGGCTTCAACCTGCCGATCATCTACGGCGGCAACAGCGCCGTCCGCCCCCAGATCGAGGAGCGCCTCAAGGACCTCTCGGACCTCTCCATGGTCGAGAACGTGCGCCCGATCATGGAGGAGGAGAACCTCGGCCCCGCGCGGGACAAGATCCATGACCTGTTCATGGAGCACGTGATGGCGCAGGCGCCCGGCTACGACAAGCTGATGGACTGGGCCGACGTGCCGATCATGCCCACGCCGGCGGCGGTCGGGATGATCATCCAGACCATCGCGAAGCAGCGGAACATCAACGTGGTCGGCGTCGACATCGGCGGCGCGACGACGGACGTCTTCTCGGTCTTCGACGACGCGTTCAACCGCACCGTGTCGGCCAACCTGGGGATGAGCTACTCGATCTCGAACGTGCTCGCGGAGGCTGGACTCGAGTCCATCCTCCGCTGGGTGCCGTTCCCCATCGACGAGAAGGGGCTGCGCAACCGGATCGGCAACAAGATGATCCGGCCGACGACCATCCCCGAGACGCTCGAGGAGCTGCAGGTCGAGCAGGCCATCGCCCGCGAGGCGCTCCGGCTGGCGTTCATCCAGCACAAGGAGTTCGCGGTCGCGCTGCGCGGCGTGCAGAAGGAGCGGACCATCGCGGACGCCTTCCGCCAGTCCGGCAGCGGCGAGACGCTGGTCAAGATGCTGAAGCTGGACCTCATCGTCGGCTCCGGCGGCGTGCTCAGCCATGCGCCCCGGCGGGTGCAGTCGATGCGGATGATGATCGACTCGTTCGCGCCCGAGGGCATCACGGACATCGCCGTCGACTCCATCTTCATGACCCCGCACCTGGGCGTCTTCAGCTCGGTGCACGCCGAAGCGGCCACGACCGTCTTCGAGAAGGACTGCCTCATCTACCTGGGCAGCTGCATCTCCCCGGCGGGCGAGATCAACGAGGACAAGCCGGTGATGCGGGTCCAGATGAAGCTGCCGGGCGGCGGCTCCATGGACGAGACCCTCGGGTTCGGCGAGCTTCGGCTCATCGAGGCCTCTCGCGAGGACGAACTCAAGGGCACGTTCACCCCGCTGCAGAAGCAGCTCGACCTGGGCGCCGGTCCCGGCAAGCCGGTTCAGCAGGTCGTCCGCGGCGGCGTCTGCGGCATCGCCTTGGACACCCGCGGTCGTCCCGGCGTGCAGGTGCCGATGGACGAGCGGCGCGTTCCGACCCTGACCCGCTGGGTCGAAGAGATGGGGGAGTACCCCTGATGGGCGCCATCTTCACCCCGGGCCTGACGGTCACGGAGCACCACATCGTCCAGAAGGACCGCCGCCTCCCCATCGAGGGGGACGTGGATGTCGAGGTGGGAGACGTCGTGGAGGCCGACCAGGTCGTCGCGCGCACCTCCCTGCCGGGCAAGGTCTTCCCCGCCAACGTCGCCAACCAGCTGGGCATCGATCCCGGTCGGCTCAAGGCCTACATGACCAAGGATGTCGGCGACTCCGTGGTCAAGGACGAGATCCTTGCGGAGACGCCCGGCTTCATGGGCATGTTCAAGAGCGAGGCCAAGGCCATCGTCACGGGCACCATCGAGTCGATCTCGACGGTCACCGGCATGGTCATCCTCCAGGCCGCCCCCATCCCCGTGGAGGTGGACGCCTACATCAACGGCCGCGTGGTCGAGGTCATCCCCGGCGAGGGCTGCGTGGTGCAGGCGCCGGCGATGATGGTGCAGGGCATCTTCGGCCTCGGCGGTGAGGTCAAAGGCGAGATCGCCAACATCGAGGGGGGCGCCCACGAGGTGCTCGACCCCGCCCACCTCAAGGCCGATCACGCCGGCAAGATCGTGGTCGGCGGTGCCTACATCACCCTCAAGGGGTTGAAGCGCGCCGTCGAACTCGGGGTCGCGGGCATCGTCACGGGCGGCTTCGACTATGACGACATCAAGGAGCTGCTCGGCTACGAGGTCGGCGTCGCGATCACCGGCGGCGAGGACCTGGGGCTGACCCTGATCGTCACCGAGGGCTTCGGTCACATCGACATGGCCCCCGCGACGTTCAAGCTGCTCCAGAGCAAGGAAGGCCGACGCGCCTCCATCAACGGCGCCACGCAGATCCGCGCCGGCGTCATCCGCCCCGAGGTCGTCATCACGCACGACGACGAAGAGGCGTCAGCCGAGAAGTTCGTTCCCCCGGAGCCCACGGGCATCTCGGTGGGGGACACCGTGCGCGGCATTCGCGCTCCCTGGTTCGGGAAGATCGGCACGGTCAAGAGCCTGCCGGTGGACCTGATGGCGATGGAGTCCGAGACGAAGGTCCGGGTGCTCGAAGTCGCTTTCGCCGACGGGCACGACGCCATCCTGCCGCGCGCCAACGTGGAGTCGATCGAACGATGACCGCACGCTGGCTCACACTGCTGTTCCTCCTCGCGCTGGCCTCGCCGGCGTTCGCGGACTCCGCTCCGTCCGATGCTGCGAACAGCGATGACGACGACAGTTCCGTCATCGGTGTTGGCAACGACTCGGCCGGGGACGACGACGATTCGGCCGCCGGCCTGGAGGCGCCTCCCGGCCTGATGGAGGCTGCCGCGGTCGCCGAGGGCTCCATGGCCGACGTGGTCAAGGTCCCCGCCCCGACGGAGCTGACGGTCACCGCGCCGAAGCACAACTCGGGCCTGAACCTGGACCTGAGCTGGACGCCCCACCCCGACGTCGAGGCGGCCAGGTTCACGGTCGCCCGCGCCGAATCGCCGGACGGTCCCTGGGAGATGCGGGTCGAAGACCTCACTCCGGACATCACGACCTACACGGACAAGGTCGCCGAGGACCCGCTGAACAAGGGGGTCCGGGACCAGTACTACTACCGGGTCCTGGCGCTGCCGAGGGGGCTGCGCGCCCAGGCCGACGAAGCCAACCTGACCAAGCCGGCTGACCGGTTCGCGTTCCTGGACGCCCACGCCAACAGCACGCCGGCGATCGCGGGTGAGCCCAAGGGGGTGTGGCTCAACACCTCGGTCGGCTTCCTGTTGATGGCGCTCATCGTGCTGACGGTTGGCGGGCTGATGTTCTGGTTCACCGACCGGGCGCGGAAGGGCAAGGAAGTCTTCATCCGCCGCATCCCCGGCATCGACGCCATCGAGGAGGGCATCGGCCGCGCGACGGAGATGGGCAAGCCGGTGCTGTACGTGCCGGGCATCGACGAGCTGCAGGACATCCAGACCATTGCGTCGGTCCTGATCCTCGGCGAGGTGTCCAAGAAGGTCGCCGAGTACCAGTCGGACATCATCGTCACCTGCTGCATCCCGCTGGTGCGGGAGGTCGCGGACGAGGTGGTCAAGGCGGGCTACTACCAGGCGGGCTACCCGGACGCGTACCGCTCCACCAACACCCGGTTCATCAGCTCCGAGCAGTTCGCTTTCTGCGCCGGCACCAACGGCATCATCCTGCGGGAGAAGCCGGCGACGAACATCTACCTCGGCCGCTTCTTCGCGGAGTCGCTCATCCTCGCGGAGACCGGCTTCGTCAACAAATCGATCCAGATCGCGGGCACCGCGGAGGCAACGCAGTTGCCCTTCTTCATCGCCGCCTGCGACTACACCCTCATCGGCGAAGAGCTCTTCGCGGTGTCGGCGTACCTGTCGGGAGACCCCCGCCTCGTCAGCTCCCTGAAGGCGAGCGACTGGATCAAGGTCTTCTGCGTCGCGTCCATCATCGTGGGCACCCTCGCAGGCAGCTTCGGGATGGACTTCGTGGTTCAACTCTTCACGGCGGCGGGGCACTAGATGCGCACAACCATCCCGCTCGTCATCACGTTCGTGGTCGGTCTGATCATGCTCGGTGAGGCGTTCATCCCCCACTGGATGTATCGGATCGTGACCGAGAACATCCTCGAATGGGGCGTCATCCTCGCGGCGGCCGCGTTCGTCCTGGGGCTCATCAACCTCATCCAGGTCAACCTCCCCAAGGTGCTCGCCCGCGAACCGGAGTGGGGATACAAGCTGGTGATGCTCGTCGCGCTGGTCGCCACCCTGGTGGTCGGCTTCATGGGCGGGGGCGACCGGCTCAGCAACGGTCAGGCCTACAAGTGGGTCTTCGATTTCGTCTTCGTGCCGCTGAACGCAACGATGTTCGCGCTCCTGGCCTTCTACATCGCGTCCGCGGCGTTCCGAGCGTTCCGCGCCCGCAACATGGAAGCGACGGTGCTGCTGGTCGCGGCGGTCGTCGTGATGATCGGTCGGGTGCCCATCGGCGAGCAGATCTCCGAGCGGCTCCCGCAGATCGTCAACTGGCTCATGGAGGTGCCCAACACCGCCGCACGACGAGCCATCTTCATCGGCGCCGCCCTCGGCGCGGTGGCCACTGGCCTCCGCATCATCCTGGGCATTGAGCGCAGCCACCTGGGAGGCGACTGATGCTTCTCCTGAGCGCATTCGAGTGGCTGGTTCGGTTCCAGCACATGGACCGGCGGTGGATCTTCCTCGGCATGGCGATCGCCATCGCCATCCCGATGCTGTTCCCGTTCACGTCGGAGTTCTCGGTCGATCGCTCGGTCAAGGACGCGTGGCAGGCGGTCGAGGACCTGCCCGAGGGGGCGACGGTCTACATCTCGGCCGACTTCGACCCCGGCAGCCGGCCGGAGCTGGAGCCCTACTACCGCGCGGTCCTGCACCAGCTGTTCACCAAGGACGTCAAGATCGTCAGCGCCACGCTGTGGCCGGCGGCCCCGCCGCTGGTCTTCCCGATCATGGAGGAGATCGCCGAGGTCTACGGCAAGGAGTACGGCACCGACTACTGCTTCCTCGGCTTCAAGGACGGCAAGGAGCTGGCCATCAAGTCGATCGGCGAGAACCTGCCCAAGACCTACCCCGTGGACTTCCAGGGCACGCCGATCGGCGACCTCCCGGTGGCCCGGGGGTTCAAGCAGCTCAAGGACTTCCCCCTCATCGTGCTCGTCAGCGCGGGCTTCCCCGGCATCAAGGAGTACGTGCTCCAGGTGCAGGGGCAGTACGAACTGAAGATGGTGGGGGCGGCGACCGCGGTCTCCGGGCCCGACTACATCCCGTACTACAAGGCCCACCAGTTGGCGGGCATCAGCTCCGGCATGCCGGGCTCGGCGCAGTACGAGAAGCTGGTCTTCCTGGAACACCCCCGGGAGAACTTGGTGCACCCCGAGCGGCTGCTCGGGATCGAGGGCGTCAACGTGCTGAACCTGGGGCACGTGTTCATCGTGCTGCTCATCTTCCTGGGCAACGTCGCCTTCTTCACCACGCGTCCGAAGGGGGTCGAGTAGATGCCTGACTTCGGTTCCATGGACGTGCTGGGCGCCTGGATCAGCATCTTCCTGACGCTGTTCATCCTGTCGTTCCTGTACGAGGACAACCCGATCTACAAGCTCGGGGAGCACATCTTCCTGGGCGTCTCGATCGGCTACGCGGTCGTCGAGGTCTACTTCGGCGTCTTCAAGCCGAACCTCCTGGACAAGCTCTTCTTCGCTGACGAGTGGACCTACGAGCGGCCCTTCCTGATCGTCCCCCTCATCCTCACCGCCCTGCTGTTCATGAAATACAGCAAGAAACACGGCTGGTTGGCGAGGCTCCCGATCGCGTTCGTGGTCGCCGCCTACGCCGGCGTGAAGCTGACGGGCGAGCTGCGCGCGCACCTCATGACGTCGGTGCAGCAGTCGATGCCGGACTTCCGGCGCCTCTGGGCGGAGAACCTGGAGGTCGGCAAGGAGACCACCCTGCGGGTCTACGAGTTTGGCACCGGCTGGGTGGACACCACGGTCGTCGGCACCTGCGAAGACGGCGCGACCTGGTACGGTGGACTGTGGTGCTGGACCAACGACGGCGCCGGGGTCATCTCCGGAGTCGTGCTCGTCGTGGGCCTCACCGCGTGCCTGCTGCACTTCTACTTCAGCGCCCCCCACAACCGGGTGATGACCAACGTGAGCCGGGTCGGGATCCTCGTCCTGATGCTCTCGTTCGGTGCGTCCTTCGGCTACACGGTCATGGGCCGGATCAGCCTCGCCATCGGGCGTGCGCAGGAGATGCTCGGGCTCGACAAGTCGGCCGAGTTGGTCGCCGCGCGGAACCCGCAGATGGCCACCGTGGTGGCGTTCGTCTTCGTGGTCGGCTTCCTCGCGGTCTGGAAGGCCCGCGGTGGTGGTGGCGACCCGGAGCCCCCGCCGCCGGAGTAGCCGCTAACGGTTGACCTTCGAGAGCGCGCCCTCGGGCACCGCCATCGCCAGCCGTCCCTCTTCGGGCTGCGTCTCAGTCACGGACAGCTGCCCGCGGTGCTGACGGATGATCTCGTCCAGCCGCTCGAGGATGTCGTCGCGACCGAGGGCCCGCGCCGCGACGCGGACCGCATCGAGGTCGTCGCTGGCGAAGATCTCATCGGCGTAGGCGAGGGCGGCAGAGTCCCGCAGGTGGAGCGCCAGGAGCACCTGGATTGCGCGATTGCGGACCGCCGGACTCTCCTCCGTTCGGGCCCGCTCCAGGAGCCCCGCGACGGGATCGGCCGCGGCGGCGGCGAAGCGGGAGGCCTGTGCCTCCATACGTGTTGCGGTCCGCATGCCCACGTCGGTGGAGGCTCGGGCGGGCAGCCCGCCGCGGATGGTTCCGCCCCGCAGGCGAAACTCGGTCCGCTCCATGAGGTCGCGAAGCTCAGTCCGGGTCCGGGGATCCAGGGCCGCCAGGATCACGTCCTCAGGCCCCGAGAAGCAGACCGCACGATCCAGCGCCGCATCCCCCGTCTTCGTGCTGCCGATGGTGGACCGGGGGCCGGCGTGCAACTCCGGGGGAAAACCGGAGCAGGCCACCGACAGCGAAGCACGCCCCCGCCGATCGAACGGAGTGGCCCGCTTCCCGGCCTCGCCCAGGGCCATGGCGGCCTTCATCGCGGCGATGTCCGGCCCGAACAGGCCCCGGGCCATCTGGAAGGCGACGAAGAGGCCGGCCGCGGCCATGGAGGCCACGACCAGCCAGCCGCTCCAACCAGGGGGCTCGACGAGGAACGCCACGAGTCCGACCACGGATGCGGCCAGCACCCCGACACACATCGAGATCCAAGCCTGACCGACCACGCGAATCAAATGCTGGAGAAGACCGGTCACCACAAGCAGTCAAACACACGAGCCGCTCGGGCATGCCCTTGGGGGATCCCCCAAGTTGGCCGCGCCTACGCGCGTAGACCTCTAAGGGGCCCCGTGTCCCGGCGTAGCGTGCATCTGGGAGATCCGGATGAGACTCATCGCAACCACGCTCGCAGCGCTTCTGATTCCTGCCCTCGCGCAGGCCAGCGCGCCGCCGCAGTGCCCCATGGTGCTGGACTTCGACACCGACAGCAGCGGCAACGCCATCGCCGCGGGCCAGGATCTGTGGCTCGGCTACGACGGCTGGGGGATCGATCTCACCACCTGGAACTCGATGGACATGACGTCGGCAGGCATGGGCATCGCCTTCGACAGCAGCAACCCTCCCGGCCTCGACTACGACCTCGGCACCCCCAACGCTTCCTTCGGCGGTCCCGGCATCGGCCAGGGCGGCGAAGCCGGCTCCCCCGGCGAGAACGCCAACGCCCTCGGCAACCTCCTCATCAGCGCGGACAACTTCGTCGACGCCAACGGTGACGGCCTCATCGACGTGCCCGATTCGGACGCCAGCGGCGCCTGGTTCGAGTTCAACTTCGACGCCCCCACCTGCGTCTTCGGCGTCACCCTCGTCGACATCGACGCCAACGAAGGCGCCTCCGACATCCTTCACTACGGCCCGTCGGGCGACACCCTGCTGCACGCCTCTCCCGCGGCGCTGGGAAACAACTCCGTGGACACCCTGACCTACGAGGTCTGCGGGGTCTCCTGGATGCTCGTGGACATCTACGGCAGCGGCGGCATCGACGGCCTGCAGGTCTGCGTCGGCGGCACCCCCGAGGTCTGCGACGGCCAGGACAACGACGGCGACGGGCAGATCGACGTCGAGGTGTCGTGGACCTCGGACCTGGATGGCATGCTCGGCAACGAGCCCCCGAACGCCGACGGCGACGTGCAGGAGCTGCTCGGCGGCATGAGCGCGGGCGACCACGTGGTCACCTTCGAGGTCGAGGACCCGGCGCTGGGGCGGTGCTGGGACGCGGTCTTCGTCAGCGTCTCCAACCGCCCCGAGGTGACCATCTCTGCCCCGCTCAACGGTGCCATCTTCGAGGACGACGACCCCATCCTCCTGGCCGGCACGGCCACGGACGCGGAGGACGGAAGCCAGGGGCTGACGGTGGACTGGTCCAGCGAGACGGACGGCGATCTCGGCACCGCCCCCACCGATGGCGACGGCTACAGCGAGGTCATCTACACCGGCCTCAGCATCGGCGAGCACACACTCCGCATGCAGGTCACCGACCTGGACGGCGTCGGGGGCAGCGCCGAGGTCGGCATCACGATCATCGCCGCCGCGGAAAGGTAATTGGGCAGGGTCTGACCCCCCGCATGCCGGTTGGGGTCGGACCCTGCCGCATTCCCATTCCCGAGCGCCTCCACACAAGCTCCACAGGACCTCAAGACGGCGGTTCGCGAGGGCCCCGTAGCGTGAACGCAGGGTACGGGCGAGGCTAGGAGGCCGTCCATGACGTCGCACGCGTCGCACATCGTTCGCAGTTCCTTGTTCACCTCAGCGCTGCTGTTCGCGGCGTGTTCCCCGCAAGGCGTGATCGGCCCCGACGGGCAGCTCCGGGGGGCCGACGATCCGGCGGCCGGAACCGGCGATGACGATCACCCCGCGGGGCCGCTGAACCCCGACACCCTCGCGGCTTCGCCCGAGGAGCACCCCTGCTTCGAGTCCGCCCAGGTCCTGACGGAGGACCGCCGCGAACTCGCCTTCCACTACTCCTGCGAGGCCGGCCCCGAGGAGTTGGAGCCCGGCAAGATCGTCTGGGGCCTCGTCGACGGCGGGTACCTGCGGCGCATCGAATCGGTCGACGTCCAGGGCACCAGCGCCTACCTGACGACCGAGTTCGCGTCGCTGGCCGAAGCGGTCACCGACGTCGAGTTCGGTGAGGACGTGGTCTTCGACGAGGAGCGGCGGGTCATCGACTTCTCCGGCCGCGTGCTCGACGACGTCGAGGTCGAAGGGGGCCGCTCCACGGTCACCGTCAACACGGGCAGCCTCGACATGGATCCCCAGATCAACGCCCGCGGGAGCTTCGGCTTCCTCCGGCTCAAGTCGGTGACGTCGCGCAACCGCATCCCCGTCAGCGTCGACATGGAGACCCACTTCCACAGCGACGGTCCCACCGATCGCGCCCAGGTCGTCGAGATCGAGTCGTTCAGCAAGCCGTTCACCCTCAAGGTCGGCCCCGTGCGCGTGCGCGGGCGTCTTGATTCGAAGGTGAGCATCGGCTTCGTGCACAACTCCGACGGCCCCGTCGACGTCACCAGCCGCTTCACCGGCAACGGCGTCATCGAGATGGGCGGCACCTACTACATGCCGTCGACCTGGAACCCGCACTGGAACCCGAACTTCACCGGCACCGTCACCGAGCTGCAGCCGGACGGCGACTCGACCTGGAACGGCCGCGTGTACCTCATCACCGAGGGGCAAGTGTACGTCGACGGCGAGCCCGGCGGCGACAGCAGGTTCGAGATCGGCAACACCGCCAGCAGCGACAGCGACTGCGAAGCCGTCACGTGGAACAACTCCGGCGGCATCACCGGGCAGACGACCATGCGGCTGCGCGTGCTCGGCCGAAACGTGAACCACGACTTCCCCGCGCTCGACATCGAGGCCGACAGCAAGACCGGCACCATCGAGCACGACGCTCCCCCCGTGGGCTGCCTGGATGACGACGAGTACGGCGTCTGCGAGCCGGTCGCGAGCATCTCCTGCGGCGACGCCATCAGCGGGGACACGTCCGGCATCGAGGCCGTCCCGGCGATGGACGCCTACCCCTGCAACGTCGGCAACTACGACTCCGCGGAGCTCGTCTACGAGTGGGTCGCGACCTCCGCCACGGCCGAGTTCTCGCTGGTGGACGCAACCCCGACGGAGCTGAACCACGACCTCTTCGTGCTCGACGGCGGCGAGGGACAGTGCAGCGCCGCGCAGTGCGTCGCCCACGGGTTCAACAGTGTCGAGTTCGATGCCGTGCCCGGACGCACCTACTACCTAGTGGTGGACGGCTTCTACGAGGAGACCGGACCGTTCCAGGCCCGGTTGGACTGCAACTAGAGGCTAGAGGATGCCCTTGTAGCGGAGGCCGGCGACCACGAGCAGGCCCATGCCCGCGAGCCCGGCCATCAGGCCCATGAGGATCATGAGCCAGCCCAGCAGGTAGGTCTCCGTCTTGCGGCCCCCACCGCCGTCCCGGCTGGCCGTGAAGAAGTCATCGTCGGGGACCCCGATCGCGTCCGTCGCCAACATCGGCGCGGACTCGAGCGCGGGCCCCGGGATGGCCGGCTCGGGCTCCGGCTGATTCAGGGGCGTCGGCTTCACGATCTTCGACGTCTCCCGCTCCGGTGGCGGGTACTTGTGCGGGGTCGTGAGGGACTCGTCCGCCGACTCGGGCGCTGCCTCGGCCGCGGGCTCGGGCGCTGCCTCGGCCACCGGCGGCGCCGCGTCCTGATCGGTCGCCTCCTCCGGGGGCGGCGAACCGGGGCCGAGGCGTGCGGGGGACTCGGCCGCCTGATGGGGATCGCCGGCCTCGAAGACCGGCGGCTCGCCGTCCTCGGCCCCCTTCATCACGGAAATGGCCGCCCGGGTCGAGAGGTCCGTCTCGCCCTTGAACGCCGAGATCGCGTCGAAGGTGGGCAGGTTCGCGCCCGCGACGGGGCCCAGATCGGGGGCCGAACGCGCGCGCTCCGCCGCGAGCAAGGCCGACGCGCTGGGAGGCTCGGCCTGCATGCCCACCTGGATGCCGTCGAACGTGGGCAGGGAAGCCCCCTTGGGGCCTTCGATTCCGTCGTAGGTGGGCAGGTCGCCGCTGGGGCCGACGGGGCTGTCGGGCACGCCGTACTTCGGCTGCTCGTCGGTCGCCGCAGGCATGTCCGCGTCGCTGACGGTGGGCGGCTCGGGGGCCGAGGTCCGCACCGGCACGGGCGGCTGAGGAGGGGACGGCGCGGGCTCGCTGCCCCCGAACGCCGCCACCGCTCGGGTGGCTCCGCCTTCCAGGGCCGCCACCGAGCTGTCGACGCGGTTGAGATCGCCGCACCGCTGGCAGGGAGAGAGGGCTCCAGCCGCGGCCAACGCCCACTTCAGGGGAGCGCCGCAGCCCCCGCAGGCGGGTCCGCCGTCATGAGCGGCGCTCCAGATCGTCACGTCTCGCTGCGGCTGGATCTTGAGAAGCACCCGGAGCCGTCCGAAGTGCACGAGCCCCTTGCTGCCTGCGAGGAGCGGCATCTCGTAGCCGTCGGGGCCTTCCTTCGCGAGGCCGTCGGAGATCAGCTCGGCGGTCGGGCGCTTCGTCCCGTCCACCATCCACTCGACCGTCATGTCCGACTCGAAGGCGAGCCTCGCCTCTCCGTCGCCGATGTGGACGAGCTCGAAGAACTCGGGAAGCTGGTCGTCGGGAAGGGCCACCGCGGCACGCGGGTTGGTGCCGATGGAGACGGCCTCAGGGCCGCGAAACACGGTCCGGACGAGGTACTCGCGATCCCGGGTGACGGCGAGTTCGATTTCGAGGGGGGGTCCGCACACGCGCGTAGCCTAACAATGCCCCCGCATACGCGCGCGACCCGGCGGCGCGCAGGGACCGGTCGTACGAGAGGCACGCGATCCGATGAGCGGGCGCTGCTACACTCAATCAGGAGACTGAGGACCGTCGGGGGACGCTCCCAGGTCCGAAGGAGGCGACGGTGAGTCGAGCGCACGGAATCGCGGCGTTCCTGGCGACTGCGTCCTTGCTCGGTGCCCTTGTGGCGCTGGCGGGAGACGAGGGTCCCACGCGTCCCGACATCCGGACGGTGGCGGGAGGCCTCCACGACGGCCACGCTTTCGGCCCCCGCATCCGCGGAGACGGCCTGTGGGTCGCCTACGGCGTGCGCGAGCAGGTGAAGGGCACCTTCAAGACTTCGTACTACGCCCGCGACATCGAGGGCGGTCTGTTCCGCTCCGTCTGGCCGAACGCGCACCCGTCCTTCGCCGAGGGCGAGGGAACCGCTTCGTTCACCGACCTAGTCGGCTTCGAGTGGGCTCCCGACGGGGAGCACAACGCCATGGTCGCGCTCCACAAGAGCAAGCGGGAAGAGGTGCTGATGGAGACGCAGAAGGTGCGCTTCACCGGACCCGGATCGCAGCGCGAGCCTGCCATCGCACCCGACGGCACCCGCCTCGTGGTCGTCAGCGAGGACGGCGGAAACACGGACCTGTGGGTGTCGGACACCGTCGATGAGGCGCCGATCCTTCAGTTGACCTTCTCCCCGGAGAACGAGCAGGCGCCGCAGTGGCACCCCAAGGAGCCGCAGATCATCCACGAGGTGCGGAACCCCCTCGGCAGCGACATCTACTTCTTCGATCTCGACAGCTTCGAGCACACCGCCCTCATCCGCGCGGGCACCTCGGACGAGACCGACCCCAGCTACGAGCCCGGCAACGGCGAGCGCTTCGCGTTCCTGTCCAACAAGGACGACCCCCAGGGCCTCCGCTTCGACCTGTTCGTCGCCACCCCCGGCGACTCGCTGCCCACGCCGGTGATTCGCAACGTGCGCCGCAGCGAGAAGAGCAAGGGGTACTGCTGGGACCCGCTGGGCCGCTACCTCATCGCCACCGTGGACGACGAGGCCGGGGGCTACCCGCTGGTCATCGCCCCCACGGACGGCAGCGCCGAACCCCGCAAGCTCGTCGACACGCAGGACAACATGGACCCGACGCTCGTCTCGATGGGTTCGACGGTCCGCCTCATCTGGGTCGCGCTCGACATGAGCCAGCCGGAGGAGAAGCGGTTCCGAGTCGTGCACCTCGCGGACTTCGACCTCTCGGACCTCGGCGGCATCGCCGGGTTCGGGGGTGCTTCGGACGGTGCGCGCGGCGGCTGACCCCGTTCGGGTAGGATCTCGACCATGCGATCGACCTTGGGCCGGCTGACCGTCACGCTGGCTTCATCTGCTCTGACCCTCCTGTTCGTCGCGTCCGCGACGGCCGCTGACGTCGTGGTTTACGGCCCCGGGGCCCCATCGCCGGATGCGGCCGCGGAGGCCGAAGCGATCTACAAGGTCGCGGCAGAGACCGAAGAGAGCCCCGCCGGCGGGGTCGCCCACGTACTCGACCTGCCGTTCCCGTCGCAGGATCCGCTCTGGACCGCCGGCGATCTGCTCCAGCTGCCGTGCGCCGACTCGACGCTCGCTGAGGTCGATCCCGCCGCCGCGCTGGAGACGGCGATCGCCCACATCGATGAGCTGGACTACGAGAAAGGGCTGCTGAAGATCGATCAGGGCATCCGTGCGCTCCCCTGCACGCAGTCCGAGATCACCCGGCAGACGCTGATCGACCTGCACTTCTTCCAGGCGATGGCGCACTACGACCTGGGCAACCAGCCCAAGGCCAAGCGCGCCTTCGCCGCCGCGCTCGCGGTGCACATCGACATGCCCTGGAAGACGGAGTACCCGCCGGCTCCGCAGGCGGTGTTCCTGGAGGCCAAGTCGGAGCTGCTGTCGCGAGGCACCACCACCCTCGGCATCGACGCCCAGGGCTCGGGCATCACCGGCGTCGCCGTCGATGGCACCGCGGTCAACGTCGACACCCCCGCGGAGCTCATGCTGTACCGCGGCCGACACCTCGTCCGGTACCTCGACAGCGGCGGAGTGGCCCACGCGGCCCTCGTCGACGTCGGCGAAAAGGGCGGCACCTTGATCTCCCGCGAAGCGTTGCGCAGCGCGGTCCTGAACCTCGCCTGGGGAGGCGTCGGCGCTTCCGCGGGCAAGCTCGCGCTGTCCGAGTTGGCCCGCAACCGGGGCGCGGACCGCGCCATCGTCGTCATCCCCGAGTCCAAGGAGCACGCCCACTCGGCGTTCAGCTTCGACGTGGCCAGCGGCTCGATGATCCCGCTGGCGGTGGACGGTGACGCGGTCGCCGCCATCCTCACGGGCAAGAAGAAGAAGAAGGGCGGCGGCGGGGGAGGCGGCGGAGGCACCGCGCCGGCCGATACCGGAGATGCCGGTCGCGTCGGCCTCGTGATCGGCGGCGGACTTCAGCTCTCGGGCACGAACCCGTACGGCATGGGCGCGTTGCGCGTGCACTTCCGGCTCGTGGAGGGACTCGAGTTGGGCGTGGGCGGCGAGTTCGGCGCGACCACCCAGGACAGCAGCACCATCGTGCTCCCCACCGTCGCGTTCGACGGCCGCTACCGGCTGGATGTGGCGGAAGTCTTCCACCCCTACTTCGGGGGACGCGGCTGGCTCGCGTTCAGCCACGGCCAGAGCGACCCGGCCGACGACAAGATCTACGTGATCCCCATGGGCGGCGCGACCGTCGGCTTCGACGTCACGCCCGGCGGGAGCAAGGGCTTCCTCATCAACGTGGACCTGGGCATCGGGGCGGGCGGAGTGGCCGGCCTCGAGGACGAGGCGCAGCTGTACCTGACGATCGGCGGCGGCGTCGGGTTCCGACTCTGAGGCCCCTCCTGCTGCTGCTGCTGCTGGCGGGCTGCGTCGCACTCGCGGACGAACCGGCCACGTTCAGCCCGACCGGCGAACTCACGATCCTCTCGGGAACTTCGGAGATCGCGGACGGCGCGTCCGTGGATCGCGGTACGGAGATCGTCTTCGGCTACGAGGTCACCGGCGGCGACTACCTCTACCTCCTGCAGCAGGGAGGCGGCTCGCTGAGCGTGCTCTACCCCCCCAGCGGACTGGCGTGGCTCAACGCGGACGCGGGCAAGGGGAAGATCACCCCCATGGATCCCAGCGCCCGGCCCGAGGACGAAGCGCTGCCGGCATGGAACCCGGAGCACAGCGGCGAGCTGACGTTCATCCTCGTGGCGGCTCCCGCGCCGCGCGACGTCGCTCCGGATGCGCAGACGACGTCGGTCGCGACGTTCCTGAAGCCGCCGCCCTACGTGACGGGTCCCGCCGCGGGCCTCGCCGTCGAGCTCGACCGCGTCACCGTCACGTTCGCTGACGGCGACCCCGCTCCCCCGGGAGATTCCCCGGCACCGCCCCCGTAACCACGGGTCCGGAGTGGCTGCGGACGCGCGCCACGTACTCGGCAAACGCCGGCACCGCACGCGCCAACGCCTTCCACCGACCCTGCCGTCGGTAGCCCGACATCGCCTTCAAGAAGGCCTGGGGGCGCAAGTAGAAGAGCATGTTGGCGCGGTAGACGAAGCGGCTGAGTTCGTCCTGCGTCAGGTGCTCCAGGCGCAGAATCGACGTGCCCGAGTCCTGCGAGTACGTCGCCAGATCGTAGCTGAGGATGAGGTCCCGCTCCTTGGCGTACTGGTACAGCGGCGAGCCGGGGTACGGGGTCGCCATGAAGAAGCGGGCGAAGTGGGGGTCGAGGCCGCGCGCCAGGGCGATGGTGTCCTGGAGGTCGCGGGCGGTCTCCCACGGGTAGCCCATGATGAAGTTGCACCAGACGGCGAGGCCGGCTTCGCGGGCGTGGCGCACGCTGACGTAGGCCTGCTCGACGGTGATCGCCTTGTTGAGGCGGTCGAAGTTCTCCTGGTTGCCGGCGTCGATGCCGAACACCACCGACTCGCAGCCGGCGGCCTTCATCTTGGTCAGGAGCTCCAGGTCGACCAGGTCGACCCGGGTCTGGCACTCCCACTCGATGTCGAGCTGGCGGCGGATGAGCAGGTCGCAGAAGTCGTGCGTCCACTGCTTGTTGATGCTGAAGACGTCATCGTTGAAGTAGAGCTTCTTCTTGCCGTAGCGGCCGAACAGCTCGGCCACCTCCTCCATGACGTTCTCGGGGCTGCGGAAGCGGACCTTGCGGTGGTCGGCGCTGGCGCCGCAGAAGCTGCACTTGAACGGACAGCCGCGCTTCCCGACGACCTCGTAGAGCGTGTAGCCCTCCATGTGGCGGTCGTTGCGGAGGGGGAACGGGAGCCGGTCGAGGTGGTCGTTGTACTCGCGGCCCTTCGTCTTGACGACCTCCCCATCGCCGCCGCGGTAGGCGATGCCGGCCACGTCATCGAGCGTGCCGGTGCCGTTCCAGACGTCGATCAGCTCGAGGATCGCGTCCTCCCCCTCGCCCACGATGGCGACGTCGATCGACGGGTCCCCCAGGGTCCACGCGGGCTCGTAGATCGCGTGCGCGCCGCCGCACACCACCGGGATGTCGGGGCTGATCTCCTTGACCCGCCGGGCGACCTCCCAGGCGTTCGGCATGAGCACCGACGTGGCCGTGATTCCGAGCACGTCGGGCTTGCGGCGGGCGACCTCGGCGGCCACGGCGTCCACGCTCAGGCCGTCGATCCAGGCATCCACGATGTCGGCGGTGTGGCCGTGCTCCCGGAGCATCGCCCCCACGTACTCCAGCCCGATCGGCTCCGCGAGGGAGCCGCCCTTGTTCCGCGTCTGGGGCGGAGGCTGGATGAGGAGGACGTCAGCCATGCCAGCTTCTATAGCGCCGGGCCGGCCGCAGGGCGCGCGCGATCACGCGGGTCGAAGTGCGCTCCCCGAAGCGCTGCTTCACGGCGTACCGGGTCAGCCCCTTGAGGTAGGTCACGTAGCTGCGGGGCTGCTCTTCTTCGCCGCCCAGCAGCGATTGCGCCACCCGCGGGATGAGGAAGATCGAAGGCAGGAACGCCTTGTCGAACAGCTTCATCGAGCGGTGGGCACCGGTGCGGACGGCCGCCGCCATGAGCTCTGGAGGCATGACCGTGAACAGCGTGAACAGCTGGTAGTAGGACCGCCACTCGGGGATGTCGCCCACGCCCTTGAAGAGCCAGCTGTCGATGTGCCCGCGCTCCGCCGCCCTGAGCTTCTCCAGCGTCCAGTCCCCCGAATTCAGGCCGGTCTCGTTGATGTCGGTGCCCGGCAGGTACGTCAGGAAGAACGCTTTGACCACGTCGGGGCGGCACTCGGCGTAGAACAGCAGCGCGTCGTCCTGGTCCTGGGCCGTCTCTCCCGGGATGCCGAGGATGTGGTCGACGACGACCCAGACCCCGTTGGCCTTGAGCGACTTGACCGCCCGACGCACGTCCTCGGGCGTCTCGGTGCGGTCGAGCACCTCGTCCCGCGTCCGCTGATTCACCGTCTGGGTGCCCATGATGCAGTGCACGCAGCCGGCCTTGCCCAGCAGGTAGGCGACCTCCTCGGTCACCAACTCGGGGTGCGTGATGACGCTGAACGGGAGCCCCACCCGCCGCGGCCAGATCTCGGCGAACTCCCGCAGCCAGCGCTTGTTGGCGGTGAACACCTCGTCGTGGAACGTGACCGTCTTGATGGTCGGGTACTTGCGCCGCGCCTCCTCCAATTCGAGGCAGACGTTCTCCGGGCTCCGCATGTTTCGAAAGCGGGATCCGTAGACCCGCTGGATCGGCTGATAGAAGCAGAAGGAGCAGCTGTACACGCAGCCCCGTGAGGCGTTCGTGTGGTACTCGTGGCTCATCTCCGGAATCAGGTCGTAGTGGATCGACTTGTCGAAGAACGGCAGGTCGTCCAGCGACTTGCGCAGCGGCCGGACGGCGCTGCGAACCAGCTCCCCATCCCGCCGGCTCCAGATGTTCGGGATCCCGTGGACGTCGCCGCCTTCGTCGAGCGCCTTCAGCAGATCCGGGAGCGCGTCGTCCCCCTCCCCCACGCACAGGAAGTCGAAGCAGTCGAACTCCATGACGACGTCGGGGACGGTGGTGGCGTGCACCCCGCCGACCAGGATCAACAGCTCGGGACGGGCCGCCTTCAGCTTCTGGGCGAGCTCGACGGTCCAGCTGAACGTGTTGATCTCGACGTTGAACCCGACCGCCGGGGCGCCGGTGTCGAGGATCGCCTGCAGCGAGATGTGGTCCGTCGCCAGGAACGACGGCAGCCACTCGCCCGGCACCAACCCCGCGCTGGGGAGGCCGGCGTCGAAGACGTGGCTGACGCGGTGTCCTTCCTTCTTGCAGATGGCGGACAGGAGCTGGATGCCGAGGTGCTCGGTGAGGCGGGTGACGAAGCAGATGTGCATCAGCCGGCCTGCTTCAGCGCCCGCCGCGCTTCCTCCAGGTGGCCGTCGATCTCGGGCTCGCCCGGCTGCCACGCAGCGGCCTGCTCGAGGTGCTCGACGGCCTCGGCAAAGCGGCCCTGTCGGTACCGGACCCAGCCCATCGAGTCCTGGAAGGCGGCCGAGAACGGACGTTGCTCCAGCGCCCGGGTGAGCAGCTCGGCGGCGCGGTCCAGGTCCCGATTCTCTTCCGCCAGCAGGTACCCCAGCGAGTTGAGCGCGTCGGCGTGGTTGGGCCACTGCTCCAACACGGCCTCCAGCGTCGCCTGCGAGGCGTCCAGGCTACCCGCCTCCTTCTCGACGAACGAACGGCGCAGCAACAGCCACGCGATCTCGTTGCCCGCGTCCGCCTGGAGCTCCCAGACCTGGGCCCGGACGACGACGTCAGCGGTCTGTTCGTCGCGACGCGCCTCCACCCCCGCGATCGCCTCATCGAGCGTGGCCGACGCTCCCTCGTAGTCGCCCACCTCGGCGAGCAGATCCGACAGAGAGGCCACCAGGTTCAGGTTGTCGACCTCCAGCGCCAGCTTCGTTCGCACCAGCTCCGCAGCCTCTTCGTGCTCACCGCGCTCGCGCAGCAGCTGGATCCGCAAGAGTCCGCCCGCCGACGGGTCCAGCTTCATCACCTCCCCGATGAGCCGCTCCGCCTCGTCCACAGCGCCGGCGTCGATGCTCGCGTGGGCCGCCTCGACCAGAAGGGAGGCCTGCTGCCGGGGTCGGTCCGCGGGCACCAACTGCCGCGCCGCGACCGCCGCCTCGACCGCGTCGCGAGGCCGCTCCGCCTGCGCGTGCACCCGCACCCGGGCACGCGCCGCCGCCGGGTACTCGGGCTCCTCGGGCGCCACCCGCCGGAGGGTCGTGAGCGCCCCCTCGAGGTCGCCCAACGCCTGCTCGGCGGCCGCGAGGGCCAACAGATCGCGAGACTCCGGCTGCCCGCCGGCGGCGTCCACCCGGGCACGCAGCAAGGCCGCCGCTTCGGTGTGCCGGTGGGACTCGCGCAAGAGTCGGGCGCGCCGTCGTACGAGATCGCCCTCGGCGCCGCCATCGAGCATGCCGACGTACCGCAGGTGGCCGATCGCCTTGTCGTACCGGCCCATCTGGTCGTACACGTCCACGAGCCGGCGATGCAGGCGCTCATTGGACCAGTTCGACGCGAGCACGCGCTCCAGCGACGCCGCTTCTCCGGCGGGGTCGTACCGGTACCAGGTGGCGAGGATGTCGGTGGCCCGCTCGCTGCCCGGATCGACCTGCAGGGCCGCGATCGCAGCCTCGACACCTTCGTCCAGGCGGCCCACGCCCCAGAGGTAGGAGGCGCGAAGCGTCGCCGGCTCCGGATGGCCGGGGAGGGCTTCCATCCAGGCGGTCAACGCGGTCAAAGCGTCCTCGACACGCCCCTGGGTTCGGAGCAAACCGAAGAGAAGCTGGTGAGGCTTCCACGGCGTGTCCCCGCCGATGCCCCGCCGCGCTGCTTCTCGGAAGTGGCCCTCGGCGACCTCCGGCTGAGACGACTGCAGGTACTGCATGCCGAGGATGTAGTGGGTGCGCGCGTCGGTGGGGTCGAGCCGCAGCGCCGCTTCGCCCGCGGCGATCGCCTTCGTGATCTCGCGTTGGGACGCCCATGCCTCGGCGAGGTACCGGCGGAGGAACGCCGACTCCGGCTCGCGGGCCACGGCTTCCTGCAGCAACGCAGCCGCGCGGGCCGCCCGGGTGTCGTCCCCCGTCTCTGGCACCGGCTCCGCCTGCGCCATCTGGGCCTCGAGGAAGAGAGCCACGACGTCGGGATCCAGATCCTCGTACGCGCCCGAACGGGCGGGCGGCGACGACAGCGTCGCGCAGCCGCTGAGGGCAAGCGCCGCCACCACTGCGGTGAGGGTCGAGATCGGCCTGTTCCGAGGCATGGCGCGCAGGATAGCAAGGGGGTCGCGTGCCCTCTCACGCGCGTACGCGACCCGCTAGAGTGGCCTTTCCCGAAAGGGAGGCGTGGAGGTTCCTTGCTCGCTCGAATCAACTACCTAGTCTTGCTCCTGATTCTGTCGCTGCCCCTGGCGGGCTGCCCCGACGACGACGACGACTTCGCTCCCGGCGATGACGACGACGCGACCGACGACGACGACGCGACCGACGACGACGACGCAACTGCCGACGACGACGCAACCGCCGCCGC
>JAAESI010000260.1 GCA_024229515.1 Pseudomonadota bacterium | reverse complement strand
GAGCACATCGCCGAGGGCCTCATCTGGGCAAGCCTGGCGGCGGCGATTCTCAAGCGATTCGTCGCCCACGTCGCCCAGGCCGTCGGTGCCAAGGCGATCTCGACCCGCAAGGTCGCGATGTGCGCCCAGCTCTTCCTCCGCGGCCTTTGCCGGGACCTCGGGGCGGGCCGACCGATGCGTCCGCGGCTGCGCCGCCTCGTCGACTACATCACCGTCAACGCGGCCAGGGCCGCACCGAAGAAGGAGCGGCGACGAGGTCGCCTGTCCATGGGACTCGAGCCGGTCGGCGCCTAAGTGATCACCTATGAGGCCTCGCTAGCCCCGCCGCTCCAGCGAGAGCACCACCTCGGTCGCGACCTCCTCGGCCGTCAGGGCGGAGGAATCGATCACCGTGTCGGCCTGGCGGTACAGCGGGCCGCGCGCTTCCAGCATCTCCCCGATCTGCACGATCGCGCCGGCGCGGTCGTCGTTCAGGCGCGTGTCCCCCTGGAGGTTGACCCGCTCCCAGTGCTGCTCCGGCTGGGCCGAGATCCAGACCGAATGGCAGCTGGAGCGGATCAGGTCGAAGGCCGCGGGGTTGCCGACGATCCCGCCCGGGAGCGCCACCACGCTGGGGGCCCGGCTCGCCACGAGGTCCGAGAAGCACTTCGCCTCCAGGCGGCGGTAGTACTCCGGTCCGTGCATCGCGAAGATCTCGCGCACCGCCAGCCCGGCCTCCCCCTCGATGTGCTCGTCCAGCTCGAGGAAGGGGAGCCCCAGCGCAGCCGCCGCGAGGGCGCCCACCGTGCTCTTGCCCGCGCCGCGGATCCCGAGCAGGCCGACGACCCGGACCTTCTGGCGGCCCAGCGACGTCTCCAGCAGCCGGAGCGCCGCGTGCAGATCGTCGCCGTCCATGCCCCTCAGCAGCTGATCGATCGCTTCGCGGGGGCCGCGTGGCATCGGAGGGGAGATCAGCGACTCGAGGCTCACCTCCAGCGCCGCGGCGACCGACGCCAACCGCCCGATCGCGATGTTGGTCCGGCCGCTCTCCACATCGGCGAGGAACCGCGGGCTGAGCCCCGATCTGGCCGCGAGCTCACGGACCGGCAGGTTCAGCTCGGCCCGCCGGGCCTTCACCCTCGCTCCCACCCGCGTCAGCAGCTCATCCGTCATGCCGGCAGAGTAGAGCATGTGCAGAATACTGCAATATCAATTCGGTTCTTGCACAATCCTGCATAAATGGCGTAGGGTCCTCCCAAACGAGGGAGCCACGCCCGTGACCGACATGCCGCGCGTATTCGACGAATGGAAAGCCCTGCCTCTGGATGAGGTGCTGGGCTTGTGCAGGGACACCTTGGAGGAGGCCGACTTCGGCCCCGTGACCCGCTGGCGTGAAGCCGGCGGCAAGATCGTGGGCCACTTCCAGGTCTACTTCCCCCACGAGATCGTGCACGCGGCGGGCCTGCTGCCGCTCAAGGTGCGGGGCGCTCCGGTGGAGCCGACTCACGCCGACTCACGGTTCGGCTCCTACCTGTGCTCGATCCTGAAGACGTCGCTGGAACTGGTGCTGAGCGACACGATCGAGCTCGACATGTTCGTGACGCATCCGATCTGCGACGCGGCGCGGAACCTGGCGGCGGTGTGGGGGCGGAACTTCCAGTACCCCTGCCAGATCCTCTACCTCCCCCAGAACGCCAACAGCAAGCACACCGCTCAGTACCTCCGGGACGAGTACGACCGCCTCCTCGAAGAGGTCGAGGAGATCGCCGGTCGGAAGGTCACTCCCGAAGACCTCTCGCGCTCGGTCGCTCTGTACAACCGCGACCGCGCCCTGATGCGTGAGCTGTACGAGATCAAGAGGGAGACTCCCTGGCTGGTCTCGGCCGAGGACGCGTACTCGCTGGTCGGCATCGGCGGGATGATTCCGGTCGAGGAGCACATCGAGCTCATGGAGTCGGTGCTGCCGCAGTTGCGGGCCCGCACGGCCAAGGCCGAGGACCGGATTCGTGTGGTCTTCGAGGGCGCCTTCTGCGAGCAGCCGCCGCTGGACCTCATCCGCATGGTCGGCCGCTCCTGCTACGTCGTCGACGACGACTTCATGATCGGCCTGCGGTACATCATCGAGGACATCCCCGCGGGCGACGATCCGCTGATGGACCTGGCCGAGGCCTACCTCGAGCGGTCCAGCTACAGCCCCGTCCAGCACGACAACCGCAAGCCCAAGGAGCGGATGCTGGTCGAGCGCATCGGCGGGGCCCGCGCCGAGGCCGTCGTGCTCGCCGCCGCCAAGATGTGCGAGCCGGGGCTCGAAGAGCAGGTCGCTTACGTCCAGGAGCTGGAGAAGCGCGGCACGCCCTACTTCGTCAACGAATTCGAAGAGAACATGACCAGCTTCTCCAGCCTGGAGCTGCAGGTCGAGACCTTCGTCGAGAACCTGCTGTTCACGTGAGGAGCGAGCGATGATCCCCCCGAGCACTGCCCCCAGCGACATCGTCGGCCGCGGCAACAAGGAAGGCGGCCAGCTGTTCCGCCAGTGGTTCGCCAACCTGAGCGAAGTAGCGGAGCGCAAGGAGCGCGCCGCCTACGTCTTCGTGATGGGCAGCCTGAACGAGATCTTGAAGTCCTTCGACATGCCGGTCTCCTTCCCGGAGATCAACGCGCTGCAGACGGCCATCCGGCGCGTCTCCCACGAGTACCTCGACGAGGCCGAGGACATCGGCTACTCGCCGGACATCTGCGGATACGTCAAGGCTGACGTCGCCCTGCAGATGCGCGGCGGGGAACACCCGATGGGCAAGATCCCGAAGCCCTCGATGGCGGTGTTCACCAACGCCTGCAATACGTACATCAAGTGGGCTGAGATCTGGGAGCGGATGTACGACATCCCGATCTTCACGGTCGACATCCCCGGGACGCGCCAGGCGGGCATCGTGACGATGCCGGGCCAGCACCGCTTCGAGAACGACCGCCGGTACGTCGAGGGCCAGATCCGCGAGCTGATCACCTTGTGCGAGCAGGTCACGGGCAAGAAGTTCGACATCGACAAGCTGCGCGACTGCATGGCGAACGCCAACCGGCTCAGCCTCGCCTGGGAGCGGCTCCTCGCACTCAACCGCAGCTGCCCCTCGGTGTTCAACGCGCTGACCGATGGCACGGTCTACCTCGGCGTCGCCAACGGCTTCCGCGGCACCCCCGAGGGGACCGCCTACTTCGAGCGGCTGGTCGAAGAGATGGAGTACAAGGCGGCCCACGGGATCGGCACCCTCACCGAAGAGGAGTACCGCCTGATCTTCGTCGGCGTTCCCTGCTACCCGATCTTCCGCCGCTTCAACGAGATCTTCACCGAGCAGGGCGGCACCTTCGTCAACTCGACGTACCTGTGGTTCGCCTCCGGCGGCACCAACCGCGGCTACCAGTACGACACGACCCGTCCGATCGAGAGCCTTGCGGAGGGGCTGCTGCTCAGCGTCCGGGACGCGATGGACAGCATGTTCCACCAGTACGCGATGGTCCGGGAGATGGCCGAGGAGTACTCCACCGACGGCGTCGTGTTCCACCCGATCAAGAGCTGCCGCACCGTGTCCACGGGGCTCGCCGACAGCCGCCGCGCGCTGATGGAGGAGACCGGGATGCCGAGCCTCTTCATCGAGAGCGACATGATGGACCGCCGGGTCGTCTCGGAGGCCCAGTTGAAGAACCGGATCGACGCCTTCTTCGAGGGGCTCGCCTCGCGCAAGCACCAGTCCAAGGCAGAGGGAGCAGCCTGATGGGGTACGTAGCAGGAGTCGACGTAGGTTCGACGCAGACCAAGGCAGCGATCCTCGACGACGACGGCAAGGTCGTCGCGCGGGGACTCGTCGACACCGGCGCCAACGTCGTGCAGGCCGCCGAGAAGGCGTTCCAGGCGGCGATCACCGAAGGGGACATCGATCCCCGGCAGGTCGAGTACGTCATCGGCACCGGGTACGGCCGCTACCGGGTCACCTTCGGCAACACGCAGGTCACCGAGATCAGCTGCCACGGCCGGGGCGCCGCCTACCTCTTCCCCGGCACGCGGACCGTGGTCGACATGGGCGGGCAGGACACCAAGGCGATCCGGGTCAGCGACACCGGGGAGATCGAGGACTTCTGCATGAACGACAAGTGCGCTGCCGGGACCGGTCGGTTCCTCGGCGCCGCCTCGTCCGCGCTGAACATCCCCCTGAACGAGCTTGGCACCACCGCCCTGCGCTCGGAGCGGCCGGTGAAGATCAGCACGACGTGCACGGTCTTCGCTGAGTCCGAGGTGCTGGCCTGGCTGGGCAAGGGCAAGAAGATCGAGGACATCCTGTGGGGTGTGCACAAGTCGATCGCGTCCCGTTCGGCGGCCCTGCTGCGGCGGGTCGGGATCAACGACCAGGTCACCTTCACCGGAGGCGTCGCCAAGAACCAGGCGATGGTCGCGGCGCTGGAGCAGCGCCTCGGCACCACCCTCAACATCAGCCCCGAATCGCACTACATGGGCGCCATCGGAGCCGCGCTGTTCGCCCTGGACCACGTCCGGGCCAGCCGCGCGCCCGTCACGGCCCCCGCGGAGGCCCGAGCATGACCATCACCGCCGGGGTCGACATCGGCTCCACCTACACCAAGGCTGTCCTGTTCGACGGCGACGAGATCCTCGCCAAGGCGATCCGGCCGACCGGGTTCCTGCTCACCGAGATCGCGCGCACCGTGTTCGAGGAGTGCCTCGCCACGGCGGAGGTCGACGCTGACGACGTCGCCTACACGATCGCGACCGGCATCGGCCGCCACCAGTGCGACTTCAAGGACCTGGCGGCCACCGACCTGACCGCCAACGGGCGGGGCGCCAACTTCCTGTTCCCGGGGACGCGCACCGTGCTCGACATCGGCGGCCAGACCATGAAGGCCATCCGGGTCGACGAGCGGGGCAAGGTCAAGTCGTTCCGGCTGAACGACAAGTGCGCCGCCGGTACCGGCGCCTTCCTCGAGAAGACCGCTCGGTACATGGGCTACTCCACCGAGGAGATCGGCCCGCTGATGACGACGTCGCGTGAGTCCGTGCCGATCTCCGGCGTCTGCGCCGTGTTCGCGGAGTCCGAGGTCATCAACCACCTGTCCATCGGTACGCCGCCTTGCGACATCATGCAGGGCGCGATCGAGTCGCTGACCGGACGGTCGGTGCAGCTGATGAAGCGGGCCAAGGCCGAGCCGGAGTTCACCCTCGTCGGCGGGATCCTGCGATTCGACACCATGGCCCAGGCGGTCCGCGACCGGCTTCAGAAGGAAGTGAACGTGCCCGAGGGCGACCTCTGCCAGTACACCGCCGCCCTCGGCGCTTCGATCCTCGCTCAGCAGCGCGCCGCCCTCGCCGCCACCGGCGGGACTGCCCGTGGCGTAGGGGTCCGAGTCGCGGCACCGTGACGCCCATCCCCCTCCCGACCAAGGGGAGTGGCATCCCCGGCGACCCGGCTTTGCTGGAGCAGGGCTGGGAGCGTCGCCATCTGGCCGACACCAAGCGGGCCGCGGAGGCCGCGGAGCTGTACGCGTCCCTGGGCTTCGAGGTCCGGTCCGAGCCGCTGACCCCCGAGGGGATGGGGGAGGGGTGCGGAGACTGTGCCTCGGTGGTCTGCAACTCGTACGTGCTCGTCTACACCCGTCGGCCGGAGGCTCCCGAAGAGCCCTGACCGCCATCAGGGCGGTAGCGTCGGGCCCGGGTACGGTCGCCGCCTCCCGAAAGGAACCGCCATGCTGAGCGACCGAGCGACCACGCCGCGCAACCCCCTGCTGATCCGGCCGACTCGGCCGCTGCCCCGCAAGGTCGGGATCGTGGGGGCCGGGACCATCGGCCCGGACATCGGCTACTACCTCAAGAGCGCGCTGCCGGATCTGGAGCTTGTGCTCGTCGACGTGAACCAGGCGGCGCTGGATGACGCCGTCAGCCGGTTCAGCGCGTACGCCGCCAAGGGCGTCAAGCGGCGCAAGATGACCGAGGAGGCGGCCGCCAAGGTCGTGCAAGGCATCGTCGCGACGCTGGACTACGCCGATCTGGCGGGCTGCGACTGGGTCATCGAGGCCGCCACCGAGGACCTGCCGCTGAAGCGCCGGATCTTCGCCCAGATCGCCGAGGTCGTCGGCGAGGACACCGTCATCACGTCCAACACCAGCTCGCTGCCGGCGTCTCGGGTGTTCGACGAGCTGCCCAACCCCGGCCGGGCGACGGTCACCCACTTCTTCGCCCCCGCGTGGCGCAACCCGGCCGTCGAGGTCATCGCCTGGGAGCACGGCAGCCAAGACGTGCTCGACTGGCTGCGGTGGACCTTCTGCAAGACCGGCAAGGTCCCGATGGTCACCGACGACGTGCTCTGCTTCATGTTGGATCGCGTCTTCGACAACTGGTGCAACGAGGCGGCCCTGTGCCTGGACGCCGCGACCACGCTCGAGGTCGATTCGGTCGCCCACGACTACGTGCACGCCGGCCCCTTCTTCGTGCTGAACCTGGCCAACGGCAACCCGATCATCTGGCACACCAACACGCTGCAGATGGAGGAGGGCGAGCACTACCGCCCGGCCGGTCTGTTCCGCTCCGTGGACACCTGGGTGACCGGTAAGCCCGGGTCGCGGGTGGAGATGACCGAGGGCGTGGCCGCGCACGTGCGCACCCGGCTGCTCGGCTCCCTCTTCTCCCAGAGCTGCGACATCCTCGACCGCGACATCGCGCTGCCCGCCGACCTGGAGCTGGGCTGCACCGTCGCGCTCGGCTTCAAGCAGGGCCCGCTGGGGCTGATGGCGGAGCTCGGGCAAAGCGAGTTCGACCTCATCACCCGCGGCTTCGACGAGCAGCGCCCCGGCGGTCCCACCCCGCGGCGGACCGTCGCCGAGTACACCGACTTCGCCCGCCACGTGCTCGTGGATGACCTGGACGGCGTGCGGGTGCTCACCATCCGTCGGCCCCAGGCGCTGGGTGCGCTGGACGACCGCGTCACGGCCGAGCTGCTCGCCGCCATCGAGCAGGCGGAGGGGGATCCGTCGGTCGAGGGGTTCGTCATCATCGGCTACGGCGACAAGGCGTTCAGCGCCGGTGCCGACATCGGCCGCTTCCCCGAGTGCCTCGGCGACACCGAGCTGTCGGCCCAGTACGCCCGCGACTGCAGCGGGCTGCTGCGCCACCTCGACGGCATGACCAAGCCGGTGGTCGCCGCGCTCAACGGCATGGCGCTCGGTGGGGGGCTCGAACTGGCGCTTCGCTGCCACGGGATCGTCGCCACGGAGCGGGCGTTCCTGCAGTTCCCCGAGATCACCCTCGGCATCGCCCCCGGGATCGGCGGCATGGTCGTGCCCTACCGCCGCTGGCCCGCCGCCGCGGGGGTGTTCCACGACATGCTGCGGACCGCGCGCAAGCTGAAGGCGGTCGAGGCCGCCTCGCTGGGCGTGCTCGACGGGCTCGCCGACAGCTACGAGTCCCTGGTCGAACTCGCCGTCGGCCGGGTGCGTGAGCTGGCGGGTCACGTGGCCGGCATCACGGAAGGTCCGGTGGATGTGGGCGAGCTCCCGCCGGTCGAGCCCTACGCTGGCAAGCAGCTCATCAGCCGCGAGGTCATCGACATCATCGGCGCCGCCATCCGTGACGCCGCCGCCGCGACCGACTTCGAAGAGGCGCTGGAGATCGGCTACCGCGCGTTCGCGGCCAGCGCCTGCACCCCGGCGGCGCGCGAAGGCGTGACCGCGTTCCTGACCCACCGTCGACCGGACTTCTCCAAGACCGGCTGACAGGAGGACCTCATGCCGTTGAGCAATGCCTACCTCGCCTACGGATCATGGTGGTCCAGCCCGTTCTGCCGCTGGCAGGGGAGCTTCGCGTCGGAGCACTCCATGAAGCTCGCGGCCGCCACCGGCAAGGCGGTGCTCGAGCGCAAGGAGATCCCCGCGACGGCCTTCGACGGGCTCGTGCTCGGCATCTCCGTGCACCAGCAGCACTCCTTCTACGGGGCGCCCTGGATGGCCGGGATGATGGGTCTGGAAGGGGTCACGGGGGCCACGGTCTCGCAGGCCTGCGCCACGTCCGCGCGCATGCTCGCCGGCGCCGCGCTGGAGGTGGAGACCGGGTACCGCAACAGCCTGCTCGCGATCGCCTGCGACCGGACCTCCAACGGCCCCCACGTCTACTACCCCAACCCCGGTGGGCCGGGCGGCAAGGGCACCCACGAGGACCCCGTGTGGGACAACTTCGGGCTCGACCCTCACGCCCGCAACGCGATGTCCGAGACCGGCGAGAACGTCGCGAAGCGTGATGGCATCAGCCGCGAGGAGCAGGACGAGATCACGCTCCTGCGGGCGAGCCAGTACGAGGCCTCCCTCGCCGAGGATCGCGCCTTCCAGAAGCGGTACATGGCCTCCGTCACCGTGGGGCGCGGGCGCCGCGCGAAGGTCATCGACGCCGACGAGGGGATCTTCCCGATCACCGCGGAGGGGCTGGCGAAGCTCCGCCCCGCGACTGAGGGGGGCACGATCACGTTCGGGAGCCAGACGCACCCCGCCGACGCCAACGCGGGGATGATCGTCTGCAACGCGGCGCGCGCCGCCGAGCTGTCCGGCGGCTCCCCGGTCCGGGTGCAGCTGCTGTCCTACGGCGAGGCCCGGGTCGAGGCCGGGTACATGCCGACGGCGACCGTGCCGGCGGCGATGGACGCGCTGAAGCGGGCCGACCTGAGCATCGACGACGTGGACGTCTTCAAGACCCACAACCCGTTCGCCGTCAACGACGTCTACTTCTGCCGCACGACGGGCGTCGCCCCCGAGCGGGTGAACAACTACGGCTCACCGCTGGTCTACGGCCACCCCCAGGGGCCGATGGGGCTGCGGGTCGTCATCGAGCTGTGCGAGGAGCTCCAACTCCGCGGCGGCGGCGTCGGCCTGTTCACCGGCTGCGCGGCGGGGGACTCGGCGATGGCGCTCGTGGTCCGAGTGACGGGGTGACTTCGCCGCTGCTCACGGACGAAGCCGGCCGCGTCGAGTTGCTGCTCGGCAACGAGGCGATCGTCCGTGGAGCAGTGGAGGCGGGGGTCGGGTTCGCTACCGGCTACCCGGGCACGCCGTCGTCGGAGGTGACAGACACCTTCGCCGCGATCCACGACGATCTGGGCATCCCGTTCGAGTACGCGGTCAACGAGAAGGTCTGCCTGGAGCTGGCGTTTGGGGCGTCCCTGGCGGGCGCGCGCTCGATCTGCGCGATGAAGCACCTCGGCCTGATGGCGGCGGGGGACCCGATCTCGACCATCCCCTACATGGGGGTGGAGGCCGGCATGGTCGTGGTCTCGGCGGGCGACCCGTCGTGCCTGACGAGCCCCAACGAGCAGGACCAGCGGCACCTCGGCCGCATGCTCCACTTCCCCGTGCTCGACCCGAGCACCCCCCAGGAGGCGCTCGACCTCACGCGCGCCGCCTTCGCGCTGTCGGAGGACTGCAAGCTCCCGGTGCTGCTCCGCATCACGACCCGGGCCGCCCACTGCCGCGCCCCGGTGCAGTTCGGTGAGCGGCAGGAGCACCACGCCGCGGGGTTCGAGCGCAACCCCGCCTCCAAGGTGCCGATCCCGGCTCACGCCCGCCGCATGCGGGTGGAGATCAAGCAGCGCATGGCCACGGCGCAGGCCTGGTCCGAGAGTCTCTTCGAGCGATCGGGATCCGGCACCACCGCGATCGTCGCGGCGGGCGTTCCGGCGGCTACGACCGCCGATCTGTTGGCCGAGTTCGGCGCCGGCGACGGCATCGTCTTCGTCCGCCTCCCGTGCGTGCACCCGCTGCCCGAGGAGGCGCTGACGGGGCTGCTCGACGAGGTCGACCAGGTGCTCGTGATCGAGGAGTTGTCCCCCTTCATCGAGGATGGGCTCCGCGTGCTCGCGTCCAAGGCGGGATCGTCCGTGCGGATCCTCGGCAAGGGGACCGGCCACCTGCCGGAGGAGTTCGAGTACACGCCCGCCGTGCTCGCCGCGGGGCTGCACGCGGCGCTCGGGATCGGCGGTGCCCCGACCCCGCCGGCGGAGTTTGCGCCTACGCCGGTGCGGCCTCCGACGCTGTGCCCCTCGTGCCCCCACCGCTCCACGTTCTTCGCCGCCCGCGCGGCGTTCGGGGACGAGGCCGTCTACGCCAGCGACATCGGCTGCTACACGCTCGGCTTCTCCGCCCCGCTGAACGCTGGCGACGTCGTGCTCTGCATGGGCGCGGGCTACAGCCTCGCCGCCGCCGTCGCCCGGGTCTCCGGCAAGCGCACCGTCGGGTTCGTGGGCGACTCGACCTTCTTCCACGCCGGCATGCCGCCCCTGCTGGACGCGATCAAGGAAGACGCGGACATGGTCGCGGTGGTGCTGGACAACCGCGTCACTGCGATGACGGGCTTCCAGGAGAGCCCGGGCCTTCCGATCTTCGGCCAGCAGGAGCGCACCGCGTCGATCGCGGACGTCTGCCGGGCCCTCGGGGCCAAGCACGTCGAGGTCTTCGATCCGATGGATCTGGCCGCCGCCGTGGGCGCCTTCGAGCGGGCCCGTGACGCCACCGGGACCAGCGTGCTGGTGGCCGAGGGGCCCTGCCCGGTGCACCACCGCGCCGAGAGCGGCGAGGACCTGTACCCGGGCCCCGCGTACAAAATCGACCAGTCGCTGTGCAGCGCCTGCGGGCGGGGCGGCTGCGGGCTGGAGTGCGACCAGGTTCCGGTCCCCGCGACCGAGCGGGCCATGGCCCGGAGCCGCGCCCTCGACCTGGAGCGGCCGCCGTCCGAGGCCGTCTCGGTGGCCCCCTGCGCCACCGCGTGCCCCCTGGGGCTGTGCATCCAGGGCTACGCCGGCCACATCGCGGCGGGCCGGTACGGCGACGCGCTCGAGCTCATCACCACCCGGCTGCCGCTGCCCGAGACCGTCTGCCGCGTGTGCCACCGCCCCTGCGAGGACGCCTGCGCGCGAGCCAGCCTCGACGGTCCGGTGGCGATCAACGACCTCAAGCGGTTCGTCGTCGAGCACGAACAGGGGGCGCACGAGCCGGAGATCGAGGAGCTGCACGGGGCCCGCGTCGCGATCGTGGGCGCCGGACCGGCCGGGCTCGCCGCCGCGCACGAGCTGCGCACGCGGGGCTGGGCCGCCACCCTGTTCGACCGGGCCGACGCGCCCGGAGGCCTGCTTCGGTTCGGCATCCCCGACTTCCGCCTCCCCGAGGACGCCCTCGCCGGCGACGTCCGCCGGATCCTCGCCCTCGGCGTCGAGTTCGTCGGCGGCCGCGCGCTCGGTCGGGACCTTCGACTGGGCGAGCTGCTCGCCGAGTTCGACCGCGTGCTGCTCGCGGTCGGCGCCTACCGGCCGGGCACCGCCCCGCTGGAGGAGGAGGGCGACGGCCTCCCCGACCGCATGGACGCCCTGCCGTTCCTCGACGAAGCCGGCGCCTCCGCCGCGGGCCTGCGGGTGGTGGTGATCGGCGGCGGCAACGCCGGCATCGACGTCGCCCGCACCGCGATCCGAGCGGGCGCGACCCAGGTCCGCGTGGTCGAGCGCGCAGCCCGCATCCCCGCCCTCGTGCACGAAGCCGAGGCGGCGTCCCAGGAGGGGGTCGAGCTGATCCCCGGCTTCGAACCCACCGCCCTCGTGGGAGGCGCGGACCGGGGCGTGCGCGGTCACGCGACCGACGGCACCGTGGACCGGCTCCTCGGCGCCGATCTGGTCGTCTTCGCGGTCGGGCAGCAGGTCGAGCAGGGGCTGTGGCAGGCCGGCGATCCCGAGTTCGAGGTCGGCCCCGGCGGCACCATCACTGTCGATCCCCACACCGGCAGCACCTCCCACCCGCGCGTGTTCGCCGCCGGCGACGTCACCCCGGGGCCGCGCACGGTCACCGACGCGGTGGCGCAGGGCATGCGGGCCGCGTGGGGGCTGGACAAGGACCACCGCGGAGACGCCGCCGACCGCCGGGCCCCCCCGCCCGTGCCGGGGTGGCCGGATGCGGGCTCCGCGGCGCTGCCCATCGTGCGGGCCGATGCGGGCGCGCCTCATCGCCCCCCGGAGTTGCCGATCGCCGCGCGCAGTCGGTCGCAGGAGGTGGTCGGCGTCTTCAGTGAAGCCGAGGCGAAGGCGGAGGCCGGACGCTGCATGATCTGCGGCACGTGCGGCACCTGTCGGGCCTGCCTCGACACGTTCGGGTGCCCCGCCTTCTTCGTCTCCGGCGGTCAGATCCAGATCGACCCGACGCTGTGCACCGGATGCGGCGCGTGCGCTTCGATCTGCCCCAACGGCGCCATCGTGCCCGACCTGCAGGCCCGCCCATGACCGCGTCCTTCCCGACGGTGTCGGTGCTGGTCGTCGGGGTCGGGGGCCAGGGCGCGATCACGGCGGCGCGGGTGATCGGAGAGGCGGCCAGGGCGTCCGGCCTGCCGGTCCGGATCGGTCAGATCCACGGGATGTCCCAGCGGGGCGGGAGCGTGGAGTCGACCGTCGTGATCGGCCCCGGGGACAGCCCCTTCCTGCCGCTCCGAGGCGCCGACGTGGTCGTTGCGCTGGAGCCGCTGGAGCTGCTCCGGGCGCGCCCCCGGCTGCACCCCGGGAGCCGGGTGGCGGTCAGCCGCGCGCACATCGTGCCGACCCCGATGGCGCTGCAGGGGGCCGAGTACCCCGACCCCGACGGCATCTTCGACACCATCCGCCCCCTCGTCGCCGATCTCGTCGCGGTGGACGGACGCGCCCTCGCGTCGGACGGGGGAGGGTCCGGCCCCATCAACGCCGCCATGCTCGGGGTGCTCGCCTCGCAGTCCTGGCTACCGTTCGCGGGGGACGCCGTGCTCGCTCAGTTCGAGCAGCGCTCCCCCCCGAAGTACCTCGAATCCAACAGGCGGGCGTTCGCGGCCGGCCGGGGAGCGATGACCTCGTGAGCTACCGCATCGGCATCGACGTCGGAGGCACCTTCACGGACCTGTTCTTGTGGTCCGGGGACTCCGACGCGGAGACCTTCAAGGTCCTGTCCACGCCCCAGGACCCCTCGCTGGGCGTGCTCGCGGGGCTGCGCGCCATCGCCGAGTCCCGCGGGATCTCGACGGCCGAGCTGGCCGCGCAGACCAGCCTGATCGTGCACGGGACCACCGTGACGACCAACGCGGCGCTGACCCGGGGAGGCGCCCGCACCGGCCTCGTCACCACCGCCGGGGTGCGCGACGCCCTGGAGATGCGGCGGGGCATCCGGGAGCGGCAGTACGACAACCGCTACACCAACGTGGTGCCGCTGGTGCCCCGTCGGCTCCGACTCGCGGTGCCCGGCCGGCTGGACTGCACGGGGGCCGAGATCGAGCCGCTGTCACTGGAGGAGGTGCGGGCCGCGGCGCGCACGTTCCGCGCCGAAGGCATCGACGCCGTCGCGATCTGCTTCATGCACGCCTACGCCGACGGCCGCCACGAGCAGGCCGTCGCCGAGGTGCTGCGCGAGGAGCTGCCGGATGCGTGGCTGAGCATCTCGTCCGAGGTGATGCCGACGATCCGGTTCTATGAGCGGGTCTCCACCACGGTGCTGAACGCCTACATCGGGCCGGTGCTGCGCGACTACCTCGCCAGCCTGCTGTCCCGCCTGTCCGAGACCGGCTTCGGCGGCATCCTCCTGATCATGCAGAGCAACGGCGGCGTGGCGCTGCCCGAGGTCGTGCGATCCCGGCCGGCGACGACCCTGCTGAGCGGACCCGCGGCGGGACCGCGTGCGGCGGCGGCGTACGCGGGGGCCCTCGATCACGAGGACTGCCTGCTGGTCGACATGGGGGGCACGAGCTTCGACGCGTCGTTGGTCCGTGGCGGCTCGGCGGCCCTGAGCAGCGACGGCGAGATCGACCGGCTCCGCATCGCCCTGCCGATGCTCGAGATCGCGACGATCGGCGCCGGGGGTGGCTCCATCGGCTGGATCGACGCGGGTGGCCTGCTGCGCATGGGACCGGCGTCCGCCGGCGCCCTCCCCGGGCCCGCCTGCTACGGACGGGGCGGCACGCTGCCGGCCTGCACCGACGCTGACCTGGTCCTGGGCTACCTCGACCCGGCGGCCTTCGCGGGGGGCTCCCTCCCGCTGGACCTGGACAAGTCCCGGGCCGCCATCGCCGAGCACGTCGCCGATCCGCTCGGGCTGTCCGTCGACGAAGCGGCGGCCGGCATGTACGCGGTCATCAACACGAACATGGCCTTCGGCGTGCGCGAGGTGACCATCAAGCGCGGCCTCGACCCTCGGGAGTTCCCGATGGTGGTGGCCGGCGGGGCCGGCGGCCTGCACGCCTGCGCCATCGCCGCGGAGCTGGAGATCCCGACCCTCATCGTGCCCCGCACCGCCTCGACGCTGTGCGCCACGGGCATGCTCCTGTCGGATCTGCAGCACGACTTCGTCCGGTCGTGCATCGGCCCGCTCGCTTCCATCGACCCGACGGTGCTCGCGGGCATGGTCGACTCGATGAGCGGGGAGGGCGCGCGCCAGCTGACCCTGGAGGGTGCCGAGAGCATCGAGCACCACGTCGCCCTCGACCTGCGGTACCTCAAGCAGTACCACGAGGTCACGGTCCCCATCGACGCCGCCGCCGTGGTCAGCGGGGACCTCGAAGCCGTCGCTGCCGCGTTCCACGCCGCCCACGACCGGCTGTACGGGTACGACCTCGCCGACGCCGGCACCGGGCTCGAGCTGATCAACGTGCGGGTGCGGTCCGTCGGCACCACCGAGCGGCCCCGGCTGCCCCGGCTGGAGCACGGCGGCCCCGACGCCAGCGCTGCCCGCACGGGGGAGCGGCGGGCGTGGGTGCCCGACCGGTCCCGCTTCGAGTCGGTCCCGGTCTACGACGGCCACGCGCTGTTGGCCGGCGGCGTCATCGCCGGCCCCGCCCTCATCGAGCGGACCGACACCACCATCTTCGTCAGCGCCCGCTACGCCGCCACCGTGGACCCCCTCGGGAGCATCGTGCTGCAGGTGCGGGAGGGCGGACATGCCTGAGCCGACCATCGACAAGATCCTCGTCTCCATCCTCGGCCGAGCGCTCAAGGCGATCACGGACGAGATGTCGCTGACCATGGAGAAGACGACGCGCTCGCCGATCCTGTGCGAAGCGAAAGACTTCGTGACAGGGCTGTACGACGCCGAAGGGCGGATGCTGGAGCAGACGGAGAACCTGCCGATCCTGAGCTTCTCGCTCGGCCCGGTCTGCGAGTTCATCGCCAAGAAGTTCGCCGGCCGCGTCTACCCCGGCGACGTCTTCTTCCACAACGACGTGTTCACCCTGGGCAACCAGAACAACGACGTCGCCTGCTTCAAGCCGATCTTCCACGGCGAGACCCTCGTCGCCTGGGCCGCCGCCAAGGGCCACATGGCCGACATCGGAGGCAACGTGCGGGGGGGCTACAACCCCAACGCCACCGAGGTCTGGCAGGAGGCGCTGCGCATCCCCGCGGTGAAGGTCTACGAGCGCGGCGAGCTCCGCGAGGACGTCTGGGACCTGATCTTCGCGAACATCCGGCTCGACATCGTGGCCGAGGACATGCGGGCCGAGATCGGCGCCTGCACCGTCGGCGAGCGGGGGCTGCTGGCCCTCATCGACAAGTACGGTTTGGACGTCTTCGAGCGCCACAAGCTCGCCCTCTTCGACGCCGCCCGCAGCATGATAGAGGCCGAGATTCGGGCCATCCCCAACGGGGAGTACAAGGGCGAAGCGACGATCTACTTCGACGGCAAGAACCCCGGCTCGACCTACCAGATCCGGGTCACCGTCCGGGTCGAGGACGAGCGGGTCACGTTCGACTACACCGACACCGACCCCCAGACCAACGGCTTCGTCAACGGCACCTACACCTCGAGCGCGTCGGCCACGGTGCTGACCTTCCTGCAGATGGTGAACCCCGACATCCCGCACAACCACGGGATGATCCAGCCGCTGGAGATCGTCATCCCCGAGGGGACCGTGCTCAACGCCGCCTACCCGGCTGCGACGACCTTCGGCAACCACCTCTGCCCGCCGAACGCCGACGCCATCATCCGCGCGCTGGCGCCGGTGGTGCCGGAGCGGGTCACCGCCGGCTGGAACAACCTGCTGTGTTCGCTGAGCACCGGGGACCACCCCCGCCGCGACGACGCCTACGTCGACATCCTCTTCATGGGGCTCAAGGGGGGCAGCGGCGCCACCTGCGACACCGACGGCTACGACCACATCGGCATGATCGACGCCTCCGGCGGCATCCTCGACCAGGACTACGAGATGTTCGAGCAGATGACGCCTCACCGGCTCCTGCTGCACGAGTACCTCACCGACTCGGCCGGCGCGGGCCAGTACCGCGGCGGGCTGGGGGTCGAGACCCGCTACGTCGTCGGCAGCGACGACACCCAGATCGTCACGTTCGGAGACGGCGACGTCGAGCCGGCGTTCGGCCTCTTCGGCGGGGGCGACGGCACGCTGAACCGCATCGAGCTGCGCCTGCCGGACGGCGAGGTCCGGGTGCCCACGAGCAAGGACCTGCTGACCGGCATCCCCAAGGGGACCCTGTACGTGCAGACCGCCGGCGGCGGAGGCGGCTACGGTAGCCCCCACGAGCGGCCGGCCGCCCTCGTGCACAAGGAGGTGCGGGACGGCGTCACCAGCCCGGAGGCCGCGCGCGAGCAGTACGGCGTGGCGATCGACCCGGACACGCTCGAGCTGGACGAGGCCACCACCGCCGAGTTGCGGGGCTGACGTGGACTTCGCCCTCACCGACACCCAGGAGGCCGTCCGGCGCACGTTCGCCGAGTTCTCCGATCGCGAGATTCGGCCGATCGCGGGCGAGCTCGACAAGGCCGGAGCGATCCCGCGTGAGCTGCTCGCCAAGGTCGGCGAGCTGGGCTACTTCGGCATGCGCTACCCCGAGCCCGCCGGCACCGGGATGGACGTCGTGTCGTACGCGCTCGCGACCGAGGAACTGGCCCGGGGGAGCCTCTCGGTGGCGGCCGCCTGCGCCATGCAGTCGCTGATGGGGACGACGTTCCTGCACCGGTTCACCGACGGCGCGCTGCGGGAGCGGCTGATCGGCGCGGTGGTCCGGGGCGAGCTGCTGGGCACGGTCTGCATGACCGAACCGGACGCCGGCTCGGACCTCTTCTCGATGACGACGCGGGCGGCACACAAGGACGGCACCTGGCTGCTGTCGGGGGCCAAGACCTGGATCACGTCGGCCCCCTCCGCGGACCTGTTCACGGTGTTCGCGCGCACGGGCGAGCGGGCGCTGAGCGTCTTCCTCGTCGAGCGGGGCGCCGCCGGCCTCGTCGTCGGTCGGTCGATCGGCAAGATGGGCGTGCGGGCGTCGGTGACCTCGGAGGTCTCCTTCGAGAACACCCCCGCGACCGCGCTCCTGGGCGAGCAGGACAAGGGGACCAGCTACCTGCGGGACCTGCTTGCGGAGATCCGGGTGATGACGGCCGCGCTGGCGGTGGGCACGGCCCAGGCGGCGCTGAACGACACGGTGGTGTACGCCGGGCAGCGCACCCAGTTCGGCAAGCCGATCAACCGGTTCGGCGCGATCCAGGCCCACCTCGCGGACATGGCCGTCGACCTCGCCGCCGCCCGCCAGATGACGCGCTGGGCGGCGTGGCGCTCCGACCAGGGGCTCCCCAACGCGCACGAGGCGTCGATGGCGAAGCTGTTCGCGTCCGAGGCGGCGCACCGGGTGTGCGAGCGGGCCGCGCGGGTGCTCGCCAGCTACGGCTACGCCGAGGAGTACCCCATCGAGCGGTACCTCCGGGACATCCGCTTCACCCTGATCGGAGGCGGCACGTCCGAGATCCTCCGGGTCAACATCGCCAAGGAGCTCAGCCGATGACCCGCCGCATCCGCGTCTTGATCGCCAAGCCGGGCCTCGACGGGCACGACGTCGGCGCCAAGATCCTGTGCCGCGCCCTCCGCGACGCCGGCATGGAGGTCATCTACACCGGCCTGCGCCAGTCGGCCGAAGCGATCGCGGCGACCGCCGACGAGGAGGACGTCGCGGTGGTCGGCCTGTCCGTGCTGTCCGGCGCGCACGTCCCGCTGTGCGAGCAACTCCGCGAGGAGCTCGACCGTCGGGGCCTGCTCAAGGGCCTGCTGTGGATGGTCGGCGGCAACATCCCGCGCCGAGACATCCCCGCGCTCCAGGCGCTCGGAGTCGGCGGCGTGTTCCCGACCGGCTCCGACTTCGACGACATCGTCGCCTTCATCGAACAGGAGGTCCCCGCGTGAGCCGTCCCAAGCCGACCATGCGCCCGCTCGTGTGGGAGTCCGGGCTGGAGATCCAGCCGATCTACACCGCCGACGACGTCGAGCGGACCGGCGGCCTCGACGGCGTGGGGGAGCCGGGCGAGTACCCATTCACCCGCGGCGTGCACCGCCACATGTACCGGGCCCGCCCCTGGACCATGCGCCAGTACTCCGGCTTCGGCACCGCCGCCGAGACCCAGGAGCGGTTCCAGTACCTCATCAAGCACGGCAACACGGGGCTGAACGTGGCGTTCGACCTGCCCACGCAGTGCGGGCTCGACAGCGACGACCCGATGGCCCGGGGCGAGGTCGGCCGGGTCGGTATGGCGGTGGACACGCTCGCGGACGTCGAGGAGGCGTTCGCGGGGATCGATCTGGACGCCATCACGGTGTCGATGACCATCAACGGCTCGGCCGTCGCGCTGATGGCGATGTACTTCGCGATGGCGCGCAAGCGCGGCTACGAGCTGAACAAGCTCCGGGGCAACGCCCAGAACGACATCCTCAAGGAGTTCATCGGTCGGGGGACCTGGATCTTCCCGGTCGAGCCGTCGGTGCGGCTCGTGGTCGACACGATGGAGTTCTGCGCCGAGCACGCCCCCAAGTACAGCCCGGTCAGCGTCTGCGGCTACCACGTGCGGGAGTCGGGGGCGACGCCTGCCCAGGAGATGGGCTACGGCCTGTCGATCGCCTGCGCCTACCTCGAGCGGGCGATCGCCCGGGGGCTGTCGGCGGACCGCTGCGCGGCGGGGCTGACCTTCAACTTCGACATCCACGGCAACCTCTGGGAGCAGGTCGCGAAGTTCCGGGCCGGCCGCCGGCTGTGGGCGCACCTGCTGAAGGAGCGCTACGGCGTCACCGATCCCAAGGCCATGCGGCTGCGCATGATCGCCGGCGGCGGCGGCGGCGGGCTGACCATCCAGCAGCCGCACAACAACATCGTGCGCGGCGCCTACTACGCGATGACGAGCGCGCTGTCGGGCACCCAGACCATGGCCCTGTGCAGCTGGGACGAGGCCTACACCATCCCCTCGGAGGACGCGGCCCGGCTGTCGCTGCGCACGATGCAGATCCTCGCCACCGAGATCGGGCTGTGCGACACGGTCGACCCGCTCGCCGGCTCCTGGTTCGTCGAGACGACGACCAACCAGATGGAGGAGCTGATCCGGGAGCAGATGGCCGAGCTGGAGCGGCAGGGCGGCATCGTCGACGCCGTGGCCAGCGGCTGGGCTCAAGCCGAGGTGAACCGGCAGGCCTACCAGCTCGAGCGGCGGCTCCGCTCCGGCGAGTTCCCCAAGGTCGGCGTCAACCTCCACGTGGATGAGGGCGAGGTCGACCAGGACGTCGAGTTCCACCCCTACCGCCGCGAGGAGGCCGACAAGCAGTTGCGCCGCCTCGCCGCCGTCAAGGAGCAGCGGGATGACGCGGCGGTCGCGACCGCCCTGCAGCGGGTGCGCGGAGCGGCTGAGTCCGGCGCCAACGTAATGCCCGTGATCCTGGACGCGGTCGAGGTCTACGCCACGGTCGGCGAGGTGGTCGGCGCCCTCAAGGACATCTTCGGCACGTACGCCGAGCCGGTGAGGTTCTGATGGCCACCCCCGTCGTCCTGAGCCTGGAGCAGGCGCTGAGCATGTCGTACGCGACGCTGCGCATGGTCCACCTCGGCTGGCGGGTGATCCGGCTGGAGCCGACGCCCGTGCCGAGCCGGGTGAGCAAGGGCGACCCCAACCGGTACATCGGCCGGCCGGTCGCGGGCGAGGACCGCCACAGCTACTACGTCGCGCCGAACGCGGGCAAAGAGGCGATCGCGGTCAACCTCAAGACCGAGGAGGGGCGCGCGGTCCTGCACCGCCTGATCCGCGAGCTGCCGGTGGACGTGTTTTGCACGAACACGATGCCGTCCCGCCATAAGGCGCTGGGCATCGACGCCGCCACGCTCCAGGCCTGCAACCCCGACCTGATCTGGTGCGGCATCTCGGCGATGGGCCTGGATCGGCCGAACGTGCCCGGCTACGACCCGGTGCTCCAGGCGGTCTGCGGGTACATGGACCTGACCGGCCCCGCGGACGGGCCCCCGACCCAGTGCGGTCCCCCGATCATCGACCTCAAGGCCGGCGACGAGGCGTTCACCCAGGTGATCCACGCGCTGTGGCAGCGGTCCGAGGGTGGGGGCGGCCGCTGCATCGACGTCTCGATGGCCCGCGCCGCGACCTCCTGGCTGCACACCTTCCTGCCGATGCTCGACATGGGGAGCCCGCCGGACGAGCTGCGGCGGTCCGGCAACGAGCACCGCCAGTTCATCCCCGTCAACGCCTACCCGACGGCCGACGGCTGGATCTACGTGGCGATCGGCAGCGACGCCCAGTGGGGCCGGTTCGCCGCGCACCCCCGCTTCGCCGCCCTGGACGAGCCGCGGTTCGCCACCAACGAGGGCCGCCGCACGCACAAGGACGACCTCCACGGGCTGATCGGTGGGGTCACCTCCGGGATGACCTCCCAGGAGGCCGGCGAGGCCCTGGCCGCGGCCGCCATCCCCCACGGTCCGATCACCCCGATCGAGGGGGTGATGGAGCTCCCGTTCGTCCAGGAGACGGCGCTGCGCACCGTCGCCCCCGACGGCCGCGTCGTGCGCCTGCCCCCCGCTGCGGTCGACACCGACCACCTCGCCGCCATCGACTCCACCCTGCCTTTCGCCCCCGCGTACGGCGAGCACACCGGCTCGCTGCTCGCCGAGGTGGGGCTCGCCCCGGACGAGACCGAGCGGCTGCGCGCCGCCGGCGTCGTGGCCTGAACGGAACCCGCATGCACCCTCTGCCGTACCACCGCCCGACCAGCCTGGAGGCCGCCCTGGAGCTCAAGGCGTCCCTGCCGGGGGCGCGCTTCATCGCCGGGGGGACCGACGTGATGGTTCGGCTCAAGGGCGGGGCGCCGCGTCCGTCGGCGCTGATCTCCCTGCGCGGCATCGCCGAATTGACCCGGTCCGAGGTGGCCCAGAGCGCACGGCTGGGGGCCGCCGCGTCGGTCGCCGACCTGCTCGCGATCGACGCCCTGCGGGAGGGCTGGCCGGTGCTCGCGGACGCGATGAACCAGATGGCGTCGCCCCAGATTCGGAGCAGCGCGACCCTCGGCGGCAACCTCTGCAACGCGGCCCCCTGCGCCGACTCGGCCCCCGCGCTGCTCGTCCACGGCGCCCGGGTGGTGCTGCGCGGCCCCCAGGGGGAGCGCGTGCTCGCCCTCGAGGAGTTCTTCGCCGAGCCGGGGGTGACCCGGATGGGGGCGGACGAGCTCCTGATGTCCATCGACGTGGACCCGCCCGAACCGGGGCTGCAGACGACGTTCCTCAAGAAGAAGCGCGTGGCGATGGACATCGCGATCGCCTCGGTCGCGGCCGGCCTGGTGATGAACGACGGGATCTGCACCCACGTCCGGTTCGCCGCCGGCTCGGTGGCGCCGGTCCCGATGAGGCTCCCCGCCACGGAGGCGGCGCTGTGCGGTCACCCCCCCACGGACGCACGCATCGCGGAGGCGCGGCGCATCGCGGAGGAGGAGGTCTCGCCGATCACCGACATCCGCGGCGGGGCGGACTACCGGCGTCGGATCATCGGGGTCTACGTCGAGCGCGCGACGCGGGCCCTCGCGGCGCGGTTCGAAGGGAGCGAGTGATGGAAGTCCGGTTCACCCTCAACGGGCGGGAGGTCTCCTGCTCCCTCGTCGGCTCCGAGCTCTTGCTCGACGTGCTGCGCGGCCCCCTCGGCCATCGCGGCACCAAGGAGGGCTGCGGCAAGGGCGAGTGCGGCGCCTGCACGGTCCAGGTGGACGGCCACCCGTTCAACGCTTGCCTGCTCCCCGCGGCCGAGGTCGAGGGGCGGGCCGTCACGACGATCGAGGGGCTCGCGCCCGCGCCCGGCGAGCTGTCCCCCGAGCAGCAGGCGTTCGTGGAGGCCGGAGGCATCCAGTGCGGCTTCTGCACCCCCGGAATGATCATGGCGAGCAAGGCGCTGCTGGACGCCGACCCCGACCCCGCCGACGCCGACATCCGGCACGCGCTGGTGGGCAACCTCTGCCGGTGCACTGGGTACGCGCAGATCATCGAGTCGGTGCGCCGGGCCGCGGCGCTGCGAGGGGAGGGGAGCTGATGACCTACATGGGAACCAGCCCCACCCGGCCGGACGCCGCCGCCAAGGCGACGGGGCGCGCCGAGTACATCAGCGACGCGGTCCGCCCGGGCATGCTCCACGGGGCCATCCGGTTCAGCGAGCACGCGCATGCGCGCATCCTCCGGATCGACACGAGCAAGGCCGAGCGGATCCCCGGCGTGAGGGCGGTGATCACCGCCGAGAACACGCCCGAGGTCCGCCTCGGCTTCCTCCGCGACAACCTGGCGCTGAAGAAGGGCAAGGTCCGGCAGTTCCGGGACGAGATCGCGGCGGTGGCGGCGATCGATCCGGACATCGCGGCGGAAGCGGCCGCCGCCATCGAGGTCGAGTACGAGCCGCTGCCGGCGGTGTTCGACCCGATCGAGGCGCTGGCCGAGGGGGCCCCCCTGGTCCACGACGTCGACCCGCGCGGGCGGCCGGTGACCAGCAACCTGATGCCGGTGCACTTCCGACACTTCTCCGGCGACGTCGAGAAGGCGCGCGCGGCGTCCGCGTACGTGGCGGAGGGGGAGTGGTCGACCCCGCTGATCCAGCAGACGTGCATGGGCACGGCGGGCTGCATCGCCGAGTTCGACCCCCAGATGAACCTCACGGTGTGGGCCAAGACCCAGATCCCGTTCCTCGCCCAGCGCGACTTCAACGGCGCCCTCGCCCAGATGGGGCTGCGCAACAAGAACGCGCGCGTGATCGTGCCGGCGCTGGGGGGCGGCTTCGGCACCGGGCTGGACACCCACTGCTACGAGTACATCTCGATCCTGCTGGCCTGGAAGACGGGCAAGCCGGTCAAGGTGCAGTACAACCGGGATCAGGAGTTCGCCTACCTGTCCCCCCGGCAGTCGGCGACGGTGCGCATGGCCCAGGGCTGCGACCGCGACGGGCGGCTGACGTTCCGCCACGTGCACGTCGTGCAGGACAACGGCGCCTACGGCTCGTGGGGGGCGACCTACCCCAGCGTGATGCTGCTGCCGGCCACCTCGCTGTACCGCGTGCCCAACATCTACTTCGACTGCGAGCTCGTCTACACCAACAACACGTACGCCCAGGCGATGCGCGGGTACGGCAACCCCGAGCTGACCTTCGCCCTGGAGAGCAACCTCGACCAGCTCGCCGAGGAGGCCGGGATCGACGCCGCTCAGCTGCGGCTGATCAACTGCAACGAGCCCAACGAGGTCACCCCGATGGGGCTGAAGGTCGCCACCTGCGGCCTGCGTGAGTGCCTGGAGCAGACCGCTGAGCGGCTCGACTGGGACAACAAGCGGGGCGCTCCGGACGGCACCGCCCGCGGGGTCGGCATGGCGTCGCTGATCCACGTCGGCGGCTCCGGCCGCATCTACCGCAGCGACGCCAGCGGCGTGATCCTGCGGTTCGACGACTGGGGGAACCTGTACCTCAGCTCCGGCGGGGTCGAGATGGGGCAGGGGCTGCACAGCTCGCTGCAGATCGTCGCGGCGGACGCGATCGGCGTCGCCCCGGACCGGGTCTTCATCAACCAGACCGACACCTCCACCTGCCCGTGGGACGTCGGCACCCACGCCAGCCGGGGCGCCTTCACCGCCTGCAACGCGCTGCTGATGGGCGCCACGAAGCTGCGCGACAAGGTCTTCCGGGCGGCGGTCGAGCTGTACCCGCAGCTGGTCGAGGAGGCGCTCCGCAAGCAGCGCAAGCGGGACCCCGACGCGCCCGCGCCCTCGTTCGATTGGCGGTCGCGAATCGACGCCGACGCGTTCGATCTCCGCGAGGGCCAGGTGTTCCTGAGCAACACGGACGACCCGGTCCTGCGGGTGGATCTAGGCAAGCTGATCCGGGCTGCTCACTTCCGCGATGGCGGCGGGCAGATGTTCACCGTCGAGGCGTTCTACGACCCCCCCAGCGAGCTGCCGGACTGGGAGCAGGGCCAGGGCAACATGTCCGCTTGCTACACCTTCGGCACGCAGGGCGTCGAGGTCGAGGTGGACACCGACACCGGGGATGTCCGCATCCTCAAGATGGCCGCCGTGCTGGACGTGGGGAAGGTGATCAACCCGCAGATCCTGCGCGGTCAGACCATCGGCGCCCTCGCCCAGGGGGTTGGCTACGCGCTGTACGAAGAGGTCAAGACCGAGCGGGGGCGCATCCTCAACCCGAACTTCACCGACTACAAGATCCCCACGGCGGTGGAGATGGACTTCCCCATCGAGCTCGAGTTCGTCGAGACGGACGAGCCGACGGGGCCGTACGGCGCCAAGGGGATCGGGGAGCCCGGGCTCGTGCCCACCGCCCCCGCCATCGCCAACGCCATCGCCGACGCGGTCGGGGTCCGGATCCACGACCTGCCCATCACCCCCGAGAAGCTGCTCGCGGCGCTTCGGGCCAAGAACGAGGAAGCGACATGAGCGACAAACCCCTCCAGCACCGGTTCGACGTGCTCTGCCAGATCACCCGCGCCCAGCACTTCGCGTGGCGGGCGGCGGTGGCGGACCTCTGCCCCGACGTGGACCCCGCGGCGGTCACCGACAAGATGTGGGAACTGACCGGCGTGCAGACCGGCGCCGCCTACGCCAAGCGGCTGGACCGCTCCAAGCCGATCGCGGCCCAGGTCGCGGCCAGCATCGTGTGGTCGTCCGAGTGCATGGGCGAGGACGCGATCGTCGAGATCGGGGAAGGCGCCGACGAAGCGTTCGTGCGCCACCACGACTGCCCCTGGTTCCACTGGCACAAGCGGCTCGACCTGCTCGCGGAGGACCGACCCGGCTGCGACATGTGGTTCTCCACCAGCGTGGACCGCGTCAACGAAGCGTGCGGCACGACGCTGCGGGTGGAGACGCTGGAAGCGCTTCCGGACGGTGACAGCTGCTGCCTCCGTCGCTTCTGGGTCGAGCAGCCGACCCCATGAGCGAACCCTGGACATTCCGGTTCGCGGAGCGAATGGAGGGCGTCAAGACCTCCAAGATCCGCGAGCTGTTCGACGCCGGGCGGCAGCGGCCGGACGCGATCGACCTGTCGATCGGACAGGCTGACTTCGACGTGCCCACGCCGATCCGGGAGGCGACGGTGGCGGCCATCGAAGAGGGCTGCGGCGGCTACAGCACCACCGAGGGCTACGCTGACGTCGTGGCCGCGGCGACGGCGCACCTGCAGGCGGACTTCGGGTTGGACCCGGCCGAGAAGGTGATGATGACGTCGGGGGCCAGCGGCGCGCTGACGCTGGCGTTCCTGGCGCTGCTGGATCGTGGGGACGAGGTCCTGCTCCCCGACCCCTACTTCGTGCTGTACCCGACCCTGGCCCGCATCGCGGGCGCCACGCCGGTCTTCTACGACCTGTATCCGGACTTCCGCCTCCGCCCTGAGGCGCTGCTGAGCAAGATCACTGACAACACGCGGGTGCTGGTGCTGAACTCGCCCGCCAACCCCTCGGGGATGTGCCTGCGGCCGGACGAGCTGGCGACGGTGGCGGCCATCTGCCGGGAGCGGCGGATCGCGGTGGTCAGCGACGAGCTGTACCACCAGTTCTCGTTCGAGGAGCCGCACAGCACGATCAAGGACTTCCTCGGGCCCGAGGCGCTGCTGATCGGGGGGACGAGCAAGGCGTTCGGCATGGCCGGCTGGCGGCTGGGCTGGGCCGCTGGCTCGGCGGAGTTGATCGACCGCCTGCGGACCCTGCAGCAGTTCACCTTCACGTGCCCGCCGACGCTGGTCCAGCGGGGGGCCCTCGCGGCCTTCTCGATCGACCTGACGCCGCGCGTCGAGGCGTTTCGGGCCAAGCGCGACTTCCTCTACGACGGGCTGGTGGACGCGGGCTACGAAGCGGTCAAGCCCAACGGCTCCTACTACGTCTTCCCGAAGGTGCCGTGGGGCGACGACGTCACGTTCATCCGGGCGGCGATCGACCGAGGGCTGCTGATCGTGCCGGGGCGGGCCTTCTCCACCCGCACGACCCACTTCCGGGTCACCTACGCGCGCGACATGGCCACGCTGGAGCGGGGCATGGAGGTGCTGCGAGCGCTGGCGAAGGAGCCGCCGGCCTGAGCGGTGGGGGGCTACTCCTTCCGAACCTGCACGTAGAGCCGACCGTCCTCGAGCCACCCTGCGGCGATCGGCGCGGCGGGCGTGTCGCGCACCTGAACGACGACCTGATCGACCGCGTTCCCTTCGGCGTCGAACACGTGCACGTACCCCGGAGCGGCGTCCAGCACGTACGCGAACCCGGCCTCGTCCACCGCTATGGCTCGCGGCGCGAACAGCTCGCCGGGGCCGTACTGGCCCGGGGAGCGATCCGAGGCGGCCTTCCCCGGGGTTCCGTACGAGCGGAGGTGGCTGCCGCCATCGGAGAACACCTGGATGCGGGCATTGCCCCGGTCGATGACGTGGACGGTCCCATCGGCACCCGGGACCGCGGCGCAAGGCCCGTTCAGCCCGGCGCCGTCGAGGCCGAAGCAGCCGATGGACCGCCTCCCCGGACCGACTACGCGGTGTTCGACGGAGCGTGCATCCCAGGGTGTGGGATCGGTGGGAGCAGGCTCCGTCCCGAAGACGATGGCGCGCGGACGAGCTCCAGGAACGGCGGCCGTCGCGACCGCCGGCGCGGCCGCTGCGAGTGCGATCGCCGCCGCGCTGCCGCCGCCGACCTGCCGTCGGTTGGGCCCCTTCGAGCGTGAGGCGGACACCTCAGCTCCTCGAGGGGAAGACGCCCTGAAGGGCGATGATGTAGTTCACGCCGAGGTAGGGCTGCATCACGGAGACGGCCTGGTCGCCGCCCTGGGTGCCGACCGAGATCTTGCCCGCCGCACCGGAGCCTCCCCCCCACCGCGATGCTGCCGCTGCCTGCCTTGTCGGCGACGGCATGGCTGTGCGCAGGGAGCTGGGCGTTGGTCAGGGTCACCGTCTCCGAGCCGCCCTTCTGACCGATGTTGACCGGGCTCAGGCCGGGACCGTTTCCGATGTGCTTGGGCACCCGCCCGCGCAGGTCGGGAAGGGCGAACGTGGACCGGCCGTCGCCGCCGTAGTACGTGCCCAGAATGGAGAAGAGCGCCGGGTAGGAGCTGATCGACAGGAACTGCCCGTCACACAGCGCCCAGCCGCGCGGGGCGAAGTTGCCCCCAAACATGATGATCTGACCGAGAAAAGGATCTACGTGCGCCTCCCAGGTGGTGGATGGAGGCGCAGGCTAGCTCAAGCGGCCAGCCGGTCGGCTACAGCTACGGACCGTCCGGGTGGAACGCGCCGTTGAGGCGCTTCTTGATCGAGTTCTCCAGCCGCGCCGGGTCGACGCCCGCGGCGCGCGCGAGCATCCCCAGCTTGATGGTGATCTCGACGACCTTGTCGGCGATGACGACGCCGCCACCGACCCCGGGCCCCTTGAGCTCCGCGTTGTTCCCGCTCCACACCAGCTTGGCGCCGTACTTCCCCATGTACGACTCGAAGTGCTCGATGCGGTTGCGGGATTCTTCGAGGTCTAGCGTGTGCTCGTGGCGGACGGAGATCTTGCTCATGGCCTCCGATTCAATCAGTCCCCACCCGGCTGCGCAAGTTGGGCCAACCGCGCGAGCCGCTCAGCTTCGTTCGCGACCATCCAGGGATCGGCGCTCAACGCTTCGTGCGCCTTGGCGAACCAGGGGCGGGCCTCGTCGGTCCGGTCCAGCGCATGCAGGCACTCGGCGATCTCCTCCCAGGTGTAGGGATCGGGCTTGTCCCCGGACTCCTTCAGCAGCGCCTGCTGCTCCGACAGCGCTTCGGCCAGCTTCCCCTGAGCCCGCCACGTGCGCGCGACCGTCCACCGGGCGACCTTGATCGGCCCCGCTTTGCCTTGCTCCTTGCGGAACGCCAGCGCCTCCTCGAACGTCGCCAGCGCCTTGTCGTAGTCGCCGCGCTCGAAGTGCGTCCAGCCGACGTTGTTCAGCAGCGAGCCCTTCCAGTTGCGCGCCCGCTCGTCCTTGGAGGCGCGGGCCAACTCGAGGCCGCGCTCGTTCCACTGCATCGCTTCGCTGGGATCGGCGATCGCCACCATGTGGGCGGCGTCCACGGCGTGGAAGTCCTCGCCGATCTCCTGAGCGCGCATCCACGCGTGTACGAACGCCGCGCGCGCATCCTTGGTGTTCCCGGACGAGTTGTGGGTTCGCCCGCGCTCCAGCAGGTAGCGGACCTGCGCCACCGGGGTGGCGTCCGTCAGCGCCTTCTCCACTTCGTCCAGCACCGCGTGGGCCTCGTCAAACTGCGCCCGCAGCGAGTGGGTGCGGGCGATCTGGGTCTGCAGCTGGAGCCGGTATTCGAGGGACTGGTCGGCCGCCTTGGCCTCGAACTCGCGGAACGCGGCCTCGGTCGCGGCGGGGTCCCCGTAGTTCCAGACGGCGTCGAAGTCAGGGGGAGACGAAGCTTTGACGCTCACGGGGGCTCCGAGCAGGGCGATGAGCACGGTCAGGAAGAGGAAACGCTGCACAGCGACGCATCGTAACCCGATTGGCACGGGCCTTGAAGAGAGGGTCTGCGTACCTCGACGGAGAGCCGAATGCCAACGATGGCCCCCCACATCGCCGCCACCCTCCTCCTCGCTTGCATCACCGGCGTCGCGTACGCCGCCGATGAGGGTGGAGAGCCTGTCCCGCCTCCCGCGGTTCAGGACGCCATGGTGGCGATGGAACCGGAAGCGGTTCGGGGGGAGGTCAAGACGACCTCGACTCCTGCAGGACGCGCCACGGCCAGGACGGCCGTCAGCAACAAGACAGCGGAGGGACACGCGGCGGCCACGACGGCCATCGTGCGCGAGGATCAGCCCGAGGATGGACCCTCGGCCCCCGCGACTGCCACGACGGCGCCGTTGGACGGGCCGGCCAAGACGGCCGCGCCCGCCAACCTCCCCCCCTCCGCCTCCGCCGTTGCGGCGGATGTTGCTACCGCCGAGGCCGAGCTGCTCCCGGCCAGCCTCCTGGCCCGCCTCGATGGCACCCCGTTGGCCGCTACGGCTGACGATGTCAGCATCCCGACGCCCGGCGAGACCGCGGCTGTCAATCCCCTGGCGCGCGCTACCGCCGCGCTGATCTTCGGCCTGTTCCTGGTGGCTGGACTGCTCGTCCACCCCAAGACCCGGGTCATCCTCCTGGAGCGGCTCCGCTCCGGGAACCTCGGTGCGCGTCGCGACTCTGGCCCCACGATCGACGTGCGATCGACGGCGAGTGTCGGCGCGGGCCAGCGGGTCGTCGTCCTCGAAGTCGACGGCGCCCGCCTCCTCGTCGGCGTGAGCCAGGGGCGCATGGACGTCCTGCACTCCTGGAGCTCCGCCGAAACCACCGCGCCCGCCCTCGCCGCTACCGGCGCGGTCCCCTCCAGCCTGGACGCGCTCTTCCCCGCCGGTGCCCCCGAGGCCATCGCCGAGGCGCTCCCCGTCGCCGGCGATGCGGCCCCCGCGCCGGCCGCGCTCCCCAACGCCGCCCAGTTGATGGCCGCGTGGCAGCGCACCGCCGACCCCGCCCCCGAGGCGCCCACGGCGATCGAAGAGGACGAAGCCGACGACGACCCGTGGTGGATGGAAGGCGCCACCGCCGACGAGAAGGAGCGCATCGCTCACAACGCCGACGCCGACCTCGACGAGCAGGCCGCGCACGCCGCCGAGACCGTGCTCGCCCAGCTCCGCGCCGCCCGCGGCCGGGAGACGATGCAGGTCCGCGATGACCGCCCCGCCCGCCTCGCCACCCTGGGCCGCACCGGCACCGACAGCGCCGCCCCCGAGGCGGACGAGCGTCCCCGCCGCCGCCTCCCCCGCGCCGTGCTGAGCGGCCTCATCTCCCTGGGCACCCTGGCGCTGTTCGGCTTCGCCCCCGAGGCGATGGCCCAGGACGGCAGCCTGATGATCGACCTGGGCGCCAACGAGCTGGGCGACGCGGTCACCGGCGGCGCCGGCGCCTCCACCGCGGTCAAGCTGCTGGTCACGCTCTCGCTGCTGGCCATCGCCCCCGCCATCGTGCTGTCGATGACGTCGTTCACGCGGCTCATCGTGGTCTTCGGCCTGCTCCGCCAGGCCGTCGGCGTCCAGCAGGCCCCGCCCAACCAGGTGCTGGTCGGCCTCGCGCTGTTCCTGACCTGGTTCGTGATGGCGCCGACCTTCGACCGCGTCAACGACGTGGCGGTGGAGCCGTACTTCGACGGGATGATGACCGAAGGCCAGGCGCTGACCGCGGCGATGGGTCCGATGCGCGACTTCATGATGCGCAACACCCGCGAGAAGGACCTGGCGCTGATGCTCCAGATGTCCCACTCCAGCCGCCCCGAGACCCGCGCTGACGTGCCCACCCGGGCCCTCGTGCCGGCGTTCATGATCAGCGAGCTGAAGACCGCGTTTCAGATCGGCTTCCTCATCTACATCCCCTTCCTGATCATCGACCTCGTCGTGGCCACCGTCCTCCTGGCGATGGGCATGATGGTCCTCCCCCCCATCGTGATCTCGCTGCCCTTCAAGCTGCTCCTGTTCGTCTTCGTGGACGGCTGGAACCTGCTCGTGGGCAGCTTGGTCGCGGGCTTCGCGTAGGCCTCCGCCATGACCTCTGACTTCATCGTTGCCCTGGTCCAGGAGAGCGTGCGCACCACGCTGTACCTCGCCGCTCCGCTGCTGTTCGTGTCGATGGCCGTCGGCCTCATCGTGTCGATCGTCCAGGCGGCCACGCAGATCCAGGAGATGACCCTGGTGTTCGTGCCGAAGATGCTCGCCGTGTTCGCCGGCGTGGTGCTCTTCGCCAGCTTCATGCTCGACACGATCGCCCGCTTCACCTACGCCATCTTCGACCTCGTCAGCCGAGGCGGCGCGCTGTGAGGAGCGAGGTTCACTCCCCCTCCCGTCGCCGCGCGGGCGCCTCCGGCCGATCTCCTCGTTGGTCGTCCTCGCGCATGTCCGATGCGCGTCGTCCTTCCGCCTCGACCTCGGCCGGTTCCGCCTCGCGCGCCTCGGTCCGGGGGAGCCAACCGCGCTCCTGATGCTGGGGATCGACCTCCAGGTTGGACCGGAGCTGTTCGTCCTGCTGATGGCGTTCGCGCGCATCGGCGGGGTGCTGCAGACCGCGCCCCTGGTGTCGGCCTCCACCGTGCCGGTGCCTGTGCGCATGGTGCTCGCGATCGGGCTCAGCATCGTCATCGCCCCCGCCGTGGGGGTGGACGTGACCGCCGTCACCTGGGACGCGGGGCCGCTGGCGCTGGCGTTGCTGTCGGAGCTGCTGCTGGGCGGGGCGATGGGGTTCGCGGCCACGCTCGTGATGGCGCTGCTGGACATCGTCGGCACGTTCGTCGGCGTCAACGCCCAGCTCGCCATCGCCATGCAGTTCGACCCGCTGACCAACAGCCAGCAGGTCATCACCACCCGGCTGGTGCAGGCCGGCGGCTTCCTCATCTTCTTGTCGCTGAACCTCCACCACCAGATCCTGCTGGGGCTGCACGACAGCTTCGAGGCCGCCCCCGCGGGGCGTGGCGCGCTGTCGGTCCTGGCCGGATCCCAGATGTCGGAGGTGATGGACTCGATCCTGCGCGACGGCATGCGCATCTCCATGCCGGTCGTCGCCGCGGTGCTCGTGCTGAACATCATCGCCGCGTTGGTGACCCGCTTCGCCCAGCAGATGAACATCTACTTCAGCGTCGGCCTGCCCGCCAACGCTGCCGCCGGCATGCTCGCCATCGCCGTCTCCATCCCCGCCCTCGCCGCTGCGGTCCTCACGTACGGCGACGGGCTCCGATCTCTCATGCTGTCGATGGTGGGCAGCTGACATGTCGGACGAAGACAAGGGACAAGACAAAACAGAAGAACCAACCGACAAACGTCGGAAGGACTTCCGCGAGAAGGGGCGGGTCGCCCAGAGCCGCGACCTCGCCTCCACGGGCGTGCTCCTGGCGGTCGGGCTGGCGATGTTCGCGTGGACCCCGGCCATCATCTCGGCGTGCGAGGACCTCGCGCGTCAGTTTCTTGGCGTCGCCCCCGCCAACTCCGATCTGTTCCTCGCCGACCCCTACGGGCTCATGAAGCTGGGCCTGAAGAACACGCTGTGGATGTCGGGGCCGATCGTGCTCGCGGGCATGATCGCGGGCCTGCTGTTGGCCATCGCGCAGGTCGGCCTGGTGTGGAGTTGGAAGCCGCTGGAGCCCGATCCCAACAAGCTCAACCCGATCAACGGCCTCAAGCAGAAGCTGTTCTCGATGCAGGCGGTGTTCGAGTGGCTCAAGGCGATGGCCAAGGTCACCGTCATCGCGGCTGTCGGCTACAAGATCGCCCAGGCGTACGCCGGCGGCCTGGTGGAGCTGGCGAGTTCGTCCCTGCGCGACTCCGTCGGCTGGACCGCCGGCGTCATCATCCGGCTGATGCTCTTCTGCCTTCTGGCCATGCTCTTCCTCGGCATCGCCGACTACATGTTCGCCAAGTGGCAGCTCCTCAAGAAGATGCGGATGACGCTGCAGGAGGTCAAAGAGGAGAACAAGGAGAGCGAAGGCGACCCCTACATGAAGGCGCGGGTCCGCCGGATCATGTCCGAGATGAGCCGCAACCGGCTCATGGCGGAGGTCAGCGAAGCCACCGTCGTGGTCGTCAACCCGACTCACTACGCCGTCGCGATCAAGTACGAGATGGGCCAGGACGGCCCGCCGATGGTCGTCGCCCGGGGCGTGGATGCGCGGGCGAAGCTGATCAAGGACATCGCCCGCAGCAACGGCGTGCCCCGGATCGAGAACCGCCCCCTGGCGCGCGGCCTGTACGCCGACTGCAAGGAGGGCGAGTACGTGCCGGCGAACCTGTACGAGGCCGTCGCCGAGGTCCTGGCGTTCGTCTACAAGCTCCGCGAGCGCCGCGCCGGCTAGCGCGCGGCCTCGGGATCTGTCGAAGCGATCCGTTGGGCCACGGGCCAGCTCGTGTCCCTGGACCAGTCCAGGAGGTGCCCATCGAAGGGGGACCGGGCGTCGCTGGGGAGGGCGAGGATCCGGTCCGCGGCGTCCAGATCCGCCTCGTGGGCGATCAGGGGGAGCCCCGCCGCTTCGGCGGCGGTACGAAGCTCCTCGTAGTCACCGGCGAAGAGCGCGCGGCCCTTGGCCCAGGGGCCGCTGTGGATGCAGTCCAGGGTGTCGGCGATCGCGTCGTAGTGGACCTCGTCGTCCTGCGCCTCGACCAGAACCACCGTGAACCCGTCGTACAGCAGGGCCTGCCCCACGCCGGCGTCGCGGAGCTCGCGGGCCGCGGCCCCGAGCGCATCGGCCGTGGGGGTCCGGGCCAGCTCCTGGCGGACCCGATCGGCCACGCGGTCGGTCGTCCAGACATCCGAGGTCGACATGGGCAAAGCCTACACGCGAAGCCGGGGTTCCCCGGCGGGCGGCTTCGCTAAGGTGCGGTCCATGCAACCCGGCACCGAGGTCGCGAACGAGGAGGAGCCGGAGGTCCGCGCCGTGATCCACCCCGCTCTGGGCCGGGAACCCTAGGGCGGGCCGTGGACTCGTCTCTTCCCCTTGGCGGCCTGCTGCTGCACGAACCGATCGGTCGGGGCGGCATGGGCGAGGTCTGGCGGGCCGAGGACCCCTCCCGGGGGCGGGACGTGGCGGTCAAGGTGCTGACGCCCCAGGCCGCCCGCGATCCGGTCTTCGGGGACGCCTTCCGCAAAGAGGTGCGGGCGGTGGCAGCCCTGGACCATCCGGCGATCATCCGGGCGCACGACCACGGCCGGCTCCCCGGCGGCATCGAGGGGCTGTCCGCCGGATGCCCCTACCTCGTGATGGAGCTCGCCTCGGGCGGCTCGCTCAACCGCCACCGGGGTCGCCTCGCGTGGCCGGCGCTGCGGGACTGCCTGCTCGCCCTGCTGGGCGCCCTCGATCACGCTCACGCGCGCGGCGTCATCCACCGCGATCTCAAGCCTGGCAACGTGCTGCTGGGCTCCCGCAGCCCCCGCGACCTGCGGCTGTGCGACTTCGGGCTGGCTCACGCCCTGGACCGGCAGCTCCCCGAGTCCACCGACGAGCTGGTCATGGGCACGCCGGCCTACATGCCGCCGGAGCAGATCGACGGCCGCTGGCGCGACTTCGGGCCGTGGACGGATCTGTACGCGCTGGGCAGCACCGCCTGGGCCCTCGCGGCGTCGACGCCTCCGTTCGGAGCGCTCACGGGCAAGCGTGTGTACCTCGCGCAGTTGACCCAGGAGCCGCCCCCGTTCGTGCCCCGGGAGCCCATGCCCAGCGGCCTGACGCCCTGGCTGCGGCGACTCGTGCGCAAGGACCCCGCGGATCGGTACCGCACGGCGGCGGCGGCGGCGCACGGCCTGCTCGCCATCGAAGACGACCGGGGCGCCTCCCAGAAGCGCCGTCGGGCTCCGGTGCCGGAGTTCCTTCGGCCCGGACCCGCCTCCCCGGTGGCGCGCACGGCGGCCGAGATCGAGCCCCCGGGGACCGGCTTGTTCGGCCTCCGCCCGCTCCCCCTGATCGACCGGGAGTCCGAGCGGGCCGCCCTGTGGGAGTCCCTCCAGGCGGTGCTCGAGGGGGGCGGCACGCGGGTCTGCCTGCTTCGCGGCTCCTCCGGCGTGGGGACCTCCCGGCTCGCGCAGTGGCTGGCGGAGACGGCCGCCGAAGCGGGGGTCGCGACCACGTTGGAGGCGCTGCACGGGCCGACCTCCGGCCCCCACCACGGGCTCACGCCGATGCTCGCCCGCCACTTCCGCTGCATGGGGCTGGACTGGGCGGCGCTGGGGGAGCGGCTTCTGTCCCTGTTCCCGGCGCCCGACGACGCGATCGACGTGGGGGCGATGCTCCAACTGATCGCGCCGGCCCGGGACGAGGACGACTGGCTCACCGACCTGCCGCCCGTGAGGCTCAAGGGCGCCGCGGAGCGGTTCGCGCTGGTGCGCCGCATCCTCGTGCGCTTGAGCCTCGACCGGCCCGTGGTCCTGATCCTCGACGACGCCCACGACGGGCTGGAGTCGTTGGAGTTCGTCCGCTGGGTCCTGGACGGGTCGGGGGGACCGCCGCCGCCGCTCTGCGTTCTCCTGACCGTCCGGGAAGAGTCCCTGCCGGATCGCATCGAGGAGGCGGCGGTGTTGGCCGACCTGGCCGATCGGGAGGTCGTCGACCTGGTCTCGGTGGGCCCCCTCGCGGCGGACCATCGCGCGCGCCTCGTACGTGGGCTTCTGGGGCCCGATCCGGCGCTCGCGGGGGAGGTGGAGCGGCGTACCGCGGGGAACCCCCTGTTCGCGGTCCAGTGGGTCGGCGACTGGCTGGCCCGGGGCCTCCTGCGACGCGGCCCCACCGGGCTCGCGCTCCGCGCCGACGCGCAGGTGGAGCTGCCGCGGGATCTCCGGGAGCAGTGGTCGGCGCGCGTGGACTGGCTGCTCGCCACCGCCGCCCCGGAGGCCGCTCGGGGGCTCGAGATCGCCGCCGTGCTGGGCCAGGAGGTGGACGCCCGGGACTGGGAAGAGGCATGCGCGTCGGCGGGAGCGTCGGCGTCGGCCGACCTCGTCGACATCCTGCTGGATCTGCGCCTCGTGTCCCCGCTTCCCGGCGGCGGCTGGAGCTTCACCCACGGCATGCTCCGCGAGTGCCTCGTGCTCCGGGCCGCTGACGCCGGGCAGCTCCCCCAGACCCACCGTGCCTGTGCCCGCATGCTCGAGGGACGGACCGGCCGTGAGGTCCGTGAGCGGCTGGGGCGGCACCTCGTGGGGGCCGGGGAGTGGAGCGAGGCGCTGGAGGCGCTGCTGGATGGAGTCCGCCGCCGGGTCGACACGGGCGACTACGGCCTCGCGCGCTCGCTGCTGGCGGAGCGTGATGGGGGGCAGCTTCCTGGGCCTCGCCGAGTTCGCCCGGCGCCGCGGCGAGTTGGACGAGGCGGTCGAGGCGATCGAGGAGGCGAGGCGGCTGTTCGACGCCGGCGGCGTGCGCTGGGGCCGGGCCATGGGGGCGAACATCCTCGCCGAGGTGCGGCGCGCGCAAGGCGATCTGGAGGCGGCGGAGGCGGGCTACCGCGAGGCCCTCGAGGTCTTCGTCGCGATCGGGGCGACCCACGCGATCTTCCCGGAGATCAACCTCTCGGTCGTGCTCATCGAGCGAGCCCGCTCCGACGAGGCGCGCCAGTGCCTGGAGGCGACGCTGGGGTCCCTGGCCCGCCGCCACATGGAGGATCTCGCCGGCGAGCTGCACTGCTGCCTGCTCCCCTGCGTCGCCGCGGATGGGGACTGGGAAGCGTGGGATCGGCACGCATCGACGGGGATCGCGTTGCTCAAGTCCACCGGTTCGGTCGACCCGGACACCGCCAAGGTCGCGGGGTTGGCGGCTTCACTGGTGGCCGAGGCGGGGCACCCGGACCGGGCGCGGACCGCCTACACGCTGGCGATCGCGCAGCTGCGCGCCCTCGGCCGGGACGCGGACGAGGCGGCGATGTTGGAGGCGAAGCTGTCTCTGCCTTAGAGTCCGCCGGTGCGTGACCGCATCTCCCTGATCCTGCTCGCGCTCGCATCGACCGCAGTCGTCTGCGGGCCGCTCGTGCTGGGCGCCTGGATCGGGGGCCACGAGGGGACGAACTACCTCTACCGCACCGCCGAGTTCTCCTCCCAGATGAGCCAGGGGGAGCCGTGGCCGCGGTGGGCGCCCGACTTCTACTGGGGCTACGGCTACCCCTTCTTCGTCTTCTACCCGCCGCTGGTGTTCTGGATCTCCGGGTTGCTGACGGCCGTCGCGGGGGTCGCGGGGGCGTTGAAGCTGACGATGGCGGTGGGCTGCCTCTCCACGTTCTTCGGCACCCGCTACCTGCTCCAGCCGTACTGCGGCGAGCACTCGGCCCGCCTCGCGGGGGCCGTGGCGACGGTGTTTCAGTGGCACTTCGTGCAGGTCTACATCCGCGGGGATCTGGCTGAGGCGTTCGCCACGTCGTTGCTGCCCTGGGTGTTCGCGGCGGTCCTTCGGGACAAGCCCCTGCGGCTGGCCCTCGGGCTGGGCGCGATGGCGCTGTGTCACACGCTCACGGCCGTGATGGCGTGCTGGTGCGTGGCGGTCCTGGGGCTCGCCAAACTCCACGCCCGCGACCTCCCCGGGTTCGCGCGAACCGCGGGCGGCGGCATCGCCGGGCTGCTGCTGGCGGCCGGCTACCTCCTGCCGGCGTGGGTGGAGCGTCCCTTCGTCTCCACCGAGCGGATGATCGAGAAGGTCGAAGGGGTCTTCACCTTCCACTGGGGGGACCACTTCGTCGGTCCGCTGCAGCGGTTCGATCCGGGGTACCAGTGGGGCACGTCGGTGTCGGGGTGGAACGACGGCATGCCGCTGGGCAACGCCCCGATGGCCTGGGTCATCGTCGCCGCCTGCGTGGTGCTCGCCGTGCGCGAGCCCGAGGTGCGCGCGCGGCTGGCGCCCTGGTTGGCTGCGTTCGTCGCGCTGGAGGCGATGGCCACGCCCGTGAGCACGCCCCTGTGGGCGGTGCTGCCGCTGGCCGACTTCTTCCAGTTTCCGTGGCGGTGGCTGCTGGTGGAGGGGATCGTCGTGGGCGGTCTGGCAGCGCTGCTGGCGGCGGAGATCGAGGCTCGGGGGCTGCTGTCGTTCGCCAAGGGCGTGGGCGCGCTGGCGCTGCTGGGGATGGGGGTCCAGGCGGCCCAGATCGACGTGAGCGCGGCGGGCGCCTACGGCTACGCGGCGATCGGGATCGTCAACCTGCTGGTGCTGGGCTCGCTGCTGGTCGACTTCGAGTCCGAAGGGGGGCCCATCGCCCGGGTCGGCTCGGTGGTCGTGGTGGCGGCGGCGCTGCCGTTGATGCTGGGCACGTTCCACAAGGCGGCGGCGGACCCGACCCCCGTGACCGAGATCCAGGTTGCCTCGTTCGAGGACCCGACGCTGCTGCAGCGGATGGACCTGATCGACGCCTCGGGGAACCTCTACCCCATCATCACGGACGGTGTGGACGCGTACCTCCCCGACACGGTGGAGGAGGCCCCGAAGGGACCGCCCGGAAGCGACCGCGGCCCCCGCCCGAGCTACGACCTGGGGCCCCCCGCGGAGCAGCACGGAGCGTGGCGGCGGTGGTACGTCGACCAGCCGACCGCCGGTATGCGGGAGGCGATCTGGTTCATGTACCCGGGCACGCTCGCGTCGGTGGACGGCGCCGAGGTGCCGATCACCCACGACGAGACCGGGCTGGTGCAGATCGAGGTGCCCGCGGGGCCCCACGTGGTCGACGTCTGGTACGCCGGCACCGGGACGCAGCGGCTGGGCCAGGGAATCTCGGCGGCGACGTTGTTGGTGCTGGGCGGGCTCGCCCTCTGGGGGCGCCGACGAGACGCCTACTCCACGTGGCGTTGTTGCACGGCTCGCCGCGAGGCCCAATCGCCCCACTGAGCGACTCTCCCGAAGCTTCAGCTTCGCACCGCCACCGACTCCGGCATCCCGAACTCGGTCATTCGATTGAGGATGTTCACCCCGATCCTCGCCTCCCTTTGCTGCCCGTCTTCGGACCGTGAGCGCAAGCGGGCGCCGAGGATCTGCTTGAACCGAT
>JAAESI010000259.1 GCA_024229515.1 Pseudomonadota bacterium | reverse complement strand
GCCCCCCGCGGGGGCCCCCCAGCCCGGCCATCGTCCAGCGGCGGCGACGCCTCAACCCCACCCGGTGAGGCGACGCCCCCGCGGCGCGCCACCCCCGGCCGACCGCCCACCCCAACCCCAAGAGAAATCCAACAAAAACAGCGCATTAACCACTCACCATGAACGTCCGTTCAGCACAACCCAAGCATGCCTTCGACCTCTCCCGACCCCGGCTCGCACGCGTCCCCCGACCCTGCCGACCGCTCCTCCGATCCCGCCCTCCAGCTCGCCGAACTGGAGGACCGAATCGTCCAGACCTCCGCCTCGATCTCCGCCTCCACCGGCCTCCTCCTGGACGCGGTCCGCGCCTTCGACGCCGCCGAAGGCTGGGGCGCCGCGGGCTACCGCTCCTGCGCGCAGTGGCTCAGCTGGCGCGTCGGGCTCGGCCTCGTCGCCGCCCGCAAGCAGGTCCGGGTGGCGCGGGCCCTCGGCGGGCTGCCTCGGACCAACGCCGCGCTGCACTCGGGTCGGATCAGCTACTCCAAGGTCCGGGCGATGACCCGCGTCGCGACCGCCGCGAACGAAGCGGAGCTGGTCGAACTGGCGGAGCTGAGTACGGCCTCGCAGCTGGAGCGGATCTGCCGGGGGTACCGCCAGGCGACGGCCGACGAGTCCACCCCCGAGCCTCAGCGGCGGTTGAACTGGCGGTGGGAGGACGGCGGCCTGCGGCTCAGTGGGTGGTTCCCCGCCGAGGAGGGCGAGCTGATCCGCCAGGCCCTCCTGGCCGCGGTGGACTCGCTCCGGGAGGAGGCCCGCGCCGAGTCGATTGACGCCTCCGCGGAAGCCCGCCCGGCCGAGCCCAACGATTCCGCGGAAGCGTGCGGCGCGGAAGCTCAGCCGCACTTCGGATTCGCCGACGCGCTGATCGCGCTGGCCGAGACCGGCCTCGCCGAGGGGCTGTCCCCAAGGGCCGGCGGCGAGCGCACCCAGGTCGTCCTGCACCTCGGCCCGGACCGATGCTGCATCAATGACGGACCGCCCCTGGATCTGCACGCGGCCCTGCGGATGTCCTGCGATGCCCAGCTGCTGCCGCTGGCTGTCGACGGAGGCGGACGCGTGCTCGACGTGGGCCGCGCGCGACGCAGCATCCCCAGCGCGATCGGCCGCGCCCTCCGAGTCCGCGACCGGGGCTGCCGATTCCCCGGCTGCCCCTGCTCACGGTTCGTCGATGCGCACCACGTCGTGCACTGGGCCCACGGCGGGGAGACGAAGCTGAGCAACCTGGTGCTCCTGTGCTGATTCCACCACCGGCTCGTCCACGACGGCGGCTACGAAGTCCGCATCGGGGGAGACGGAGCCGTCGAGTTCGTCGGCCCCGATCGCCGGCTGCTCCCGGCCTCGCCGCCGCCGCCCGCCGTCGTCGAACTGAGCGCCCCCGCCGCGCGGCTACCACGGCCCGGCCACGTCGGCCCCTGGGACCTCGGGTGGGCCGTTCATGGACCGCTCTAGGACGACGGCCTCGTCGCGTAGACGGGGGCGCCTCGTCTATCCGGGCTGAACGCCTCCCCACAGGGCCGCCGCCCACGACGCCTCCGGCGCCATCGACGTCACCACGTACGCGATCAGCCGCAGGAACCCGATCCCGAAGCCCGCGATGAGCAGCGCTGCCACCATCGCCAGCCGCGGCCTCCACCGGCTGGGCGGGAGCGGCCGCGGCCAGTCGGGGGTGACTCCCGCAGCGATCATCCGGTCGTACAGGTTCGGGTGCACGCCGGTGCCCAGGATCCCAGGCGCGTCGTTGGCGCGGTAGATCGCTTCCAGCGCCCGCGTGTAGACCTCCGGATCCTCGCTGTGCCCGTTAGCGTGCTCCTCCATCGATCGACCCACCCGGCGCGCGATGCCGCTCATGAGGATCACGCCCACGAAGGTCAGCCCCAGCCCCCACAGCCCGAAGGTGTCGACGATCGGCCCCAGGGCCACGAAGGGGATGACGACGGTGAGGCGCGCGAGGCGAACTCTACGGGTATGCCGGGGCTCCGCGAGGTGCCCCAGCTCGTGGTCGATGACCGAGCCCAGCTGCTCCCGGTCGAGCGCGTCGATGGCCCCTCGGGTCACCGCCACGCGACCGGCCATCGAGAGGGCCAACGCGTTGGCGTACTCCCACTCGATCACGTCGACGGCGCGAACCGGGACCCCGACGTCTCGCTCCGCTCCTGAACCAGTTCGCGCAGCCACTCGGGAGCGTCCGAGGCGTACCCGAGCTTCTTGGCGAGGTCGATGCCGCCGCCGCGCATCGCGAACAGCACGACCACGGCCGCGATCGGGACCGCGATGAGGACGAACGGCAGTCCAGGGAACACGAAGCCGAGGAACATCAGGCCGATGATCACCAGGCTCTGGAGGTACTGGACGATCAGCCACGCTCTTCGCCCGCGCTTGAACTGCCGGCGATCGAAGGCGTCGGGATCGGGTTGCAGCCGCCGCTCCTGAACCAGCCGAAGCCGCGTCGCGAACAACCACCCGGTGCCGACGCAGAGGATCTCCAGCCAGGGCCGCTCCAGCCGCGTCGGACCGCTGAGGATCGGGGCGAGGATCCCGATCATCGACAGGCCGAGCATCGTCAGCGTGCCGCCGGTCCTCGCAGGCCACGTGTGGCGCGCACGCTCGGGCCAGTCCAGCCGCTTCATGTCGCGCTTGCTCGGACCCAGAATCGCGAAGGAAACGAGGCTTGCGACGATCACCATGGCGGCGACCGCGAAGACCTGCGAAAGGGTGGAGATCACAAGGAGCACGCGGGGCCAGTCTGCCACCTCCGTCGGGTGGATTTGTCCCCCCCGAACTGGTAGACGTGCGCCCGTCAACCTCCTCCAGAACTGAGGAACATCGCACCCATGGCAAGCAGCCCCGAGACCCTCCCGGGCGGTCACATCATCGGACTCGGTGAGACCCGTCGCAAAGACAACTGGTGGGCCAGCCCCATCATGACCGTCGTCTACATCGGCGCGGCCCTCGCGTACGGCACCTGGGCGGCGTTCCAAGGCGACCACTACCAGGCTGGCCCGTACCTCACGCCGCTGTACTCGCCCACGACGCTGGCCGACCCCGCGGCCATCGGCGGCGCCGGCGGCGGCTACGGCCACGTCTGGTTCGGCAACTTCCCGTCCTGGTGGCCCAGCTTCATCCCGGCGTCTCCGGCCCTGCTGATCCTGCCCCTTCCAGGCTTCCTGCGGCTGACTTGCTACTACTACCGCAAGGCCTACTACCGCTCCTTCATGGGCACCCCCCCGGGCTGCTCCGTCGAAGGCGTGTTGAAGGGCCAGTACGGCGGTGAGACGAAGCTCTTCCTCTGGCAGAACTTCCACCGCTACGCGCTCTACCTGGCGCTGATCTACAACGTCATCCTCTTCTACGATGCTGGCATCTCCTTCTTCTACAAGGGCTCGTTCGGCGTCGGCGTCGGCTCGATCATCCTGCTGGTCAACGCCAGCCTCCTGGCCTCGTACAGCTTCGGCTGCCACAGCTTCCGCCACCTCTTCGGGGGCCGGCTCGACTGCTTCACCTGCGACTCCCCGTCCAAGGCGCAGCATTCGACCTGGAAGTTCGCCACCTGGTTCAACGAGCGGCACATGCAGGTCGCCTGGATCAGCCTCGGATTCGTGATGTTCACCGACATCTACATCCGCTCGGTCAGCCACGGGATCATCCCCGACCTCAACACCTGGGGCGCCAACATGAGCGCCGCTGCCCGGCCTGCCGCCGCGGCCCTGGGGCTTTAGTCCATGAGTCACGACATCAAGACCATCGAGCATGACGTCATCGTCATCGGCGCCGGCGGCGCGGGCCTCCGGGCCGCCATCGAGTGCTCCGCCCACGGGCTGGACACCGCCGTCGTCTGCAAGTCGCTGCTGGGCAAGGCCCACACGGTGATGGCGGAGGGCGGCATGGCCGCGGCCCTGCGCAACGCCGACAACCGCGACAACTGGGCGGTCCACTTCCGCGACACGATGCGGGGCTCCAAGTTCCTCGGCGTCTACCGAATGGCCGAGCTGCACGCCAAGCAGGCGCCCGAGCGGGTCAAGGAGCTCGAGGACTGGGGTGCGGTGTTCGATCGCACGAAGGACGGGCTGATCAACCAGCGCAACTTCGGCGGCCACCGCTTCCCGCGCCTCGCCCACGTCGGCGACCGCACCGGCCTCGAGCTCATCCGTACCCTCCAGGACCACGGAATCCACCAGGGATTCGAGGTCTACATGGAGTGCAAGGCGGTCAAGCTCATCAAGGACGGCGACGCCGTCGCGGGCGTGCTCTGCCTCTGGAAGGACAGCGGCCGCTTCATGCTGCTGAAGGCCAAGGCGATCATCCTCGCCACGGGCGGTGCCGGGAAGATGTGGCGCGTCACGTCCAACAGCTGGGAGTACACCGGCGACGGGGCGGCGATGGCGTACGACGCCGGCGCGGAGCTGATGGACATCGAGTTCGTCCAGTTCCACCCCACCGGCATGGTCTGGCCTCCCTCGGTCCGCGGCACCCTGGTGACCGAGGGCGTGCGTGGTGAAGGCGGCCACCTTCGGAACTCCGAGGGCAAACGCTTCATGTTCAACTACGTGCCCGAGCGCTTCGCGAGCGAGACGGCGGACACGGAAGAAGAGGCCGCCAAGTGGCTGGCCGGCGACAAGGAAGCGCGTCGCCCGCCCGAGCTGCTGACCCGCGATGTGGTGGCCCGCGCCATCTACAACGAGGTCAAGGCCGGCCGCGGCTCCCCGCACGGGGGCGCGTTCCTGGACATCGCGTCCAACCGCCCCGCCGAGTACATCAAGAAGAAGCTTCCTTCGATGTACCACCAGTTCAAGGAACTGGCGGAGCTCGACATCACGACCACGCCGATGGAGGTGGGTCCCACGACCCACTACTTCATGGGCGGCATCCGGGTCGATCCAGACTCCCAGCAGGCGACCACGGTCAAGGGGCTGTTCGCTTGCGGCGAGTGCGCCGCGGGCCTGCATGGAGCCAACCGGCTGGGCGGCAACTCGCTGTCGGACCTCATCGTCTTCGGCAAGCTCGCCGGCGACGGCGCCGCGGCCTACGCCAAGGGGCTGGGGACGGCGCCGAGCATCTCGGATGACCAGGTCACCGACGCGGTCCGGCACGTCACCGCGCCGCTGAACCGGGAGACGGGCGAGAATCCCTTCCAGCTGCACGACGAGCTCTGCGAAATCATGGGCGAGCACGTCGGCATCTACCGGACCGAGGACGGCCTCGGCGCCGGCCTCGAGAAGCTGGTCGGCTGGCGCGAGAAGATCAAGAACGCCAAGGCCCACGCCAGCTCGCAGTACAACGCCGGTTGGCACGAGGCGCTCGACCTCGAGTCGATGGCGGTGGTCTCCCAGGCGGTCGCGATGGCGGCCAAGGAGCGCAAGGAGTCGCGGGGCGGTCACAGCCGCGCGGACCACGAGGTCGAGGACTACGACCACTGGGGCAACATCAACATCATCCTCAAGAAGGGCGATGACGATGAGATGGTGCTGAGCCACTACCAGCGGGAGGCGCCCGACCCGTTCCTCGAGAAGATCGCCAAGGCGACCGTCGAGGAGCTGGACGCGATGACCGCTTCGGGGGAGGTGGAGATTTAATGGCCAAGCGCACCTTCAAGATCTGGCGAGGCAACGCCGAAGGCGGCGAGTTCGTGACCTACGAGACGGACATCACCGAGGGCATGGTCGTGCTCGACGCGATCCACCAGATCCAGTCGGAGTCGGCCAACGACCTCGCTGTCCGGTGGAACTGCAAGGCCGGCAAGTGCGGCTCCTGCAGCATGGAGATCAACGGCAAGCCGAAGCTCAGCTGCATGACCCGCATGAACTCCATGCCGGCCACGGGTGAGATCGTCATTCAGCCGATGAAGGCCTTCCCGGTGGTCAAGGACCTGGTCTGCGACGTCTCGTACAACTACGAGCGGAACAAGATGATCCCGCCGTTCTCGCCCCGCCCCCGCGAGGCCGACGGCACGCACCGGATGGTCCAGGACGACGTCGATCGCATCCAGGAGTTCCGCAAGTGCCTCGAGTGCTTCCTGTGCATGGACGTCTGTCACGTGCACCGGGACCACGGCAAGCAGAAGGAGTTCTCCGGCCCCCGCTGGATGATCCGCCTGGCGAGCCTGGAGATGCACCCGCTGGACATCGTCGACCGGATCCCGCTGATCAAGAAGGAGCACGGCTCCGGCTACTGCAACATCACGCGGTGCTGCACGGAGGTGTGCCCCGAGCACATCAACATCACGGACAACGGGATCATCCCGCTCAAGGAGCGCGTCGTAGACCGCTTCTACGACCCGATCGCGATGCTCATGCGCAAGGTCTTCGGGCCGCGCAAGCCGCACAAGAAGCTGCCCGTCATCAACGACTGAGGGCCATCGCCCTAGAGCGAGAGCGTGAAGTCGTAGCTGTTGCCGGTCATCGAGCCGCTGTCGCTCGGGAGCGAGAACTCGACGGTCCAGGTGCCCGAGGACCCGGCGTTGTGGTTGAACGTGGTGCTCGGCCCCGCCACCTGGGTCCCCGACGGGTCGTACAGGAACCCCTCGATGTTGCCCTCGGCGCCATCGAAGGTCGCCTCGATCTGGATGTCGTCGCCGGCGGTCGCGGTGAAGCTGAAGAAGTCCGGCTCCCCCTCGCAGACGGTCGCCCCATTGGTCGGGCCCGTGTTGATGGGGGCGGCGGCGCCGTAGCTGTCGTTGGGCTCCCAGATGTCCGGTGAGCAGGTGCTCATGATGAGCGACAGCACGGCGAAGTCGTAGATCGTGCCGGCGATGGTCCCCTCGTCCGACTCGAGCGTGACCTGCAGGTAGTACAGCGCGGTCTCCGGCACCGAGTAGGTGAAGAACTCGTTGCCGAACGGCGCGGTCGTGGACGCCACCACCGCGCCGGTCGCGTCCCGCAGGTAGGCGTCGGCGTTGCCCTCGAAGAAGTGGTTGGTTCCCAGGTTCAGTTCCACGAACTCGAGCCGGTTCAACGACAGCTCGTACCAGTCGTCCTCCCCGGGGCAGATCGTCTGGTCACGGTAGTCGCCGTTGGGCATCGGCTGCGCCGTCTCCAGGCTGTCGTTCGGCTCCAGGCTGTCGGCCACGCAGGGGTAGGTCAGCGGACCCGAGATCCCCATGTTGTAGAAGTTGCCGGGGATGCCGCCCAGGTCGTCGGTGAGGGTGACCTGCAGCGTGTAGGTGCCCGCCAGGTACACGGGAACGACGAGCTGTTCGTCGTCGGTCGAGGAGTCGGAGGCCGCCACCTCGCTGCCCAACGGGTCGATCAGGAAGGCGTCGATGTCGCCCTCGTTGTGGGTGAAGTCGAGGTCGATGACGAGCACGTCGCCGACGCCTGCCTCGATGGCGTAGTAGTCGTCGTCGCCCTCGCAGGCGGAGAAGTCTTCGTAGAGCGTGATGGTCAGCGACGTCGCCTCGCCCTCCGAGTCGTTGGGCTCCACCGGATCGGGGTAGCACTCGCCGGGGCTCCCCGCGATGTCGACGTCCAGATCGTAGTGCATGCCCGGTCCTCGGTAGTCCGCGGCGACCCAGGTGCGCAGCACGTAGTCCCCGCCGGTCTCCGCCCAGTAGACGATCGTCTCGAGCGGGCCGATGTTGTTGCCCGACTCGAGCAGCTCCCCCGTCGGCGCGAACAGCTCGAAGTCCAGATCGCCGTCGATGGTCGAGAAGACCGACCGGACCTGCATGACGTCGCCGGGAAGCACCCCCTCCAGCACCCACCAGTCCTCCTCGTCGGGGAGGCAGGTGCTGAGGTCGAGGATGGAGAAGGGGACCTGGTTGGGGGCGGCCTGCGCGAGGGAGTCGTTCTCCTCGTACTCGTCGGCGAAGCAGCGCAGCTGACCCAGACCGTAGAACATCCCCGGCACGCCGATGGGATCGTCCTGGAGGTGGATGCGGGCGTAGACGCGGGTGTCCTCGAACACCTGCCACCACACCCTCTCGTCGTCCTCGAGGTCGTCGGACATGGTCAGGAGCTGGCCGTCGGCGTCGTACAACTCCAGCGCGATGTTGCCCGCCGGCTGTTCGTAGTCGGCGTCGATCGTGATGACGTCCTCGGCGTTCAGGTCCCACCAGAACCAGTCGGAGTCGCCGACGTTGCAGAGCGTCAGCTGGTCGCGGCTGACGCCGAAGGGGGGACCCTCGACGGCGGTCTCGAACGTGCCGTTGGGCCCCTCGCTGTCCTCGCTGCAGATCCACCGGGGGGGCGTGGTGTCGTCGTCGTCGCCGACGGCGCTGTCGTCGTCGTCGTCATCGCCGGAGTCATCGTCATCGACGCTGTCGTCGTCGTCGTTCGAGTCGTCGTCGTCGACGGTGTCGTCGTCGTCGGGCGGACCGGTGGCGTCGTCGTCATCGGCCGTCGGGCAGCCGGCGAGGAGGAGCCCCAGCAGGGCCCAGGTCAGCGCCGCTCTCACGGGATCAGCGCGAGCGTCGAGAGGTACGAGGCGCCCGGGCTGTTGCCCGTGTCGCTGTCGAGGTAGACCCGCGCATAGACGAACCCGTTGGCCGCAGCGGTGTAGGTGATGACCTCCTCGTCCGTGGTCGTGGTCGAGCTCCCGAGCACCCCGCCGGTTGCGTCGAGCAGCTCCAGATCGATGTTGCCCTCCGAGTCGTCGAGCTCGACGAGCATCTCCACCGCGTCCCCGGCGAAGAGGTAGGCGGCGTAGTAGTCGTCGTCGCCGAGGCAGGCCCAGGCGGTGGGCAACTCGCTGAACCCGGCGGCGAAGGCATCGCCGATGCTGTCGTTGGGCTCCTGGAAGTCCGCCGGGCAGGAGGCGGTGGTGGGACCGGAGACCGCGACGTCGTAGAGGTTGCCGACCGCCGGTCCCGTGTCCGTCGCGAGCTCGACCTTGAGGTAGAAGGTGCCCGCCGAGGCGACGGTGGTGAAGACCTCCTCGTTGTCGTCGGTGCTGGTGCCCGAGTCCAACTCCGTCAGCCCGCTGTCGTAGAGGTAGGCGTTGATGTCGCCTTCGTCGTGATCGAAGGCGACCTCGAACCAGAGTTCGACGCCGAGCGGGGCGACGACCTCGTACCAGTCGTCGTCCGAGCAGACGTAGAGGTTCTCGTAGCCGGGCGGCTCCACCAGGTCCGCGGCCGCGTCGGAGTCGTTCGGTTCGGCGAAGTCCGTCGGGCACGTGGCCGAGTAGGCGGCGAGGTCGATGTCGTAGCGGTTGCCTGGCTGGGGGCCGGTGTCGTTGGCCATCTCGACGCGGATGTAGTGCACCCCGCCCGTGGCCACGGTGTAGACGATCGATTCGTCGTCGGTGGTGCTGGCGGACGTGGCCACCGTGCTGGAGACGCTGTTGAGGATCTCCAGGTCCAGGTCGCCCTCGGCGTGGAGGAACGCGATCGACGTGGAGATGATGTCCCCGGTCGAGACGAGCACGCTGTACCAGTCGAAGTTGTCGCTGCACATCGTCAGGCCGCCGTACGACCCGTTGGGGGTGGCGACCGCCTCGGCGGAATCGTCGTTGGGCTCGAGGCCGTCGTCGTGGCACGAGGCCCCGGCGATGGCGAGGCTGATGTCGTATTCGTTGCCGGCCGTCGGCCCCGTGTCGTCGAAGTTGAAGACGCCGATGGTGTAGGTGGCGCCGGCGAGCGCGGTGTAGGTGATCGCCTCGTCGTCGGTCGTCGACTCGGAGCTGGCCACCTCGACCCCGAGGTCGTCGTACAGGAACAGGTCCAGGTTCCCCTCGGAGTGCGGGAAGGTAATGCCCACGTCGATGACGTCGCTGGTGCTGGCGCCGAACGAGTAGTAGTCGAGCTCGAACTCGCACGCGTTCGCGCCGGTGGTCGGCCCGACCGAGATCGGGGAGGCGGCGGCGATGGAGTCGTTCGGTTCGTAGCCGTCCGGGGAGCAGCCCGCGGCCGACGCCAGGGTCAACGAGTACGGGTTGCCCACAACGCTGCCGGTGTCCGCGACGAGCTCGAGGCGCAGGTAGTAGGTGGTGTTGTTCGGGGACGTGTAGGAGAACTCCTCGTCGTCCGTAATGCTCGTGGACGAGGTCAGCGGGGCCAGCACGGAATCGACGAAGAAGGCGTCGATGTTGCCCTCGGCGTGGGTGAACTCGATGTCGAAGGAGGTCGTCTCCCCCGCCACCAGCGTCAGCTCGTACCAGTCGTCATCGGCCTGGCAGGCGTGCAGTCCGGGGTAGCTGCCGTCGGTGACCGCGGCCGCGGCGGCGTCGCTGTCGTTGGGCTCGAAGGCGTCGGCGGTGCAGGACTCCGTCGTGCCGCTGATGACCATGTCGTAGAGGTTGCCGGGGAAGCCGCCGGTGTCCGCGTCGAGCACCACTTCGATGAAGTAGACGCCATTGCTGGTGACGGAGTACGCGATCGACTCGTTGTCGGTCGTCGTCTCACTGCTGTCGAGATCATTGCCGCCCGAGTCGACGAGGAAGAGGTTGATGTCGCCCTCGGCGTGGGTGAAGGCGAGGTCGACCCCGAGGGTGTCGCCGTTGCTGGCGGAGATGGAGTACCAGTCCGAGTCGGCGGAGCAGGCGCTGAGGGTGGGGTAGCTCTGGTTCAACACCGGCGCCGCGGCGCCGAGGGTGTCGTTGGGCTCGAGGGTGTCGACCGCGCAGGAGGTGGGCGCTGTCGTGATCGTGATCTCGAGGTCGTAGACGCCGCCGTTGCCGCCGGGATCGGACCCCGCGGCGATCTGGAGCTTGTGATCGCCCGCGGCGGCGATCGAGTAGAGCAGCTCTTCGCTGTCGCCCCCGACGGCCTGCGCGCTGGCCACCAGCGAGTCGGAGCCGTCGTACAGGAAGAAGTTCACGTCCAGCTCCGCGCCGTCGAACGCGGCGGCGATGTCGATGACGTCGGTGTCGGTCAGGCCGGGCAGCTCGTACCAGTCCTCATCGACGCCGTCGCATAGGACGAGGCCGGTCTCGGAGGTCGGTGGCGTCAGCGTCGCGGCGGAGGCGAGGTCGTCGTTGCCCGCGAAGGTGTCGTCGACGCACGCCGCGTCTTCGATCAAGACCTCGAGGTCGTACGAGTTGCCGGGCAGGCTGCCCAGGTCGGTCTCGAGGATCACCTCGATGCCGATCAGACTGTATCCGGGGGCCGTGAACGAGAGTGACTCGTCATCGGTGGTGGTCGAGGAGCTCGCGAGCTCGTTGCCGAGGTCGTCCACGACGACGACGTCGATGTTGCCCTCGGCGTGGGAGAAGATGAGGTCCAGCTCGAGGGTTTCGCCGGCGAGGAGCTCGAGCAGGTACCAGTCGTCGTCGCCGGTGCAGGCGCTCAGCCCCGGGTACGAGCCGTCCGTGACGGGCGCCCCCGTGATCTGGCTGTCGTTGGGTTCGAGCGAGTCCGACGGGCAAGCCGGTGGCGGGGTGATCGCGACGTCGAGGTCGTAGGGGTTCCCCACGACGGAGCCGGAGTCGCTGAACAGCAGCACCTGCAGCAGGTACGTGCCGGTCGTGGCCGCGGTGTAGGTGACGGACTCGTTGTCGGTCGAGCTGTTGCCCAGGCCGACGGAGTTGGCCGCGCTGTCGAACACTTCCATGTCGATGTCGCCCTCGATGTGGGCGAAGGAGAGGTCCACCGTCAGCTCCTCGCCGGCGGTCAGGTCGATCTCGAACCAATCCTCGTCGGCCAGGCAGGCGTGCAGGCCCGGGTAGGCGCCGGCGGCGAGCGGCCCGGCGGCCGTGAAGGGGGCGTCGTTGGGCTCGTAGCTGTCGGAGGTGCACGGGCTCGTGGTGCCGAACACCAGCAGGTCGTAGCCGTTGCCGGGGGTCGAGTCGTCCGAGGTGAGCTCGGCCTGGATGTAATAGGTGTCGCTGGCGGGGGCGACGTACGAGATCAGCTCGTCGTCGGTGGTGGACTCCGAGGAGATGAGGTCGTTGCCGCCGCTGTCGATGAGGAACAGGTCGATGTTGCCGGCGGCGTCGCTGAAGAGCAGGTCCACCTCCAGGGTGTCGCCGGACTCGACGAACACCACGAAGTAGTCCGACAGGCTGGTGTCGCAGAGGGCGAGCCCGGTCTGGGTGCCATCGGACGTCGGGGTGGCGTCGACGAGGTCGTCGTTGGGCTCGAAGGCATCGTCCACGCAGCCGACGGTGGTCGCGACGCTGATGTCGAGGTCGTAGTCGTTGCCGGGGAGGCTACCCAGGTCCGTCTCGAGGATGACCTCGATGTAGAAGGTCGTGCTCACGGTCACGGCATGAATCACCGACTCGTTGTCCGTGGCGGTCGCGGCCTCGGCGATCAGCGAGCCGGCGGAGTCGCGCAGGAGCAGGTCGATGTCGCCCTCTGCCTGGGAGAACAAGACGTCCACGGTGAGGGTGTCGCCGGCGTCGACGAAGACGGTGTACCAGTCGTCGTCGCCGTCGCAGAGGCGGAGGGCTGCAGTGAACCCGACCGCGGCGGCGAGGGCGTTGGCGAAGTCGTCGTTGTCCTCCAGGGCGTCGTCGACGCAAGGCTCGGGGCCGGTGTCGTCGTCGTCGGGTGCGGTGTCGTCGTCGTCGGGGGCGGTGTCGTCGTCGTCGGGGGCGACGTCGTCGTCATCGGGGGCACCGTCATCGTCATCGGGGGCGACGTCGTCGTCATCGGGGGCGGTGTCGTCGTCATCGGGGGCGATGTCGTCATCAT
>JAAESI010000258.1 GCA_024229515.1 Pseudomonadota bacterium | reverse complement strand
GGTCATAACGACCAGTACTTCTTATCACAAACAGATGGTACTTGGTTAGAATCTACTAGTACCCACGTCACTGGCTCAGGTGTTCAAAAAGGACGAGGTTTAGAGAATTTTTCGCACGGCGGTTCGGTAGGTGACATTGATAATGACGGTGATATGGATATTGTTGTAACAAGTATTAAGTGGGTTGGTAATGGTAGTCAACTCTTGTGTTACATCAATCAAGGTGATGGTCATATGGTAGTTCGTACATGTGGTGCTCAACTTGGCTGGAAAGTTGAACTTGGCGATATGGACAATGACGGTGACTTAGATATTGCTTTTGGAGGCCCTAGTCAACAAGGTCATAGAGAATGGGGTGAAACTAACTTATTACCACGCAACGGTGCGTTTAATGGTGTTTTATTAAATGATGGAACAGGCAATTTTTATAAACGTGGAGCCTCGTTTGCTGAGTTTAAGAGTAGTTATGGATTCACTTATAATAGTGTTCCTAATGTCTCGATTGCTGACTTAGATAATGACGGTGACTTAGATGTTATTCGTATGCATGTAGGCTACTTATACGCAGGTACGATGTTGTCCATTGAAGAAAATCTTGGCAACGGACAATTTAAAACAGCC
>JAAESI010000257.1 GCA_024229515.1 Pseudomonadota bacterium | reverse complement strand
TAACTAATAGTCTTAAGGACCAAGTAGGTCTTATATGGTTAACCATGATAGGATACATTGTATACCTAGAGTTCTTTAAGGGGGCGATATAATGGCCACAGTTCACCACGAGAAAGGTAGACACTCACCTCTACCACCATTGGCCCCCTATGTAGATGGAAGCCCTATGGACCTCTATAAACCAAAGAAAGAGACCAAGATAGGCCGAGCATGGAAAAAGTTCTATAAGTTTATTATTCTAAAAAGGCACGAATAAAAATCCTTAGTAAAATAATTTACCGATTTCAGATCCTCGTAAGAGCGTGGTGGTACCAGAAAAAACTGTGTACCGCGATGTGAACTTTTATTGCCGGAGTATATTTTTATGGTCTACTGGACCTTTTCTTTTTATGGTCTACTAAACCTTTTTTCTTTCTCTCTATGGGGATGCTTTGGAGTTCTCTCTATGGAGTCCATCTTTGAATGTTGTTATCGAATCGTGCAAATCTTTCTTTTTCTTCTTTCGTTAACCTAGTCTTATATGATGGGTCTAGAAAGTAATCGATATTCTCTATAAAAAAATTCCAGTGGCTGGCTGGGTCTGAATATTTATTGAACTTATCGTATGTAATGTAT
>JAAESI010000256.1 GCA_024229515.1 Pseudomonadota bacterium | reverse complement strand
GTACTTCGTCTTGTACTTCAGTGTCACCTTGCTCTTTGTGCGTGCGGCCATCTTGGTCGTCTCCGGAGGCTGATCCTCGAGGAGCACCGTGGGCCGAGCAGGCCCATCAGGTCAAGACGCCGAGCCATGCACCAACGCCGTGCAACAACGCCGCCCTGAGCAACAAGACGAACTGCGACGCAGTCAACGCCGATGGAGTTCTCGGGACGGACAGTGCGGACCGTCGAGTGCAGTCAGCCCCAGCGCCGGGGCAGGGACGAGCACCGCTGGCGGTGTGCGCATTGTGCGCAGAGCGCGCTGAAAGCCGCCGAGAATGGCCGGGAATGGCTGATCCGGCATAGGAATGCTCCTATGATTACAGCCACTTAGCCGACGGCACCTGTCCAGGACGGACGAGGCGCGAGAACCGTCAGGCGTCAGAGCTTCGAAGCCCCCTAGAAGCGGCCCACCAGCGCGAACCCTCCGACCGTCGGAATGAGCATCGCCTCCGGCTTCGACGGCAGTTCGTAGACCGCCCGGTAGGGGTCCCCCTCCGGCCCGTCCATCACCCCTTCGGCCTCCAGCTTCTTGATCCGCCCCGCCGCCGCCGCGTGCAGCACCCCGAACCCGACCATCACCGGAGCCGTGGCCAGCATGATCACCCCCTGGGGCGTGCTCGCGGGTCGGTAGAAGTGGTCCACGCAGCCGCGCGGATCGGGGATGTGGCAGCCGTTCACGTCGTAGAAGAAGTGGCGGGTGAGCACGTTCAGCGTGCCCACCAGGGCGGCGTAGGCGGACTGCTCGAACAGCCCGATCGCCAGCCCCAGGTGGCGTCGATGGGGCCGACCGTCGTCGATCGCGAGGGCGTAGCCCCACGGCCCGGCGAGGAACACGGCCACGTGCCCGGCCATGATCGGGGTCTCCGGGAACACCAGCTTCGTCGCGTTCCGCCCCGTCGCTTCGGCGATCACGTGGGTGGTCAGTATCGACAGGTAGGCCGTCTGAATCCCCTTGCTCCACAGCAGGTTGATCGCCCCGTTGGCCCGCCGCTGGGCCAGCGTCGGCGGCTCCGTGAGGCTCACCATCGGCGGTGCGGGAGACTTCGGCGGGGGCGGCACCCAGCCGTACTCGCCCGCCTGGGCCGCACCTGCGGCCAACAGAACCAAAGCGATCATCAGTGCTCGTAGGGTCGTGCTCATTGCGTTGCTGCACGCTCCAGTTTGGAATAAAAACGGCCCGCGCATGAAGTCCTGGCTCCCAATTGCCGCAATCGTTCTGGCCGGCTGCCCGTCCCCGGAGGTCGATCTGGGCGACTTCGCCGGCTTCGAGGAGGTCACCTCGGAGTGGGGCGTCGCCGCCGAGCTCGCCAACGGCGTGTGCGTCACCGACATCGACGGACAGCTCGGCCCCGACCTCTACCTCGCCCGCCCCGGCGAGGATCGGCTCTACATGAACCAGGGCGACGGCACCTTCGTCGAGTCCGGCTCCTTCGGCGACCGCGCCAGCCAGGGCTGCGGCTACGCCGACTTCGACCGCGACGGCGACCCCGACCTCGTGATCACGACCCTGTACGAAGCGTCCCGCTACCTGCGCAACGACGACGGCGTGCTGGTCGACATCACGGCCGAGGTGGGCCTCGGCGACACCTTCAACCAGCGCAGCGTGCTGGTCGAAGACATCGACCGCGACGGCTGGACCGACCTCGTGCTGACCACCACCCAGGGTGAACAGGCGGGCCTGTTCCGCAACCTCGGCGACGGCACCTTCGAGGACCGCACCCCCGACAGCCCCCTGCTGCCGGTCCGCCGAAGCTGGGGCGGCGCGTTCCTGGACTACGACGACGACGGGCTCCCCGATCTCTTCCTCGCCAAGGACATCAGCCCGGAGGTGGACCAGTTGCTCCACAACGAGGGTGACTTCGTCTTCGTCGACGCCACCGTCGAGGCCGGCGTCTCCAACGTGAACCACGCGATGGGCATCGCCATCACCGACCTCGACGCCGATGGGCTCGTCGACTTCTTCGTCACCAACTGGGGCCACCACGTGATGTGGCGCAACGAAGGCGGCTCCTTCCTGGACGTCGCCAACGCCTGGGGCGTGGGCACCCGGGGCGGCGCGTCGGGCTGGGGCACGTTCTTCGTCGACGCCGACCACGACGGCGACGAGGACCTGTTCGTGGCCAACGGCGCCGGCTTCCTCGCGGGGGACCCCGAGACCCCCGTGCGGCCCCGCAACGAGGCCAACCGGTTCTTCCTCCAGTCCCCCGAGGACGGGCACCCGATGTTCGGCGAGGCCGGCGAGGCGGTCGGGCTCGCCGATGAGGACTCCGCCCTCGGCGCGGCGTGGGGCGACTTCGACGGCGACGGCTGGGTCGACATCGTGGTGGCCAACGCGCTGGGCGACAGCATCCGGATCTTCCGCAACCTCGGGGTCGGCGAGCTCGACAGCGAAGCGCCGCTGCGGCTGCGCCTCGTCGGCACCGTCAGCAACCCCGACGCCTTCGGGGCCCACGTGACGGTCGAAGCCTGCGGACTCCGCCAGGCGCGCGTGCGTACGCAGGGCGCGTCCGTGCTCAGCGCCGGCAGCGAGGTGCTCCATTTCGGCCTCGCCGACTGCACCGAGGACGTGCTCGTGACCGTGCGCTGGCCGACCGGGGAGAGCGACGAAGTCACCGTCCCGGCCCCCGCCTGGGGCGATGAGCCCGTGCTGGTGACGGAATGAGCTTCGACCCCGACGCGTACGACGTCGCCGCGCGCTTCGCGGCGGACTCGCACATCGGGCAGACCGTGAAGGGGGCCGAGCTGCCGTACCTGATGCACGTGACGCTGGTCGCGGCGGAAGTGATGGCGGCCCTGCAGCACGAGCCGGTCGACGACCCGGACCTCGCCATCCAGTGCGCGTTGCTGCACGACACGGTGGAGGACACGCACGTCACGCTGGCGGAGATCGAGGCCCTCTTCGGGGCCGACGTCGCGCTCGGGGTGGATGCGCTGAGCAAGCGGGACGTGCCGAATTCGATGGAGGACTCCCTGCGTCGGGTGAACGCATCACGGCGCGAGATCCGCATGGTGAAGCTCGCCGACCGCACGACGAACATGGCGCCCCCGCCGCACTTCTGGAGCGCGGAGAAGCGCCGCTCCTACCGAGGGCAGGCGCAGATGATCCTGGACGCTCTGGGGGACGCGAGCCCGTTCCTCGCGGCGCGGCTGCGAGCCCGCATCGAGGCCTACGGGCAGTACATCGAGGACTGAGCGCGGCTCGCGCGCCTACTTCTTCTTCGGCGCGCTGAGGGCGCCCGCCTGCGCGCGCCGATCGAGGCTCAGCCCCCCGCCAGCTTCGGGGTCAGCGCTCACCGCGAGCCTCCCGCGGCTGCCTTCGACCCGCGCTTCGAACTTCTGGATCATCGCCTCGTCCCCGAGGGTCTGGGCAACGAGCAGGCCCAGGCGGGTGTCGTCGCCCTGCAGAATCTCCTTGGCCAGCGCGCGGCCGGGGACGGACTCCGGGTGGTGGGTCAAGAGCGCCTTGAGGGCGGCTTCACGCGCGCCCGGGAGAGCGTCCTCGCGGAAGCGCTGCTCCAGCCGCGCGGGCACCTTCGAGGGAGGGAACTTCAGCTGCTCGAGGAAGCCGAGCATCGAGGTCCCCAGGTCGACGAGTTCCTCGGGCGCGCGGCGCGCCGACGTGTGCACGATCAGCGTCTCGTCGCGCACCTCCAGCCGGTCGCAGTCGTCCAACAACTCGGCCAGCTCCGCCCGCGCCTGGGGGCCCAGCGCGGCCAGCACCAGCCCGCTCTGATCGGCCTCGACCCGGATCCGGTCGTCCAGCTTGGGATCTCCGATCCGCTCGTCCCTCCCGTCGTCGTTCGTGTCGAACCGGAGGGCCTTGGGGAGCCGGGGGTGACCGACGGTCAACTTCATCGATGCGAGCCCGGCGATGCGGACCGAGCAGTTCGCCGCCCGGTCCTTGCGGGCCCAGCCGAGCGTCCGCTCGACCTCTCGGGCGAGCTCGCGCTGCCGCCGGCGTTCGAGGGCGGCGATGACCGGCCTGGCCGTCCATGGGAGCGTGGCCCCGACCGCCATCGCCGCGACCGCCATCACCGCACGCTGACCCATGACCGCGTCGGACATGGAGAAGTGCAGGGTCTCGCCGTACCAGATGAACGAAGCCACCGGAATGCCGATCCAGCCGAGCACCATGGAGATGGCGTCCGCCGGTCCTGCGTCGTCACTGGGGATCGCAGACCCCATCGCAGAAGTTGGTGATCTGCCCGTCCGGCCGGAAGAACGCGTCCATCTGCTCCTGCGCCGCCGTCAGCCCACGCTGTTGGTTGTGCACGTTGTTGATGGGCTCGGGCAGCTGGTTCTCCATCGGCGGCAGCGGCGCCAGCAGGTCGTAGTAGACGTAGGCGCTGTCCAGCGGTCCCTCGACCTCCTCGACGCCCCACACCGGCCTCAACGCGGGAGCCAACAACGGAATTCCCATCGTCCGAATCGCCCGGTCGGCGGCGATGGTCTGGACCTGCAGGTCCCCCTCCGCGACCTGGAACAGAATCTTCTTTTCCGATGTGATTCCAGGGATGTATGCGTTGGGTTCGGCCTGGTCCCACAGCGACGCCATCACGTACACGAGCAGCTCGCGGTCGATGCGGCGGTCGTACCAGGCGCGGAAGATCAGCTCGTAGTCGACCCAGTTCAGGGACCGGGTCATCGTGAACGGGAAGTCCATCGAGCCGACCACCAGCGTGCCCCGCTCGATGTCCGGCGAGGTGGCCATGAAGGTGCCGCCGAGGATGCCTCCCTGGCTGATGCCGATGAAGTAGGGCTCGCCGCTCCCGATCGCGGGGGAGCCGTCATCCGCCGCGAAGGCGTCCATCGTGCGGCAGGTCCCCTGGAACGCCCGCGTCAGCGCCCACTCGCCGACCATGCCCTGCATCAGCCGATCACTGACCTTGCTGAACTGCTGGATGTCCGACAGCGCCGCCGCCACCGTCGTCAGGTCGTCGCGGGACATGCCCTGCCAGTCCGTGCCCACGAGCACCGAGCTGTAGTCCTGGGCGAACTTCGTGACGAAGCCGTCCTGCATCTCGTGGGCGGCGCTGCCCATGAGGCCGTGGCCGAACTGCACCATGCGGGCCTCGCCCGTGGCGGCGACGGAGTTGGGGATGTTGACCACGAACGGCACGTCGGCCCAGCCCTGGAACTCCGGCAAATCGTCGGCGCCCCGCACCACCCGGGCGCCGGTGGCGTCCGCGTCGAGGTACAGCGGGGCTTTGAACGTGCCCTCGACCCGGCGCGCGGTGCGGCCGTCGGGGGCATCGGTCGAGGAGGTGACGGTGCATTCGCCGGAGCCCTCGGGGACCCGCTCGAGGAAGTCGGCGCGCATGGCGAGCAGGTCGCCCTTGATCGAGTCCCCCGTGGCGGTGGTGAAGGACCACGCCTGGACGAGGTCCTCGCGGGCGACCCCGGCGGCGGTCAGCCCCTCGAACAGGGCCTCGTAGCGGGGGCGGGCCGCCTCCACGACGTCGGACGTGGTCGGGACGTTGTCGCGCAGCACCTCGAAGGGCCGCGTGGCGACGGCCTGGGTGCCGTCCACGAGCCAGATGTCGCGCAGTGCGACGCCGTAGGTGCGGCCTTCCTGGAGCCGCTGCGCGGGGTGGAGGTACAGCAGCGTCGGCGGGTCCGTGACGATGGCGCCGAAGTCCTCGCCCGCGCGCGTGTCGATCTCCGCGAAGTGCGCGATCCGCTCTCCCGTGGTCAGGTCGACGATGACCGTGGGCGAGTCCTCCAGCAGCGACTCGCCGTACTCCTCGATCCAGGCGAGGTTCCCGACATCCACCGCCTTGGGGAACATCGTCAGCATGTGCGACGCCGGGGGGAAGCCGTCGAAACGCGCGTACGGCGCCGGGTCGAACGCCTCGTCGTTCAGGTTCGTCGGCATGACCGCCGCGTCGTACTGCAGGTGCCCGTCCTGCAGCCACCGGTTCGACGGGAACGGGAGCATGCACTCGACCGGGTTGGACCACTCGCACGCTTCGTCGATGAAGACGTCGACGGGATCGACTTCAGGCTCGCAGGCGATCAGGAGCAGGGGCACGAACAGGAGGGGGGCGAGGCGGTGCACGCGCGGAGTCTAGATCGGCAGACCGAAGACTCGAGCGGCGTTGTCGTGGAGGAACATCCGAGAGGCCTCGTCGTCCAGCCCCAGGGAGTCCACCTCGCCCACGCAGGCGGCGGGCTGGATCATCGGCCAGTTCGAGCCGAACAGCGCCTTCTTGCGGCCTCCGCGCCGCAACCACTCGGTGAACGCGGGGGGGAACCGGGACGGCTTCCAGGCGGAGGTGTCGATGAAGACGTTGTCGTACTTCCGCGCGAGGCTGATCGTCTCCTCAGTCCACGGGTAGCCCAGGTGGCCCGCGACGATCGTGAGCTCGGGGAACTCGTACGCCACCGTCTCCAGGTACGGGATCGGACGGCCCGGCTCGGACGGTCGCAGCGGCCCCGCGTGCCCCACCTGGGTGCAGAACGGCACGCCCAGGTCGATGCAGGCGGCGTACAGCGGGTAGTAGCGGCGGTCATCGGGGGGAAGGCCCCACAGCCAGGGGAGCTGCCGAAGCCCGACGAAGCCCAGCTCGGTGACGCAGCGCCGCAGCTCGCGCACCGCCCCCATGGGGTCGAACAGGTCGACGCTGGCGACGCCGAACAGCTTCCCGTCGCTGGCGGAGACGAGGGTGTGCACGTCGTCGTTGGCGATGAGCGGGCCCTGCGGCCCCCACCACGCCGACACCAGCGCGCGGTCGATGCCCGCCGCCTCCAGCGCTGCCATCGTCAGCTCGGGCGGGATCTGATCGGGGATCTGATCGAGCCCCATCCAGCGCCGCAGCGACGCGAACATCGGATCCCCGAGGAGCCTCGGGGTGGGGTGCTGGATCCAGGCGTCGACGATCGGGCGGTCGGTCACCGCCGGCGTCGGACGAGCCCGACCAGGGCGAGCAGCCCGACGAACGCCACGCTGCTGCCGGTGCCCGCGATCGAGCTGTTGCAGTTGCAGCCGTCGCCGGCGGCATCGTCGTCGTCGCCGCCCTCGTCTGAGCTGTCGTCGTCGTCGCCGGTGTCCGCGGGGAACCGCAACAGGTTGGCGTCGGCCCACTCGCTCGCGGCGCCCTCGGCGTCGACCGCCCGGGCCGTCCAGTAGACGTCGCCGGTGGCGTCCAGCCCCTCGGGGGTGTCGAAGGAGGTCGAGCCCGAAGCGTCCTCGGCCACGTCCAAGGTCTCCACGAGCAGGGTCACCAGCCCGGGATCGGCGTACAGCGCGAGGTCGTAGGTGATGGTGTCACCCTCGGGGTCGGTCGAGTTGTTGATGACGAACGTCGGGAGGTCGTCGGTCTCCCACACGGTGTTGTCCTCGGGGGTCACCAGCTCGGGCACCGTCGGCGGATCGTTCTCGCCCCGCGCGGTGAAGCTGATCGTCGCCCACGCCGAGTTGATGCCGTCGCCGTCGGTGGCGCGCACGCGGGCGTGGATCACCGTGTCCTCGGCGAGCACGTCGCCGGAGTCCTCGAGGTCCCAACTGGCGGTGCCGTCGCCGTTGCCGCCGACGGTCCGGGTGAAGAAGTCGGTCGAGTCGAACGTGTCCACGAGGTCCAGCTCGAACCGGTACTGCAGGGTCGTGTCCTCCGGGTCGATCGCCTCGGTCACGATCAGGGTCGGGGACAGCGTCGAGGTCTCGCCCTCATCCTCGGGATCGATCCACTCAAGGCCGCTGGGGGCCTCGTTGTCGGTGCTGAAGAAGAAGGGCTCCAACTCCGCGTAGTCGCTGCTGTTGCCCAGCTCGTCGATCGCGGCGACGTCCCACTGGTACCAAGTGTTCTCCACCAGGGGCAGGTCGATGGTCCAGTCGTAGCGCTCCTCGTCCCAGAAGGCCGAGGCGGAGTCGTCGTCGTCGCCGGCGGACGAGTCGTCGTCGTCGCCCGCGGAGTCATCGTCGTCCGCGGAGTCGTCGTCGTCGTCGCCGGGGCCGTCCGCCGCCGGGTCGGCGATGCCGTCACCCAGGATCTCGGTCCCTTCGCCGTTGTAGATCCGCACGTGGTAGTGCACGTCCTGCCCCTCGGGGTCCTCGACGTCGGCCCACTCGGTGAACGCCACGGACAGCGGCAGCGCCACCGTCTCGCCGTCGATCGGGTAGAGCGGCACGGGCGTGGGCGGCGCCTCTTCCACCTCGTTGACGAACAGCGAGGTCGGGATCGACCAGTCGCCGTAGACGATTCCGTCGTGGCCGCGGGCGGTCCACCAGTACCAACCGTTCTCGGTCAGCTCGACATCCGTGGTCCACATCGTCACCCCGGAGGCGTCCTCGGCGAGGGCCGCCGTCGAGGTCACCAGCGACGTCAGCGTGTCGTTGTCGTGGATCTCCAGGTCGTACGTCACGGTGTCCAACTGCGGGTCGAACGAGTTCTCGAAGCCCACGTCCGGGAGCAGCGTCGTGACCTGATCGCCGTCGATGGGGATGACGTTGACGGGCGCAGTGGGGCCGTCGAAGGAGAAGGGATCGGAGCCGCCGGTGAACTCGTCGACGTTGTCGATGCCGTCGCCGTCGGGGTCCTCCAGCGCGTCGGTGGGATCGGTGGGATCGAGGCCGTTGGCCTCCTCCCAGCCGTCGGGCATGCCGTCGGCGTCCGTGTCGATCGAACTCACGATCACCGTGACCACCTGGGTGCCGGTGCCGCCGTCGCCGTCATCCACGGCCACGGTGTAGGTGATCGAGCCGGCGACCGCGTCGTCGAAGCTGGGGACCCAGGCGATCTGCCCGGTGCTGGGGTTGATCGTCATCGTCGCGGGTTCGCCCAGCAGCGACCACGTGAACACCTCGTCGCCGGGATCGGTGGCGACGGGGCTGTACGAGTAGGGCAGGTCCTCCAGCGCGTAGCCCGGCGGCGTGCTGCCGATGATCGGGTCGACGTTGGTGACCACGACGTCGAACGTGTCGCTGTCGACGCCGCCCTCGTCGTCTTCGACCTCGACCGTGACGGTGAAGGTGCCGTCGTCGGGGAAGGCGTGCGTCGGCGTCTGGCCGACGGTGGCGGGGGTGCTGTCGCCCCAGTCCCAACTGAAGGTCAGACCGAGCGCGTCCGGCAGGCTGACGTCCGTCGCCGTGGCGGCGAAGTTCAGGAGCGCTCCCTCGGTCGCGCTCGCCGGGGGTGTCACCGACGTCAGCTCCGGCGCGACGTTGCCGATCGTGACCGATCCGATCTGGGTCGCCAGGCCGCCGTCCTCGTCCTCCGCGCTCAGCGTCACGGTGAACACACCGTCGTCTTCGTACGTCTGGGTCACGCTCGTGCCGGTCTGGTCGGGGGAGCCGTCGCCGAAGTTCCAGGTCAGGGTCACCGTGTCGGCGGGGATGTCGGAGGCCGAGCCGGTGAAGTTGACGGGGCTCGCCTCGAGGCCGTCCTCCAGCACCATCGAGTCGATCGTGGGCGCCAGGTTGAGGATGGTGGCGGTGGAGGTGTAGGGCGAGCTGACGCCCCCGTCCTCGTCGTTGAGCACCAGGGAGACGGTGTAGTCGCCGTCGTCCGCGTAGGTGTGGGTGACCGTGTCGCCGGTCTCGGTCGGGGAGCCGTCCCCGAAGTCCCAGGTGAACGTGACGGTGTCCTCGACGATGTCGTAGGCGGTCGAGCTGAACGTGACCTCCTCGTTCTCGTTGCCCGGGGGCACGGTCATGGTCAGCATCGTGGGGGCGACGTTCTGAACCGTGACGGTGGCGGTGTCCTCGGACTCGTTGCCGACCGCGTCGGTCACCTTGAGCCGCAGCGTGTGCGTCTGCTGGTCGCCGTAGGTGCAGCCGGTGGTCGTCGCCGTCGTCGCGGTCACGTCGTAGACGCCGTCGTCGGTGCAGTCCCACTCGTAGCTGATGACGTCGTTGTTGGGGTCGGTCGTGCCGGAGCCGTCCAGCACCGGGGTGGAGCCCTCGCTGATGACGTAGACGCCGCCGGCGTCCGCGACCGGGGGCGAGCCGCCGCCGACGAACGTCAGGGCGTTGGCCATGATCAGCGCGCCGTCGGTGCTCGTGTTCCAGAAGTCGGACCGGGCGCCCTGGCTCGGCGGGTAGAAGTTGAGGCCGGCGATCGTGCCGTCGCTAGCGGGGGGCGACCATGCGCCGATGAGCGGGCTGCCGTTGCTCCAGTTGGCGATCTGGTCGACGCCGGAGTGGAACGTGACGTTGTTGCGGTAGGAGCTGCTGCCGCCGTTGAAGCTGGTGACGCCGTCGAGGATGGCGTGGGTCGGGTCCAGCACCGACAGAGTCAGGGGGGAGCCCTGGCTCTGCCCCGAGCCGTCGAACGGCAGGTAGTTGTCGGTGCGGATGCGGCCCTTGAGGCTCAGCCCCGCGGACGTGCCGTAGTAGCAGAAGGTGCTGACCACGACGCCGCCGCCGGCGTCCATGTAGTCGGCGAGGTTGTCGCCCAGGGCGGTGCCGTTCTGGAAGCTCGTGTCGCTGTAGACCAGGATCGCGTCGTACGCGAGCATGGTCGCCACGGACGGCGTGCTGCTGCTGACGAGCACGCCGGTGACCGAGTCGAACTGGCCCGTGGACTGCAGCTTGGAGACGACGTCGTTGTTCCAACCGCTGTTGCCGGGCGCGCCGTACACGGCGACATCCTGGGCGGCCGCGAGGGCCGGGAGCAGCGACAGAATCAGAGCAGCAGCGAGGAAGATACGTACGCGCATTGCCGCAGGATACGGCGGACTGCGTCGCGCTATCTACTTCAAACCCCGGTAGTCGAAGCCAACCCAGAGATCTTCGCCCAGCGCGAGCAGCTTTTCGAAGTGCACGGGACGGCCCTCCAGCGGGACCGAAACGGCCACGGGGATGGCACCGCCGCCCATGCCACCGCCCATGCTGGAGGTCTGCGCGGCGGGTGCGTTGATCGCGCCCAAATCTCCGGCGGCGTAAGGCTGGGACAGCCCCGAGACGTTACGCACGCTGCCGTCGATCGTCTTCTTGCGGAGCTTGGCCTCCCACGGGGTGTAGACCGTCCAGCTGACGTAGGTCACCGGAACGTCCGCCTGCGGCATGGAGGCGCGGAAGCTCCCGGTGCCGGCGGCGCTGGGGGCGGTCCCCTCCTCGACGTAGACGAGGCCGACGGCGAAGTCGGCGAGCGCGCCGCCGGAGGACTGCGAGCGGACCAGGGGGATGAGGATGCGGCCGTCGGCGGCGCGGGCGGGCTGCACGGACTTGCCGGCGACCTCGGCGGACCACAGCTCGGCGCCCTCGGGCAGCGACAGGCGGAGGAACTGCTTGCGGTTGTTGCGCACGCGGTAGCGGACCGAGGTCAGGCGTCGGCCGTCGGCGGTCAGCATGGTGGTCGCTTCGGCGCGGTCCAGGAGCGTCACGAGCACGGCGACGTCTTCGTGCTGCGTCACCTCCAGGGGGAGGGCCGCGCCGCTGCCGAGGTACTTGTACGCCAGCAGGATCGGGTTGCTGGTGATGCCGAGGATGGAGCCGGGGAGGAGGCGGACGTCGATCGGGGTGACGCCGGCGGTGTCGCCCGCGGCGACCTCGATGGTGCCGCGCGCTTCCACGCCGACCCAGCCCTTGCTGCGGTCCACGCCGATCGGCTCGATGAGCGGGGCCGTCGCCTGCAAGCTGCCCTCGCCGATGGCGGCCTCCATGACGAGTCCGAGGGTGTAGGCGCCTTCGGCGGCGAAGTTGAGGTCGACGGTCAGGGTCGAGTCGTCCGCCAGCGTCCAGTCGCGGATGCCCGAGCCGGTGACGTCGACGAGGGTCACGCCCTCGGGGATGGCGATGGACAGGGACTCCACGCCCGCCTGGAGGATGGTGTAGGCGACGGTCGCGCGGGTCTGGAGCAGGCCCTCGCCGAGGCCGACGAGGCTGAACACCTCGGCGTAGACGCGGGGCTCGAGGGCCTCGGGCGCCTCGGGGATCTCGCGCTGCCACGAGATGGCGACGGACTGGCTCCCGGGGATGACGGCTTCGACGATGCGCAGGCCGCGCTCGGTGCGGTCGCTCTTGAGGTGGGCGCCGGCGACGACGAAGTCGAGGGCCTCCTCGGCGGGCACGGCGAGCTCGAGCTCCATCGAACCGGCCTGGATCGGCTGGAACGACAGGCTGCTGCGCCCTTCGGAGATGAACACCGACGTGGCGAAGGTCGCCTTCACGTCGAAGGCGCCGGTGCGATCGGTGACGAGGTAGAGCCACGCGCCGTCGGACCAGACGGGGGCTTCCTTGCCGGCAACGGTGATCGAGCGGACGGCCACGGTGGCGGGCAGGACGGGGACCTGAACCCAGCCCTTCTTCTTGAGTACTTCGATGCGCAGCGACGCGTCGAAGACGGCCGAAGTGGGCTCGCCGTCATCGAACAGCACCTCGCCGGAGTAGCGCGCGGAGCTGACCGCGTACTCGCGGGGGGCGTGCTCCGGGATCTCTACCGGGTCGCGGTTCTGCTCGTACATCGCGAGGAACTCGTCGAGTCCGACGATCACCGTGTTCGGTTCGGTCGCGGCGGCGAGGGTGGGGACCGCCAGGACGGCGGCGAGAAACAACATCAGGGGCTTGGGCATGAGACCTCCAGGTCAGGGGATTTGGCGGGCCCGGACGACGACCTCATGGGCGCCATCGGCGGGCAGCAGGAGCTGTTGGAACTGGACCGTGCGGTTCATGGTGGGGACGAGCACGGAGCGGTTGGCGGCAGCGATCGTCTGGCCCTGAGCGGGCAGGTCGACCGGCGGGGGGAGCAGCATCGGCTCGTTGGGTTCGGGCATCGGCGCGGCCACGACGGGCGCGGGGTCCGCGGCGGGCTTGTACTCGTGGGCGTTGGCGATGCTGGTGGTCTCGGTCACGACGACCTTCGCTCCCCCGCTGGCGCTGCCGGTGGCGCCCACGGCCCCGGCACCGTAGGCCGAGCGGGACGAGCGCCCGCCCCCGAAGGATCCCGTCGTGCGGCCGACCACGGGGCCGCGGGACGGCGCCTTCGCCTTGGCGGCGCGGTCGAGCTTGCCCTTCTTCTTCTTGCTGACCGACTCCACCCGGAGGGTCAGCTCCATGTTCTTGTCCTCCATCTCGGAGGACTCTTCCTGGTCGAGCCCTTCGAGCTTCTCGCCGAGGGCGAGGGCATCGCGGTAGTCCGCTTCGGCGCCGGAGTAGTCGCCGGCACGCTCCTTCTCTTCGGCCTTCCGCATCGAGGACTCGTACTCGCGGAACTCTTCGTCGGCGCGCGCTCGGGCCTGCTCGCGCACGCGGCGCTTCATCGACTCGCCGGCGGAGTCCTTGCCGTCGTAGCCGACGCCGTCGTCGCCATCCTCGTCGCCGCCGGCTTCGCCTTCGCCCGTGACGACGTAGAGGTTCGACTGGAGGCGCACGGTGTTGTCGTTGCCGGCGCCCAGCCCCGACAGATCGTCCAGCGCCTGCTGGGCCTCGTCGAAGTCGTTGTCCATCCACGCGTCCACCGCTGACTGGAAGAGCACGTCGGCCTCCTCGGCGCGGGTGCGGTCTTCCTCGTCGGTGATGACGAAGCCGTAGGAGATGCCGGCCCCCTCGGTGAAGCCGTCGACGCGATGGCGGTCGTCGAGGCGGCGGCTGCGGCGCTCGTCGAAGCCCGGGGGGAGGTGGAGGGTGACCCGGGCGACCGCGATGGGGGCGGACAGCCGGGGCAGCGGCAGCGTGCGCTCGGCGCGTCGCTCCCAGGGGGTGCCGTCGGTCAGCCAGGCGACCTCGACGGGGAACGAGATCATCCCCTCGACGGTCTCCACGGAGCGGGGCAGGGGGATGCGGAGGCGTTGCTCGCGGGTGGCGCTGAACCGGGCGGCCTCGCCGCGGACGCGCACGCTCAGGAGGCGGGCGGCGGCCGGGAGCGCGACGTTCAGCTCGGTGGCGCGGTCGTTGAGCACCTCGTAGCGGGCGCGCACGACGGTGCGGCCGTCGACGCTGGTGGCGGCGAGGTAGTCGGCGATGTCGACCACGGCGGCGGGTCCGTTGACGGGCTCGAACCGGAGCAGCGACAGCGTGCCTCCGCGGCCTCCGACGGGGGCGGTGAACGCGGCGGTGGGGGTGCCCGCGACCAGGCCACGACCCCAGACGGGGAGCCCCGAGGCGGAGCGGCCGGTCCAGCCCGGCAGCGTGGGGAGGGCTTCCCACTCGCCGTCGCGGGCCAGCTGCAGGGTGGAGGTGGTGCGGCGGGCGCCGTCCAGCGTGATCGACGGGATCTGGAGCTTGCCTTCGGAGCCGGTCGGGAGCGGCGCCGTCCAGCGCAGGTCGAGCTCCACGAGGGTGTCCGCGGGGGCGCTCAGGGCGACCGTGACGCGGTCTCCGGAGCGGCGCACTTCGCCGACCCCGGTGCCGGTGACGGCGAGGTCGGAGCCGATCCCGGCGGCGCGGAAGGAGACCGCCTCGAGCGCGCCGGACAGCACCACCCAGCGCAGGCGGGCGCGCCCGGTCAGGGTCGATTCTCCGACGGTCAGGCCAAGGGCAGCTTCGCCGCGGGCGTCGGTCCGGTCGGCGGAGCGGGGGGCGTCGGGGCGGGCGTCGATCTGCAGGGGGCCGTGGGCGGCCCAGGAGCCGTCCTCCAGCGCGGCGGCGGGCTCGCCCTGCACGTGCGCGGCAAGGCCCTCGGGGAGGTCGACGGTGAGTCCGGCGCGGACCGCGTGGACGTACGACTCCAGCTGCAGCGGGATGTGTTCG
>JAAESI010000255.1 GCA_024229515.1 Pseudomonadota bacterium | reverse complement strand
TCGCCGCGCTGATCAGTTCGAAGCCGTCGAAGCAGCTCACCTCGACGGTCACCTGCGCGCCGTCGGACAAGCCCCCGGGATCGCCAGCGAGGTAGTCGAAGGTGTCGACGCCGCCGAAGTCGGGGTCGGGGGTGTACAGCACGCCGCCGCCTTGCCGCACGGTCGTGCCGTGCGCGCCGTTGGCGAGGAACTCGATCTCGAGTTCGTCACCGTTGGGGTCGACGTCGTTGTCGAGCACGTCGATCCAGACCGCCGTCCCCACGTCGGTGATCGCCTGATCGTCTTCGGCGGACGGGGGTCCATTGGTGGCGTCGTCGTCGTCGCTGATGGCGCTGTCATCGTCGTCCGGGGTGCCGTCGTCGTCGTCGGCGGCGTCATCGTCATCGCCGGCGGGCGAGGTGTCGTCGTCGTCGGGGGCGTTCGGGCAGCCGGTCAGGGTCAGGGCAACCCCGAACAGCGCGGAAGCGAGAATGCTGGAGCGGCTCATGAGCCAAGGGAGAGCAAGGACCGAGCCAACCGGCTCGCCGGCCTACAGAACCGTGGCGATCCCCGCGGCGAGGGCGGCCGCGATCGGGAGGGTCGCGACCCAGGCCAGCACGATGCCGCCGATGACCTTGGTGTCCGCGCTCCCGGTGTGCATGCCGATGCCGAAGATGGCGCCGGTGCTGACGTGGGTCGTGCTCACCGGGGAGCCCATCAGGGACGCGCCGATGACCAACGTACTCGCCACCGAGTTGGCGACCAGCCCCTGGCCCGGGTCCATGGTTGTGATCTTGTCGCCGAGGGTCTCCGCGACGCGCCGACTCTGCAGCGCCCCGCCCACCGCCATGGCGGCCGCGATGATGAGCAACGAGGCGCGGGGGTTCAGCCCCGACCAGCCCGCGGCGACGAGCAGCGCCAGCACCTTGGGGGTGTCGTTCAGGCCCCGCGCAAACCCCAGGGCGAAGGCCGAGCTCTTGTGGGCCGCGTCGCCCCCCGGAAGCGTGGGCATCGCGCGGGTCAGCGGGTACACGAGCGCCGCCCCCGCCAGGGCGAGCAGGGGAGAGACCGCCAGGGGCATGAAGTACTTGCCCCCGAGGGCCCCCCACGCCAGCTCGCCGGGGGCCAACGTCAGGCCCGCGCCGAGCAGCCCGCCGATGAGCGCGTGGGTGGTGGAGATGGGGATGCCGAAGCGCGTCGCGGTCAGCACGGTGCCCGCCCCGGCGAGGCCGACGGCGACGAGGAAGCGGGGGTCGCCGACCACCTCGGGGGGCACCAGCCCCTTGCCCGAGAACGCCTTCAAGAGCGCCCCTGCGAGCACCACCGACGCCAGCGAGCCGGCCACCTGCGCGGCGGTCGCGAGGGTCAGCGCGCCCCGATACTCCATCGTGCGCGAGCCGTAGAGCGTCGCGGCCGCCTTGAAGTTGTCGTTGGAGCCGTTGGCCCAGGCCAACAGCAGCGCCGCGATGAGGAGGAGCCCGAGCATCCTCCGCTTCTACGGACCGCCCGCGGGCGCGTTACAGCGATCGGCTCAGTTGGTGACCGTCATCGTGCCGGCGACGAGCACGTTGTTGCTCTCGTCCCCCTCGGCCACGAGATCCTCGTCATCCACGGACACGAGCACGTTCCAGGTCCCCGCCGGCGCACTCAGCGTCACCGAGACGGCCGACAGCGCGCTGCTCTGCCCCGGGTTCAGGTTCGAGGTGCGCGTCGCTGACAGGATCACCGCCACCGAGTCCGCCGGCGAGGTCGTCGGCGACAGGTGCACCCGGTTGTTCATCGGCGAGCCCACCGAGATGCCCGTGGTGGGGCCGCCGCCCGCGTTCTGGTAGCTGTAGCCGAGCGTGATCGAGGCCCCGTCCGCCACCGTCGTGGGGAGCGAGAGGGTGTCCAGGCTGAGCGGCACCAGATCGGGTTCGCAGGCGACATCGCCGCTGCACTCCGAGTCATCGCAGTCCTCGTCGCCGTCGAAGTCGTCGTCGGTGCCGTTGCTGCAGTCCTCGGGCGCGGTCGAGGGGACGATGGTGACCGTGCCGGCGAGCAGCTCGTTGTTGGACTCGTCGGACTCGGGGACGTTGTCGGTGGCGTCGACTTCGAGGACCACCTGGTAGCTGCCCGGGGCGAGCGTGACCGTGCGGGCGCCGACCCCCAGGAACGAGCTGCCGCCGGCGACCAGGTCCGCGGTGCGGGTGCCCTCCACGAGGATGTCGGCGGACGTCGCCGCGGTCGATCCGACGGACAGGTGGATGCGGTTCACCAGCGGGGATGCGACCGACAGCGTGGCGTCGCCGAGGCCGTCGTTGGCGTACGAGTAGCCCAGGTCCAACGCCTCGCCCTGCTCGATGGTGATGGGGAAGGTGTCGCCGTCGACCGACAGTCCGACGATGTCCGCGGACTCGGCCACGGTGTCGTCGTCGTCGGGGGCGATGTCGTCGTCGTCGTCCGGAGCCGTGTCGTCGTCGTCCGGCGCGATGTCGTCGTCGTCCGGCGCGATGTCGTCGTCGTCGGGGGCAATGTCGTCGTCGTCGGGAGCGATGTCGTCGTCGTCGGGGGCGACCGTGTCGTCGTCGTCCGGAGCCGTGTCGTCGTCGTCGGGCGCGATGTCGTCGTCGTCCGGCGCGGTGTCGTCGTCGTCGGGGGCAATGTCGTCGTCGTCCGGAGCCGTGTCGTCGTCGTCGGTGGCGTCGTCGTCGTCGGTGGCGTCGTCGTCGTCGCCCCCGTCGGCCCAGACGGCCGTTGCGCTGGTGGAGAAGGTGCACGGGAACGAGGTCGCGAGATCGACCTCGAGCAGCGCGCAGTCATCCCCGTCGCAGTCGAACTCGAGGCCG
>JAAESI010000254.1 GCA_024229515.1 Pseudomonadota bacterium | reverse complement strand
GAGCCAGACTGCTGGGGCTCTGCCCCAGACCCCGGGATTTTCTAAGGCATGGCTCCGGTGTCCAATGGGGGTAGAGACCAGAGCAAGAGCAAGGAGGGGTCCTTGACGGGCAAGCCCATCAAGGACCCCGGATGCACCCATTGGCGCACCGTCGGCCTGGCTATCCCTCGTCCGGTTGCGTCCCCGCAGAGCCGGATTCCGTTTCACCAGGCAAGAGCGTCTTTTCGATCTGCCAGCCCCGTGCCGTGCGCGTGAGCAGCCCACGGCGTTGGAGATCGTCGATCGCCTGTCCGAGGCGTTGGTTGTTAACACGCAACTGCGCTCGCAGCTCCACGCGGGTCAGCGGCCGCGGGTGCGATCGCAGGGTGGCGAGGACGCGCTCGGTCAAAGGAGCGGGGGCGGGGGCGGCGGAAGCCGACGGGGGTGCTGTATGCCTGCGAACCACCTCGAGGTAAGGCAGTGTCGATGCGTCGCGGGGCGCGCAGAGCTGAAGCTCGATGGGATCGGAGGCCGGTGCGGCCCGGTGCTCGATGGAGAGCACCGTCGCCCCGCGCCCTGCTTGCAGATACAGGGCACTGTCGGTCCATGCGTGAAGGTCGCCGGACCCTCGCAATGCCTGACCGCCACGCTGGGCGCCACCCTTGCGCATGTGATGCACGACCACGACGGCAAGGCCATGGGTCCGTTGCAGCTGACGCAAGAACGACAGCAGCTCGGAGATCTCATCGCAGCGGTTCTCATTCCGGCGGTGAAGTCTCACCAGGGGATCGAGCACGAGCAGGCGCGGCTTCAGTCGTTGGACAACCTCCTCGAGCCGCCGGCGGTCGTCCTCGAGATCCAATCGCAGGCTGGCGGCCGTGATGACGTGGACCGCCACCGTATCGAGGTCGAGGTCTCGGTGTCGACACAGACTGGCGAGACGCTGACGCACCATCGCCGGCGGATCCTCGGCGAGATAGACCAGCACGTTCCCCGGCTCGGCCACCGCAAAGGTGTCGAGACACGGCGTGCCGGTGGCCACCGAGAGCGCGAGATCGAGTGCGAGGAACGTCTTGCCCAGCTTGGGCTGGCCGGCCACGAAGCCCACGGCCTGGTGACTCCAGAGCGAGTCGACGAGCCAGCGAGGCTGGGCGTCGGCGGCGTCGAGCTCGCCCACTCGGCAGACCGGTAGCGGGGCGTCGCTCATGTCCTTACCGGGACAAGCACGTCGTCGATCGCCGCCTCGAGCACGTGCTCGTCCACGAAGTTCTGGTCCCGCTCATGGGCGAGCCGCAACGCCTCGCGCAAGAGCTGCGAGGCCACGCGCGGCAACCCCCGACTGGCGCGGAGCAACAGCTCCATGGCGGGGTCGGACAGGATTTTCTCCGTCGCCCCCACCGCCTCGAGACCCTGCAAGATGAAGGCGCCGAAGCTGTCGCGATCGGTCAGCGGCTCGAGGTGAACCTGGGCCGCGACGCGCATGGCCAGTGGCGCGTGTTGCGCCATCTCGAGGTGGCGTCGCAACGCGGGCAACCCGACCAGCCACATCGTCAGCACGTCGCGGCTGTCGAAGGCCACGTTGAGGAAGCCCGACAGATCGATGAGGAAGCGGTCCGAGAGGTGCTGCGCCTCGTCGATCACGACGAGGGGGGCACTGTGGCGCTCGTCTCGCATGTGGACGAGCGCCGCCTTGATGTCGCTCCACAGCTGCGCTCTTCGGTGGGAGGGCCGGATGCCGAGCTCGCAGGCCAACGTGCGGTAGAGGTCGAGCGGCGAGACGGCGGTGTCGCACAGATAGATCACGTGGTAGTCGGGCTTCGGGAGCTCGGCGCAGAGGTGGCGCAGGGCCGCCGTCTTGCCCACGCCCGCCTCGCTTGTGAGCACGCCGAGGCCGGGATCGTCGACCAGGCGCGTGAAGGCGCGGCGCAGCCGTTCGTGGGCCGCGCCCTCGCAAAAGGTCTTGCCCTGCGCATCCTTGGGCAGCGGGTGGCCGGTCAGGCCAAAGCGTTTGCGGTACATGAGATCAGTCCTCCTTCTTCGTCTTGGGGTTGGGGTTGGGAGTCGACGGTCGCGTGCGCTCGTAGTGCTGTTCCAGGATCTGCGCGATCGGATCGAGGCCGGTAGGTTCGACCGTGGGATCGGGTTGGCCGAGGTTGCGCCGGCGAACTCGTGTGGCGTTGCGCACGCGGTCGAGCGGTACCGTGTCGCAGAGGAAGTGGCCGTCGAGGAAGACGCGCGGCCGCGCCTTGTTGTCCATCGGGTCGAAGCGCAGCTCGACGGTCTTGCCGACCAGCTCGGGGCGAACCTCGAAGAGCCCGCCTTTGAAGCGAACCGTGCCGTCCTTGCGCACCTTGCGCTGCGCGCGGTGCAGGAAGAGCGCGTCGATGTCGAGGCCCGGGGGCAGGGCCCGCAGCTGCCCCACCTCGGCCAGCCAGTGCTCGCGCGGCACCTGCTTGGTGGTGTCGTGGCGGCGCGCGTGGTACTCGCTACTGAGCCAGGCCCAGTGGATGGCGTTCAGTTCCGCGAGCGGCAGTGGATGGTCGGGCAGCTCATCGCCGATCTCCTCGCGCCAGGTTCGGTGCCAGCGTTCGATGGCTCCCTTCGCTTCGCAATCTTGTTTGCCCGTGTGCAAGAGGTTCACGCCGAGCTCGCCACAGATGATGCGCAGAGACCGAGCGATGTAGGCGGGGCCCCGATCGACGTAGTAGGCACGGGGGCGGCCGGCCTTGAGGAGCGCCTGCGCAAAGCCGTACTCCTGGTGCGGCGCCCCCTCGCTGAGCGTGAAGTAGCTGTGGGGCAGATAGCGGGTCGCCCCGTCGATCTGAGAGAGCAGGTAGCTCTTGCGGATCGCACCGTCTGGGGCGATGACAACTGGGCCGTGCATCGCGTCACCGATCAAAAGGTCGCCGGCGTGCTCAACCAGAAAGGAGCGTCGCTCAGCCGAGGGGCCGCGTGGAGGTCGCGTCGAGATTCCATGCGAGGCCAACAGACGGTGGACACTCGAGCGCGAGAGCTCGGCCCGGCGCACCACACGGGCCCGCTCCAGCATCCGGATCAAGCGGCGGATGCTGCGCCGGGGCCGCTCGCGCTTGGCACGCATCAAAAGGTCCGCCACCTCGGGCGCGATGGCGCGGCTTGCCCCGCGATCGCTCCGAGTCTTGCGGGCCAGCGCCGCAAGCCCCCCCTTCCGGTACGCGTAGAGCCAGGCCTCGAGCGTGCGGGGCGAGAGCTCCACGAGCTCTCCATCGGGGCGTTGGTGAACCCGTTCGGCCGTCTCGAGCAACCAGGCCAGCCGATCGCCGTGTTCGAGGCGCGCACTCACCAACGGGCCCAGCACGCTGAGCTTCCACAAAGCCAGATCGAAGTCGTCGTCGTTCATGGCCGTCATCGTACGCGTAGAGGGCGGCCACTCTGGGTGGGGTGATCGGCGGGGGCCCCATCCGACGCGATGACCACGTCAACGACCGACGTCTACATGAGACGAACTCCCGGTGAGAGACGGTGGAGGGCGGCCGCGAGCAGGGCCCAGGAGTCACCAAGCATCGCCACACTGGAAGACAGCTCGTCGGCGCAGCGCTGCACGAGATCGAGACGCCGTGCCGTAAGCCCCACCCTCATCGCCAAACGAGCCCACACCCCATCGGTTGCCGTGCTCAGAACGGCGACGAGCAGCAGCGCCGTCGAAGCCAGGCGCGCCGTCCACCGCCGGCGGGTCCGGGACGGGACCGGGCTCGAGGAGCCGGCCGCCAGCGCCTCGCGAACCCGCGACCAGCTTCCCCACAGGTAGCGCGCCAGAAAGGCCGGAAGGACCTGCCAGGCTGCCCCACAGCGCTCACGATCGGCACAGCGGAAGCGGATCACTTCGGTCGCCACCCGCGGCTCTCCGTGAAGAACCCGCGGACGCAGATCGTGGATGTGAAGCGCGGCGCCACAGCGCGGGCAGCCCGAGGGACGGTAGCCCTCGGGATCCTCGAGCCGAAGCTCGTGGGTCGCCAAGTCGTGGACGTCTTCCGCGATCAGCGTGCCGCCCTTCTGGCTGGACGGGTACGGCCGGCGAAGGCATGCTTCGGGGGCGGGAGAAAGCGATCGATTGTCGGTCATGGACACCTCCTTGGTTGCATTAACCCAAAAGTGTCCAGCTTTCTCCCGTCTCTTACCAGCCTCCCTGGCAACACCCGTCCCGCGCTACTCCAGGCGTACTCGGCGCCGATCCCCCATCAGACTGCGGGACAAAGCCCATCGGATCCCCGCTCCAATTTCGGTACGGCACAGGCCCGGCACCGACGCCGCACTGGCACTGGCGGCGTGCCGCGTCACGATCGACGAGGGCCTGTACGCGGCCGACTACCTGCGCGAGCAGACCGATCTCCCCTTCCTCGTGCGCGCCGATACGCAGCGCTTCCTGCGTGAGTCGGACGTCGCCGAAAATGGCAGCGACGAGTGCTTTGCAGTGTGGGACGAGGCGAGCGAAGCGCTCCTGTGGGCACCCGGCACGGCGGGAAGCTCGCACAAGACACTCGCGCTTCCACAGGCCGCGCGCCCCGCGCTCGAAGTTCGACGCGAAATTCGCCTCGCCTCGGGCGACAGCGTAGCGGTCGACACAGTCTTCTCGACACTACGACGGAAATTGGCGCACTTTGACCCCGAGCAGGCGGCTCGCATCACGGGTGTTCCCGCCACGGTCATCCGGCGCTTCGCCCGCGACTTCGCCCGCGCCCCGTCGGCACTCATCATCTCTCAGTACGGCATGTGCAAGAACTACCACTCGGATCTCATCCAACGCTGCCAGATCCTGCTCGCATCCCTGACTGGGAAGCTCGGACGCCCGGGCAGCGGATGGCGCGCTGGGAGCTTCGTGGCACTGGATGGGCTGGGGCTGGTGGCGATGCAGGACAAGCTCGGCATCCCCCACCTGCTCTGGACCGCCGCGCGTTCCTACTTCAACCCCGAAGCCGTGATGCAGCAGTTCCAGACGATGTTCATTCCAGCCACGCTCTTCTACGCCGTGCACGGTGGTCTCGGGGATATTCAAGGAGCGGCGGAGCACGGCGATCCGCAGCTTCCGAAGGGGTCCGCGCCCTACCTCGAAGAGGCGCTCGCGAAACATCACTTTCCGATGAGCCCGCCACCTGGATCCGATCCGCCCGAGATCGTCTTCTCTCTTTGTGGCAATGTGCTGCGGTCCAGCAAGCAGGGGGAGCGCATCCGCGACTCGCTGTTTGCCAAGGCCCGCCTGGTGGT
>JAAESI010000253.1 GCA_024229515.1 Pseudomonadota bacterium | reverse complement strand
TCGAGTGAGTGAGTGAATGAGTGAGTGAATGAGTGAGTGAATGGCCGATCGAGTGAGTGAGTGAGTGAGTGAGTGGGTGAGTGAGTGAGTGAGTAAATGAGTGAGTGAATGGGTGAGTGAGTGAGTGAGTGAATGAGGGGGTGAGTGGGTGAGTGAGTGCGTGAATGAGTGAATGAGTGAGTGAGTGGGCGAGCGAGCGAGTGAGTGGGTGAGTGAATGAGCGAACGAGTGAGTGAGCGAGTGAGTGTGTGTGTGTGTGCGTGAGTGAGTGAGTGAACGAGTGAGTGAGTGAGTGAGTAAATGAGTGAGTGAATTAGTGGGTAAGTGAGTGAGTGCGTGAGTGGGTGAGTGAGTGAATGAGTGAGTGAGTGAGCGAGTTGTTGAGCGAGTGGCTGCGTGAGTGGGTGAGTGGGTAAATGAGTGAGTGAGTGAGTGAGTGAGTGAGTGAGTGAGTGAGTGAGTGAGTGAGTGAGTGAGTGAGTGAGTGAGTGAGTGAGTGAGTGAGTGAGTGAGTGAGTGAGTGAGTGAGTGGGTGAGTGAGTGAGTGAG
>JAAESI010000252.1 GCA_024229515.1 Pseudomonadota bacterium | reverse complement strand
TGGGTCACGACCACCGCCTCGGGGAGTCCCCTGACCGTCCCCCTGGATCTCACCACCATCACCCCCGGCACGGAGGTCCGCATCCTCCTCGTCCACGCCTGGGACGACCTCGGCGGGAGCCCGTCGTTCGCCCTCACCTTCGCGGACGCGGCCGGAGACGACGTGGGCGTCACGACGCTGTTCGAAGGCGCCTCGACCGCCTGGACCGTCGATGACGTGGCGGTCCCCGCCGACCTCGTGGGGGCGACGGGTACGCTCGCGTTCTCGGTCGGCCCCACCGTCGACGGAAGCTGGTCGATCGGTCGAGTCGCGGTGCAGGTGGTCGACGCCGACGGAGACGGCCGCGCCGCCGATCTCGCCGACTGCGACGACACCGACGCCACCCTCTACGACGGCGCCGACGAGGTCCCCTACGACGGCATCGACCAGGACTGCGACGGCTCGGATCTGCTGGATGTCGACGGGGACGGCTTCGACGGCGTCGGAGGCGGGGGGGACGACTGCGACGACGAAGACCCCGACACCTTCCCCGGCGGCATCGAGATCCCCTACGACGGCCGCGACCAGGACTGCAGCGGCGGCGATCTGGTCGATGTGGACGGGGACGGCGCCGCCTCCACCGAGGTCGGGGGCACCGACTGCAACGACGACGACGACACCATCGGCCCCGACGCGGTCGAGGTCCCGTACGACGGCGTCGACGACGACTGCGACGGGGAGGATCTGGTCGACGTGGACGGTGACGGCCACCCCGGCGACGTGGATCCCCCCTTCGGCGACTGCGACGACGAGGACCCGGAAATCCACCCCGCCGCCGACGAGGTCTGCGACGACGGCGTCGACAACAACTGCGACGACGCGATCGACGCCGTGCCCGATCTGGACGGCGACGGCACCGACGTCTGCGGCGGTGACTGCGACGACGCCAACCCCGACGTCAGCCCGCTGCACCCCGAGGCCTGCGACGGGCTCGACACCGACTGCGACGGCGTCGTCCCCGACGACGAGGTCGACGCCGACCAGGACGGCAGCTTCCTTTGCGCGGGCGACTGCGACGAGAGCGACCCGACCGTCGGGGCCGGCTTCCCCGAGGTGTGCGACGACGTCGACAACGACTGCGACGGCACCGTCGACGAGGACCACGACGGCGACGGGGACGGCTTCTCCGGCTGCGGCGAGGACTGCGACGACCAGCGCTCGACGGTCTTCCCCGGGGCCGAGATCGTCTGCGACGACAACCTCGATCACGACTGCGACGGCACGCGCGACTTCGAGCAGGAGGAGTGCGCCACCGAGGGCTGCGCCTGCGATGAGCCGAGCGCCTCGTTCGGCGGTCACGGCTCCCTCGGCGGGCTTGCCGCGCTCCTGCTTCTGGCCGCTTCGCGCCGCCGAAGGACGCCTACGCCTTCCGCTTGAGCTCCCGCGTCGCGGGCACCTTGGCGGGCTCCCCCGGGGCCGGCGGATCGCAGGGGCGCAGGTCCGCTCCGAGCACCCGAGCGCCCGGCACTTCCGACACCCGCTTCGCGAGCAGGTCCACGAGCTGATCGACCCGCGCCGCCGCCTCGGCGGGGTATTCCAGGACGAGGCTGCGGTAGCCCTTGGTGCCGCGGCCCCAGACGGGCTGCGAGGTGGGCCGGGCGAGCAGCCGATCCTGCACCTCCGCCATCGTCGGCCGCGCCGCGGGGTCCTTGGCGAGGGCGCGGTTGATGAAGGACGCCAGCCCCGTGGGCACCTCCGAGGGGGACGCTTCGCGCACGTCCGGGGGCATGGCGTTGACGTGCTGGTCGAGCACGTCGTAGGCACCGCCGCGGAACGGCGGCGCCCCCACCAGCATCTCGTAGCCCATCACGCCCAGCGCGTAGACGTCCGAGGCGGGGCTCGCGGGCCGGCCCCGAGCCATCTCGGGGGCGATGTAGAAGGGCGTGCCGAGGACCGAGTCGGTGCGCTCCTCGCCGGCGTCGCTCATCTTGGCGGCGAGGCCGAAGTCGACCAGCTTGAGCCGCCCCCGATCGTCCACGGAGCAGTTGGCGGGCTTGATGTCTCGGTGCACGACGCCGCTGCCATGGGCGTAGCGCAGAGCGTCCGCGGCCTGCCACAGCAGCGACTGCACCTCTTCGGCGGCGAGCCGCTTGCGTTGGTGGAGGATGGTGCGGAGGTCGGACCCCTCGAGCCGCTCCATCACGATGAACCACGTCGCGTACGCGGACTCCGAGTCGTAGACGCGGACGATGTTGGGGTGGTCCAGCTGGGCGATGGTGTGCGCTTCCAGGAGGAAGCGATCGCGGAAGGTGCGGTCGTACAGCAGCGTGTGGCTGAGCATCTTGACCGCGACCGGCCGGTCGAGCCCTTCGTGGATCCCCTCGAAGACCTCGCTGCTGGAGCCCCGGCCGATGCTCCGCAGCAGCCGATATTTGCCGACCTGGTGCAGGCTCCCCGTCTCCGCCAGACGCTTCTGGACCAGGGCGGTGATGAAGCGGGCGAGCTGGGGGTGACGCCACAGCAGCGGCTCCACGTCCTCCCGCCGCAGCTCGAGCGTCACGCACTTCTTGGTCGCGATGATGTCGGCGGACCGCGGCTTGCCCGAGAGCATCCCGATCTCGCCGAACACCTCACCCTCGCGGATCACCACCGGGCGTACGCCGCCGGTGGCGTGGTGCTGGAGGTGGGCTTCGACCTCGCCCGAGGCGAGCAGCAGCATCGAACCGCCGACCTCGCCCCGACTGACGATCTTTTGGCGGGCTTTCCACTCGCCGACGATGACCTGGCCGGCGAGCTCGGTGAGTTCGTCGCGGTCGAGGGCCTCGAAGCCCTGGAAGCGGCTGAGGAGGGTGGCGATGTGGCTGCGTCTCACGGCGGGGAGTGTATCGAACGTGGGCTCTGGACGATCGGTCAAGAAATCCGCACTTTCAGATATTCGGACGTCCGGATCGGCTCCCTAGCTTTCCCTCAACGAGGCCCCCTGAACCGGCCCTGGAGGATGACTGCCATGAAGCTCGCTCTCACTTCGACCTGGACCCTTGCCGCGCTCCTGCTGCTCTCTGCCTGCCCCCCCGTGGGCGACGACGACGACAGCTCCGTGACCGACGACGACGACGCCACCGATGACGATGACTCCGGCGACGACGATGACGCCACCCCCGACACGACCCCCGACGGGAACCTCTACACCGTGCTGATCCGAGGCGAACTCGCCACGGACGACCTGGACGAGATGCAGACCCTGCACGACACCATCGCCGAGGGCGGTGAGGGCCCCGCGGCCGCGCTGGGGGACCTCGCCCACGACGTGTACCTGGGCGTCGAAGACGACGAGTTCCTCGCCATGGACCGGTGGGACAACCTCCCCGGCATGGACGTGCTGTACGGCAATCCGGAATTCCAGGCCGCCTTCGGGTAGCTGTTCGCCGCGCCCCCCAGCCAGGAGGTCTTCGTGCACGAGCCCGACTGGGTGGAGTTCACCTTTGCGAACCCGGTCTCCGCAGATGCGTTCGCGGCGCTGGACGGCGTGGACGACGTGGTCGTCGAGGGGGCCACGATGACGTGTGTGCTGCGCGCCGAGCCCGACGCACTGCTGAAGGCCGCCGCGGCCCACCGGGTCGTGCGGTGGGAGGCCAACGACCGCGATCTGGACGACCTCTTCCTCGACTTCTACCGAGAGACGGAGGGCGAGGCATGAACCGCTTCCCCATTCTGTTCGGGGTCCTGCGGGACCGTCGCAAGAGCCTCGCGATCTGGGCCGTGGCGCTGTTCGCCGTCTCGGCCATGTACATCGCCTTCTGGCCGATGATGGACGGCGAGGAGATGCAGGCGATGATCGACTCGCTGCCGGAGGCGCTGGTCGTCGGCATGGGCTACGACCGCATCGGCACCCCCGGCGGCTACATCACCTCGACGGTGTACGGGCTCATCGGCCCCGCCCTGATGCTGGTGTTCTCGATCGCGATGGGCGCGCGCCTGGTGGCCGGCCACGAGGAAGACGGCACGTTGGAGTTGGAGCTGACCTCCCCGACCGAGCGGGGGCGGATCTACCTGGAGCGCATGGCCGCGATGTGGATCTGCATCGTCGCCTTGTCCGGGGTGGTGATGGCCGCGTCCCTGGTGCTGATCGTGATCTTCTCGATGGGCGTGCCGGTGGTGAACGTGCTCGCGGGCACGGTCGGGTTCGCCATGTTCCTCATGGGCATGGGCACGCTGTCGCTGGCCGTCGGAGCGGCCACGGGCCGCCGGAGCATCGCGCTGGGCGTGGCCTCGGCTCTGGCGGTGGCGGCGTTCATGTTCGACGCGATCGGTCCGGTGGTGGGCCAGGACTGGATGTCGGCGGTGTCGCCGTTCAGCTGGTACCTGGGCAACGACCCGTTGGACAACGGCTTCGACTGGTTCGGGATCGCGCGGTTGGCGGTGGTCCCGGCGGTCGCGGCGGCGGCCGGCTACGTCGGATTCGCCAAGCGCGACCTCATGGTCTGACCCCGGGGCCTAGCGATCCTTCAGCACCCAGGCGGCTCCCGGGAGCGAGGCTCCGCCGGACACCTCACCGGCAGGCTCCCCGCCGGGCGGACTCCACGCGCGGTAGACCCGCACGGCGCCGACCACGGGGTAGCTCTCTTTCAGGATCGCGGACCAGCGGAAATCCGCTTCGGTCAGCGCCTCCCCCAACCAGCTTCCGGCCTCCCGGTCAGGCCACGCCAGGAGCATGCGCCCGCCGCGGCCGAGCCGTTCGCGGGCGGCGCTGAGCACGGCGCGGGTCTTGGCCTTCGGCTCCGGTTCGAGGAACGGCGTGGTCCACGTGATCAGGTCCCAGGGCCCTTCGCCGGCGTCGCCGAGCGAGCTTCCGGGGACCAGATCAGGGTCTCCCAGGCCGGCCATGAGGAAGCTCCGCCGGATGCACCGCAGCGAGGCCGGACGAGCGTCCACGCACGCGACCTGCGCTCCCTTGCAGGCGGCGTGCAGAGCGATGAGTCCGGCGCCGGAGTCCAGGTCCACGACCCGCTCGCCGGGGCGCGCATCGACGCAGCCGCCGACCATCGAGGCGTACGACCAGCCGAACCGCGGGGCGGGCGATCGGAACGCGGGATCGAGCACGACCTCGAACCCGTCGATGGTCCACGTCTCGGTGCGTGACGGAGGGTCCTTGGCGAACGCCTTGCGGACCAGCCGCTGGCGGATCGAGCTCAGCATCAGCCCGGCACGCCCATCGCCTTGAGTCCGGCGCGGATGTCGTCGGGGGCGCGGCAGGGGCGGCCGGTGCTGTCCACGAAGGCGAGGGTCAGGTCGGCGGTGGTGATCACGGCGCTGTCGGCGGGCCTCACGATGCGGTACGCGAGCACGATGCGGGAGGCGCCGGTCTTGCGGCAGCCCTGCTCCACGACGAGGTCGTCGAGGAACTTCGCGCTCGCCCGGAACTTGATCTCCGCCGAGGCGACGATCAGCCCGTACTCCTCATCCATGCCCGGCTTCATGCCGAGGGCCCCCATGAGGTCCACGCGGGCCCGCTCGAAGTACAGGAAGTACTTGGTGTGGTGGACGATGCCGTACTGGTCGACCTCGTCGAACTGCACCCGCACGGGGTACGTGTGGATGCCCTCCATCTCGCTAGAACACGAAGGCGAGGCGGCTCTGGAGCGTGAAGATGTTCTTCAGGCGGCGCTCGATCGCCTCGCGATCCGACGCGGAGTAGGGGGTCGCCTCCGACGCCTCGGGGTACTGGGTCAGCCGACCCAGCCGCGGTCCCGCGTGCATGTAGCCGGCCTCCAGCGACACGAGGATCGCCTCGTCGGCCCACTTCATGTGGATGCCGATGTCGATCTCGGTGCCCAGCAGCTTGCTCTCGGTGATGTCGGTGCCGAGCCCCTCGTCGCCCAGGTACGGCGTGATGGCGCCGTCGACCTCGTCCGACCACGCCATCAGGAAGCCCAGACGGAACTCGTAGAAGTCGCCGGGCCGCCACTTGAAGCGGGGGTTGACGTAGGTCGAGTTGTAGACGCCGCCGTTGCTCCAGAGCCCCTGGGTGTCGGGGTCCGAGGCGAACTTCTCGGTCGTGCGCTGCGCGAGCACCTGCTCGTACAAGATGAGCCCGACGTTGAAGTCCCGGTGCAGGGCGCGCCCCGTGAAGTTGTCGTCGGTGATCTCGTTGTCCCCGGCGGCGTGGCCGACCTCGGCCAGGGCGGTGATGTACGGGTTCTCGTAGCCGACCCGCCAGACGGTGCCGAAGATGTTGGCGCGGGTGGTCTTGTCGTAGTCCGCGATGATGGCGTCGGTCCGGCCAAAGATGAGGTACGCCTCGCCCTCGACGAACAGGCCGAACATGGACCAGTGGAGGTAGATGTCCGGGATCCAGACGTTGGACCGGGTCGACTTCTGCCAGCGGTTGACCCAGTAGGTGCCGACCGTCAGGTCCATCAGGCGGGACTGCTTGCCGACCTTCCAGTCTTCGCGCTTGAACATCAGCACGTAGATCATCTCGAGCACGTCGTCGCCGCTGTCGCTGAGCCAGATGGGGGCCTGGCGGAAGTTGCTGTCGGGGTCGTTCTCGTCGCGGAGGTTCTCGTCGTCCGTCAGGTTCTTGCGGAACGTGATGGCGCTGGACTCGACCAGCCGGTCGAACCCGACCGCGAGGATGATCCCCGGGTCGTCCTCAGCCTTCGGCGTCGGCTTGCCCGCGGCGATGGAGTAGATCCCCTTCACCAGCGAGACCGGGCGGGTGGCGAAGATGATCCGGTCGAACGACGAGCCGTCGTAGGAGTCGCCGAAGTCGTTCTTGAAGCCGTTGCCGTCGTTGGCGAGGATCCCGAGCCCCCAGTTCGACGGCTGGCGCCCCACGCGGAGCAGCCCGAACGCGGTGCTCCACTCCAACCACAGCCGCTTGACGCGAATGGAGTCGACCACGTCGCCGTTGGTCTGGGTCTCGGACGGGGAGCCCGCGAACAGCGGCGTCGAAGCGAGGTTTTCGTTGTCGCCCCAGACCACGTTGTCGAGCACGTCGATCGTCGTCTGCAGCTTCATCCCGCCGATGGTGATGATCGGCTCGAAGCGGCCCTTCTGAACGAACCAGCCGGAGACGTTCGGGTCCGTGATCGCCTTGCGGCACTGGGTCGAGAACTGGCGGCAGTACGCCTGCTGGACCTGCACCGTGGAGGCGTTGGGGTTGGTGGCGCGGTAGTCACCGACCCAGTCGACGGCCTCGAAGTCGTCGCCGCTGCCGTTGAAGTACCAGACGGGCACGTCGGCGCCGCCGTTGCGGGGGTAGTCCTTGTCGTACAGGTTCACGAACAGGTGCCCGCGCGCCCGGTAGTAGCCGTCGATGTCGAAGGTCACCTTGGGCGCGGCCCCCTGCGCGACGGCAGAGGCCGGCAGCAGCAGCGCGATCAGGAACAGTGCGTGCTTCAGCATGGAGCGAACGATACAGGGGACGGCGCCCCTGGGGCGCTACTCGGCGGAGTCGTCGTCGTCCGCGCTGTCGTCGTCGTCGTCGTCGCCGGAGGAGTCATCGTCGTCGCCGGAGGAGTCATCGTCGTCGCCGGAGGAGTCATCGTCGTCGCCGGAGCCGGCGTAGCAGGCATCGGGGAACGGCTTGAGCTCCACGTTGGCGATGTTGACCGAGTCCGGCTGCACCTCGAGGGACGAGAAGCCGAGCAGGCAGTAGGCCTCGTTGCGGTCCGTGCTGATGACGTCGCCGCCGGTGGTGGTGATGCAGTGCGCCTCGTCCTGGGGGATGCCCCAGATGAGCAGGTTCCAGGAACCGGGGGGCACGTTCATGCCGCCGAAGAGGCCGTCCTCGCTGATGTGCAACTGGTTCTGCTCGGGGTCCTCATCCTCAAAGTACCGCATCTGGTAGTCGGCGGCCTCGGTGACCGCGCCACTGTCCAGGTCCAGGGTGCCCACGGACGCCTCGCCGTTGCCGACCGGCTCGCCTTCGCAGTCGCGCATCCGGCCCGCGGCGATGCCCTTGCCCGCCTCCGGCTCGACGCCGACGGTGAGGGGGAGCAGCTGGTAGGTGCTGTAGGCGACGGAGTTGAGGACCTCGGTGAACGGCGGGGTGCCGGCCACGGCGATGTCGACCTGGAAGGTCTGGTAGGTCTCCGGCGGCTCGAACTCGGTCCAGACGCGGACCGCGAACGGGTTGCAGGAGATGACGCCGTCCTCCATCGTGAAGGTGCCGTCGGCTTCCGTCGTGAACTCGCCATCGGGGTTCGCGCCGGTGGGGTCGTTGTCCAGCCAGATGCGCACGCGGGCGCCAGCGACCGGGTCGTCCTCCTGGAAGTCTTCGACGACGCCGTCGAACGCTCCGGGCACTCCGGCCACGAGCTCGGGGAGGTTGCCCACGCAGCTCCAGTCGCCGGTCACCGCGTCCGTCGAGTCGAACACGCCGGGATCGGTGCGCTCGTCGTCGTCGTCGCCACCCTCGACGGGGTTGTCGGATCCGTCGCAGTTGCTGTCGACGCCGTCGCCGGGCAGCTCTTCCGCGCCGGGGTAGACGTCGGCGTTCTCCGGCTCGCAGTCGAGGTCGTCGGGGGACCCGTCCCCGTCGGAGTCAGCCACCGGGCAGGCGGTCAAGGCGACCATGGCGACCAGCAGCGGAACGAGCAGAAGCAGGAACTTGTTCATCGAAAACCCCTCAAAGCTCGGCCCCTTGGCCGAAGCGCGCCGGACAGTAGGAGAGGTCCCCCGGAGCCGTCAAGGGCCCCCTCACGTGCGCGTGCTTTCAGGCAAAGGCGATGAGCGATGCCCTTGACCCGACGGGCGGCGCCCACCGATGCTGCCGCGTCCCCGGGGGAGGAGGAGCGGTGCACACAGTGAGGAACGTCCGGTTTGCTGCCGTCGCCGCTGTGCTCGCGCTCGCCTTTCCGGCGCGCGCTGAACTCCCCTCCGGTCCGTTTCCGGGCTGCGCCGAGGACGCTCCCCAGCTGTGCCCCAACGACCTCGGCAACGACTGGGAGCTGATCTCCTGGCTCCCTCCCGAGGTCTTCGTGCAGGACGCCCAGGAGCAGGTGATCGGCAGCGGGGTCGGCGCCGATGTGGCCTGGGGCATCACCGCGGGGCGGACGGATGTGACCATCGCGGTGCTCGATTCGGGCATCAAGTGGGACGAGGGGAGCGTGCGCCGCAAGGTGGCGCTGAACCGCGACGAGCTGCCCGAGCCGGCGATCGGCGAGGGGCCCGGGATCCGGGGCCGCTGGGATGTCGACGGCGACGGCGTGCTGACGGTCGATGACTACGCCTGGGACCTGCGCGTCGTCATGACCGACGGCGTCGATGCGGCCGACCACTTGCTGGACGCCAGCGACCTGATCGCCGCCTTCAGCGACGGCATCGACGCGGACCGAAACGGCTTCGTCGACGACATCGCGGGGTGGGACTTCCACTGGAATGACAACGACCCCTACGACGACACGCGCTTCGGCCACGGCACGTCGGAGGCCAAGCTGAGCTGCGCCGAGGGCAACGACGGCGGACCGGTCGGCAGCTGCCCCAACTGCATGTTCCTGCCCGTCCGGGTGGGCGACGCGTTCATCGCCGATGCGGACAACATCGCCGCCGCCATCCTGTTCGCCGCGGACAGCGACGCCAAGGTGGTGCAAGGCGCGCTGGGGGCGCTGGGCAACAACCCGCACCTGCGGTCGGCGATGCGGTGGGCGCACGAGTCGGGGGCCGTGCTGGTGTTCGCCGCCGGCGACGAGACCTCCTGGCACCACAACTTCCCCGCCACCAACCCCGAGGCGCTGTACGTCAGCGCCAACCGGTACGACGGCGACGAGATCGCCGACAGCACGACGTTCCTGAACAACAGCAACTGCACCAACCACGGTCCGCGAATGGACCTGACGGTGCCGTCGGACGGCTGCGCTTCGGGCGCGGTAGGGCGCGCCGCGGGGGTCGCGGGACTGATCTGGTCGGCCGCGATGGACGCAGGCCTTGACCCGCCGCTGACCCCCGACGAGGTGAAGCAGCTGCTCATCACCACGGTCGACGACGTCGACGTCCCCGGCTCTCGGGGCGACGACGCGGACCCCGGCAAGTACCCTTCCTACCCCGGCTGGGACGCCTACTTCGGCTACGGCCGGGTCTCGGCGGCCCGCGCGGTGACGGATGCGGCCGAGGGTCGGATCCCCCCCGTCGCCGTCTTCGATGCGCCGCGCTGGTACGCGGTCCACGAGCGCGGCGAGGTCGTGCAGATCGAAGGCAGCGTCAGCGCGATCCGGGACGACGTCGCCTCTTGGAGCCTGGAGTGGGCGCCGGGCGGGGATCCGCGAGACAGCTCGTTCATCGAGTTCGCCGTGGGCACCGAGCCGATCGACGGACTGCTCGGTTCCATCACGACCTCCGACCTCATCGCCGGCGGCGTCGAGCCGTCTTCCCCGGCGGACGATCGGGACCTCTTCGAGAACAACGTCAGCCGCATGCGCAGTGCCCACCGGGACGCGTTCACGCTGCGGCTGGTCGTCACGGACACGCGGGGACAGACGGGCGTGGCCCGCCGGATGGCGTTCCTGCAGGACGACCCCGACCTGCTCGCGGGCTACCCCCTGGAGCTCGAGGCGTCGATCGAGGCGTCGCCGCGCATCGCGGATCTGGACGGCGACGGTCGGGAGGAGCTGATCCTCGCCACGACCGCAGGAGCGGTCCACGTTCGCGACGGTGCCACCGGCATCTCCCGTTCGGGCTGGCCGGTGTGGACGCCGGTCATCGAAGAGGTGGACGCCGCGGGCGAGACCCACCACCTCGACTCGGACGGCGTGGCGCAGCTGGAGGACTTGCCGCACCAGGGCGTGATCGCGACCCCTTCGCTGGCCGACCTCGATGGGGACGGCGTGCTCGACATCGTTGTCGCCACGCTGCGGGGGCAGCTGCTCGTCTACTCCGGCGCCGACGGCTCGGTGCTGCCCGGCTTCCCGGTGTCGGTGGACCCGGCCAACTCGGACCAGACCTCCCCCCAGATCAAGGTCGAGCGCGGCTTCCTCGGATCGCCCGCCATCGAGGATCTGGACGGCGACGGAAGCTGGGAGATCATCGCCTCGGCGATGGACGGCTACGTCTACGTGTGGCGATCCGACGGCACCGAGCAGCCTGGCTGGCCCGTGCCCGTGGTCTCGATCTGGGGCGCCGAGCCGGCCAACCGCGTCGTCAGTTCGCCCGCCATCGGTGACGTGGACGGGGACGGTGTGTTGGACGTGGTCGTCGGCAGCAACGAGGCGCTGACGTCGCAGTACGCGCTGCTGTACGCCATCAAGGGGACGGGCATCGGGGCCGACGGCGCCGCCTACCTCGACAACTTCCCGATCGCGGTCTTCGCCGGCTACACCGAGGTGCTCCCGGTGGTGGGGGAGGGGATGCCGACCTCGCCGAGCCTGGCCGACGTGGACGGTGACGGCACCCTGGAGATCGGCGCCAACGCGATCGCGGATCCGGGCGTCATCTGGTCGTGGACGGGCGAGCCCTTCGTCAGCCTCGCGGCGACCCGGGAGGCGTTCGGGGGCGGCCACAACAGCAAGGAAGACGCCCTGCTGCAGATGATGAACAACGGCGCCTGGGGCGACATCGACCTGGACGGCGTGCCCGAGTTCATCAACGGCGCTGCGGGCATCAACTTCGCCACGGGCTTCCTCGAGGACGGCGTGCGCAGCGAGTTCGACCACCTCGTGGGGGCCTGGGACCCGCTGACGGGCGACTTCGAGTTCGGCTTCCCCCAGGTCATCGAGGACCTTCAGTTCTTCATGAACCCGGCGGTCGCGGACGTCAGCGGTGACGCCCTCCCCGAGGTCATCAGCGCCTCCGGCGGCTACCTCGTCCACGCCTGGGACGTCACCGGCGTCGAGGCCCCCGGCTTCCCCAAGAGCACCGGCGGCTGGGTGGTCGCCTCCCCCGCCGTCGGCGACATCGACCGCGACGGTTTCCGCGACGTCGTCGTCGCCTCCCGTGACGGCTACGTCTTCGCGTGGAAGACGCGCGGCGCCGCCTGGGGGCCCGTGGAGTGGGCGACGTTCCATCACGACAACCGGGGGACCGGGAACCTGCACACGCCGCTGCGGCAGGTTCTTCCCCCTGAGATTCAGGCTGGTGGCTGTTCCTGTTCCCTGGGCCGACTCGGCTGGGAAACTGGGAAACTGGGAAACCAGGAAAGCGGCCTCTTGTTATTTGTTCTCGCGCTGTTCGCGTGCCGCAGGAGGCGCTGAGATGCCCACCCATTCGCCCCGTTCCCAGTTTCCCAGTTTCCCAGTTTCCCAGTTGATCCTCGGACTGACGATCCTCCTCGGCATCCCCCCCGCCCTCGCCGAACTCCCCATGCCGACCTTCCCCGAGTGCGGTCTCGGCGGCCCCTGCCCCAACGACTACGACCCCCTCGGCGAGTGGGAGCTGGGCTCGGGCCACCCGATCAGCGAGCTGGCGGTGCCCGAGGACGAGCGTCCCTTCGGCTCCGGCGCCTGGGTCGATCGCGCCTGGAACGTGACCACCGGCCGCACCGACGTGCTCATCGCCGTCATGGACTCGGGCATCGAGTGGGGCCAGGGCGAGCTTCTGAACAAGCACTTCCTGAACATCGGCGAACTCCCCCTGCCGCAGGACGCCGACGGCGTCGAAGCCGCCACCCATGACTTCAACGGCGACGGCATCCACAACATCCAGGACTGGCTGCAGGACCCCCGCCTCAGCCCCGACGCCGCCGGGTACGCCGACTTCCACGCCCACACGATCATCGACCCCAGCGACCTGATCGCCATCTTCAGCGACGGCGTCGACGACGACGGCAACGGCTACGTCGACGACATCAGCGGCTGGGACTTCTTCTGGAACGACAACGACCCCTACGACGAGATCCAGCAGGACGGCTACTCCCACGGCTCGAAGGAGGGTCGCTGGTCGGTCGCTGAGGGCAACGGCGCCGGCGGCAGCATCGGCTCTTGCCCCAACTGCATGCTCCTGAACCTGCGCATGGGGGACGGCTTCGTCGCCGACGTGAACAACTTCGGCCAGGGAACGCTGTACGCCGTCGACATGGGCGTGGACGTGGTGCAGTGCGCGCTCGGCACCCTCAACAACACGCAGCTGGCGGTCGACGCCATCGACTACGCGTGGGAGCAGGGCACCACCATCATCGGTTCGGCCGCGGACGAGACCGCCTGGCACCACAACATGCCGGGCGCCAACCACCACGTCGTCTACTCGCACGCCATCCGGCACGACTCCACCGACGCCGACGGGGCGAGTTCCTGGTTCGCGTTCAGCAACTGCACCAACTACGGCGCGCGGCTGGACCTGTCGATCGCGGCGGAGGGCTGCAGCAGCGGCGCTGTCGGGCGCGGCGCCGGCATCGCCGGGCTCATCTACTCGGCCGGCAAGGACGCCCTCGAGGCGGGCACGATCGACAGCCCGCTGACGTCCAACGAGGTCTACCAACTGCTCGTGCACGCGGTGGATGACGTCGCCTTCAACCCGCTGGACGACGACCCCACCCGGTACCCCAGCCACGTCGGCTGGGATCAGCACTTCGGCTACGGCCGGCTCAACGCCCACAAGGGGGTGCAGGCGGTGTACGACGGCGACATTCCGCCCGAGGTCGACCTCCTGAGCCCCACCTGGTTCGCCGTCTACAACCTCGCGACCACCAGCAGCGTCGACATCACCGGACTGGTCCGGGCGGCTCGCGCCGATGGCCTCACCTGGGAGCTTCAGGCCGCCGGCGGCGCGGATCCCCGGGACACCGAGTTCGAGGTCATCGCCTCGGGTTCAGGCCCCGCCGACGGCTCACTGCACACGCTGAACCTGCGCTCCCTGCCCCTCGATCCGGGGGCGGTGATCGAGGCCTACGACCGCTTCGACACCAACGTCAGCAAGGCCGCCAAGGTCCACATCCACTCCGCCACGATCCGGCTGGTCGTCATCGACAGCGAGGGCCGTCGGGGCGAGATGCGCAAGATGTTCTACGTGCACGACGACCCCGACCTGCTGCCGGGCTATCCCCGCAAGGCGGGCGTGTCGGTGGAGGGGAGCATCAACCTCGTGGACGTCGACGGCGACGAGATCGACGACGTCGTCTACATCAACTCGGACGGCCACCTCCACGTCACGGACGCCACCGGCGCCGACAAGCCCGGCTGGCCCCAGAAGCTGCCCCTGCTGGACGCCACCGATCCCGACAGCCCCCGCAACCACCTCGCTCAGCCGGCGTTCGTCGACGGAGCGGGCTCGATGGATGCCCGCCACGCCGCCATCGCCAGCCCCGCGGTCGGTGACCTGGACGGCGACGAAGACGTCGAGATCGTGGTCGCGAGCATGGACGGCGCGCTGTTGGTGTTCGAGCACGACGGCACGCTGCGGTGGTCCTACTGGCTGGATCGCGACCGGGTCACGGGGGTGAACCTCCACGACCTGAACAACTACGACTACGGCTTCTTCTCCACCCCCGCGCTGGGCGATCTGGCCGGGGACGGCGGCCTGGACATCGTCATCGGCGGCATGGACGGCCAGGTGCATGCGCTGGACGCGGCCGGCGACGCGCTGCCGGGCTTCCCCGTGGAGCTGCGTCACACGTACGAGACGTCCGAGGGCGAGCAGACCCGCGGCGAGCGGATCATCAGCAGCCCCGCGATCGGCGACATCGACGGCGACGGCCGGCTGGAGATCGCGATCGGGACGAACCAGAAGACCACCGGCACCTACGGCATGGTCTACGTGCTGGAGCACGACGGCACGATCGCCCCCGGCTGGCCCTTCGGCCTCTTCGGCGCCTACACCAACGCGCTGCCGTTCGTTGGCGAAGGCGTGCCCGGCTCCCCCGCGCTGTGCGACGTGAACGGGGACGGCAAGCTCGAGATCGGCTCCCACACGATCGCCGACAGCGGGAAGATCCTGTCCTGGGACGGCACCGAGTACGCCCGCCTCGCGCGGGTCGCGACGGACTTCGGCCCGTACACAAACAGCGCGGAGTCCAGCGCCAACTTGATCATGATCAACAGCGGCGCCTGGGGCGACATGGACGGGGACGGCACCCCCGACTACCTGATCGGCTCCATGGGCTTCGACTACGCCAACGGGCTGCTCGACGACGGCGAGCGGTACGACCACGACCACCACCTCAGCGGGTGGAGCGGAGTCAAAGACGGCGACATGATGCCGTTCCTGCCCGCCTGGCCTCGGATCATGGAGGACATGCAGTTCTTCCTGAACCCGTCGGTCGCGGACATCGACAACGACGGCAAGCCCGAAGCGATCAACGGCAGCGCGGGCAACATCGTCCATGCCTTCAACGCCGACGGGAACGAGCCCGCGGGCTGGCCCAAGAACACCGGCAGCTGGATCATCGGCTCCCCGACCCTGGGTGATGCCGATGGCGATGGCTTCCTCGAGGTCTGGGTGGCGGCCCGGAACGGCTACCTGTTCGCGTGGAAGACGACGACCGTGGCGGAGACGGGGGTTCGGCACTGGACCGGGTTCCGGCATGACCCGAGGAACACGGGGAACTGCGAGACGGAGTTGAGGGTGTATCCGGCGATTGAGGAGGAAGGGTGTGGCGGGTGTGGGGCTTCTCTGGGCCGATCTGGCTGGGAAACTGGGAAACTGGGAAACTGGGAAAGCGGCCTTTTGTTCATTGGTTTCGCGCTGTTCGCGCTTCGCCGGAGGCGCTGAGATGGCCCCCCAAGCACGTGCCCGATCCCAGTTTCCTGGTTTCCCAGCTGATCCTCGGAATGACGATCACCGTCCTCGGCATCCCCATCGCCTCCGCCGAGCTCCCCCTCCCCACCTACCCAGACTGCGGAACCGGCGGCGACTGCCCCTCCGAATACGACCCGTGGGGCCGCTGGAACTACGGCTCGACCATCCCCGAGCAGATCCCCGCAGGCCGCATCCCCGACGTTCAAGTGCCGTTGGGCTCCGGCCTCTGGGCGGACCGCGCGTGGAACCTCACCACCGGGCGCAGCGACGTCATCATCGCCGTCACCGACTCGGGCATCGAGTGGGACCACCACGACCTCGTCAACAAGCACTACATCAACCTCGGCGAGCTCCCCGTGCCCGAGGGCTACCCGCAGGACACCGAGGGTGCCCACCGGGACACGTTCGACTTCGACGGCAACGGCATCGTCAACATGGCCGACTGGGCCGAGGACGAGCGCATCCAGCCCGACCTCGTCGCGCGCGCCTCCACCCACACCGACAACGTGAAGGACCCGGGCGACCTCATCGCCTTCTTCAGCGACGGCGTCGACGATGACGGCAACGGCTACATCGACGACATCAGCGGCTGGGACTTCATGTGGAACGACAACGATCCCTACGACGACACCCGCAACGGCCACGGCACCGGCGAGGGGCGTGACAGCACCGGCGAAGGCGGCAACGGGGGCTCGATCGGGGTCTGCCCCAACTGCATGCTCCTGAGCCTGCGGGTGGGGGACAGCTTCGTCGCCGACACCAACAACTTCGGCCTCGCGGTCACCTACGCCGTCGACAACGGCGCCAGCCTCGTCCAGGAAGCCCTCGGCGTGCTCAACAACACGCAGCTGACGGTCGACGCCATCGAGTACGCGTGGACCAACGACGTCCCGATCATCGCCTCGGCGGCGGACGAGACGAGCTACCACCAGAACTACCCGGCCAACAACCACCACACGATCTACACCCACGCCATCCGCTACGACGCGGACTCGCGCGAGGCCGCGACCACCTTCTTCAGCTACTCCAACTGCTCCAACCACGGTGGCCGCCTGGTGCTCTCGGCCCCGTCCACGTCGTGCTCTTCGGGCGCGGTTGGAGTGACCTCGGGCACCACGGGCCTCATCCAGTCGGCCGCGAAGGACGCCCTCGAGGCGGGCACCCTGGACTCGCTGCTGACGTCAAACGAGGTCGGTCAGCTGCTGGTCGCGACGGTCGACGACATCGCCTTCACCCCGGTCGACGACGACCCCGAGCAGTACCCCAGCCGGCAGGGCTGGGAGCGCTACTTCGGCTACGGCCGCGTCAACGCCTTCCGGGCGGTCTCGGACGTGTACGCGGGCTCGATTCCGCCGGAAGCCGACATCCTCACCCCGACCTGGTTCGAGGTGCTGAACGCGGGCGAGCGCAGCGGCCTGGACATCGAAGGCTACGCCGCCGCCAACCGCAGCTCCGCCTACTCCTGGGAGCTCCAGGTCGCCCCCGGGATCGACCCCGACGAGTCGACCTTCGCCACCTTCGCCAGCGGCGACGGCACCGAGCCCACCGACGGCGTGCTCGGCCGCCTCGACTTCGACGACGTGCCGATGGACCCGGCGGCTCCGATCCCGGCCTACACGACCGAGGACCACGCCCTCAGCAAGCAGGACAAGACCTTCGTCCACGCCGCCACCCTGCGCCTCCAGGTCACGGACGCCGACGGACGGCGGGGCGAGATGCGCAAGAGCTTCTACATCCATGCCGACCCCGACCTGCTCCCGGGCATGCCCGCGCGGGTGGGTGTCTCGGTGGAGTCGAGCCCCCAGCTGGTGGACATCAACGGTGACGGCCTCGACGACGTCATCTTCGTCACCTCCGATGGCAACGTGAACGTGACCGACGGCTCGCTGATGCCGCTCCCGGGCTGGCCGCAGGCGATGCCTCTGCTGGACGAGTTCACGCCGGACCACCCCGACAACCACCTCGCGGCCCCGGGCCACGCGGACGGTTCGGTCACGGCCGAGCAGCGCCACGCGATGATCGCGACCCCCGCGATCGGCGACCTGGACGGCGACGGCCAGCTGGAGATCGTCAGCGCGACCCTCAACGGCGTCATCTACGCGTGGCACGCCGACGGCTCGGTGGTCTCCGGCTTCCCCTTCGTCGCTCCGCTGGACGCGATCGAGGGGCAGACGAGCGAGATCGACCTGTGGGACTACGGCTTCTTCAGCACCCCCGCGCTGGCCGACATCGACGGCGGCGGCGACCTCGAGATCGTCATCGGGGCGATGGACGCGAACGTGTACGTGCTCCGCCAGGACGGCACCCACGCGGACGGCTGGCCGCTGGAGCTGCGCACGATCTACGGCGACGGCGAGAGCAACGGCGAGAGGATCATCAGCAGCCCCGCCGTGGGCGACGTGGACGGCGACGGGTTCAACGAGATCGTCATCGGCACGAACGAGAAGACGACCGGCACGTACGGGCTGGCCTACCTGCTGTCGCACGACGGGCAGATCCAGGACGGCTGGCCGGCGAACCTGTTCGGGGCGTACACCAACGCGCTGCCGTACGTCGGCGAGGGCGTGCCCGGTTCACCGACCGTCTGCGACGTGGACGGCGACGGCACCCTGGAGGTCGCGGTCCACACGATCGCCGACTCCGGGAAGCTCCTGTCCTGGGACGGCAGCGACTACAGCCGCCTCGCCCGCCTCGCCATCGACTTCGGTCCGCTGAGCAATACGGATGAGGAGGCGGCGAACCTCATCATGATCAACAGCGGGTCCTGGGGGGACCTCAACCAGGACGGCGTGCCGGACTACATGGTCGGCTCGACGGGGTTCGAGTACGCCAACGGGCTGATCGACGACGGCATCCGGTACGACCACGACCACCTGCTCAGCGCGTGGACGGGTGTGCTCGACGACTCCTCGGGGCTCCCCAAGAACGAGTTCCTCCTCGGCTTCCCGCAGATCATGGAGGACCTGCAGTTCTTCCTGAACCCGGGCGTCGCGGACATCAACGGGGACGGTCAGCCGGAGGTCATCAACGGCTCGGCCGGGCACCTCGTGCACGCCTTCAACGCCCGCGGCGAGGAGCCGATCGGGTGGCCGAAGCAGACGGGTCAGTGGATCCTCGGCAGCCCCGCGATCGGCGACGCCGACGGCGACGGCTACCTGGAGGTGTGGACGGGAACGCGGTCAGGCTTCCTGTACGCGTGGACCACGACCTCGCTGGCGTCAGAGGCCTACCGGGGCTGGGTGGGGTTCCGGCACGATCCGGCAAATACGGGCAACTGCGAGACCGCGTTGAGGACGTACGAGCCGATCCCGATCGTGGAAGAGGGCTGCGCCGCCTGTGAAGGCGAAGGCTCGTTCGCGGGGCGAGGGACGGCCGGTGTCTTCGGGCTGCTGCTGCTGCTCGCGACTGTCCGGCGGCGTCCGGGGGTGCCCGGTTAGCCGGACGATCTCGGACACTCCGCACAGCCGGTCGTAGACCGCGTCCATCGATCTTTCAGTGGCATGAGCTTTGCTCCGTGGTGAGAGGAACAGAAGCCCCCTCAATCAGCCTGCGGCGCCTCCCAAGCCAGCAACCTCGTGAGGTGATAGGTCATCTCCCCCACCGCAAGTGCGCCTACCGAATTCGTCTCCTCATAATGATCCCCCGGAGCATCCTCCAAGTAAGGACTCCCCTCATCCAAAATGAAGTTGTAATCCGGCACGAAGTACCCCACCTCGTCGTTCCCCAACCCGAGCAACAACTTCGTCTCCCCCGGCATCAGATCCTTGTAGTACGGCCCCTCAGGCGCAGCACTCAAGTCCGGCGGATTCTCATTGTTTGGGTCCACGATCGGCGCCACCGGCCCCGTATGCGACCCGTCGTACCCCCCGATCGCCAACTCCGGCAGCAACTCCCCCGGGATCGTCAGCGCTGAGATCGACCCGATCTGCAGCAACGACACCTCGGTCTTGAGGTCGGGCTCGTTGTATTCGCCGATCAGCTGGTCCGGGTCGTAGTTGTAGCCCGGTCGCTCGAACACCCCCGCGTTGAGCATGACGTGGAAGCCCGCGTTCTCCACCCGCAGGAAGAAGTCGCGCACGCGCACGGAGAGCTCCGGCGCCTCCACCACCGCATCCGCGGCCACGGACTGCAGCGCGTGGTAGCCGATCACCCGCCCCACGGCGTGCGCCTTCGGGATGCCGTGTTCGGTGTGCAGCGTTCCATCCAGGTCGATCGTGTCGATCCGCAGGGGCGTCATCATCCCGCCGCAGGCCCCCTGGAAGTACGTCGCTACGCCCCCGAGTCCGGCCAACGCCCCCTCGGGTCCCTCGCTCGCCCCCTCCTCGACCGTCAGCCGAAGCGTGTGGGGGAAGTCCGCCGTCAGCAGCAGGTTGTCCGACGCCGCCGCCTCCGGATGGTTGGCGAAGTTGATCCAGGTGCCGATGGTCTCGTCCGTGCCCGCCCGCGTGAAGCGCGTGGTCCACACGGTCTCGTCCGTGATGTTCGGGTCCCGCGTGTCCAGGTTCACGTTGTTGACCCCGGTGCCCTCCCACATCGAATGGGGGATGTCGAAGCGCCCGCCGTGCACGTCCGCCGGGACCACCTCGGCCTGGGCCTGGCGCAGCGACTCGAGCACGCCGGTGTGGATCAGCGCCATGAACGTCGGGTTCACCCCCGAGCGGGCGATGTTCGGACCCCATTGGCCCATCGTGTCGGGCACCTCGTGCACGTGGGTGGACGAGATGATCACGTGGTCCAGCCCCAGCTCTTCGGCCACGGTCTCCCGCGCGATGATGACTTGGTTGTAGAAGAGGCCCACGAGGTCCACTGAGACCACGCCGATCGAGGTGTTGCCCTGCTCGATCACCGTCGCGCGGGCCCAGATCGGGTCGGCGACCGCGGTCATCGGACGGGCGTTGTCGAAGCCCGCCAACCACAATGCCTGGAACAGCCCGTCGCTCTCTCCCTCGTCGGGCGCGCTGTAACCCTCATCGCCCGGGCAGAGCCGGTCCACGCCGCAGTCCAGGAAGGTGTCGATCGCCGTCCGGTACCCCGAATCGCCGTCCTCGTCGATCCACGTCTCGTAGTCCGTCGGCGTGATGTCGTACTTCGCCGCGCCCACGCGCAACTCCGTCTCGTCGCTGAAGTCGCAGATCCCGCTGGGATCCCCGGGGCAGATGAAGCCCACCTGGAGACCGAGTTCAGCCTCCTCGTAGCGCTCCGTGCCCGACGGGCAGGCGCTCAAAAGGGCAGCGATGACGAACAGATGGAGGAGTCGAACCATGGCGGCGGCGAGTCTACCGCTGGCCGAGTGTGATTCAAATCGTGATCCTTCGGGCATTGGAAAGCCTGGAACCCCCTGATATTTCAGCGTTCCTGGGGCATCGGGCTCCCTTGACCCTCGCGATCTCCCGGTGATACCCTGCGAGCCAGTTTATTAGACGCGCAATTGCGCACGAGGTCTCTGCACATGGCGAAGCTCCACCGGTTGGCGCTCCTGATTCTCTTCCTCCTCGCGCTGCCCCTGCTGGCGGGCTGTCCCGACGACGACGACGATTTCGATCGGAACGCGCCGGACGACGACGACGACGACGACATCGCTCCCGATGACGATGACGACGACTCGGCCGAGCAGAACAACACGCCTCCGACGATCACCATCGCGAGCGTGATCCCCGACATCGAGGCCGGCGAGCTGCTCGAAGGCGACCTCCAGGTCAACTTCTTCATCAACGACCCCGACTCCGCCGGCTTCGAAGTGCTGGTCGAGTTCAGCGTCGATGGCGTCGACGGCACGTTCAACACCGCCACCCTCGACGACGACAACCCCTACGAGGACGAGACCGGCTCGGCCCCCCTGGTCAACCACCCCGGTACCATCGTCTGGACCTCCAACGTCGACATCCCGACCATCGCCGAAGAGGTCGCGGTCAAGCTCTGCGCCACCGACTCGGAGGGCAACTCCAGCCCCGCCGCGTGCGTCTTCATCGAGGCCAGCACCCCGGTCGACAACACCGGTACCAACGATCTCGGCGCCTTCTGCCAGCCCGGCCACCTCGAGGGTCAGGCCTGGATCAACGGCGAGGCGATCATCCCGCTCAGCGACGGTGAGTGCCTGAACTACCAGAAGACGGATCCGCCGGCGCCGGACGACTTCTCGTCCCAGTTCCTCCTCGTGCTCGTGAACCCCGAGGCCGAGGACGCGCAGTTCACGGTCTCGCCCATCGCCCCGCCCGAACAGGGTGACGACGACGACGACGACTCCGCCCCGGGCGACGACGACGACGACTCCGCCCCGGCGCCCCCGCCGCCGCAGAGCAACTCCTTCCGCGGAGGTGGCAGCTACGCCGCCAACAGCAACCCGTCGCTGATGCTGACGCAGCCGGTTCGTTCCAGCCGCACCCAGCACCGCAACCCGCTGGCCTTCGGCGAGTACATCTCCCCCTTCGGCAACACGCTGCCGGACCGCGCCCCGCTGCCGGCCCTGACCTGCGAGCCGGACCTCGGCCCGGGCGACCTGCACAACGATCCGCGCAACTTCGAGTTCCGCGACACCATCATGGAGGGCTCCCTCCGCTCCGCCGTCGGCGCCGATCTCCGCGCCCTCGGTGAGTACGTCGCCATCTACGTCGACGACGAGGTGCCGATCGACTTCGATGAGTTCTGCGACGACGACACCAACACCGTCGTGCCGGACGACCTGCCCGCTTTCGGCTTCACGAACTGCGACCTCGAAGGCGTCGTGGACGTGTTCGACAACAACATCTGGCCGACCCTGACGACGCTGTACGGCATTCCGTCCGACGTCGACAACAACTGCCGCGTGACGGTCCTGCTGAGCCACCGGCTCAACTCGCTGACCCTCACCAACGGCGACACCGCCGACGACAAGCGGCTGGTGAAGTCCTTCGCCGAGCCGGAGATCGACCTCTGGGCGTCCGATCTGGACCTCAACCCGAACTCCAACGAGGAGGAGATGCTCTTCCTCTACGCCGCGGACCCGGTCGGCTTCTGGAACGACCAGACCGTGCCCCTGGTCGACTACCTCAACTTCGAGGTCAACGGCCGCATGGCCGTCGCCCTTCAGGACCTCATCTCCTACTCGGTGCACCGCCAGGTGGAGAAGACGCTTCTGGACCCGGCCGAGCCCACCGACATCGACAACCCGCCCGCGGAAGAGGACTGGCTGAACGATTCGATGGGCCTGCTCGCGGCCGACGTCACCGGCTTCGGCGCCATCTCCTACTGGGACGCGTGGATCTACATGGACCGCTCGCACCTGCTGTCGCTGCTGAGCGAGAACACCCTCGAGGACTTCGAGGACCGCGGCGGCCAGTACGTGTTCGCCCGCTACCTGTACGACCTCTACGGCGACGCGTTCATCTACGACGTCATCAACGCCGAGGACACGCAGGGGCTGGACACCATCACCGCCGTGCTCGAAGCCAACGGCTACACCGCCGGTGACGACGACGACGAGGGTGAAGAGATCGAGCTGTTCGACGCCTTCGCGTTGGACTGGGCTACCGCCATGGCGGTCTCCGGACGCCTCAACGAGGCCAACGGTCAGCTCGTCCCCGACACCGTCGTGCCGAACTTCCACGAGCCCGGCCAGGTGCTGCTCCCCGATCCGGCCGTGCCGGTCCCGGGTCAGCTCTACGGCGCCCACGGCTTCCAGACCGGCTTCGACGTCCGCGGCCCCAACGTCATCGAGGCGTCCGGCTTCGACACCGACACCGATGACACCGTCGCGATCTTCTTCCCGGAGAACCTCGACCCGCTGCTGTTCCACCCGCAGGAGGACTTCTACGGGACGATCAAGGGCTTCTATGGCGTCGCCGTGGTCAAGATCAGCGGGCTCGAGCAGCCGGTGAACTACATCAAGATCGAGACCAGCAACGGCACCGAGCTGCTGGGCAACGTCATCCGCATCAACGACAGCAACCCGCACAACCCGTTGCTGACCCTGGAGGACGTCTCCGGCGCGAAGATCACGACGGCCCGTCGCCTGGACACCGGCGACGAGGAGTTCGGCGAGTCCCTCGACACGCTGCTGGCCAACACCGGCGGCGAGCGGAACGTCATCGGCGTGGTCGACGAGGCGCAGACCATCACGCTGTCCGAGAGCGAAGAGCCCCCGGACCTCGGGGACGACGACGACGAGGCTCCGTCCGACGACGACGACACCGCCGGCGACGATGACGACGACGACACGGAGGTCTCCGCCGAGATCACCGACACCGACCGGTACATCTTCACGCTGGACGCCAAGACCACCCTCGGCATCTGGGTCGACCGGCGCATCGCCGACCTGACCGGCGCCGTGACCCTGGGCGATCCCTTCCTCGCCGTGGCTCCCGTCTCGGACGTGCCCGACGCCTTCGACTACGAGCAGTGGAACTTCGGTCCCACCCTCGCGGACGGTCCCTGCGGCGACGCCTCGCTGTACAGCTACCCGGTCGTGATGCCCGACTGGCTCGCCCCCCAGGCGAACCTGATCAGCAACCCGACGATGAGCGGCACGTTCGACCCGATCGTGGAGCCGGAACCCGAGGAAGGCGACGACGACGACGACAGCGCCGGCCCGACGGTCTGGCCGTGCCAGTACGACCACGACCAGGACCTGATCCCGGACATCGCCGAGTCGGCGCCCGGCGTGCTGTCCGACCAGATCCGCCTCCGGCAGGCCCAGAACCTGCTCGAGGATCCCGAGTTCTACGAGGACACCTTCGGGTCCACCCCCGAGTACGACGGCCTCTACAACTTCGCTTACCCGTGGTTCGACGAGATCTTCATCGACATCGACAGCAACGAGGATCCCGACGACGCCTTCGCCACCGCGATTCCCGAGTACAACCTCGGCGGTCGCGCTGCGGAGACGGGTGAGGAAGCGGTCTGGATGGGCACCCTGCCGGCCGGCGACTACATCATCATCGTCGGTGGTGTGGGCGGCGCCGCGGGCCCCTACGACCTCAGCGTCAAGCTGGTTCAGTAGCGATTACTCGCGCACGCGCGTGAGGGCCGCCAACGCGGCCGGCTCGACCTCGACGTAGAGCACCTTCTCCGAACCGACGAGCACCGCGCCCGGGGCCATCCCCTTGGGCTTGCGCAGCTCCTTGACCAGCGTCCACGCCACGTCCGCCCGAGCCCCCGGCTTCAGTCCGGAGTGGTGCGCCGTGGCCTGCGCCGCCAGCAGCAGCAGCTCCGGAGTCGGCGCGCGCGTGCGCACCACCACGTGAGCGCCCGGGCGCCCCCGCACATGCATCCAGACGTCGTTGCCCCGTGCATGGCGGAAGGTCAGCTTGTCGTTGTCGCGGGCCGATCGGCCGACCCACACCTGGGTGCCGTCGGGCGCGCGGAACGCCCGGTAGGGGAGGCGCGCATCCGGCGCCGCTCGCTGCGAAGCCCGCCGCCGCTTCGCCGGCAGCGCCGCCTCGACCTCGTCGAGCCGCCCCTCCGACAGCGCCTCAGCCGCCTCTTCCAGCGCGAGGAGCTCCAGCTCGGCCTCTTCCAACCGGTCCTTCGCGGCCTCACCCGAACGCCGCGCCTTGCGCGCTTTCCGGTACCAGCGCTGCACGTTGTCCTGGGGCGGGAGGGCCGGATCCAGCTCGATGGTGCGGCGCCCGCCCTCGAAGAAGTCGTCCACCTCCAGGCTCGCCAGCCTCCGTTTGAGGAGGTGAAACGAGGACTGGAGCAGGTCGCCCGTCTGCTGGAGGCGCTCCGCCTCGCTGGCCCGATCGGCCTCCGCGCGGCGCTTGCCGATGGTCCGCCGAACGCTCTTGATGCGGCTGCTCAGTCGGCTCTTGAGGGCCGTCCTCCGCTGGCGCACGCGGACCCCCTCGAAGTGCCGCCCGATGGCGGTGTCCCGCTCGCGTCCGTCGACGCCCTCCCAGCGGTCCGCCGGCGATCCTCCGCGCAGTTCCGGCGGCACGAACGTCACGCCCCGCCCGAGCGTGCCCAGGGCGCTTCCGAGCACGCCATCGTCGCCATCCAGGAGCAGCAGGTCACGCCGCCCGTCCATGAACAACGCCACCAGTGAGCGTTCGGGTCCGACGCGCAGGCGCAGGATGCGATCGCCGCCCACGAGCTCGATCGCCCCGACCCGACCGCGCAACTCCTTGCGGACCAGTCCCTGGAACGCGATCGGCCTCGCGTTGCCCTTCGCGATGCGCCCGACGGTGTGGATGCGCGCCCGCCCCCGGCCCACCGAGACCACGAGCCGCACGGTCTCCCCGGGGCGGCGGAACTCCAGGTAGAGCTCCTCGGGAACCGCCGCGCGTGCCTTCTGAAGCACCGCCCCACGGAGGAGGCCGTCGAGCCAGGCGACTTGGGGACCGACCTCGCTGGCGTGCATGGACACGGTCGAGAGGCTATAGGACTTGGCCATGCTGAGAGCCTCCGCCGCCGTCATCGCCTTGCTGCTGATCGCCGCCGTCCCGAGCTTTGCGACCCCCGCCGCTCCCGAGATGAGCGTGCTGATCCAACGCATCTCCCAGGCCCTGGGGGGCGCCGACGGCGGCCGCGTGGTCCTGGAGAAGCAGGGGCAGTTCGAGTTCGTCTTCCGCCGCACCATCCGGGATTCGATCACCCGCAAGGAGCTGACCGCGGACCACCGCTATGTGTTCGTGGCCGATGGCCAGGAGCGCCTCGACATCCGCATGAAGAAGGGCGAAGGCACGGACTCCGCGGTGGTACTCAACGGCGACGCCGCCTGGGTCATCGCCGAGGGCGAAGCGCACGACATCGACCCCGCTACGGCGGACTCCCGGCTGCGCGAGTTCGCCCCCGAGCGGCTGTTCTCGGTGCCCCTGTCGCTGGCCACCGACGGCCGACAGATCCTCGGCGATGCCGCCCTCACCGTCGCCGGCCGCGTCGATGAAAGCGGTCAGAGCCGCTTCGTGCTCGTCGGCAAAGACAGTGAAGGAAACGAGACGGCGCGCCTCGAAGTGGATGCGAGGAACTACCTGCCGCTGGAAGTCGCCTTCCAGTCGCGGTCCGGGGAGGTCGTCTATCGCTACGGCGATTATCGGGAAGTTGCGGACGGGCTCGTGGTTCCTTTCGAGCGCGAATTCCTTCGCAACGGGATCCGGGTGAGCCGCACCGAGGTGACCAGATTGGGGTTCCGCGCGGGGGAGGATCTGGATCGATTCGATCGATCCGTCGTGAAGCTGAAGGCCCTGAAACCATCGAAATAACGGGACTTTTCAACTTCCAAGAAGGGCGTGTTGACACTCTGGAGACCAGCGTGTAGAAGCTCGCCTCCGTGCCCTCCTTGTGGGGGAGCGGAGTGTGAATAGCCCGCTGACGTGGCTCAACTGGTAGAGCAGCTGATTTGTAATCAGCAGGTTACGGGTTCGAGGCCTGTCGTCAGCACCAAGGAGGGATGCCCGAGTGGTCAATGGGACCGGACTGTAAATCCGGCGGCGTGCGCCTACGGAGGTTCAAATCCTCCTCCCTCCACCACCCACCATGTTCAGAAGCGGGAATAGCTCAGTTGGTAGAGCATCAGCCTTCCAAGCTGAGGGTCGCGGGTTCGAACCCCGTTTCCCGCTCCAAGTTTTCGACCAGGAGAAGTAAGCCCACGTAGCTCAGTCGGCAGAGCGCGTCCTTGGTAAGGACGAGGTCACCGGTTCAAATCCGGTCGTGGGCTCCAGTTTTTCACTTCATTTCGCAGGAGCGATTCGCCAGATGGCCAAAGAGAAGTTCGTTCGAGACAAGCCGCACGTCAACATCGGAACCATCGGTCACGTCGACCATGGAAAGACGACGCTGACTGCTGCGATCACGAAGGTTCAGGCCCACCGTGGCTTCGCCGACTTCACCGCCTTCGACATGATCGACAAGGCG
>JAAESI010000251.1 GCA_024229515.1 Pseudomonadota bacterium | reverse complement strand
GAGCAGCTAGAGAAGATGTCACTTAATGCAGCCACTCTAGGCGATGGCGCAATGGCTAAAATGCTTATGCTTAAACAAACCACTCTTGTGGACGGTGTGGCGTTTGATGACATTAGAGACTATGCCCGCAAGGAATTGTTATTGATGGGAGTAACGCCGCCAGACACGCCAGAAGAAGAGGAAATGTTACAGCAGCAAGCCCAGCAACAACAACAGCCTGACCCGATGATGGTTGCAGCAATGGCCGAGCAAGGCAAAGCAGACGCAGCTAAACAAAAGAATCAGATAGCTATGGCTAAAGTGCAGTCGGACGCAATGATTCAGGAGCAGCAGAAGCAGATTGATAGCTTCAAGGCTCAGACTGATAGGTTCAAAGTCCAGGTTGATGCTCAAGTGGCAGGAGCTAACATTGACTACACCAAGGCCAAGGCAATGGGCGAGAAGATAGAGAATATTTCAAGGGGGGCCAATTCTTATCGTGCAATAATGTAGTAAATAACTAAGAGGGCTTGACCGCCCTT
>JAAESI010000250.1 GCA_024229515.1 Pseudomonadota bacterium | reverse complement strand
CTCCTATTAAAGGCTCCTATTGTAGGCTCCTGTTGAAGGCTCCTGTTGAAGGCTCCTATTGAAGGCTCCTATTCAAGGCTCCTATTGAAGGCTCCTGTTGAAGGCTCCTATTGAAGGCTCCTATTGGAGGCTCCTGTTGAAGGCTCCTATTGAATGCTCCTATTGGAGGCTCCTATTGAAGGCTCCCATTGAAGGCTCCTATTGAAGGCTCCTATTGGAGGCTCCTATTGAAGGCTCCCATTGAAGGCTCCCATTGAAGGCTCCCATTGAAGGCTCCTATTGAAGGCTCCTAGTGAAGGCTCCTAGTCAAGGCTCCTAGTGAAGGCTCCTAGTGAAGGCTCCTAGTGAAGGCTCCTAGTGAAGGCTCCTAGTGAAGGTTCCTAGTGAAGGCTCCTAGTGAAGGCTCCTATTGAAGGCTCCTATTGAAGCCTCCCATTGAAGGCTCCTATTGAAGGCTCCAATTGAAAGCCCCTATTGAAGGCTCGTAGTCAAGGCTAATATTCTAGCCTCCTATTCTAGCCTCCTAT
>JAAESI010000249.1 GCA_024229515.1 Pseudomonadota bacterium | reverse complement strand
TTCGCACCCGGTACTTCGTCTTGTACTTCAGTGTCACCTTGCTCTTTGTACGCGCGGCCATCTTGGTCGTCTCCCGAGGCTTTGCCTCGGAGAGCACGCTGGGTCGAGCAGGTCCAGAAGGTCAAGACGCCGAGCCATGCACCAACGCCCCGCGGTGAGATGGCCCAGAGAAACGAAGCCCTCACGGCTTGCAACATCCTGAACCGGATGTCTGAGCTCGGGATGGCGAGGTCAGAGCGGATCGCGACGGCTTGAAAACCGGGGGCCAGGGCGGCTCTTCATGTGCCGATTCGATCCTTGCACCAACGCCTACGTAAACTCGTGGGGTCCATGGTCCCTATCAACCTTCCATACTGGCACTTGGGCGAGAAGCGCCCCTTCAGCTGCGCTCGCGAGCCCCCTCGTCGAACAGGGCGACCTGCCCCGCTCCGTCCACCACCACGATCTGGGGCCTCGCTCCACCCGTGCCAGCCAGCCGCCCCAGGATCCAGGCCTGGACATCCTCGGCCCCCACGTCCAACCAGGCCAGGGCTTTCGCGGCAGCAGCGCTGCTCCGTTGCAGCGACTGGCGTGCTTCGTCCACGGCCTCCCGGATGCCCGCGTGCTCCAAGGTCTCGGGAGTCTGGGTGACGTGAAGCCTCAGCACGTCCACGGGGCGGGCGTTCATCGCCAGGAGTTGTGGGGGAGTGGTGTCCCGCCGCTCGCAGGTCAGCGAGGTGGGACCGACCTGGAGCGCCTCGCCGGCGATCGCCACGCGGATGGTCCCCCCGCCCGACACGATGCGCTCGATGCGCCGCATCAGGTCACGGTGGAGCAGGGCGACGGCGGTACCCCGGCCCGCTCCGGCGACGGTGTCGGTCATCCCCGCCCAGGACAGCGTCAACCCGTCCCCTCCGATGGACCAGGCGGCTGGTCCCGACACGTTCGTGGCCAGCGTCGCCATGCGCTGGAGGCTGTCCCGAAGTCCTGCTCGGTTCACCTCGACCTCGGCGTTCACGCGGTAAGGGATCATTAGCTCCCAACGTACCCCATGGTGTCCCAAAACTCGATCGGACCCATTTCTCGTCCTGGGCTGGCCGTCGGTGCGAAATTTCCCACCATGGAAGACTGGAGAGGATGAGGAGTTCGTTTCCAGAGGCGCGCGACCAGTCTGAACTCCCGTACTGCCGTAGGGGTACCTCTGCGGCATTCGAGTTCGGCCCTGGTCCGTCGGCTGAAGGAGGGCATCGGCTCGGCCAGTTCGCGTTCACGAGAAGCCATCTTGTCCCGCCTACACGCCTGCGATGGCGACCAGATCCGATACTGGGAGGATGGCGTGCTTGGTGATGCCGAAGACTGTGGCGACGGCATGACCTGCATGGACCACGACAGTGAAGGGCCGCAGTGCATGCTGCCAATGGGTGATGACGACGACTCTAGTACCTCGCTCCTCGAGTAGCTCCCCAGTTTCCAAGCCTCCGGATTGACGGCGGATCTCGGTCCGGATAGACCGGTCCCTGCTGGTGTTGCTGGAGGTGGCTGGTCGGATGTGGGGCACGGGACATCGTGGTCGTCGGGGGCCGATGCCTGTGCGCCTCC
>JAAESI010000248.1 GCA_024229515.1 Pseudomonadota bacterium | reverse complement strand
ACTTCGTCTTGTACTTCGGAGTCACCTTGCTCTTCGTGCGCGCGGCCATCTGCGTCGTCTCCGGAGGCTGAGCCTCAAACGAGCACCGTGGGCCGAGCAGGCCCATCAGGTCAAGACGCCGAGCCATGCACCAACGCCATGCACCAACGCCTCGCAACCAAGCCCGCGCCCCAACAGCAGCGGCTGGGGTCCGATGCGTCGCAGGGTGCCGTCCGAAGCGACCAACCAGGCGACCTTGTCCGTCTCCGCCACACAGAGATCGTAGCGGGAACGTCGAAGTCCTGGGGAATCCCGCCGTGCTTCGCCTGTGATGGCCGTCGGCCAGCTAGGTACACTCCCTCCCTATGTGGAGCCGCACCCTCTTTCTTGCTACCGCCCTCCTCCTCGTTGGGTGCCCGGACGATGACGACGACTCGAGCGTCACGTCGAACGACGACGACGCTACCGACGACGACGACGCCACCGACGACGACGACGCGGCCTTCGACCTGACCATCACCGGACTCGTCTTCGAGGGGGGCGAAGGAGGCCTCGACGGGCTGTCGGACATCGAGGTCGTGCTCGTGGGGCACGACGACCAGACCGCCGTGACCGACGACGACGGGCTGTACACGCTGGGCGTGCCGACCAACGAGGTCGTCTACGTCGCGGCCGAACTCGGCGGCTACATCAGCCAGCAGACGCGCGTGGACACCGAGCGGCAGTTCGACTCGAACTCGGGGATCGTGCACCCGATGCTGAGCTCGCAGCTCATCCAGGACGTGCACGTGAACCTGCCGTCGCTCTACAACATCTCCCTGGGCTCCCTGTTCGTCGCCATCTCCGCGGGCAAGGGCGTGACCGGGTCGGCGGTGAACCTCGACGCCGACAACGTGGGCGCGCTGGCATTCGGCGACGGCCCCCCGACCCCGGGCAACGTGCTCGTGGAGGGGGCCGCCTTCATCGGCTTCTTCGGCATCGAGCCGGGCGAAGCCACGATCTCCATCGACGGGGTCGAGTGTGAGGACACGTCGGTGACGGTCCTCGCGGACACCCTCACCTACGTCGCCGTGATCTGCGGCACCAAGTAACGATCGCCCTTGCGGCGGCGTTCGTCGTCGTCGCGGGGACCGGACTGGTCCTGTGGCCCGCGACGCTGTTCGCGCCGGGCTACTTCGGGGTGCTCCAGGTCCACATCGCGGTCGGCCTCCTGCTGGCCGTCGCGGCGCCGCTGGCGCTGGCGTTCCACCTGAAGCAGACCTCCTCGCCCGCGGGCGGCTCGATCAAGCCCGTGGTGCTGCTGCTGTTCGTCCCCGTGGTGCTGGCCCAGCTGGCCATCGTCGGGGGGGTCCAGGGCCGCGAGGACGCCGACGCGGGCCCCATCGCTCGGCTCTCGGTGTGGTTGTGGGGCGCTGACGGGGGGGACGGCGGCTCCATCGCCGAAGCCTCCCTCGCCGCCATGGTCCTCGTCGCCGCGGCGGCGTTGCTCAGCAACCGGATTCGAGCTCGGGACCCATCCGTACCGGTGCGATGGACCGGCGCGCTGGCCACGGGGGTGGTGTTCGCGGCGTTGACGACGGGCCTGTTCGGGTTCCTCCAGCGGGGCGACTTCCGCTTCGACGCGTACGCGGGGCACTCGCTTCTGGGGCTGCTCGCGATCGTGGCTTCCGCGGCCCACTTCAAGGCGCCGCGCCGCGTCCTCGGGCCAAAGCTCGGGCCGGTCGTCTTCGGGGCGACGGTCGCGGTCGTGGTGGGGCTGTGGGCGCCGTCGTACCGGGCCGAGCACCGGCACGGCTTCGACCCCGACTTGATCCCCGAGCGCTGGGCGGTCCGCACGCTCGACCATGCCCGGGGCGATGACGGCCCCGCCCCCGCCGAGGCATCCCTCGCCGGCTCCGCCTCCTGCGGGGCGGCCGGCTGCCACGAAGCGTTGACCCACCAGTGGAGCGGCTCGGCCCATCGCTACGCGGCGGACAACGACCTCTACCGCGCCGTCACGAAGCAGCTCGTGACCGAGCGCGGCTCCGCCGAAGTGCGCTTCTGCGCCGCCTGCCACGACCCCGTGCGCGCGCTCGCGGGCACCGTCGAGACCGCCTACGCGGACGGGGATCCGCCCCCCGGGGACGGCGTCTCCTGCGTCGTCTGCCATGCCGTGTTCGATCACCCCGGCGACGTCGAGAACGGCAACGCCGCCTACCGCGCGCCGATCCCCTACCCCGGTGCGAGCGAGGAGGCGCGGGCGCGGCAGACGAAGCTCGACCCCCGCTTCCACCGCCAGAACTTCGCGGCGCGGGTCACGACGTCACGAAGGCTGTGCGGAAGCTGCCACCGGGTGCACCTCGGGCCGTCGATGGGCGCCGCGGTGGAGGCGGTGGTGCAGAACCCGTTCGATGCCGCCGACGCCCCCGAATGCGAGGCCTGCCACATGCCGACGACGACGCCGCTGGGGCTGGGGTCAACTCGGCTGTACGACCACCACCTGGCGGGCGGGAACCTCGACCTCGCGGCGTACGCGACCGACGAGGCGCCCGACGCGGACGCCCTCGCCGAGGTTTGGAGTCGGGCCGACGAGCTGCTGTCCGGAGACGGCGCGGGGGTGCTGGAGCTGGAGATCGGGGGGCGGCGGGACGGCGGCGCGCTGCTGCTGACGGTGACCTCGAGCAACCGGCGCGTCGGCCATGCCTTCCCCCTGGGTCCGTTCGACCTCCGCGAGGTCTGGCAGTCGGTGGTCGCGCGGGACGCCGGGGGCGCGATCGTCTGGGAGCGGGGGGCCGTGGACGCGACCGGGGTGCCCGATCCGAAGGCGCCCCGGCTGGGAGCGACGGAGCTGGACCGCGCCGGTGATCCGCTGGCCCGGCACCGCATCTGGGACGTGGGCGGAATGCGGGACAAGCGGCTCGTCGAGCCGGGCGAAGCGGTCGTCGACGAGCACCGGATCGAGGCGGCGGGGCCGCTGCAGATCGAGGTGACGTGGCACTTGCGACGCACGAACGTGGCGTTCACGCGCTGGGTCTACGGCCCCGACCACCCCGGGTTCCCGATCCACGACGTCGCCCGCGGGAGCTGGCAGGAACCCTGAGTTCGTAGCTGTTCCATGGGAGAATCCCCCACATGGACCGCGACCGATGCCCCCTCCATCCCTGCGCTGGCTCCCGTGCCTGCTCGCGGCGGGGCTCGCGGTGGCATGCGTCCAGACCGAAGAGGAGGAGGAGGAGTGCTCCGAGGAGCTCAGCCCCGCCTACGACGACGGCACCGCGCTCGCCGCGCTGGACTTCGAACACGAAGTCTCCGCCACAGCATCCGGGAGCTACTGGGCGGCTTTGATCGGCACCGGGGTGGTGGCCGCGGACCTGGACCGCGACGGCTTCGACGACCTCTTCTTCCCCCAGCACACCGGCTCCGAGCGTGTAGGCCGGACAAAGTGCTTTTCGTGAACGCGAACTGGCCGAGCCGATGCCCTCTCTCCAACCTGCTAGAGGCCCCTTGGGCCGGCTGTAGGCTGTGGGCTATGGGCTGTAGTCAGGCTGGTCTCCGCGAAGCCGCTGTCGCGAAGCGTCTACGGCTGAGCGGAGTTCGCGCGGGACATGGGCCCCGCGTCGGGTCGTCCCACAGCCCACAGCCCTCTTACGAAATCACCCCGAGCTCGCGACCGACGGCGGTGAACGCCTCGACCGCCTGCGTGATGTGGGCGTCGGTGTGCGCGGCGCTCAGCTGCACGCGGATGCGGGCGGCGCCGCGGGGGACGACGGGGAAGCTGAAGCCGATGACGTAGATGCCGTGGCCCAGCAGGGCGTCGGCCATCGTCGCGGCGAGGCGGGCTTCGCCGAGCATGATCGGCACGATCGGGTGGTCGCCGTCCAGGAGCGCGAAGCCAGCCGCGGCCATCTGGGCGCGGAAGCTGCGGGTGTTCGCCTCGAGGCGGTCGCGCAATTCCGTGCTGCTGCTGAGCATGTCCAGGCAGGCGATCGCCGCGCCCGCGACCGCGGGGGCGAGCGTGTTGCTGAACAGGTATGGGCGGCTGCGCTGACGCAGCATCGCGACGAGGTCCGCGCGGCCGGCGGTGTAGCCGCCGCTGGCGCCGCCAAGCGCCTTGCCGAGGGTGCCCGTGATGATGTCGATCCGGCCCATGACGTCGCAGTACTCGTGGGTGCCGCGACCGGTCGCGCCCATGAACCCGACGGCGTGGCTGTCGTCCACCATCACCATCGCCTCGTACTCGTCCGCGAGGTCGCAGATCTCACCGAGCTTGGCGATGTAGCCGTCCATCGAGAAGACGCCGTCGGTGGCGATCATCGTGATGCACGCGCCGGCCGCACGGGCCTCGTCCAGCTTCGAACGGAGGTCGTCCATGTCGCTGTTGGCGTAGCGGTACCGCTTGGCCTTGCACAGCCGCACCCCGTCGATGATCGAGGCGTGGTTCAGCGAGTCGCTGATGATCGCGTCGTCCGGGCCCAGCAGCGTCTCGAAGAGCCCGCCGTTGGCGTCGAAGCAGGAGCTGTACAGGATGCTGTCGTCGGTCCCGAGGAACGACGACAGCTTGCTCTCCAGCTCCTTGTGGATGTCGAGGGTGCCGCAGATGAAGCGGACCGAGCTCATGCCGAAGCCGCGCTCGTCCATCGTGCGCTTGGCCGCGTCGATGATCGTTTGGTCGTCCGACAGCCCGAGGTAGTTGTTGGCGCAGAAGTTGATGACCTCTTCGCCCCCGCGCACGGCGATCGACGCCTGCTGCGGGGTCACGATGACCCGCTCGTCCTTCCACGTGCCGGCCTCGCGGATGCCGCCGAGCTGCTCCTGGTAGATCCCCTGCGCCTTGCTTCCAAACACGTTCGCTACTCCCCGGCGAAACGCATCACCACCTTGGGCCAGGCCGTGATGCTGTCCTGGAAGGCGTCCGCCTCCCAGTCCTGAATGTCGACCAGCGTGCCCTCGCCCTGGTTGAGGATGACCTCCCAGATCCGCTCCTGGATCAGGTTGGTCCGGTCCTCCAACAGCGACTTGGTCACCAGCCACGTCTCGAAGATCTGCCGCCCCACGACCGAGTGGAGGGCGATGCCGTTCATCACCAGCCGCCCGTACTTGTCGATCGTCATCGGCCCGTCGCGCACCCCAAAGAGGATGACGTCGCCGCCCCGGCGGGTACTCTCGATCGCCGTGTTGAGCGCAGCGTTGATGCCGCTCATCTCCAGGCTCACGTCCGCCCCGACGCCCCGGGTCGCCTTGAGGATGCGGGCGCCCGCCTCCTCCGGTCCAACCACCAGATCCGCGCCCAGCCGACGGGCCATGTCCGCGTGCTTGGGGTTCGGATCGACGCCGATGATCGTGCCGGCGCCGAGCCCGCGGGCGATCAGCACGGCGAACAACCCGATGGTGCCGGTGCCGTGGATGACGACGCTCTTGCCCCGCAGGTCCACCTTCGTGCAGGCGTGCACGGCGTTGCCGAACGGCTCCTGCACCGCCGCCACCTCCGGGCGAATGCGGTCCAGGTCGGTCCGCCACAGCGCCTTGGCGGGCAGCTTGAGGTACTGGGCGAAGCAGCCGTCCCGGCTGATGCCGATGATCTTGTCCTCGGCGCACACGTGGGTGTCACCGGCGCGGCACTGGTAGCAGGCGCCGCAGATGATGTGGCTCTCCGTGCTGACGATGTCGCCCGCCGAGTAGCCGTACTTGATCCCCGCTTTCCGCCCCACCTGCACGATGCGGCCGAGCAGCTCGTGGCCGGTCACGCGGAGAGTGCCCGCCTCCTCGTCCAGGGAGCCATGGATCATGTCCTTGAAGGACTTGCGGAACCAGATGCCGCGGTCGCTCCCGCAGAAGCCGGCGTGTATCACTTCGATGATGACGGCAGCGTCGTCCGTGGGGGTCGCGGAGGGGTCCAGGCGAGGGGTCGGGACCTGCAGCTTCGTCAGGCCCCGGGTCGCCTCCCAGGGGCCGAGCTCGCGGTCGTAGACCAGCGCCGTCATCATCTCGGGAATCGTGGCCGTCATGAGGCGACGGACCGTAGCACCGAACCTCTACAGCGCCCACCCTCGGTCGCCCCAGCGGGGGTCTTTGCGCCGGCGCTTCTTGAGCTCTTTGCGGCACAGCGCGATGACCTCGTCCGCGGGGTCCATCTCGTGGGCCTGCTCGAAGGCATCCGACGCCGCTTCCAGGCGCCCCCGCTCCAGCTCCACCAGCCCGAGGTTGCACAGCAGCCCGGGGTCGTCGCTCTCAGCGTCGACCGCCTGGCGGGCCTGGTCCCAGGCCTCCTCGGTGCGCCCCAAGGCCAGCGCGGCCATCGCCAACTCCGAGCGGGCCCAGGCGTGGTCGGGGTTCAGTTCGACGACCTGCGCCATCGCCTCGAAGCACTTGTCCCACTGCCGCTCTTCCCGGTAGGCGAGGCCGAGCATCAGCCACGCGTGCCACGCTTCGCCGTACAGGTCGAGCGCCTCCAGGAGCAGCGGGATCGCCTCGCGCAGCTTGCCGTCGCAGACGAACTCCGCCCCCCGGCGGAGCATGCGCGCGGCCTCGTCGACGCGGGCGTTGCCCCGGGCGAGGCGGGCGAGGTTGGCGCGGATGTAGATCGCCAACTCCGCGTCGGGGTCGTGCTCAAGGGACTCCTCGAAGTCCCGGCGGGCGCCGGACCGGTCCCCGATCGCCATGCGGGAGACGCCCCGGTTGTTCAGCATGAGCGGCGACGCCGGCCGCAGCGCGAGCGCCCGGGTGCAGGCCTCCATCGCGGCGACGTGCTTGCCCAGGTCCTGGAGCCAGACCGCCTGGTTGGCCCACGTCGTGTACGAGTCCGGGGCGACCAGCACCGCCTGCTCGAACAGCACCTCGGCCTCGGCCGCGCTCCCGGCGTGGTGGTGGGCCAGGGCGAGGTTGCCCAGCACGTGCTCGTTGGTGGGATCGAGCCGACGGGCCCGGTCCCACAGGAGGATCGCCTGCTTCGGATCGCCCGTGTTGGCGCGGAGGCGGGCGAGCTTGTCGCACAGCACGGGGTCGGTGCAGCCTCGCTCCACCGCCCGTTGGTACAGCGTCGCAGCGGTCCGGGGATCCCCGCCCGCCTCGGCGAAGAGCCCCGCGTGGAACAGGGTCACGCCGTCGGGATCGGTGTCCAGCGCCGCCTGCACCTCCCCCACCGCGGCCTCGCCGAAGCCGGCCACGCGCAGCGACACGCCGTACCGCTGCCGCGCCCAGGAGAACCGGGGGAACCGCTTCGCCACCGCCGCGAGGAGCTCCCGGGCGACCTCGCGCTCGCCCGCCTGTTCGAGGGCATCGGACAGCAGCAGCTGCGCCTCGGCGTAGTCGGGGTCGCGCGCGACCGCCTCCTCCAGCACGCGCCGTCGCTGGCCCGCGGGCAGGGCCTGGAACCGCGCGAGGCAGACGCGCTTGTACGCCTCGACGTCCTGGGTGCCCCCCAGGCGTGCGCGCCGCACGTCCTTGCGCTGGCCGGTGGCGGCCTGGATCAGGTTGGCGGCGAGCACCAGGCGAACGTCGCTGACGAGCTGATCGGCGAGCTCGACGTTCTCGGACCAGAGGACTTCGTCACCGTCCTTGAGGTCGACCGCGACGCGCATGCCGTCCGTGAAGACGATCAGCTCACCGACGATCTCCAGGGTGCCCTGCGTCGCCTCCTCGTCCGCGAGCGCGCGCACGTGCACGTCCCCGAGTCGGTTCATGAGCAGGGACAGGTCCACGACGAAACCCGCCGCGAGGGCCTCGTAGTCGCGCGAACTTCCGCCTCCTCGGAGGGGGCGGAAGAGGATCAGTTCGAAAGGCGGCAGCACCGCCGGTCAGTCTACTCGCCTCGGACCTCGAGCCACCGCTCGGCGTCGATCGCGGCGGAGCAGCCGGTCCCCGCGGCGGTGATCGCCTGCCGGTAGACGTGGTCGGCGACGTCCCCGCAGGCGAAGACCCCGTCGACGTTCGTGTAGGTCGATCCGGGCTTGGTGACGAGGTAGCCCAGGTCGTCCATGTCGAGGATGCCCTTCCACATCTCCGCGTTCGGCTTGTGGCCGATGGCGATGAAGAGCGCCTTCCAGGGGTACTCGGTGGTCTCGCCCGTCTTGGTGTTCTTGGTCGTCACGGACGTGACGCCGATCTCCGGGGTGCCCGCGATGGCATCGACGACCTGGTTCCAGTGGAACTCGATCTTCTCGTGCGCGAGCGCCCGGGCCGCCATGATCTTGCTGGCGCGGAGCTCGTCCCGACGCACCACCACGTGCACCTTGGTGCCGTAGCGGGTCAGGAACATCGCCTCCTCCATCGCGGTGTCGCCGCCGCCGACGATGCCGATCTCGACGCCCTTGAAGAAGGCGCCGTCGCAGGTCGCGCAGGCGCTGACGCCGTAGTTGACCAGCCGCTTCTCGTCCTCCAGCCCGAGCCACTTCGCGTCGGCCCCCGAGGCGATGATGATCGAGTCCGCGATGACGATCTCGTCCTCGTCCTCGTCCACCACACAGCGGTACGGCCACGACGAGACGTCCACGGCCGAGATCGCCTCCTGGCGGAACTCGGTGCCGAAGCGCTCCGCCTGCTTGCGGAACAGTTCGATGATCTCCGGCCCCGTGATGCCGTCGGGGAAGCCGGGGTAGTTCTCCACGTCGGTCGTGATCATCAGCTGCCCGCCGGGGGACTTCCAGCCCTCCATCACGAGGGGCTTGAGTTCCGCGCGGGCCGCGTACAGGGCGGCTGTGAGACCGGCCGGCCCGGCACCGATGATGAGGACTTTGACGTGCGTTGGTTCAGACATGGGCGCGGGAGCGTATCACGACCGGCTACACTGCCCGCGGAGTCCATCATGCGAAGAAGAAACAGCGGACGCAGAGGCTTTACGATCATCGAAGTGGCGATCGTGATCGCCATCGTCGGCATCGTCGCGGCCATCTCGATCCCGAACCTGGGGGTCATGCTGAACCGAATGCGCCTCAACGGCGCCGCGGTCCAGCTCGAGCGCTCCATCGGCATCGCCAAGAAGATGTCCGTCGCGAACCGCATGCGGCACTGCATCCAGTTCACGTCCGATGCCGGCCACGCCGACAGTAACTCCGACAGCTACTTGATCGGCGTCACGATGCTCCAGGAGACCGGCACCGACACCGGCATCTGGGCAGCGCTCACGGAGCCGCCCGAGCTCGTCGGCTGGTCCAACGACTCCACGACGGAGCTGTACAAGTCCATCTCGCTGGAGTCCGACACCACCACCACCACCGCGTTCGCAACCACCGAAGGCTGCTCGGGGCTGCTGTTCAACAGCTCCGGGTACCTGTCGAACGCGACCGCCGACTTCGCCTTCCCCTGCAACGGCGCCAACTGCGCGAAGCTGACGCTCCGGAACAAGGCGCAGCGCTACGTCGAGCAGCGGGCCCTCTGGGTCGACCCCGGCGGGAACGTGCGGACGACAGTTGCGCCGCACGTGCTCCCCCCCCTGGGCCCCTGATCTGATCGAGCCGATCGACCTGCTGTCCCTGCCCGCGGGCCCCCCGCAGGTGGTGGGGCGCGAGGCTGGCTTCGCCCTCAAAGTGCTCCGCCCGACCGCGGATGCCGAGTCGATCCCGCCCGGCCAGGGCCAGGTTCTGATCGTGCTCGAGGGCACCGCCCGCATCGAAGAGGCGGCCGACGACGACGCCAAGGTGGTGCACACCGCCCGCCACGATCGCGCCGCGGACCTGCCCGCGGGCTCGCTCTGGTTGGTCGCCAACGACGCCCGCTGGACCCTCACGGGGGACGCCGTGGTGCTGGCGATCTCGACCTCGGTGCCCCGCCAGCTTCGCCGGCTCGACGACCTCCCCGCGATCGCCCGCGGCCGTCCCCACATGGCGCCGCGTCAGCTGTTCACCAACGAGATGGTGCGGGTCGAGTTGGTCGCCGCCCGGGGCCGACTCCCGTTCCGCGGGTGGGTGCCCTACGACCACACCACCCCCAAGGTCGAGTTCGCGCTCATCCTCCGGGGGAGCTTCCGCGCGCGCGTGGGCGGCGAGTCGCAGATGCTGTCGGCAGGCTCGCTGCTGCGGGTCCCGCCAGACACCCCCCACAACTTCCGAGCCCGGGGCCGCGGGACCAGCATCGGCATCGTAATCTCCGCGCTCATGGAGCGACGGGAGGCGGACGTACCCGTCGAGCGCGACCACGTTCGCGGCTTCACCCCTTTCGGGCGGGGGTAGCGCCGCTGCTACAGTGCGGTCGCCCTCGGCGGGCTCCCCGTCGATCCTGGATGGCCCATGGACCAAGCGACCCCCACCTTCGAGCAGTTCCTCGCGACGAACGCGGCGCAGATCTCGTCGGCCGACTTCCTGATGAACATGGCGCTGACGATCGGCGTCTGCCTCGTGCTCGCGGCCCTGTACCGACGCTTCGGGGAGAGCCTGTCCAACCGCAGCCGGTTCGCCGGCAACTTCGCCCTCCTGGGCGCCACCACGATGCTGATCATCACGATCGTGAAGTCGTCCCTGGCCCTCAGCCTGGGGCTCGTCGGGGCGCTGTCGATCGTGCGCTTCCGAGCCGCCATCAAGGAGCCCGAAGAGCTCGCCTACCTCTTCCTGTGCATCGCCGTGGGGCTGGGGTTCGGCGCCGGGCAGACGGAGACGACGCTGCTGGCGATGGTCCCGCTGATGCTCCTCATCGTGGCCAAGGGGTTCCGCCCCGGGCGGCCCCGACGCGAGAACCTCGTGCTCACGGTGACCCTGACGGAGGCCGGCTCCGACCTGCTCGGTCGCATCACGGCGGTGTTGGCAGAGCACTGCGACGCCGTCGACCTGCGCCGGTTCGACGACGAACCCGAGCTGCTGGAGGCGTCGTTCCTGGTGTCGATCGCGGGGGCGGATCAGCTCGAGAAGGCGCGGCAGGCGCTGCGGGCGCTCCACCCCGATCTCCGCATCGCGTTCCTCGACGTCCGCGGCCTGAGCTGAGTCCAGCGTTTGCGGATCCCCACCGCCCGGGACGGCCGACCCGAGCCCCGGTGGCAGCGCGGGGCGTTGCTCGGGCTGGCGTTCCTGCTCGGCGTGCTCGTGCACCAGTACGGTCTGCTCTCGACCGTGGGGGACGCCGTCGGGGCGGCCCAGCAGCGGGCTGAAGTCGCCTCGGTGCGGGCCGACCTCCCCCCCGCGGAGCGCCCCCGCCGCCTGGATCTGGACGTCGGCCACATGGAGCTGCAGCGGCTGGAGTTCCTGCGAAAGCGGGCGATCCAGCGGGGCTGGATCGAGCCCGAGGACAAGGAGGAGCTGCCCGCAACGCTGCGCTCCGCCGACGGGGAAGCCAGCGTCAAGATCCGGCTCAAGGGCGACCTGCTGGACCACCTCGTGGGGCCGCGGTCGTCGCTGCGGGTGAAGGTCCGGGGGGGCGAGACCGTGTTCGGCATGAAGCACTTCGCCCTGAACGTGCCCGCCAGCCGCAACTTCGCCTGCGAGTGGCTGTACCAGCGGGCGATGGACGACGAGGACGTGCTCGCGCTCCGGTTCGAGTACGTGGACGTCTACCTCAACGGCGAACCGCTGGGCCTGTTCGCGCTGGAGGAGGGCTTCGACAAGCACCTGATCGAGCACCGCGAGCGGCGCGAGGGGCCGATCGTGCGGTTCGACGAGAGCGGCTTCTGGCACGCCAACACCACGATGGTGCAGGCCGACCAGCAGCCCATCCAGCTCAACCGCGACGGCGAGTTCATGGCCGCCGAGGTCGACGTCTTCCACTCCGGCCGCACCTGGTCCAACGAGGCCCTGCGCCCCCTCGCCGAGCGCGCTGTGGCGTTGCTGGAGGCGTTCCGGCGCGGCGACCGCAGCGCCGCCGAGGTGTTCGACGTCGACCGGATGGGGCGCTTCCTCGCGGTGTCGGATGCCTTCGGGGCCGAGCACGCCACCCGCTGGCACAACGTGCGCTTCTACTTCGACCCGCTGGCCGACCGGCTGGAACCGATCGCGTTCGACGGCTGCAGCGGCACCGGGGTGATCCAGGCGCCGCTGCTGACCAACCTCGCGGCCGGCGACCGGCAGCGGCCGCTGGACTGGTACCGGTTCGGCTCGTCCCGCCTCTGGTACGAGCGGTTGATGGCCGACCCGGCGCTGGTTCGGGCCTACGTCGGCCACCTCGAACGCGTCTCCGAAGCTCCCTGGCGGGAGGCGCTGCTGGCGGAACATGGCGAGGGACTGACGCGGGCGAACCGGCTGCTGGAGGTCGAGTTCGGCCCCCAGATCGACCGGGCCGCGTTGCTCGCCTGGAACCAGCAGGTCGCGGGGAAGGCGCTCCAGACCGAGGGGGCGCTGCATGCGCACGTCGCCCAGCGGAACGAGGCGGGGTGGCGGCTGCAGGTGGGGAACGCCCAGTTGGCTCCGCTCGAGGTCGTGAGCGCGCGGCAGGGTGAGCAGGAGTACACGCTGGCCGCGGAGGCGCCGCCGGTGCTGCCAGGCCGGGCGTACCACGGCCCCGTCGCCTTCACGTCGGTCGAGCTCGTCGGCCCGCCCCCCACACAGGAGCCGCTGGTGCTGCGCTACCGCGTGGTCGGGGCGAGCGCCCTGCGGGAGCATGCGGTCAGCACCACCCCCTGGACCGGGGGCCGCGCCGACGACGGACGCCCGGCCACCGACCTCGCCGCGCTGGAGGAGCATCCGGCGTTCGCGGTCGATCACGACGGGCGGGAGATCCGCCTTCTCCCCGGCACCTGGCGGCTGGACGCGACGCACGCTGTGCCCGAGGGGTTCACCGTCGTGGCCGGACCCGCCACCGAGCTGGTGCTGGGGCCGGGGGCGTCGTTGATCAGCCGGTCTCCCCTGCGCTGGGCGGGCACGGACGAGGCCCCCGTCGTGATCCGCGGAGAGCCCGACGCCGGCGGTCTGTTCGTCACCGGCGCGACGGACGAGAGCACGCTCACACACGTCCGCTTCGTCGGCCTGGGAGCGCCCCGGACAGCCGCGTGGCGTCCCACCGGAGCGGTCACGTTCCACGAATCGCCCGTTCGCATCGAGGGCTGCGAGTTCCACCAGGCCCGCGCCGAGGACGCGCTGAACGTCGTGCGATCGACCTTCGACCTGCGCCGCTCCCGTTTCCACACGACCGCCTCGGACGCGCTGGACGCCGACTTCTGCGACGGCGAGTTGGAGTCGGTCGGCTTCGTCGGCTGCGGCAACGACTGCCTGGACGTCAGCGGCAGCTCCATCCGCGCCGCCGACCTGGAGATGGCGGGGGTGGGCGACAAGGGCCTCAGCGCGGGGGAACACAGCGAGGTCCGGGTCGACGGGATCCGTGTACGCGACGCCCACGTCGGCCTCGCCAGCAAGGACCGATCGACGCTGTGGGCGCTGAACGTGCTGGTCGCCGACAGCGCCAACGGGTTCGCCGCCTACCAGAAGAAGCCGGAGTTCGGCCCCGCCTCGATCCACGCCGCGTCGGTGCGCCTGGAGGGGGTCGCCAAGCCCTGGCGCCTGGAGCAGGGCTCGACCGCCGAGCTGGACGGGCAGACCCGCGAGGGCGCCGAGTCCGACCTCGCCGACGCGCTGATCCCCCCGACCGAGGCGGCGCCGTGACCGAGCCGGCCGACTGGCGGTTCGAACGCAAGATGCTCATCGGGGGGAGCGACGCGGCCCAGGTCGAGGCCGCCGTGCGCTTCCACCCCGCCCACTTCCGCCGCCTCCACGCCGCCCGCTGGATCCAGAACGTCTACTTCGACGGCCCCGACCTCCCCGCCTACGAGGCCAACGTGCGCGGCACCGCCGAGCGGGCCAAGACGCGGGTCCGCTGGTACGGCGAGGCCGCGGACGGGAGCATCGAAGCGCCGCAGTTGGAGTGGAAGATCAAGGCGGGCCTGGTCGGCCGGAAGCGGGTCGAACGGCTCCCCTCGCTGACCCTGGGGAACCGGATCGCGCGGTCGACGTTCGCGCCCGCGTTCGCCGAGACCGGGTCCCTCAGCCGGGCCGACGCGGCCGCGCTCGCGAGCGTCTCCCCGGTGCTGCTGAACCGCTACCACCGGACCTACTTCCTCTCGGGCTGCGGCCGCTACCGCCTGTGCATCGATCGGGATCTGGCGTGGCTCGGGCTGCAGCCGTCGAACCGCTGGCCTCGGTCGATGCTGCGGGGCGACGGACTGGTCGTGCTGGAGGTCAAGTACGCGGCGGAGCACGACCGCGACGCCGCCGACGTCATGTCAGCCCTCCCCTGGCGGGTCACCAAGAGCAGCAAGTACGTGATGGGGATCGAACGGGTGGGCCTGCGTCCGCCGAGCTGACTCAGCCGCCGCCGCCCGCCGCGTTGGCGTGGGCGGGGTACTCCTTGGCCATCGACCGCCAGTAGCCGGCTTCGGCGTGGAGCCCGTGCACGTCGGCCCAGTCGGCCAGCGCCGAGAAGCGCTGGTGGGGGTCGAAGCGGAGGTTCCACTGCAGCTTGCCGTGGTCCAGCGGGCAGAGCATCAACGCGCCTTCGTCGCTCTCGGCGAGGGAGTTGGTGCCGGCCATCACGCAGTCCCGGTAGTGCACGCAGTGGGCGACGCTGAGTTCGTGGGCCATCTCGTGGACGGCGACCTTGAGGGCGCGACGGAGCGGCTCGGGGCGGCGCACCGACTCCACGTTGCCGGTGACCGGATCGCGCTTCTTCTCCCACAGGCGGTAGGTGCTGAAGACGCCCACGCGCTTGCGGAAGTGGCCCAGGCCGAACACGTACTGGAGCTTGTCGACGAACAGGTCGCGGTCGGTGATCGCGAGGCACGCGGCCGCGCCGGACTCGCAGGTGCCGACGAGGCTGTCGAGCACGACCTCGGCGTCGTACTGGCCGGTTGCGCCCTTGTTCTCGTGGAAGCCGTCCTCGGGCAGGGCCATGCGGCCGCCGAAGGTGACGTCGCGCTGGAAGAAGATGCCGAGGAACTCGGCCACCGGCTCGACCAGAGCGGCGGCTTCCTCGTGGCGAAGATCACCCAGCCGGGTCAGGACGAGGTAGGCGTCGTCGGAGGCCCGGTTGGGCTCCCGCTCCTTGTACTGACCGAGGTTCTGACCGTCCTCGCGGAACTGGTAGAGCCAGCTGCCGGGCTTGCAGTCGTCCTCCTCGAGGCGGGACCAGTGGGCGCGCCACTGCTCGCCGGGAGCGAGATCGACCTCGGGGATGTGACCCAGGCAGCGGTGTCCGGTGCGCGCGAGGTAGCTCGGTTCGACGGTCCCGGCGGAGGCGCCGTTGCCGACAAAGTGCGCGACTGCGGTCATGAAGAGGAGGGAGAGAGCTACCGAGACCCCCAGGAGGCTCGTCCACGCAATCAGCTTGCTTCTGTTCTCTCGCCTCATGACACCTGCTGACCGGGCACTTCTCTCCGTCTGGCCAGACTACTGTCCACTCCCCTCGAAAGCGAGGGTGAAAAGGGAGTCGCGGAAGCCTTCCAGTCCGGCCCGGGTGACGTGCAGGCGCAGCCCGGACTGGTGCCGCCCGCGCACTGCGCGCGCCTTCATGGCCCGTCCCATGCGGGTCAGATCGAGCCACAGCACGACCTCGAAGGTCAGATCTTCCCCCTGCCCCGAGGCCTTCAGTTCGATGGACATGCCGTCGCTGATGGGGTCGTGCCGGAGCGCGCTGACCTCACCCGAGACCGCGTGGCCGAGCTCCTCGATGAAGTGGCGCATCCCCTCCAGCGGTTCCCGGTATCCGGACGCCGACAAGAACGGAGACGGCGCCTCCCCGGGCTCCTCGCGCGCACAGAAGTGCACGTCGTAGAGCACGTCCGAGCCGTGGCGGGAGATGTCCGAGAGCGCCAACCAGAGCAGGTCGCGTTCGTCGCGAAGGATGGCGATGTCGCTCATGAGGGGAGTTCCTCGGTGGGGGCGGGGACGAAGATCAGGGGGAGGGTCAGGGCCGCGGCCGCGAACGCGCTCCACAGCCCCATCGATCGGGGGATGAGGGCTTCGACGGCGGCGGCCGCGAACACCATGCCGATGGTGCGCGAAGCGGTCGATGGACCGTCGGAAGCACAGCGGGCGCAGAACCCGAGGGTCGCCGAGGCGAGCCCGATCAGCGCGAAGAACTCGATCCCCGAGGAGCCGCGATCGCCGTACGCGCCCCAGGCCTGGCGGCCCAGCCGCTCGAGCTTGGTTTCCCACTCGGGGAGGAACCACAGCGCCGCCAGGGTGAGCACCAGGGCGGTGCGCGCGAGCCAGGGTCGAGCTTCGCCGCGTCGCAACACGAATGGGAGGGTGCCCACCGCCAGGGCACCGAAGAAGATGACGTCTGCGATGTCGATTCGGGGTGCCACCCACCAGCCCAGAGGAACCTCCTGGGCCGTGTACATCAAGCGTTCGAGGGCCCGACGGCCGACTGCGCCGGCGACGAGCGTACCGGCGGCGAACCACAACAGAGGGGGGATGGTGCGTTGCAACAAAGAGGTGTGCTAATGATCGCCACCGCTCGCGGGAACCGACTCCCGCGACGAGGAGATCGACATGCAGCTTAACGAGGTCAAGGCCATCGTCACCGGTGGTGGCAGCGGAATGGGACGAGCGTTCACCCTGGGACTGGCCGCGGCCGGGGGCGATGTGGTCGCCGCCGACGTCAGCGCCGAAGGGTTGGCGGGCACCGTCGCCGCCGCCGAAGGACTCCCCGGAACCGTGCACGCGGTCGAAGCGAACGTCGCCGACGAGGCGTCCGTGGAGGCGATGACGACGGCCGCCGCCGAGCTCATGGGTGGGGTCAACGTGCTGGTGAACAACGCCGGCATCTTCCGCGACTCGATGCTCGTGTCCGTGGATCGGGAGACCGGCAAGGTGAAGCGGCAGATGAGCCTGGAGCACTGGAACCAGGTCATCGCGGTGGATCTGACGGGGCCGTTCCTGTGCACGCGGGCGTTCGCGACCCAGCACATCAACGCCGGCTCGCCGGGTGAGGCGGTGGTCGTCAACATCAGCTCGGTCAGCCGCCACGGCAACCGCGGCCAGGGCAACTACTCCGCCGCCAAGGCGGGGCTCGTGGCCGACACGAAGCTGTGGGCGGAGGAACTGGCGCGGTTCAAGATCCGGACCGGGGCCATCGCCCCGGGCTTCGTGGCGACGCCGATCCTGGAGGGCATGAAGCCGGAGATGCTCGAGAAGCTGGTGCGCGGGGTGCCCCTGCGGCGCGTCGGCACCACCGACGAGATCACCTGCGCGGTGAAGTTCATCATCGAGTGCGGCTACTTCACCGGACGCTGCATCGACGTCGACGGCGGTCTCACGATGTGATGAGCTCGGGCGTCGGCTTCGGCCCGCCCGGGAACACGTCCGCGAGGGCGGCGGCATCCAGTCCGAGGTGGTCTCGGAGCACGCCCGCCTGGATCGCACGCAGGTCGGTGGTGGGACGCAGGTCCCGGCCCTCGAACAAGTCCGGTTGCGTCAGCCCCGGCCAGTCCGCGACGGTCGCCCCCGCCGCGACCGCGCCCCCCAGCAAGAGCGCCGCCGAGGCGGTGCCGTGGTCGGTTCCACCGGTGCCGTTGGGCGCCACGGTGCGGCCGAACTCCGTCACGACGAGCACGGCGGTGGAGTCCCAGGCGGGGCCGAGGCCGTCGCGCAGGGCGATGAGGCCGTCGGCCAGGCCGCTGAGGCGGTTGGCGAGGCCTCCCGCAGAGGTCCCCTGGGCCGCGTGGGTGTCCCATCCGCCGAGCTCCGCCGCCGCGATCCGGGGACCGTCGGGGCCGGCGAGCAAACGGCCGAGCAAACGGCCTACGGCGGCACCCGCGCGGGGCCCCCGGGCGCGACGGGAGACGCGGCGGTCCTCCTCGGTCAGCGCCGCGTCGGCGGCATCGCGGGATCGCAGCCCCTCGGCGAGCGCCGGCCCCAGCAGCGGGTCGGTCTCGTACAGCTCCATCAACGAGGCCACGAGCGACTCCTCGGCGCGATCGTCGGCACCTGAAACCGTGCCCACGCCGTCGGCCCCCCGCAGCAGCAGCGGCACGGTCTGGCCGTACGCCACCGCGTCGGTGCCTTGCAGGTGGGTCAGGGTCCGGGCGAGCCATCCGTCGCGGGCGCGGTGAGGCACCGCCGTCCCCGCTTCGAGCAGGTCCTGGGCGTCGAAGTGGGAGCGCTTGCGGTACGGGGTGGCGACGGCGTGGATCGCACGCAGTTGGCCCGCCTCCACCAGCGGGGCGAGCGGATCGAGGGCGGGGTGCAAGCCGAAGAACCCATCCAGGTCGACGAGGCCGGACTCCAGCGCGCCGGAGGCGGCGAGGGCGGCGAGGAGGTCGCGTCGGGTGGGCTTGGGCATGGCTACCTCCGCTGGAACTCGGGGCTGGCGAGCAGGAGCGCGACCGAGGTCGCGGGATCGTCGGCGGCGCGAACGAGGTGCTTGCGCGTGGTCGGTCGCAGGCGGCTCCCGAGCACGTCGACCCCGAGGCTGACGGCGTCGACGTCGCGGCCGAACCGGCGTCCCGCCTCCTGCGCCCACTCGACCCGACGGACCACCGCCTCGGGCCCCGCCCAACCGGCGGCGTCGTCGGGCCAGCCCGCGGGTGAGGGCGCGGTCCAGGGGCTCTGACCCAGGTGATCGAGGCCCCGGAGGAGGGCTCGGCAGCCGACGGAGTCGACCTCGAGGGCGCGCCCGGCGGCGACGGTCAGGTCCCAGGGGGTGCGCAGCTTGGGCTCGCCGGCGAGATCCAGTAGCGCCTCGGACACCGCCCGGAGATCGCCGCCGGTCCGCTCGAAGACCGAGGCAACCGCGGCGACGCCTCCCGGATCAGGCTCGTCGGCGCCGAAGTGGCGGACCAACTCCGAAGCGACGTAGCGAGCGGTGGAAGGATGCGCGGCGAGGTCGCGCAGGGCCCGCACACCCTCGTCGTAGCCCTCGCCGTAGCGGGTGCCGAGCAGGGTCTTGGCGCCCGGCTCGTGGCGGCCGGGGTGGAAGCCGAAGTGCCCGGTGGGGCCGGCCCCTCGACCCCGTCCGCGCTCCAGCCCCCAGCCGGTGAGGATCCTGGCCAGCCCGATGACGTCGTCCTGGCTGTAGCCGCCGTCCACCCCGAGCGTGTGCAGCTCCAGGATCTCCCGCGCGAGGTTCTCGTTGAGGCCCCTCCCCCGGCGCAGTCCGGCCCGCGAGTTGGGCCCGGTGGAGCGGGCGTTGTCGAGGTACAGCTGCATGCCGGGGTGCCGGGTGACGGCCAGGAGCAGATCCTCGAACGTCCCCAGCACGTTCGGCCGGATCGCCTCGCGCTCGAAGGCGCCGGCGATGGCGAGCACCTCGGGCTTGAGCGCCGAGGCGGTGAAGTGATCGCTCCAGAACGCGACGAGCCGCTCGACGAACGGCCGATCGCTGTCGACCGCCGCCTGGATGCGGGCGCGGGCCTCCCGGCGGAGCAGCTCGCGGGCCTGCCGGCGGAAGCGCCGCTTGTCCTTGTCCGAGCCCTTCCGGAGGGCGGCGAATTCGGCAACGGTGCGGTGGCTGGGAGGAAGGTCGGTCATGAACTGCGGCCGGTCGGGAGGGCCCGCGAGCTGGTGAGCGAGGTGGCGGCGGACCCCCGCGGAGGAGGCGGCGGCGAACTCCCCGGGGCGGGCTCCGAGGCCAAAGCGGGCGAGGGCGGCGGACGGCTTCATGCAGGGTTGGACCCGCGACAGCCCCAGAAGGTCAAAACGAACGCCCCTGATCGACGCGCCACGGACGCGCAGTCCAGCGTCTGTGACATGCCGTGATGAGCTGTTGCGGGGCAGCCCTCCTCCGGGGGCGTATCCATCGTTCGCACCGGGGACACGGCAGCTTCCCGGTCGCAGAACACGCCCCCGGAGCCCCCATATGTTTCGCACCTTCCTGCAGGCCTCGATCGTCTTCCTGGGCTGGATCGCCTTCGAACTCGTCCTCTTCCTCGCGGCTCCCGCCCATGCCACCTCGGGCGGCCCCGACTCGTTCGGCATCACCTGGGCCGACAGCGACGGGGCCGGGCCCACGTACGACTACGAGTACGGCTCCGACGTCCACGAGTTCAGCAGCAACGACGGCAGCTTCGAGCTCACGATGCCGTTCGCCATCCAGCTGTGGGAGGTGCCCGAGAACACGGTGACGGTGCACGCCCAGGGCGCCATCACGATGTGGGGCAGCAGCCTGGACGCGTCGAGCGCCTGATCACCCGTCGAGTGGGTGGTCGCGCCGTGGTGGGACGACTTCGCCGGCGCCACCTCGGGCGTCGTCTACACGGGGACCACGGGGTCGGCCCCGAACCGGACCTTCATCATCGAATGGTGGAACCTCGGCCACCAGTTCAGCGGCGGCTCGGTGAGCTTCGAACTCAAGGTCTTCGAGGCCGACGGCCACGTCGAGTTCCACTACGCCGACGTGGTCCTGGACGAGGCGGCGCATACGCAGGGGGGGAGCGCGTCCGTCGGCCTCTTCGGGGACCTCCCGATCGGATGCAACTCCTCGTTTCTGAACAACTTCTACGCCATCGGCTTCTACCCCCCGGGGGAGGAGGTGTGCGACGACAATGACGGCGACGGGTCGTGCGACGCGGACGACTGCGACGACTGGGACGCCAGCGTGTACCCCGAAGCCCCGGAGACCTGCGACGGCGACGACCAGGACTGCGACGGCCTCGTGGACGAGGACTTCGACCTCGACACGGACGGATGGACGACCTGCGACGGCGACTGCGACGACGGCGACGACGACGTCTTCCCCGGGGCATGGGACGCACCCGGCGATGGCATCGACGCGGACTGCGATGGGGAAGACCCGGTCGAGGGTGACGACGACGATGACGCGACCGACGACGACGACGCGACCGACGACGACGACGCGACCGACGACGACGACGCGACCGACGACGACGATAGCGCCGCCGATGACGACGACGACGGCCGCAGCAGCTCCCGCGGCTCCCGATCCGCGGGTTGCGACACGGGCTCCGCCACGCCGGCCGGCGCCCCCTGGGTGATCGCCCTGCTGCTCGTCGGGGTCCTCGCCCGCCGCCGAAGCCGGACCCGCTAGAGACGACCATCCGCGCCGGCTCTCGGACCGGGCACCGGACTCCGGGTTGACGCCCCCGATCCGGTCCCGTAGTAGCCGCGCCCTGCCCCACCGGAGTGTTCGGCATGTCGATTCGAGGAACCGTTGCTTGTGTCCTGTTCGCGATCACCCTGATCGCGATGAGTCCTGCCGAGGCGTCCTTCGAATGGGGCAGCGACTGCAGCTCCGGCGAGGGCACCTTCGAGCAGTACGTTCCCCACGAGGCGTTCAGCGAGGTCGGCACCATCCCGACCGGCAAGGCGGACGTCACCATCGCGCTGACCGCGGACTCCGACGTGGACATCCAGCTCATCGACGCCGCCACCGGCGTCGGCATCGTGGCGTGGCCCAGCGGGCAGCTGTCCGGGCCGAGCGAGGCGTGCACGACCTGGAACGGCGTCGAGTACTGCTACTCCGGCTACAACGGCGGCCAGACCTCGGGCACCTACGGCAACGAGTGGATCGAGATCCACGGGGTCACCAACCGCGAGCTCATCATGCGCGCCTACGGCTATGCGGCCGGAGACGCGGACGTCGCCTACAGCTTCGAGACCACGCCGACGTGCGGCGAAATCGGCGACGGCAGCTTCGAGCAGTGGATCCCCCAGAACGCGACCACGGACATCGGCACGCTGGAGTTCGGGCTCACCGGCCTGACCATCGAGTTGGGGGCCGAAGGCGGCGCGGACGTCGACGTGCAGCTCATCGACCCGGCCGACGGAACGGAGATCGTCGCCTGGCCCAACGGGCTGATGAGCGGCAGCGACGCCCAGGAGGTCGAGTACCGGGGCATGACGATCGCTTACTCCGGCTACAACGGCATCAACGGCAACTGGGACCACGAGACCATCGAGATCGAGGGCCAGGTCACCCGTCCGCTGCTCATGCGCGCCTTCGGCTACCAGGCCGGCCAGGCGGACGTGACGTACGACTGGGGCGCGAACGTGGGCGCCACCTGCATGGGGATCGCGGCGCTGCAGTGCGCCGACGGCCTGTGGTGCAAGGAGTTCCAGGTGGGCGTCGCCGACGGCGCCGGCCAGTGCCACACGGAGCTGTGGTGCAGCCCGTCCTCCCCCGCCGCGGACTGCGGCAACGTGATGCACATCGCCGTGCCCGGCTACTTCAGATGCGTGGACTACCGCTGCTCGTACAACACCTGCGACGCGGCCGGCGACCCCTCCTACAACTTCGTCAGCACGGACCTGGACCAGTGCTCGCGCATCCGGTTCGCCTGCGCCGAAGGTCAGGCTCCGTTCAGCAACGGCTGCGGCTGCGGCTGCCGAGACCTGCCGTAGAGCTTGCTGCGACCGCCCCGGCCGCCTAAGTAAGCCGCCATGTTCGGCAAGAAGAAGAAGCAGACGACCGAAGCAGGGCTCCCGCCCGTCACCCGAGGACGGCACGGAGGGGGCATCCGCGGCGAAGAAGGCCCCCCCGCCATCGAGAACGTGCAGAACGTGATCATGGTCGCCTCCGGCAAGGGCGGCGTGGGCAAGTCCACCGTGGCGACGAACCTCGCCTGCGCGCTGGCGCGGTACGGGGCGAAGGTCGGGCTGATGGACGCGGACATCTACGGTCCGTCGATCCCGACGATGCTCGATGCTCAGGAAGAGGTCTTCAGCAAGGACGGCAAGACCATCCAGCCCATCCCCAAGTACGGGATCAAGCTGATGTCGATGGGCTTCTTCCTGCCGGCGACCAAGGCGATGATCTGGCGCGGCCCGATGGTCCACGGCGCCATCACCCAGTTCCTCCGGGACGTGGAGTGGGGCGAGCTGGACTACCTCGTCGTCGACATGCCCCCCGGCACGGGCGACGCGCAGCTGACGATGGCCCAGGCGCTGAAGGTGACCGGCGCGGTCATCGTTTCGACGCCGCAGGCGGTGGCGCTGGCGGACGTGGTGCGCGCCAAGACGATGTTCGACTCGGTCAAGATCCCGGTGCTCGGGCTGGTCGAGAACATGGCGTACTTCGTGTGCGACGGCTGCGACAAGAAGCACTTCGTCTTCGACCACGGCGGCGCCCGCGCGGCCGCGGAGAAGATGGAGGTCCCGTTCCTGGGCGAGCTGCCCCTGGTCACGGACGTGCGCGAGTGCGGCGACAAGGGTATGCCCATCGTCGAGGCGATGCCGGAGTCCCCGATCGCGGGCGCCTTCGCCGCCTTCGCCAAGGACCTGGTCGAGCGCATCGTGGTGCTGAACGCCGAAGCCGAGGCGATCGCGGAGAAGACGGGCCCGAGCAAGGCCGCCAAGCGAAGCCTCCCGGTCGTCAGCTAAGACATACCCATGGGCTTGATGCGGAAGCTGCTGGGGAAGGTCCGCAACAAGACGGGCGATGACGAGCGCCCCGCCTCCTCCGTGTCTCCAGACTGGAACCAGGCCGTCAAAGAGCGCCCCGCCGCGGGGCTGCAGTGCACGGTCACGTTCGCCAACCTCGACGTCTCCACGACGGTCCCCAGGGGCACCCCGGTGCTGGACGCGGCGGCCGAAGCGGGCGTCGATCTGAACCACTACTGCGGCGGCATGTGCTCCTGCGGGAGCTGCCGGTTCATCCTCGTCAGCGGCGAAGTCTCGCCCCTGCAGCGCATCGAGAAGGCGACCCTGAACGTGGTGAAGCAAGGCGACGCCGACCGGCTCGGATGCCAGACCCTCGTCCAGGGCGACGTGGTCATCGAGATCCCCGACCAGGACTTCTAGTCTTGGCGTCTTGGCGCGGCGTTGGTGCATGGCTCGGCGTCTTGACCTGATGGGCCTGCTCGGCCCACGGTGCTCCTCGAGGATCAGCCTCCGGAGACGACCAAGATGGCCGCGCGTACAAAGAGCAAGGTGACACTGAAGTACAAGACGAAGT
>JAAESI010000247.1 GCA_024229515.1 Pseudomonadota bacterium | reverse complement strand
AAGTCGAAACATAATAAATAAGCTTATATAAAAAAGTTAGTTTTTTTAATGTTATTTTATTATTTCTTATCGTATTTGGTTAATTCTTTTTTTATTATGTTTGTATTGTTATGTTTAAAAAGTAAAACATACATATGAGCTTTAAAAGTAAAGCAAAAGTAAGTTTAATTGCAATAAAAGTCGAAACATAATAAATAAGCTTATATAAAAAAAATAGTTTTTTTGGTATAACTTTTTTATTTTTTGCTTAATTTATTTAATTTTTTTTTTATTATTTTCGTCTTATTACGTTTAAAATAATAAAACAAAAAAATGAGCTTTAAAACTACGCTTAAATATAAAAAAATAAAAAAAAGTTTAATTATAATAAACAAACATAACTTTAAAACATTAAAAAAAAGTAGTTTAGATATATATTTTTTTATTTAAACTTTTAAACATGTTAGTCGAAACATAGTACAAGGAACTAAAACTTCAAAAATAATAATATTTAAAGTGGAAATATTAAAAAAAAGCAAAAAGAAATGAAAAAATCGAAAAAAAAATCAAAAAAAAATCGGCAAAAACTCAACAGCAACATTTGAGCATCCCACGCGTATACTTCATGTCACACTATTGAGAGAGCGTGTTGTCGCGTCGAGGCGACTTGGCAAGCGCGGGGCTTATAAAGCATAACGTTTAGCACCGGAAAGGCCGCAGGCGAGCTACAGGCGAGCAGGCAGTAGCGCTTAGTACCGTGCTATGTAAACGCATACGGCTATTTGTATGAAACACTACAGCGGCCGGCGGCGGGACGGCTTAAAGCCTAGCAAAAGCCGAGCGGAGAAGCCGGCGACGGCGGCACGGCTCAAAGGCGGGTAGCTGCAGCAGACCGAGGGCGAGTTGCTGCTGACGAGCTAGCCGGCGGAAGGCAAACGGTTGGTCGGGAGAAAGAACAGTCAGTTGTTAACAGCTGCAAGAGGCAGCCGACGCGGGCGGGCGCTTTAAACAGCAAAAGGCCGGCGTCGGCTTTCGGTAACGTTCGCAAGGCTTTTAAGCCGAGTGATAGAAAAGGTCTGTATTTATACAGTGAAGACGCTCAGTCGAGCGACGGGTTTGAAAAGCCCTCAGATAGTTATCTGGTTGATCCTGCCAGTAGTCATATGCTTGTCTCAAAGATTAAGCCATGCAAGTGTAAGTACGAGCTCACGTACAGTGAAACTGCGAATGGCTCATTAAATCAGTTATGGTTCATTTGATTGTACGCTTTTACATGGATAACTGTGGCAATTCTAGAGCTAATACATGCGTAAAGCGCCGAACTTACGTGAGGCGCGCATTTATCAGACCAAAACTAACCGGCTTTCGGGTCGTTACGATGGTGACTCTGGATAAGCTTGCGGATCGCACAGCCTAGTGCTGGCGACATCTCATTAAAGCAACTGCCCTATCAACTATCGTCGGTACGGTATCGGCCTACCGAGGTTGTAACGGGTGACGGAGAATCAGGGTTCGATTCCGGAGAGGGAGCCTGAGAAACGGCTACCACATCCAAGGAAGGCAGCAGGCGCGCAAATTACCCATTCCCGGCTCGGGGAGGTAGTGACGAAAAATAACAATGCAGACCTCGTACGAGGTCCTGCAATTGGAATGAGTACACTTTAAACTTTTTAACGAGTATCCATTGGAGGGCAAGTCTGGTGCCAGCAGCCGCGGTAATTCCAGCTCCAAAAGTGTATATTTAAGTTGTTGCGGTTGAAAAGCTCGTAGTTGGATATAGGGGCGGCGAGGTCGGTCGGTCGAAAGGCTAGCACTGGCTTCGTTGTCCTATCAGGTCGGTGCCTTCGCGGTGCTCTTAACTGAGTGTTGCGGCGGTCCGGCAAGTTTACCTTGAAAAAATTAGAGTGTTCAAAGCAGGCTTTACGCTTGTATAATGTTGCATGGAATAATGGAATAGGACCTCGGTTCTATTTTGTTGGTTTTCGGAGCACGAGGTAATGATTAATAGGAACGGACGGGGGCATCCGTACTGTGCCGTTAGAGGTGAAATTCTTGGATCGGCGCAAGACGAACGACTGCGAAAGCATTTGCCAAGAATGTTTTCTTTAATCAAGAGCGAAAGTCAGAGGTTCGAAGACGATCAGATACCGTCCTAGTTCTGACCTTAAACGATGCCGACTAGCGATCGGGCAGTGTCGAATATAAGAACTGTCC
>JAAESI010000246.1 GCA_024229515.1 Pseudomonadota bacterium | reverse complement strand
GGCCATCACAGCGACCTCGGCCTTGCGCTCCTCCAGGAGCTTGGCCGTCTCCGCGTCGCGGTTCGCGGCGGCCGCCTCCATCTGGCGCTTGTGCTCCGTGGCCATCACAGCGACCTCGGCCTTGCGCTCCTCCAGGAGCTTGGCCGTCTCCGCGTCGCGGTTCGCGGCGGCTGCCTCCATCTGGCGCTTGTGCTCCGTGGCCCTCACGGCGACCTCGGCCTTGCGCTCCTCCAGGAGCCTGGCCGCCTCGGCGTCGCGGCGGGCTGCCGCCGCTTCCATCTCCTGCTTGTGATCCTTCGCCGCCGCCGTGATGGCCGCCTGGTGCCGGGCATCGCGCGCTTCGAGCTCGGCCAGATGAGCCGCCCGCTCCTGGTCGTGCCGCTCCGCCAGCGCCTGCAGTTCGGCCCGGTGACGGTCCCGTTCAGACTCGCGATCGGCCTTGGCCTCGCCCCGCTCGTCGGTACGCTCGGCGTGCTGCCGGTCCAGCGCCGCGGCCAGCTCCTGGGCGTGCCGCTCGGCCTGAGCCTTGAGCTCGCCTTCCAGCGACGTTCGGAGCCGGTCCAGCTCCCCCTGCCAGTGCTCCAACTGCTCGCGCGTGCGGCGTTGGGCGTCCGTCAGGATCGACGCGTTCTCCAGCCGATGAGCGTCGGTGATTCGCTCGACGGTGGCGCCGTGGGTCGCCGTCAGCGCCTCGATGTCGGCTGCGCCCTTCGCCTTCAGGCCTTCGATCTCCACCTGGTGGGCGTCGACCTGCTGGTCGATCAGTGACCGATGGTCGGCCTCCAACGCGGCGACGGCGCGGGCGTTGTGATCCCGCTCGATCGCGGTCAGTTGGTCCAGCAGCGGGGTTGAGCGCACCGCCTTGGCGGGGCTGGCGAGCCAGTCGGACAGAGCGCCGCCGGCGCCCTCGAGGGAGTGCCTGCCCGCCGCCAGCTTCGTGGCCGCGCGGGAGGCCTTGGCGATGTCGGCTCCGTTCTCCGCGAGCGAGGCCAGCAGGTCGGCCAGTCCGTCGGGTTCCGGTGCCCATCCAGCGCCCGAGGCGGTCAGCGCAGGCGCCCACGAGGCTTCGGGGACCGTGATGACGGGGAGCCCCGCGTGCAGCGATTCGACCGACCGCGTCGTCGCCGCGAGCAGCCGCTCGGGGTTCGGCGCCCACACGTCCAACGCGACCGTCGCTTCAGTGCGCAGGAACTTCGTGAAGCGGGCATGGCCGGTGTCGCGGTGGAGCGTGATGCCCTGGTCCGCCATCCCCGCCAAATCGGCCTCGACCTCGTCCCAGGTGCCGAGCTCCTCGTCGAACCCGAGCCCGTGGCGGGGCGGCTCGTACAGGAACACGTCCAGGGTCGTGTCGGGGTTGGCGGCGGCCACGCCCGCGGCCGTCATGAGCCCGACGGACGAGTCGATCCAAGGCCAGCGGGCGCCGCCGTAGACCAACCGCAGGGCCGGCTTCTTGGCCTTTCGCTTCGTCGGAGTGCCGGGCAGCGCCAGGGGCAGCAGCCGCAGCGGGAGCTCGCGCGGATCCAGCCCCGCCAGCGTCGCCCAGGAGGCGAACCAGCTCAGCTGCGCCGACGAGGGCACCAACAGGAGGTCGGCCCGGGCCAGCGCCGCGAGCTTGGCCCCGGCGTCCAGCGCCAGGTCGATGTCGCCGCGTCGGTAGACGTTCTCCAGCAGCAGCGAGCCGTGCAGGTCGATGACCACCGGCTTGTCGAAGTCACCCAGCGCCGCGCCGAGGCCCCACTGCTCCAGGATCACGGCCGAGGGGCGCAGCTTCGCCAACCTGGCGGCGAGCTCTTCGCGAGCGAACCCCTTGGGATCGGCGGGCCGTTCCACGAGCAACGACGGCACGTGCCCGGTCGCCCTCACGGTCTCCAGCAACTGCAGCGTGCGCAGCCCCCCGCCGGTGACCGGCTGACCCGCCTTCGGAGGCGCGCAGGAGCTGACGATGGCGATGCGGCGACGGCTCACGAGGCGTCCTCCGAGGTCACGAGGCGGGGCGGCGCCGCGAGCGATTCGATCGACCAGTCGCAGGGCCAGCCAGCGACTCCGCCGCCCATCTCGCGGGGGGCGCCGAGGCGGAGGATGCAGGCGCTGGGGCGGTGGTCGTACGCCTCGCCGGTGGTGTAGCTGCGGTACTCGTCCGGCCATATGCCGACGGCCACGTAGTAGTCGCCCGCCAGCAGGCCGAAGACGTCGTAGTGCAGGCGGGTGACGCCGCGGCCGTGGAGCGTGCCGGTCTGCACGCCGTGGCGCACGGTGTTCTGACCGTGCACGAACAGCCCGTCGTTGCGGAAGAACTGGATGCGGAAGAGCGCGTCGTCCACCGGTTCGGAGGCTTCCCACTCGACCTCGATGGTCAGCGGACGGCCGGAGTGCATCTCCACCTGGTCGGGGTCCTTGACGCCGTTGAGCGTGATCGAGCGGATGACGACGTCGCGGGTCGGGGCGGTGGGGCGGGCGCCGGCGACGGGAGGCGCCCCCGGTTCGATGCGGCCGCCGAGCTCATCCACCCGCTGCATGTACGTGGCGACGACCTCGTCGGAGGTCCCCTCGGCCTTGATCTCGCCCCGCTCCAGCAGCATCTGCCGGTCGCACAGGGTCGCCAGATCGCCGAGCGCGTGGGTCGAAATCACGAGCGCACAGCCCTGGTCGCGGAGGTTTCGGGCCATGCCCGCGGCTTTGCGTTGGAACGCCAGATCGCCGGCGCTGAGGACCTCGTCCACCAGCAGCACCTCGGGCTCGAGGTGGCAGGCGGTGGAGACGCCGAGGCGGATCATCATGCCGGCGCTGTAGGTCCGCAGCGGCTGGTCGATGTACGAGTCGAGCCCGCTGAACTCGATGATCGCGTCCATCTTGCGGTTGACCTCGGCCTTGCTGAAGCCATGCAGGGCGCCCAGCATGCGCACGTTGGCGCGGCCCTGGAGGTCGGGGTGGAAGCCGGCCGTGGGGTTGAGCACGGCGACGACGCGGCCGTCGACCTTGACCTCGCCCAGGGTCGGCCGGAGCACGCCCGCGAGGATCTGCAGCAGCGTCGACTTGCCCGAGCCGTTGGCCCCGATGACGCCGAGGGCACCCCCGCGGGCGACCTGGAAGTCGATCTCCCGCAACGCCCAGTGATCGGTCTTCGGCTTCCGCAGGCGGAAGCGCTTCCACAGCCCTCGGACGCTGACGGTCATCCCAGCCGCTCCGCCAGCTCGGGGCCCACGTTCCGGGTGAGCACGATGCCCAGCGCCAGGACCACGAGCCCGACAGCGGCCGACCAGATCAACCCGCCCGACAGCGGCGTGGTGCCGGTCACGAGCAGGTCCCGGTAGGCGACGACCACAGGGCTGAGGGGGTTCAGATCCATCACGACACGCAGCGGTGCGGGCACCACGTGGGGAGGATAGATGACGGGGGTGGTGAAGAAGAGGGGCAACATCGCCGCCGCCACGGTCGGTCCGACGTCCCGGTGCAGCGCCGTCAGCGACGCCGCCACGATCGCCCCGCCGCAGGTGAGCAGCAGCGCGATGGGGAACACGTACAGCAGACCCAGCCAGTGCCAGCCGGTCCAGATCCCGGCCATCGCGAGGATGATGGCGAGGAGTACGAGCCCGACGGCGTGCCGGAACACCGCCGAGGTGACGTTGGCGAGGGGGTACAGCGCGGGCGGGATGGGCACCTGGGTGAGCAGATGGCGCTGGTCGACGTAGGCGTTGGCGCCCCGCGAGACGCCCTCCTGGAACATCAGCCAGGGGATGAGGGCGGCGACGAGGTTGATGCCGTAGCCGCCGACCGTGTCCCAGCCGCCGAACGCGAACTTCGGGCTCAGCTCGAACACCGCCAGGTACACGACGATGACGAGGCCGGGGAGGATGACGTTCCACAGCAGGCCGACCCACGAGCCGAAGTACTGGGCGACCAGGTCCCACCACGCGAGGTGCCCCAGCAGGCGCGCTTCTTTACGCACGGAGCACCGCCAACGGCCGTCGGTGGGCCTCCAGGGTGGGCACCCGCCAGGCGCACGCCGTGCAGGCGTCGGGGAAGTCCGCGTCGCCGATCGAAGCGGCCCGGAACTGCTGGAGAAGCGGCGCCTCCCACAGCGCTTCGGGACCGTCCTCGATACGCCCCGCGACGAGGCCGAAGTCGGCCGGCTCGAAGAGCCCCGAGCAGCAACCGCGGACGGCGCCGTCGTGCCGGACGAAGAGGTGCTCGAAGGGCTGGCGGCAGCCGTCGGGGTTGGGCAGGTGGAGGAACACGCCCAACCGCGCGGCGAGCGCGGCGGCGGCGTCGAAGTGGGGCTGCGCGGCGGGCAGATCGGTCAGCAGGCAGCACTCCAGGGTGTCGGGCGTGTAGCTCTTGAGGTGGAAGGCGTGGATGCCCGCCACCCCCTCGTCATCGCACAACTGCACCAGCGCGGGAAGCTCGGCGATGTTGGGCCACTGGGCCACGAAGTTGAGCTGCACGATCGGTCGCAGCGGTCGGGCGGCGCGAATCCACTTGAGCCACGCCCGCAGCGGGACTCCGCGGAGCGCCCTGAGGGTCGCGTCCGTGGCGCCGTCCATCGACAACACCAGGCGGTCCAGGCCGGCGTCGGCCAGCTCCTCGATCAAGCGCGGGGTCAGCTTCGCGCCGCCTGTGATCAGGCGAACGGAGCAGCCCGACTCCTTCGCCCGGCGCACCAGCGGCAGCAGCATCGGCCCCTCGGTGGGGTCGCCGTAGCCGCCGACGGTGACCTCGATCGCCGAATCCAGCAGCGGGGCGAGCCGGTCGAGGGTGTCCTCGGACAGGTCCCCGATGGGGTTGGCTGCCGTGTCCCAGTGGTGTCGCGCGCACGAGGTGCAGCCCAGGGCGCACCGGTTGGTGACCTCGATCTGCAGGCGTGGCGGCAGGGGCGGAAGGGGGCTCACACGCGGGATTATTGCCGATGGAGGCGACATCCGCCGATCGTGGCCTCCCAGCTGAGGCTCCAGGGGAGCTGCCCGAGCTCCGCGGCGAAGGCGTCGGCCCAGCCCGGGTAGCGGCCCAGGTCGGCGTCGTCGAACATCAGATGGCTGGCCTTGCCCATCTCCGCGAGGTACACGACCTCCCGAAGCACGTGGCCCACCGAGCGCACCCGATCGTCGCCGCGGCCGGCCATCAGGCGGAAGGCGGGGCCGACGTCGGAGAAGCCGTTCCACGTCGTGATGGGCAGCACGTCCAGGTCCGGGAACGGTCCCAGGCGACGCTCCACGGTGCCCCCGTGGGCTCCTCCGAATCGGCGCACATCAGCGCTGCGGGATTCGATCGGGGCGTCCCCGTAGACCCACAGCGGCGCCTCGTCCGCGGCGTCCTGCTGCACCACCGTGAACGGCTCCCCCCGCCGATCGAACAGCGCGGCCAGTCCGCCGACCAACGCGGGCAGGGGCTGCTCGGCCGTCGGGCCCGTGAGGATGCGGTGCACATCCCAATGCTACCTTCGAGGCCGATGAAGCCCCCCGAGGACATGAGGAGCGGCTGGCTGCGACGCGACCAGGTGTTGGTGGCGGTGCTGCTGCTCGTGCTCGTGGGGTTGTTCGTGGTGCGAGCGCAGACCCGGCGGCCCGACCCGTCGCGCATGCCCCGGGGAATCGACGTGCTCGTGCTGCATGTGGGGGGCTTGCGGGCCGACGCAGTTTCGGCCGCGGACCTCGGCTCCGACCTGGGTTTGGAGCCGGACGAGTTGCTGATCTTCGAGAAGGCATTCGCCCCCTCCGGGGACGCCCGCCGCTCGCTCCTGTCGACCCTCCGGGGCGAGTTGGTGCTCAACCTGGACGCCCCCCCCGGACCCTCGTCGTTGGCCCATGCCGACGGTTGGCACTCGATCCTGGTGACCGAGGGGGAGGCGCCGGCGAGCGCCGCGGACGGGTTCGACACGGTCGTCGAGGCAGCCAGTCGGGAGGATGCGCCGGGGGCGCTGTCGCGGGCCCTCGCGGACGCGGGTGACGGGCCTACGCTGGCGGTGGTCCATCTGGGCAGTTCGGCCGCTCCGCTGCACGTCGACACCACGTCCTCGGCTGAACTGCAGGCGCGGTATGCGGCCCTCGTGGCGGACCTTCGAGGCACCCTCGCCCGTCTTGCCTCCGCGACCCGCCGCCGTCCGCTCCTGATCGCCCTCGCGGGGGCCAACGGCATGGAGTTGGGGGGGCACCCCGACGCGCCGGACCAGCCTTGGGATTCGCATCTGCGGGTGCCGTTCCTGATGGGCCTCCGGGGAGGGACCGGGCTCCCCACGGGGGTGCGGCGGGCGTTGGTCTCGACCGCGGACCTGGGCCCGACCGTCCTGGATCTCATCGACGCGCGAGATACGAGCGTCGGCGTTTCGCTGGAGCCGCTGATGCACGGTTGGGAGCAGCCCCCGGTGCACGACCGGCTGGTCTTCGCCGACCGCCACTACGCCGGCGTGCGGACCGAAGCGTGGAAGCTGACCGTGCCGGTGGCCGCCCCCTGGCGCCCGCTGGCCGAGTCGGCGTCCCTGTACGCGCTTGGCGAAGACCCCGAAGAGGTCTGGGATCTGGCCGCGGATCGGAAGCTCGGCCCCATCGGCGAGGAGCTGCTCGCTTCGCTCACGGATCGGCTGAGCGCCCCCGAGACCGTCGGCGCCGCCCCGTGAAGCCGGCCCACCCCCAACGCCCGGCCCGACCGCTGCTGGTCGTCGGCTGGGACGGCGCCACGCCCGAGCTGGTCGAGCCGTGGCTCGCCGACGGCACGCTGCCGAACCTCGCCCGGCTGGCGAAGCGGGGCTCGTACTCGCGGTTTCGGTCGCTGATCCACCCGCTGTCGCCGGCGGCGTGGACCTCGGCGTTCACCGGGCTGAACCCGGGGCGCCACGGGGTCTGGGACTTCGGGCACGTGCAGCCGGGGACCTACGAGGTGGCGCCGACGGATGCGCGCAGCCGCCATGGCGCGACCCTGTGGGACATCGCCGGCGACTGCGGGCTGACCTCCGCCGTCATCAACGTGCCGTTGAGCCATCCGTCGGGGCCCATCGAGGGCGTCTTCGTCCCCGGCGTCGGCGCCGATCAGCTCGAGGGGAACACGATCCCCGCCAACCTCGCCGAGCTCATCCGCGCCGAGGTCCCCGGCTACGTGCTGGACGCCAACGCCTACGAGCACGCCGACCCGGCCGACTTCCTCCGTTCGGTCGAGGCGATGGTGGAGGCCCGGAGCCAGGTTGCCGAGTCACTCCTGCGGCGCGAGCGGCCGGACCTGTTCGTGTGCGTGTTCGTCGCCACGGATCGGGTGCAGCACGCGTTCTGGAAGCAGGCGGGCCAGTCGGGCTGGCGCTTCAAGGACGCGGTGCGCGACTGCTACGTGCAGCTGGACGGGGCGCTGGGCCGGCTGATGGACGCGGCCGGGGACGACGCGGCGGTGATGGTGGTGTCGGACCACGGCTTCGGCGATCTGGACGGCGACCTGTACCTCAACGCGGTGCTGGAGGAGATGGGCCTGCTGGTCGTGCGGCGGGCGGAGCCGAAGCGGCGTTGGTGGCAGCGGCGGGCGGCCGGGGAGTCGGGGGCGCCGGCGACGTTCGGCGACATCGACTGGTCGCGCACCCGCGCGTACGCACGCGGCCTGTTCGGGAGCATCTGGCTGAACCAGCGGGGGCGTGAGCCCAACGGCCAGGTCGAACCGGGGCCCGAGGCCGAGGCGCTGTTGCAGCAGATCACCGAGCGTCTGCTCGAGCTGAAGCACGGGCGGGAGCCGCTGATCGACGCGGTGTTCCGGGGGGACGAGCTGTACGCGGGACCGCACGCGGAGCACGGGCCGGATCTGGTGGTCGTGCCCCACGAGTACCGCTGGATGACGCGATCGGGCCGCGAGATCGGTCCCCGAGGGGTCGTCACGGCCGAAACTGCGGTTCGTCATACGGGCAACCACCGCATGGATGGCGTGCTCGTGGCGGGCGGACCGGGGATCGCGATGGGGGCTCAGCCGGGGACCACCCGGCTGCTCGATCTCACCCCGACCTGCCTCGCGCTGCTCGGGATCGAGGTCCCACGAGGCCTCGACGGCCGTCCGATGGCGGATGTTCTGAGCTGCGATGTTGGCTGGACCGATGAGCTTCCGTGGCGCGATCCTCCCGATTTGGAAGGGTCTTCGCCGGCAGCCCTGGAAGATCAACTTCGCGGGTTGGGTTACCTCGCTCGCTGAGGATCGGCTAAAACACTGCGGTCCGAGGGAGCCTCCCCTCGGGTGAAACAATCCGGAGGAGGATTCACATGGCCAAGCAAGGCTTCATCGGTTCGCTTTTCGACTTCTCGTTCAGCAACTTCGTCACGCCCACCCTCATCAAGATCATTTACGGCCTCGCGCTGCTGATGGTCGGCCTCGCCGTGCTCGGCATTGGCATCACGGGCCTGCTCGCCGTCTTCGGTGGTGAGGCCATCGGCGGCATCCTGATGATCATCATCGGCTGCCCGCTGTACCTGGTCTTCGGCACCATCGGCGCGCGCGTCTACTGCGAGCTCCTGATCCTCTTCTTCCGGATCCTGGAGACGCTCATCGACATCAAGGCGAACACCGCCTCCTAGTCGAGTTCTTTCCCCTGGAGGGGACACAGAAAAGCCCGGCCTGGTGGACCCCAGGCCGGGCTTTCTCGTTCTTGTGTGAGTAGAGGCTTCGGTCCCTTGATCTCGCGCCACGGGCGCAACGGGGCCAGGGCGCCACGAGGGACGAGTTCTCACGCCCTCCTGATGCCCGATTCCCCGTCTCCTCGTCTCCCCGTCTCCTGGCCGAATCCGGCTTGCCGCCGTGCTCGCGGACTGGAGCAGGGAGCCAGGGAGACGGGGGGACCCGCCATTTGACGTCGAGATGGCCTATGTCGCCCGGGATTGGCGCGTGGACCCGCCATCTGACGTCGAGATGGCCGATGTCGCCCGGGATTGGCGTGTGGATCCGCCATCTGGCGTCGAGATGGCTTATGTCGCCCGGGGCGTCCAGATGGCCTATGTCGGCGCGGATTGGCGGAATGACCCGCCGGGCCTCCGCCTCGACGCTACCGGGCGGGGACCGACGTCATCGTTCCGCCGGTGGCGTTCCACACGGCCGAGTCGAACGTGAAGTCCACGCACTCGACGTCGCCGGTGTCGGGGCAGGCCAGGCAGGTCAGGATGAAGCAGCCCACGCCGGCGAGGTCGCCGAGGTGGAGCATGCCGTCCATGGTGCTGTCGGTGATCTGCTGGCCGTCGGTGCTGAATCGGCCCGTGAGCACGGTGTTGAGCATCGCCAGCTGGCCGGTGTCGGGGCCGGCGTTGAACGACAGCGACTCGGGGCTGGACTCGAAGTCGGGGTTCGTCCACGCCGTGGCTGCGAGGTCGAAGGTGTCGATCGTGGCGTCCTGCGTACAGGTGCCGGCGGTCGCGGCGCCTCCGAGGACGTCCATCGTGCCTCCGACGTCATCGATCGCCGTGGGGCTGAGCAGCAGCGGGAAATCGTTCAGGTCGACGCCGCCGAGGTCGAGCAGGCCGGCGATGTCCGGCGGCTGCGTGATGTTCGCGGTCGACCAGTCCAGGCAGTAGGTCTCGCCGATCAGATCGCTGGGGGACTCGACCGGGTCGCCGGGGGGCAGATCGTCGTCGTCGTCATCGGTTGCGTCGTCGTCATCGGTTGCGTCGTCGTCATCGGTTGCGTCGTCATCGTCGGTGGCGTCGTCGTCGTCTGAGGCGTCGTCGTCGTCGGTTGCGTCATCGTCGTCGTCGGTTGCGTCATCGTCGTCGTCGAGGGTTCCGGTGTTTGGCTGCGGACAGCCCACGAGGGCGAGGGGCAGCAGCAAGAGCAGGAGCAGGGCGTACAGGCGCATGGAGGTTCCGATCAGGGGGTGAGGGGGCCGAGGCCGTTGTCGGTCCAGACCGCGCCCGAGACCGTGAGGTCGACGCAGGTCTGGGCGGGGAATCCGGGGCAGGGGGAGCAGGTCCAGCCGAGCACGCCGCAGAAGCTTGCGAACGCGGTCACGTCCATCTCGCCGCTGAGCGTGCTGTCGGTGATCTGGCCGCCGTCGGGGAGGGTGAAGTCGCCCGTGAAAGAGAGGCCAAAGATGTTCACGACCGCCGAGGTGGTGGTGATCGTGAAGTCCGCGGGGCCGACCGAGAAGGTGGGCGAGACGTAGGTGCCGGGGCCGGCCGAGGTCAGGTCGACGGTGGGCTCGGCGAGGTTCTGGCTGCAGCTGGAGATGTTCGCCTGGGCGACGAGCATCTCGATCTGGTCCAGCGTCGTGTCGACCGACGTGGGGTTCACCAGCAGCGGGTAGTCCTCGATGGCGATGCCCGCAAAGGACAGCGCGGTGACGAGGTTCGTCGGCTCGTCGAAGGTGACCGTGGACCAGTCGAGGCAGTAGGTGGTCGCCTCCAGCACGGTGGGGTCGGGCACGTCGTCGTCGTCGTCGGGGGCGGTGTCGTTGTCGTCGGAGACGGTGTCGTCATCGTCCGGAGCGGTGTCGTCGTCATCAGGGGCCACGTCGTCGTCGTCGGTCGCGACGTCGTCGTCATCGGTCGCGACGTCGTCGTCATCGGGTGCGATGTCGTCGTCATCGGGTGCGATGTCGTCGTCGTCCGGAACTACGTCGTCGTCGTCCGGAACTACGTCGTCGTCGTCGTCGGTCGCGTCGTCGTCGTCGGTTGCGTCGTCGTCGTCGGTCGCGTCGTCGTCGTCGGTTGCGTCGTCGTCGTCGGTGGCCGCGTCGTCGTCGTCAGGAAGGAGCCCCCCGGAGTCCCCGTCGGGGCACCCGAACAGCACGAGAGCCAGCATCAAGAGCAGGTATCGGTGCATGGGCCGACCATAGCGGAGTCCACTCCCTCAAACCGGGACCTGAAGTTTCCGATCCGCCTGAAGTCGCGGGTGCGCGAGGACCGGCTACCATGGTCGGCCGATGAAGGTCCTTTTGACGAATCCACCCTGGCTGCGGCCCGGTTGGTACGGAGTTCGAGCCGGCTCTCGGTGGCCCCACATGGAGCGGGGCGAGTCGCCCTACATGCCGTTCCCGTTCCTGCTTGCGTACACCGCGTCGGTGCTGGAAGCGGACGGGGTCGAGGTCGAGGTCATCGACGCCTGCGCCGAGCGGATGGACCAGGAGACCTACCTGAAGCGGTTCGCCGCGGCGTCGCCGGACCTGGTGGTGGCGGAGGTCTCCACGCCGTCGCTGCACGGGGACATGCGCACGTTCCAGGGCATGCGCGACCTGGGCTACGACGGCCCCATCCTCACGGGCGGCCTGCACAAGGCGATGTTCGAGCCGGCGTGGCTGGAGAACCAGCCCCTCGTCGACGGCACCCTGGTGGGCGAATACGAGTACACGGTGCGCGACTTCGTTCGAACGGGGGGCAAGCCGAAGGAGGCGATCTCCGGTCTGATCTGGCGCACCGACGACGGGATCATCGACGGCGGACGCAAGCCCAGCCAGGAGGGGCTCGACAGCATCCCGTGGCCGGCCCGGCACCTGTTCCCGATGGACTGCTACCACGACCTCCCGGGCGGAATTCCGGGCCCGTCCGTGCAGATGTGGGGGAGCCGCGGCTGTTCGTTCACGTGCAGCTTCTGTGCGTGGCCTCAGATCCTGTATGCGGACAACAACTACCGGACCAGAAGCGCCGACGCGGTAGCCGACGAGGTCATCGCGATGCTCGAGCAGGGGTACGAGTCGGTCTACTTCGACGACGACACCTTCAACCTCGGCAAGCGCCGCACGGCGGAGCTCGCGACGGCGTTCCAGCAGTGCGGAATCAACGCTCCGTGGGCGTTCATGGGGCGGGCCGACACGTGCGACCCGGCGCAGTACGAGGACCTCGCCAAGACGGGGCTGCAGGCGGTGAAGTACGGGGTCGAATCGGCCGACAGCGCGCGCCTGAAGCAGATCGGCAAGAACCTCGACGTCGAGCGCGTGCGGGAGTCGGTCAGGGCGGTCAAGGCGCTGGGGATCAAGACCCACCTGACGTTCATGTTCGGCCTCCAGGGTGAGACGCTGGACACGATGCAGCGCACGCTGGACCTCGCCTACGAGCTGGACCCGGACTCGGCGCAGTTCACGATCGCGGTGCCGTTCCCGGGGAGCCGCCTGCACGACGAGCTCGGCGAAGCCGGCCGCCTCGACGGGCTCGAGTTCGAGGACCTGGACGGCTACCGCACCGGCGTGGTCAGCACCGACGCGCTGGAGGCGGAGCAGATCATCGCGTTCGTGCACGGCGTGCACCGACGCTGGGAGAAGCGTTCGCGCCCCGCCGGGGAGGCTCCGATCATCCCCGTCAGCGAGATCGGCGGCTCGACCGTGAGCGTCGGGATCCTCGCGCGCGCAGGGGAGTCCGAGTGGCTCGTGGCCGCACTGCAGGCGGTCGCCGAGCAGGAGGGTCCGTCGCGTGAGGTTGTGATCGTGGCCGACTCCTCGGACCCGTCGCTGATGAGCACCGCGGCCGAGATCTGCGACTGGGCGACGTTCCTGGACGCTGAACCGGGGCAGTCGCCGGGGGCGATGGCCAACCGCGTGCCCGAGTCCTGCACGGGCCGCTGGATCGCCCTCCTTCAAGGTGGCGCAGTGCCCCGACCGGGCTGGCTGAAGTCGCTGATCGACGCCGCCGCCGCCCACCCCGACGCGGGGGCCATCGCGTGTCCGCTGCGGGACGGCACCTCGGCGCTGGAGGTCGCCCGCTGGGGTCGCGTGCTGCCGCGCCGGGGAGCGCTGTCGGACGGGCAGAGCGTGCTCGCGGTCTCGTCGATGGCGGGGTTGTTCAGCCGCGCGTTGCTGGAGGACCTCGACGGCTTCGACGTGGAGCTTCCGGCCGAATTGGCCGACGCCGACCTGGCCATTCGCGGCCTCGTGATGGGCTACCGCAGCGTGTTTGCCTCGGGCCCCGGGGTCGAAGCGCCGGCCGAGCTGCCTTTGATCGCCGAGGACGGTCCCGCCACCGCCGAAGCGGCGCGGGCGTGGGGCCGCGGTCGGCTCCGCTTGATGCTGAAGTCGGTGCCCCGGGAGGCGTGGCAGGAGGCCGCGCCGTCCGTCGCGCTGGAGCTGATCGCGGACGTCTACCGAGCGGCGCGCAACCGCAGCCATCCGGCGGCGGTGCTGCGGGGCATGATCGACGGCGCGACCGACGGCAAGCGTTCGATCGCGGACCGCCGGGCGGCGCTGGGGCGGCGTCGCGTGGGTGAGCGTTGGGTATTGTCCGCGTTCGCCGACTCCGAGGAAGACATCACCGGCCACTGCAAGTGGCAGCGAGCGCAGGGCCGACGGGCGACATGAGCAAGTACCTGATCACCGGCGGCGCGGGCTTCGTCGGCGCAAACCTCTGCCGCGTCCTGCTCAGTCGCGGGGACACCGTCGTCATCCTCGACGACCTCAGCCGCGTGGGTTCGGACGACCGGCTGCACGGCCTCCAGGCCGAAGGCGGAGACCAGCTCATCGCCGTGCTCGCCGACATCGTCGATCCCGAGGCGGTCGACGGCTGCTTCGAGACCCATGGCCCCTTCGACGGCGTGGTCCACCTCGCCGCCCAGGTGGCGGTGACGTGGTCGATGCAGGACCCCCGGCGCGACTTCGCCGTCAACGCGTGGGGTTCGTTCAACGTCATCGACGCGGTGCGCCGGTTCAGCCCGGAGGCGCGCTGCCTCTACATGTCGTCGAACAAGGTCTACGGCGCCCTGGACGACCTCCGCTGGATCCCCGACCACAACCGCTGCGTGTTCCTGGACGCCCCCCTCGGCGTGACGATCAAGCGGCCGCTGGATCCCGAGACGCCCTACGGCGTGAGCAAAGCGACGGGCGAGTGCTCGTTCCGCGACGCGTGGCGCACCTACGGCATCCAGACGGCGATTCTGCGCTGCTCCTGCATCTACGGACCGCGCCAGAGCCAGCAGGAAGATCAGGGCTGGGTCGCCTGGTTCGCGGCCGCGATCACCAGCGGCCAGACCCTCCGCATCTTCGGCGACGGCAAGACGACCCGGGACATGCTCTTCGTCGACGATCTGGTCGATCTGCAGCTGCGCATCCTCGACGGCCCGGAGCCCCGCGGATGCACCCTGAACGTGGGCGGCGGTCCCAAGGCGGCGCGCTCGCTGCTGGAGGTGGTCGCGGCGATCGAGGAGCTCAGCGGGTCCGCCCCGAAGATCGAGTTCCACGACGAACGTCCCGGCGATCAGAAGGTGTTCATCACCGCCTCGGACGCCGCGTTCGAGCTGTACGGGTGGCGCCCCACGACCCTCCCCGAAGACGGCCTGCGCCAGCTCCTCGGTCTCTGACGCGTCAGCCGAGCCGTGCGGCCCGGTACTCGATCGCTTTGCGCAGTTTGTGGACGCGTCGGTCGTCGAATGGGAGTTTCCCAAGACCCGGCAGCCATCGGTCGATCGCGCCGACGAGGTCGTTCAGGACGCTACCGACCGCCCGGGGTCGCACGCCGACCGCGTCCCCCAGGGAGAGGAAGTCGGCCCGTCCAATGTCTTCGCGCTGCTTGCCGTTGACCGACAGCGCCATCGAGGTGTCGCCGTAGGGGTGCGAACTGGGGACGTCGTAGGCCTGAGTGACCGCCCATTCGCCGGTTCGGTCGCGGAGGACCGACACGTTCTTGGCGTGCGCGTCGCCATTGCAGGTCAGGTACGCGAAGGCGAACTGCCGGAGCAGGTCCCGCGCCGCGACGATCGGAGCCCCGCAGGCGGCGGCCAGAGTCGAGACGACCTCCTCGGTGGTGAGCCGGTACTTGTCCGCCGGGTACCGCCCGCACGCCTGGCAGCCGTCCTCCTGGGCGAGTCGCGCTCCGCCGGTTCGGTCGAACCGCCGAACGAGGAGGCCAGCCGACCCGTCGCGGTCGTGCACGACCTCGTGATGCGCCGCCGGCAGTCCGCTGACCCGAGCGGCGTCGAGGAAGAACGCCTCGTTGGCGACCAGGTGCGGAAACTCCGGTGGGTCGAGCTTGAGGATCCAGCGGGCGTTCGCGTGGCGAACCGGCAGGGAGATCATCCGGCCGGAGACCTTGTCCTGGACTCCCGGGAGGCCAACGCGGTCAGCGGGATCGTGGGAGAGGACCTGGGCGAATACGTCGGCGAAGCGCACGTCCGCGAAGCTCCCCACCGGTTCCGCGGGCTCCGATTCCGGGAGCGGCCGGGGCGGAAGCACCCGCACGTGCCCGATGAGGTCGTCGCCGACGGCGAGCAGCATCGTGAGGTCGTCGTCTGCGGACGTCTTGGCGGCCCGTCGCAAGGCCGACAGTCGGCGGCCCTCCGGGAGCAGGCCGGCGAAGAACGGAGGCACCGCACCTCCTCCTCCCGGAGCGATCACCCCGCAGTCTCGCGGGAGCGTCGTCGCCAGAGCGGGCCCCGTGTAGTCGGCGGCGTATTCGAACTGGACCCCTCGATCGGTGCGGCGGAGGGTGCCGGCGACCACGTCATCAGCCCAGACCTCGGCCTCCTCGACCGCTCGGAGTTGGTCGAGCCTCACCGCCGCGCCTCGACCCGAAGCTCCAGCCCGAGCACGTCGAGGAGGTCCCGCAGCTTGTCGAGGCGCACGGTCTCCTTGCCCGCCTCCACGGTGTGGACGAAGCGGGCGGAGCAACCCGCCAGATCGGCGAGCTCCTGTTGCTTGAGGCCCAGGGTCTTTCGCCGATCGCGGACCTGCGCCCCCACGGAATCTGCACGTTCATTCATTTCAGACGAGTATGAGGGGGCCGGGCGCGCGGATCAATCAACAATATGATCGATCGTGCATCCTGGTGCTGGATCGCGGTCCAAGGTGAGCATCTCACGGCCGAAATGATCGATCGTGCAGATGGCTACGTCCGCACCGACGGATCGAACTCGTCGGTGGCCTGCACCACCGCGCTCAACCCCAGCTCTTGGACCTTGGCCCGCATGCGCGCGTGGCGGTCGATGCGCATGGGCAGCGTGTTGGAGCCGTCCAGCGTTTCCCACTCGTGGTAGTGGCCGGGCTTGGGCAGCGTGATGCCGAACTTCTCGGACTCGGTCCACAGCGGTGAGCCGGGCATGACGGCGCAGACGCTGAGCGAGGTGACGCGGTCGATGACGTCGCGGTGTTCCTCGAGGGAGTCGAGCGTCTGCTGGAAGTCGGCCTCGCTCTCTCCGGGGAAGCCGCAGATGAGGTTGATCCCGGAGGTCAGCCCGGCCTCACGGGTGAGGCGCAGGGACTCGACCGCGATGTCCTTGGTGTAGCCCTTGCGCATGATGGCGAGCACGGGGTCGGAGAAGGACTCCAGCCCGTAGGTCATGTCGGTGCAGCCGGCGCGGGCCATCTTTTCGTAGAGCCAGGGGCGCTTGTTCATCACCCGGTGGGCGGTCATCTGGCCGTCCCAGACGAGCTCGACGTCATTCTCCAGGAGCACGTCGCAGAACCGGTCGAGGTGGTTGAGGTCGCCGTTGAGGATGAGGTCGTTCCAGGTGATGCCGCCGATCCAGAGCTTCTCTTTGTAGAAGGCGATGGCGCGCATGAGCTTCTCGAAGCCGAAGCTGCGGTACTTGCCCTGGTCGGGTTTGTCGGAGCAGAAGGCGCAGGAGCGGAAGCAGCCGCGGCCCATGATGAGGGCGATGTGGTCGCGGCCCAGGTACTTGACGAGGTCGTAGCCCTCGAAGTCGGGGTGCTCGAACGCGGTCGGGGCGACGGGGTGGGAGACGCAGACGGGGCAGTCGGGGTCGTCGGGGCGGTCGCGCCAGACGGTCATGTCCTCGGGGAGGTTCCCGTCGAGCCCCTCGGTCAGGAGCAGCCGGAGCGCTTCCTCGCCGGCGCCGACCACGAAGATGTCGACCGCGCCGCGGGGGAACAGGGCGCGGTACTCGGGGAAGGCGACGCCGGGGCCGCCCATCACGATGATCTTGTCGGGGGCGTCGCGACGGAGCCGGTCGGTGATCAGCTTGGCGAAGTTGATCCCCTCCATGGTCAGCGAGAAGCCGACGTAGGGCGTGTCCGCCTCGAGGATGCGGCGGGCGGCGATGTCGCACTCGTGGTTGAACACGTCGGCGACGTCGTCGGGCGTGAACCAGAAGACGGCCGCCTCCATGTCCCAGAGGTCCGCTCGGTCCATGCGGAAGCGCAGGTAGGTGTCGATGTTGCAGTCCCAGACGGGGGCGTCGAGGCCGTACTTGCGCAGGTAGCTGCTGAGGTAGCCGATGCCCAGCGGGGGCAGCCGCGTGTCCCACGGCGGGGTCTTCACCAGGAGGATGGAGTTCTGCTTGGTCTCGGGCACCACGGCCACGCGATCGTCCACCGTGGCGGTGCCGGATCGGAGCCTGCTCAAGCGTTGGCGAAGGGACACGCCGGGAAGGATAGCGCTAGCATCCGGCCGTGGCGTCCGATGCCCCCAGCGTGACCCGGCGCGTCGTCATCCACGCCCTCCTCGCAGCCACGACCGTCGCGTTCTTCCTGCCCCAGTTGGGGCGCGGACTGATGCTGTACGACCTCGGCGAGTTGGTCTTCTACGCGGACAAGGTGCGGGCGGGGGCGACGCCGGGGACGGACTACGTCGTCAACGCCTACGGGCCCGGTCGGTACGTGCTCGTGGCGACGCTGTGGGAGATGTTCGGCCGATCGTTCGGGGTGATCTGGGGGCTGTTCCTGGTCCTTCGCATCCTCATCGCGAGCCTGTCGTTCGAACTGGCGCGGAAGTACGTCGGCGAGGCATGGGCGATGCTCCCGGTCTTCTGCCTGTGGGTGGCGCCGGGGCCGCTGCACAAGGGGTTCTATCTCGCGGGCACGTTGGCGCTGGCGTTGGCGCTGGTCCACTACCTGGAGATGCCGGGGCGACGTCGTGCGATCGGGCTGGGGCTGGTGATCGCGGCGGTGGCGTTCTTCCGGCTGGATCTGGGCGGCTTCGGCGTGGTCGTGGCGGGGTTGGCGTGCGTCGCGGTGCCGCGAAGGCGGGCGGATCTTCTGATCGCGACGGCTCCTCTGCTCGGGGGCCTGATCGCGACGGCGTTGATGCTTCAGGGGAAGGGCCCGGGCGTGTTTGGGGCGGTGATCGGCCAGCTCGGCGCGGACATCGCGATGAACCAATCGGTCCAGTACCCGCACTTCCCGGGGCCGGGGCAGCTGGTCACGTTCGACCGGCTCGATCCGTGGCTGATGTACTTCCCGTTCGTCGTCTTCGCGGGGCTGGCGACGCTGCTGTTGCGGTCGATCTCGTGGGGCGACGGCGACGAGGACAAGGCGGTGCGGCGCCGCAAGGTCGCGGTGCTGTTCCTCCTGGGTCTGCTGACGATGAACCAGGTGCGGATGAAGCCGGAGATCGGCCACCTGTTCCAGGCCGGTCCGCTGCTGTGGATGGCGACGGCGCTGCTGCTGTCGCGGCAGCACGCGCGGGGGAGGGCGTTCAAGCAGACCGGTCGCGTGCGAGCGACGCTGCTCGCCGGCGTGGCGCTGCCCATCCTGCTGGCGGGGCACGCCTGGTTCGAGCACCGCGGGGAGCTGTACACGGGCTCGTTCACGATCGCGGAGGAGCGGATCATCCCCTTGGAGACGCCGCTGGGCCGGGTGTGGCTGAACGAGGGCGAGCACGAGTTGCTGTCCGGCACGCTGGAGGCCTTGGCGAGGCTCCCCATGGGGCCAATGTGGGTGCCGACGAATCAGCCGTTGCTGTACGCGTTGGCCGATCGGCCGGACATCACCGGGTACCCCACCGTTCTGTACTTCGCGGAGTCGCGGCAGCGGGAGGCGGAGGTCATCGCAAGGCTGAAGGAGCTGCCGCCGCCGGTGGTGGTGTTCATCGATGACACCGTCGAGGGGCCGGAGCGGTTGCTTCAGTCGGCGGCGCCGTTGGCGCAGGGGTACCTGTTGGCGAACTACGAGGAGGTGGTTCGGGTGCAGGGGGCGTCGGTGATGGTGCGGCGGGAGTTGGCGGCGAAGCCGTGAGAGTGCGAGCCTGACGCATGGCCTATTGGGGAGCGAGACCGACCGACAACGACGACTGCTCCTTCGACGGGATCGGGGCGCGCATCTGCCTGCTCAAGAGAGGCGTGATCGAACATCAGTATCGAGGCGGAGCGTTCGTCGGCACCGTCAGCTGGCCGTGACCGGCTTGGCTTGGCATCGACGGATCGGTGCCCTGTTCCTTGGGGTCGCCTTCGCGCTGATCGCATCACCTGCCCAAGCCGGCGGCCCCCAGGTCCTCTGCGTCACCGACGTAGACCCAGGCCCGACCCCCTCATGCTCCGGCCAACCCTGCTCTCAAGTCCACACCACCATCGACGGCGCCCTGTCCGCCGCCGAAGCCCTCCCCAACCAGGGCGGCGACCGCCCCGAGGTCTGGATCTGCTCCGGCCTCGAACTCCCGGACTCGAGCACCCCGTACGTCGACAGCCTCGTCATCGACAACCGCGACGGCGTCTACGGCGAGCCCCTCAGCCTGATTCTCAAGCGCCCACTTTGCCCCGACCCTGAATCTGGCCCCTCACAGCCCGTGGTCGAAGTGGTGACTGACGGCTCCGTCTTCCTCCGCGGACCCGTGGTCGACATGACCGCCACGGGCCCTTGCGAGGGCTCCTCCAGACCCGGAGTAAGCACCTGGGGCGGCGGCGACGTCGGCCACATCGACATGGATATCCAGGGCTGGAGCGGCTACGGAGTCGCCAACGGCATCGCCGGAACGCCCGTCGATCTTCTGGTCGGTGAAGGGGCGATTCTCAACGGCGAGGGTGCGGCCGTGCGCTCCACCACCAGCTTGACCGTGAACGAGATGGAGATCGCGGGGAACCGAACCGCCGGCGCCGTGGGGCTGCTCTGGTCCTCATCCTCAGTCAGCGCGGCGAGCTCCCCCAAAGCTACCGATACTGCGGCATCTACGCCGGTCTCTCGGTGGTCTCCCTCGCCGTGCTCGCTGCTGAGTCGTCGCGCATCTGGGTGCTTGCGGCCGGCTTCGCCCTCCCGGCCTCGTCGCTGCTGTGGAGCCTGGCCGCCGGGCAGCCGCTGACCCCTCCGCCGGGACGGTCCGAGCAGGCGCTGATGATCTCCCTCGGTGTACATCGAACGCCCCAGCGGCTCGGCGTTCGGGAAGGGCTCTCCGACCGCCATGGGACCTTCATCGAGCTTCTCCCGCACGTTCCCTCCGAACACCAGGAGGCGTTCGCCCAGGGTTATGGTCTGGACCTCGCGGACGACCTCTCGCCTCCCGGAATGATCGGTTGGTGGCCGGAGTGGGATCTGCAGCTTCTGAAGCCTCACGTCGAGCCTGGAATCTGGAGCGCGTTCCTTACGGGCGTCGGTTGCGGAGTCGCATCTCAGGCGTCTCTGAACTCCGAACGGATGACGCTTCTGGACGTCCTGGAAGACGCGGATGGGCCCGCCTACTTCCGAGGAATCGGAGCCTGTGGCGGAGGGGAACTCCCCGCTGGCGTGGCCCCGCCGATGAGTGAAGAAGCGCGGACATGTCTCTCGGGAGGTGAGGCGTGTACAGCGGCGCCCCCGCTGCTCGACCTGCCTGGCTATTCGCTGCGCTGAGCGTCCACCACCACCCGACACGCCTCCACCGCACAATCCGGGTGCTCAACCGCCCCCTTCACCTCCTCCTTCAACCTCCCCAGCTCCCGCTCGAACTCATCCCGCTGCTCCGCAACGCGCCGAAGCCGGTCCCGCGTCTCGCTCATCACCGCCGCCCACTCCCGCAGCCGATCAAGCGAGTACTCGCGGCCTCGCGGGGAACCGACGTCCAGTTTCGGCATGTGCTCCGGCGGGCGAAGCGCCGACGGCTGAATCGCCCGCAACCGCTCGGCGCATGGACCGCAGCCATCGATCGCATCGAGCTTCCCCGCCCAATCGGCGGGCTTCGCTGACAGGCGGCCCACGACCAGGCTCATTTCGCTCGTCGGCCCGGTGATCCGTCGGAGGTTGTCGCACTCCTGCTGGAGCACCTCGACGACCAGTTCGAGCTCCTCTCGCTCGTACCCGAACGGGTCCTCACAGCCGAGGAACGTAAACGCGATGAGGGCCAGCGGGATCCAGCGGAGGAGAGCCATGCCCGCATCGTCGCGCAGACCCGAGGACACCCGCCAGCCAGCGGGGTCAATTTGCTAATCAACCAATCGGTCGATATAAGTTTCGGCCATGACCCCCCGACTGCTCCCGGTGTTCCTCCTGCTCCTCCTGCTCTCCGCCTGCCCCACCCCGCAGTCGCCGCCCGCGGATCAGGATGACGACGACGCAGCATCCGACGACGACGATGCGTCCAACGACGACGACGCGTCCAACGACGACGACGCGACCGACGATGACGATGCGTCCAACGATGACGACGCCACCGACGACGACGACGACGACGCGACCGACGACGACGACGACGCGGCCGACGACGACGACGCCACCGACCCCCTCGACCCCTTCGCCCCCCGCGCGGACACCACCGAGGGGCTGATCAACACGTCGGCGAACCTGGAGGAACTGCTCGAGTTCGGCGCCCTCGAGGGCGCTTGCGACGCCTACGCGGCCAACCCGTCCGACCGCCAGCTCAAGCTGCTGTGCGGCAAGTACCAGTTCTTCTACGAGGGCTTCGGCACCCTCGGCATCCCCCAGCCGTTGATGGACTGGATGGGCCGCAGCTTCCCCGACGAGGCCGGTCCCGCGTTCACCAACTACGGCCTGATTCAGGACCCGATCGTGTCGACGCCCGAACAGCCGCGGCACCTCGGCGTCGGCGACGGCGCGCCCCAGGACGGCACGCCGACGTTGGCGCTGACCTGCGCCAACTGCCACTTCGGCCAGATGCCCGACGGCCGCTACGCCGTGGGCTACCCCAACCTGCAGTACGAGTACGGCACCCACATGCTGGCGCTGTTCCTCGGCCCCCTGAAGGGCATGCCCGGGTTCAACGTCGACGAGTACCACCCCGACGCCATCGCCGAGGTCCAGCCCATCCTCGACCGCTTCGACGCCGACCCCCTCCTCAGCCTCGGCCTGATGTGGGAGATGCTCCCGCTGATGCTCGGCGGCGCCAGCGACGTGCCCACGCTGTCGTACGAGAACCAGGGGCTGTACGCCTCCTGGGAGGACGGCACGATGGACTTCACGATGGCGCCGCTGCCGGTGCAGGACGAGGTCCACACCATCAGCCGCATCCTCCCGCTGTGGGGCATCCCCACCGTCGACGAGGAGCAGACCTTCGGCATGCCCACCGCGATGCTGGCGTGGACCGGCGCGGCCGAGAGCCTGGAGCAGTTCCTCAGCGGCTTCGTCGTTATCGGGGGCGGCCCCGTCGCCGACTGGGGTCCGGACGAGCTCTCGCCGCTGCGCGAGTACCTCGAGTCGCTGGACGCCCCCGCGCCCCTGACCGCCGACGGGCAGGCCGCCATCGACTCCGGTCGTGCGCTGTTCGCCAGTGCCGGCTGCGAGGACTGCCACGCCGGCCCCCGCGGAAGCGGGCTCGAGGTCTTCGAGTACGACGAGATCGGCACCGATCCCGCCATGGCCCTGTGGGGCGACGCGGACGGCGACGGCGAGATGTGCTGCGACCTCGACGGCGACCTCACCGGGGGCATCAAGGCGCCGCGCCTGACCGGCCTGCACGCCCTCACCCGGTTCCTCCACAACGGCTCGCTGACCTCGCTGGAGCAGCTGCTCTGCGTCGACCCCCGGCCCGCCTCCGAAGAGCCCCCCTACGCCAACACCGGCCACGAGTACGGCTGCGACCTCCCCGCGTCCGATCGCGCCGACCTGCTCTCGTTCCTGCGGTCGATCTGAGGGCGCCTCGGGCGCGCGGGCGCAACGCGCACAGCGACCCCCGGCCGGCTTGACCTAGACTGCGGCGTGGTGGCCTCCGTCCGCATCCAACGACGCCCTCGCGTGCTGCTGCTGAAGCTGCCCTGCCGGTCGGACGCCGTCCCCCCGCCGCTGGGCATCGCCTACCTCGCCGCCCACCTCCGCGACATCGCCGACGTCAAGGTCCTCGAGGGCATCCGGCAGCGCGTCACGCCCGCCTCCTTCGCCCGCCTCGCCGACGTCTGGCAGGCCGACGTGGTCGGCTTCTCCGTCAACACCCACGCCGCCTCCACGCTCCACGGCTACGCCCTCGCCGTGCGCGCCCTCTGCCCCGACGCCTTCCTCGTCGCCGGCGGCGCCCACCCCACCGCGCTCCCCGACGGCACCCTGCAAGCCGCGCCCGCCCTGGACTGCGTGCTCATGGGCGAGGCCGAGCTCAGCTTCCGCACCCTCGTGGAGGCCGTCGTCGCCGGCAACATGGCCCGGCTGGAGGCGTCCGAGCTCCGCACCATCCCCGGCCTCGCCTTCTTCGACGCCGGCACCTTCGTCCAGACCCCCACCGCGTTCGTCGAAGACATCGACACCTTCGTCATGCCCGCCTGGGACCTGGTCCCCCCCGGCGACTACCCCAAGGCCCCCCACGGCGCCTTCGCCCGCCACTTCCCCGTCGCACCGATCATCACCAGCCGCGGCTGCCCCTACGACTGCGGCTTCTGCAGCGTGCCCCGCCTCGTGGGACGCAAGATCCGCTACCGCTCCGCCGCCCTCGTCACCGACGAGCTGCGCCTCCTGCGCGACCGCTTCGGCATCCGCGAGTTCCAGATCGTCGACGACAACTTCACGGTCCACCGGGGCCGCGCCATCGCCATCTGCGAGGCCATCGCCAGCAACGACCTGGCCATGCCGTGGACCTGCCCCAACGGCGTGCGCGTCGATACGCTGGACGACGAGCTCCTCGACGCCATGCAGGCCGCCGGCTGCTACTCCATCTCGCTGGGCATCGAGTCCGGGAGCCCCGCCGTGCTCGAGCGCATGGTCAAGCACCTCGACCTCAGCGTCGTCCCCGAGGTCGTCGCCCGCATCGTCGCCCGCGGCATGGAGGTGCACGCCTTCTTCATCCTCGGCTACCCCGGCGAGACCCCTGCCGACGTCGACGAGACCATCCGCCTCGCCAAGGCGCTGCCCCTGACGCGCGCCAACTTCTCGCTGTTCACCCCCCTGCCGGGCACCTCCGAGTACGACGCCCTCACCGCCCAGGAGCAGCACCGCATCCTCAACCTCGGCGACTTCGCCCAGGTCAGCTTCGTGCCCGAAGGCCGCTCCGCCGCCGCCCTCAAGCGCCAGCAGCGCCGCGCCCTCATGGAGTTCTACGGGCGCCCCAGCCAGCTCAAACGCCTCGCCCGCGCCGTGCGCACCCCCGAGGCCGGCTACCACCTCGCCCGACGCGCCGCCCACTGGCTCGGTTCGGCGTGAAGGTCCTGCTCCTGAACCCGCCGGCCGACCGCCCGGTGCTGCGGGACTACTACTGCTCCACCCGCCCCAAGACCTCCTACTTCTGGCACCCCATCGACCTGCTCGCCCTCGTCGCCCGGCTGCGCGACGAGGCGGACCTGCTGGTGCTGGACTGCATCGGCGGATCGGTGGACGTCGACGAAGCTTGCGCCCGCATCGCCGCCTTCGCCCCCGACGTCGTCTTCGGCCTCGTGTCCGCCCTCACCACCGCCGCCGACCTCGCCTTCCTGCGCGAACTGGCCGACGCCGGCGCCCGCATCGTCGTCGGCGGAGAGGTCGCGCTCGATCCCGCGTTCGACTTCGCCGCCCACCCCTTTGTCGCTGGCCTCGTCCTCGACTTCACCGCCCCCGAAGCGGCCGCCTTCCTCCTCGGCGATGCCCCCGAGGGACGCATCCGAACGGCCGACGTCGAGCCGGCCGCGCCCCCCCGAGGGACCACCTTCGCGCTCGGCGGACCGCTGGCCCACGAAGCGCTCGACGGCCGCTACGCGCTCCCCCTGTGGCCCCGCGGATTCCGCTCCCTGCTCACCGACTTCGGCTGCACGTTCGCCTGCGCCTTCTGCAACTCGGGCCGCCACTCCATCGGCCACAAGGTGCGCGACGTCGCCGAGGTGGGGGCCGACATCGACCACCTCGCGGCCCTCGGAACCCGCCACCTCTACCTCCGCAACATGACCTTCGGCGGCGTGCCCGACCACACCCACGCGGTGCTCGATCGGCTCGCCCGCTACCGCTTCTCCCTCCGGGGCTTCGTGCGCGCCGACCAGGTCGATGAGGCGATGGCGTCGGCGATGGCGGCGGGTGGCCTGCGACTCGCCCAGTTGGGCCTGGAAGCGCCGACGGAGGCGCTGCGCGAAGGGCTCGGCAAGCGCATGAAGGACGCCAGCGTGGCCCGTGCGGCGCTGCTCCTACGGGATCGCGGGATCGCCGTGGGCGCTCACTTCACCATCGGGGGAACCGGCCAGGGCGCCGATGCGGCCGATGCCTGCGCCTCCTACGCCTCGGCCCTGGGCGCCGCCTACTGCTCCATCAACGTGCTCCAGCAGCGGCACGGCTGCGCCGCCATCGACGCCCCCACCGACGCCGCCCGAGCCGATCTGGACGACGACGCCCGCCGCGCCATGCGGCGCTACAACCTCCGCGGGCCCGCCCGTCTGGCGCAGGCCGCGTTGCGACGCCGGTGGGGCACGTCGCCCCCCTCGCCGGTCTGACCTCGATGCCGTCCGACGAGCTCCCCCGCATCTGGCGGGTCCTCCGCGCGATCATCGGGGTGGGGGCGGTCTGGATCGGCGCCGACCTGCTCCTGGGCCTGCGCCTCCCCGGGGCCGCGATCCTCGAACAGGCCGCGTTCGCGCTCGTCGTCGAGCTGCCCGTCTACGCCATCTATTTGGGTCCGCTCCTGATCCCGGTCGGCGTGATCGCGGCCGTCGTGCTCCGGCGATCCCGCGACCGCGTGCCGGCGCTGTGGACGGGCGCCACCGAACTCGTCCAGGCCGCCATCTGGGCGGCCGCCGCCACCGTCGCGCTGGTGGGGATCCTCAAGATGCGGTCCCTCGGTCTGGTCGGGCTCGCGGTCGTCGCCGCCGCGACGGTGGTCTGGACCCGCCGCGACCCCGAGCGCCGGTTCGATGCCCGGGTCGCGCTCGCGCTCGCGGCGGTGCCCGTGGCGGTGGGTGCGGTCCAGCTGTACGCGTTCGTCTGGTCCGACTCGATCTGGCGCCGGATGGTGGAGGCCATCAACGCTGGCGACGGCCCGGCGGCGATGATGCTAGCCCCCACGATCGCCCTCGGGGTCGGCCTCGCGGTCGTGCTCCTGACCCCCGCTGCCTTCGAGGATCTCACCACCGACCGGCTCGTCCCCCGGTGGGCTCCCCGGTTCTTCGTCGCAGCCCTGCTCGTCGGGCAGCTCGGCCACGTCCGCGCCTTCGCCGACCCCTACTTCTCGCTCTGGAACGAGGAGGTCCCCGAGTCGATGACGCGGCTGGATCGCGAGCCCACCCGCGTGCACCCCGAGGCCTTCCGGCTGGCCGCCTCGGACGACGGCCGCTGGCTGGTCGTGGTCTACCGCCAGAGCACCCGCCTGGCCCGGTTCGACCTGCTGGACGGGCGCATGAGCTGGCTCCCGCTGCGGCTTCGGGCCGAAGGGACGATCGAGAACATCGTCTGGGACGACGCCCGGCGCCGCTTCCTCGTCAGCTTCGAGCGGGACGATCCGATCGGCACCGACTCGCTGCTGACCATCGCCGAGGACGGGGCGATCGGGCAGATCGAGTTGCCCGACCACGGCTGGATCGCGTCGATGGCGGTGGTCGGCGAGCGGCTGGTCCTCGGGTACGAGGCGCGCCCCAAGCTGGCCATCGTCGACCTCCGCACCGACACCTTCGAGGCCGTACAGCCGATCCCCGCCCTCGGCGACGTCGAAGAGGGCGTGGCCGTGGACGGATCGTTCTACGTCGTGCCCCTGCACCACCCCTGGGGCGTGTTCCTGTCCGAGGTCGACCTTGCCGCCGGGGAGGTCACGCGACGCCTGCTCGTGGGCGGGGCCAACCAGCAGCTCGAGGCGGTCGGCAGCAAGCTCCTCGTCGGCCGGTACTACGCTTCGCGGGTCGAGGTCGTCGACCGCGTCGCGTGGAAGCGTGAGGCGCCCCTGCAGGCCGGGTTCGGAGTGAGGGCGGTCGCCGCCGACGCGGACCGCGGGGTCGTCGTCACCGGGGGCCAGTACGAGGGCCGGCTGCGCGTCCACGACCTCGGCTCTGGCGAGCTGCTCGCGACGGTCCCCAGCTGCGGGTACGTCAAAGACCTCGTGATCGTGGACGGGCAGGCGATGTTCGCCGGGCTGTGCGGGGTCTACCGGGTCGATCTGGACGAGGTCCTGGGTCGATGATCGTCATCGACCTGCTCGGCGTCGTGCTCCTGTTCGGGTTTGCGTTTCTGCTGCCCGGAGGCCTCCTGAGCCGGCTGCTCATCCCGGACGCCACACCGTCGGAGCGGTTCACGATCAGCGGCGTGTGCGGATTCTCGTTGGTGCCGCTGCTGCTGTACCTGGCCACGACCTTCACCAATCGACCGCTGACTCCGGGGGTCATGCTCGTCGGCTCCCTCGCGCTGTCGGCGGGGCTCTTCGCGGTGCTGAAGTTCAACGGGCGGGTCGACCCGATCGACCCCCGCGCAGCCGGGGTCGGGGCCGCGGTGGCGGCGGGGTTCACGCTCCTGCTGGCGGCCAGCGTGCAGCCCATCGGTGGGGTCGACCTCTTCGCGACGATCCACCACTGCATGTACGTGATGGTGATGTACGCCATCGGCAACGACCCCAGCGTGGGGGTGCCGATGTACGACGGCATCAGCGGCCAGGTCATCCACCTGCTGTCGCACCACCCGCACGACCCGGTCAACGGCCTGCAGGGGCTGTTCGGGGAGCAGCGTCCCGGCAACGTCGCCATCCTCGCCCCTCACGTGACGCTCTTCGGAACCCTGGGATGGCTGACGGCGCCGGTGTACGCCTCGGTGGTCGGGGCCGCGGCCTGCTACTGCGCGGCGCGTGAGCTGGGGGCGTCGCCGGCCGCTTCGGCGGTCGGGGTGGGGCTTGGCATGCTCGGCTTGCACTCCTTCCTGGGGTACGTGATCAACGAGAACCTGTTCGGCTTCACGCTGATGGCGGTGCTGTTCTGGATCGGCGTCAAGAAGCAGCTTCGGGCCGAGTGGCTGGTCCTCGCAGGCCTCGTCGCGGCGCACGGGATCGGGGTTCGGTACACGACCTGCCTGTTCTGGCCGGCGCTGGCGTGGCGGTTCGCGCGCTGCTCCGAGGTCGGGCGTCCGGCCCTGCGCGCCGCGTTCTGGGGAGTGCCCGCGGGGCTGGTGTCGATCCCCTGGTTGGCCCTGAACGTGGCGATGCTGGACCGCGTCTTCGCCCACCCGGCGGTGGCGCTGAACCTGGACGACACGGTGGTGACCAACCGCCTGTTCGGGATGAGCTTCCAGTTCAAGGCGCTGAACTGGCCGTTCGCCGAAGAGGTCGTGCGTGCCCCGTGGAACGCATTCCCGACTTCGATCTGGCTCGGCTTGCAGGCAGTCCAGGACTTCGGCGCGATCGTCTGCGCGCTCGGCATCGCGGGCCTCGTCGGGCTCTGGCTGCGCGACCGTTCGGCGGCCCTCTTCGCCCTCGCCTTCGGCCTGCCCCACCTGCTCGCCATCGACCTCCTGGAGAACCTCAACCGCGCCCAGATCACCTACGTGCTCCTGGGTGCCGCCCCGCTGCTGGTCTGCGCCGCCCTCGCCCTCGGCGGGCTCTTCGAGGGCGAGGTGCGGCGAGCCCGCATCACCTCCGCGGCCGCCCTCGGCGTGGTGCTCCTGTCGACCTGGACGATGCGGCTCGTGGACGTGCCGGCGGACCGGCGGCAGGCCGGGGAGGCAGGGGAGGTCCCGGTGCAGGAGAGCCTGCGTCGGGCGCTCACGACGCCTCGGCTGCTCCCGATGGTGGCGCCGATCAAGGGGGCCCGGCTGGCGCACGCGGCCGCGAGCGTGTCGAACCAGCACAACCGCAGTGCCAAGCGCCGCTCCCGGTCCGGGGGCGTCGCGCTGATGGTTCCCTTCGGTCGGGAGGAAGCGACCGACTGGAGCTTCCCCGTCGTCGGTCGACCGCTGCGCGAGGCCGGCGATCCGTTTCGCACCTCGCAGGGGCTCCACACGATCGCGCTCGCCCTGCCCGCGGAGTGGGTGACCGTCGACATCCAGGCCATCGATGGGAACTACGAGGTGCGGCTGACCGACATGGGCCGCGGCACCGTCGTGGTCCACGACTTCACGCTCATCATCCACGGCTGGGCCCGCTCCACCGAGTCCGTCGACGTGTTCTGGAATGGTGAGCCGCTCCCGGTCCGCTTCGAGCAGACGGTCGAGGACCACGAGTGGCGCACCGGCATCACCACCAACTACCCCGCGCCGGTCGTCGGTTTCGTCGAGGTGCCGTACACCGTCGACCTCAACACCTACGAGTCCGAGTGCGGCTACTTCACGTTCGTCGGCGACGGCGGCGGGGGCCACCGGCATGCGTGGGACGGCGCGCGGACCGGGGTGCTTCGGGTGCCCCGGGGGTTCGTCGCGGACCGCGCGATCTTCCTGCCGAATCCGTGGTGCCGCTCCGGTCCGCCCCAGCCCGGCGCGCCCTACGCCGAGGCCGTCGGTCCCTTCGACCCATCGACCCCGCTGCAGTTCACGATCGACCGGACGTTCCCCGCGCGGGGCGGAGGCTGGCTCGAGTTCCACGACCCGCCACGCGGTCCTTGAGCCACCGCTTGCCGTAGCTCCGGTACCGCCGCGACACCCGCGTCTCCAGGTGCGCGTACTCGCGGACCGAGCTGAGGCGGTAGGCCAGCGCCTGCAGCATCGTGATGTCGACCGGCGGGAGGAACCGATACAGCCGGTGCTCGCGGATGACGTCGTGCCACCCGTCCGGCAGCAGCAGCGCGAACTGCAGGTAGGTGAACAGCTTGTGCTGGTCCCGTCGGTGGGCCGGCTTGTTGATGTGGAACGCCTTCATCCGCGGGTCCCGGTGGAGGGCCCCGACGTCGGCCTCGGTGAGGTCGCCGGTCTGCACCGCGATGTCGAGGATCGTCGTCCCCGGGAAGTACGTCAGCCAGTAGACGTTGAGCCGATCGGGCGGGTTGGCGACGTAGAAGTCGATGGTGTCCAGCAGCTCCTCGGCGGTCTGCCCCGGAACCCCCAGGATGTTGTCGACGGCGAACTGGATCGGCGAGTCGCGCAGCGCGTCCATCGCCCGGGTCAGGTGCGCCGTCGTCTCGTGGCGGTGGAACACCTCGGAGCGGGTGTCGGCGTAGATGCTCTGGATGCCCATCTGCAGCTCGAAGCAGCCCGAACGCTCCAGCAGCTTGACCGTCTCGACGTCGATCAGCGACGGATGACCGAGGCACCAGTACGGCAGACCCACCTGATCGGCGTACGCTTCGGCGAACTCGTGGAACCAGGGCTTGTCGACGGGGAGGATGGTGTCGTAGAAGCGCACGTGGTCGAAGCCCCACCGCTCCTTCGCCGCAACCAATTCAGCGATGACATCATCCACCAGGCGCCGCCGGAGGAAGCTCCGCTCGCCCTTGTCCGACAGGCCTGCCAGGAACGACTCGCTGCAGAAGCTGCACCGCATCGCGCAGCCCCGAGAGGTCAGCGCGGTGTAGCCGAACCGGAAGATGTCCGACTGCTCCAGGAACAGCTCCTTGTCGGGCCACGGCAGCGTCGCGACGTCGGCGAAGGGGCCCAGCGGGTTGTGGACCACGGTGCCCTGCCGGCGGTGCACGAGGTTGGGCACGTCGTCCAGGTGCAGGCCCCCGCCCAGCTCCTCGACCAGCCGCACGATGGGGCCGTCCGCCTCGCCCACGAGCACGTAGTCGACGACGTCGTGCTCCATCAGCTGATCGGCGGCGGCGGAGGCATGGGGACCTCCGAAGAGCACCGGCGCCCCGGTCGCTTCCTTCATCCCCCGGCCCAGGTCCAGCGCCCACTGCAGGAACGGTGACAGCACCCCGAAGGCGATGAGGTCGGGCCCGAACCGGCGGGCCTGGTCGATGAGCGCGTCCCGGTGCGAGAGCACGCGACCGAGCAGCCCCTGCTGGATGAACGCGTCGTCGAACAGCACGGGGTCGAAGGCCAACTCGGTGGTGTGCCCTGCGGCCTTCAGGCCAGCGCTCAGGTACTCGATCCCGAGGTTCTCGTGTGCCGGGTAGACGAAGAGGACACGCACGTCAGGAGCCCCAGGCGCCGTCCTGCTTGTAGGCGATGTTGAAGAGGTCGAAGGGGACGAAGTGGTCCTTCGTCATGAACGCCATGTGGCAGTTCGACGCCTCCTCCAGATCGATGGACGTGTCCGCGTGGAACTTCTCCACGATGAGGAACTTGAGGAACTCGGGGGTGTACTGCTCCTGGTAGCGCAGCACCTTCGGAAGCGCCGCGAGCAGCCGGGGCAGCAGCCCCAGGTGGCGGACCGCGAAGCGGGGATCCAGCAGCCGGACCAGGGGGAAGTAGTCGGTGCCGTCCCAGACCAGGATCATCGGCAGGGTGCTGTGCTTCTGCTTGAGGTTCGGGGACCTGAGCACCCGCCCCAGCCGCTTCAGGAGCCGCATCGTGGCGACGAAATCTTTCGGCCGGATGCGGCCGGACGTGTGCTGCTCGATCTCGTCGAGCATGTCGGCCGTGTACGTCTCCTTGGTCGGCAGGTTCGCGCGGCTCTGGGCGCTGTGGGGGTAGAAGCTGAGCCAGAAGATCTTGTCGTGGTTGCACGCGAACTGGATGAGGTCGTGGGCGTACTTCGTGTTGACGCCTTTGACCATCATGGTGCCGAGCTGGACCTTGAATCCGTGCTCCGTCATGCGGTCGATCGCCACCCGCTTGTCCGCCTGAAGCCGCTCCCCCCGGATGAGCTCGGAGACGTCGTCGTCGAACCCGTCGAACTGCAGGATGACCCACTTGAGGCCGGCCTTCCGCAGGCGCTTCAGGTACGCCTCATCGGTCATACGCACGCCGTTGGTGGCCAGCCGCGGGATGTAGCCCTTGGCCACGATCGCCTCGATCAGCTCGGGCAGGTCCTTGCGCACGGTCGGCTCGCCGCCGAAGAGCACGAGGTTGGGGCGCTTGAGCTTGCTTCGGGGCTCCGGGAGCCGCGCGATGATCTCCTCGATCGTCGGATCGGGGTGGGCGAGGAAGCTGTTGGCGTCGGCGCAGCAGACCGGGCAGTCGAGGTTGCAGGCGTTGGTCACCTCCAACATCACGTTGTAGGTCTTGTCGAGGCAGCGGTCGCAGGGCTCGCCCTTGAGGCACTCGAACGTGGTGCAGAAGACGGTGTCACCGACCACGTCGTCCAACTGCTCGAAGAGCTCGGCATCCTTCCAGTAGCGGTGGTTCGCAGGGCCGTGATCGGGGCAGTCGGCGCGGATCCAGACGTCCCCGGTCTGCACGTGCAGCTCCGCCGGACAGACCGTCTGGCAGGTCGGGCACAGGGTCTGCGTCGTGCGAAGGACGGTCACGTGAACAGCGGCTTGCGGGCGAGCATGTTGCGGCCCACGCCCTGCCACGCGGCGAGCGCGACGTTCATCGCCCGCTTCTCCACGAGTCCGCGGAAGAACAGGTGCTTCGTGCGGAACCGGGCGACAGGGCGGTAGGCGCGGGCGCCGACGCGGACCGGCCAGGGGACGTCGTACTCGCGGGTCTTGTCGTCCAGGAACTGCGACGTGAAGTAGAGCGACTCGTACAGGGCGCGCCGCTCTGGATGCAGGTTCGTGGACTCGTGGCGGTAGTTCGACCAACCCTCCAGCGTGGTCGGCGGCACCAGCCCGAGGTCGACCGAGACGTCGAACAGCGCGGTGCCGGGGTACGGCGTGAAGTTGTACAGCGGCGAGATGTGCAGGTTCGGGTTGAGCTCCAGCAGGTGGAACATCAGGTCGATGGTCTCGCGCAGCTCCGTGCGCGTCTCCGTGGGGAGGCCGCACAGGAAGCTGTAGTAGAGCGTGATCGGGAACTTCGCGAGGCGGCTCGTGACCTCGATGACGTCCTCGACCGTGCCGCCTTTCTCCACGTAGGTGCGCATCCGCGGGGAGCCCGATTCGATGCCGCAGGTGAGCCGCTCGCAGCCGCTGTCCAGGAGCAGCTGGTAGTCCTCGTCGGTCATCCGCTTCATGCCGAGGATGTCGACCCCCTGGACCTGCCAGGAGGCATCGATGTCCTTCATTCCCTCGGCGATGACGCGGGCGCGCTTGAGGTTCGTGAAGAACATGTCGTCGACGAAGTAGACGTCCTCGACGCCGTGCTCCGCGACGAGGTGGCGGATCTGCTCGAGGGTCGCCTCGGGGCTCAGGGAGCGCCACTTGCGGGCGTTGAAGACGACGTTGTAGCAGTACGTGCAAGGCAGCGGACAGCCGCGAGAACTCTGGAAATACACGGACTTGCGGCCCTTGTAGAGCGGCAGGTAGTCCTGCATGCCAACGATGTGCCAGGGCGGCGCGGGCAGGTCGTCCAGGCTCGCGAAGCCGTCCTGGGAGCGGCCGATGACCTCGCCCTCTTCCTCGAAGTAGAGGCCGCCGATGTCGCCGGGCCGTTCGTCGTTGGCGATCGCCTGGGCGAGGGCCAGGAGCGGCCGTTCGCCTTCGCCCTGGATGACGTAGTCGGCCCACGGGGAGCGGACGGTCTCGTGGGGCAGGAGGCTGGCGTGGATGCCCCCCCAGACGATGGGCAGCTGGGGACGGCGGGCGCGCACGAGGCGGCACATGTCCAGGCACGAGCTGATCATCGGGCCGGTGAAGGCGGAGGCGCCGACGAGGAACACGTCGTCGGTCAGTTCGCGGGCGAGGGCGGCCTGCCAGTCCCGGGGATGCAGGCGGATGTCGAAGATGCGCACGTCGAAGTGCTGCTCTGCGAGGGTCGCGGCGTGCAGCAGGGCCAGCGGCAGCGCGGGCGCGGTGCGCATGTCGTCCCACTCGCCGACGGTCGGCTGGAGCAGCAGGATGGTGCGACGGGTCTCAGCCATGCCGGGCGAGTGTAGCCGCGGGATCCTCGGCTTACGATTCGGGGTTGGACTCGGGCTGTGGCTCCGGCGCGGCGCGGATCACGGGCGAGCGCTCCGTGCAGAACATGCAGATCACCTCGTCGACCACCGAATCGCACTGCGGGCAGCGGCCCTCGAACTCGACCGGATCGAAGACGTGCCGCCTGGGGCAGAGGACCTTCAGGCCTTGCGGGGCGAGCTCGCCGCAGTGGGGGCAGGAGCGGTCGGGGTAGCGGGGGGCGGCGAGGAGCTTGCTCCGGTTCTTGGCCACGGCGAGGCCCACGAAGCTGCGCCACGCGGCGTACGCAGCGATGGCGCCGATCCAGAAGTCCTGCAGGAGGATCACCGCGGCCAGGCCTCCCGTGACCGACGCGACGAGCCCGAGGCCGGCCGCGACCGTGAGTCCGCGTTCGCGGCCGATGACGAACCACAGCAGCGCGTGGAGGATCTGCCCGCCGTCCAGCGGGTAGATGGGCAGCAGGTTGAACACCAGGAGCAGGACATTGATGACCAGGATGGCGGCCACGGCGTGCTGCAGATCGGGGGAGGCGTCCGGCGCGATGGCGGCGAACCCGATGGCCGCGCCCAGCAACACGGGGACGAGGAGGAGGTTGACCAGGGGGCCCGCGAAGATGCTCCACAGCAGGGCGCCGGGGCGGGCTGGCGGCCGCACGTAGGCGACCCCGCCGAGGGGCCAGAGCATGATCTTGTTGGCGGTTCCGCCTACCGATCGCGTGGCGAAGGCGTGGCCGAACTCGTGCAGCAGCACGATCACGAAGATCGACAGGTACTCGACGACGTTCCACACGATCGACGAGTAGGCATCGGCGCGGATCTGCACGACGATCACGGCGACCAGGAGCCAGGTCCAGTGGCCGTACACGTCGATGCCGGCGACGGAGAACAAGCGGGCGGCTCCCGAGGGACGGCTGGCGGCGGGATCGGTCATTGCTCTCCTTCGAACCACCGCTCGATGACCGCGTGGAAGTGTCCGATCGCGGTTTCGTCCTCGTGCAAACGATGCCCCCTAAGTCGGCCCGTGGCGGCCCCGTCCTGGAAAGCGCGCAGCACCGAGAGATCTTCCCGGAGGATCCAGCGCGAGCCCAGCCAGGTGCCTACGGCGCGAGCCAACTCGATTCCCCGAGCGCCTTTGCGGCGGGCGAACGTATAGCGGAGCTCGCAGGTCGTGGGGGTCAGCGGAAACACCTGCATGAAGGTGACGTGGTACGGAAGCAGGTTCATCAAGAAGTTGGGGAAGATCAGGTACTTGTGCAGCGCTCGGAGTTGCACGTCGGTGTACGGGCCGCCCCGGGCGCAGGCCCGGTCCAGGCGCGCCCGCCCGGGGACCTCGGCGATCACGTCCTGGCGCTGGCGGGAGTGATCTCCGAACGAGACGAGGTCCAGTTGCTTGACCGCCGCGCGACCCACCGAGCGGGGGTGCACGGCGCCCACGTGGTACGTCTCGATCGCGTTCTCCAGGAGCACCTTCCAGTTGCTCGGGAGCTTCCTGGAGAAGGTCTGAATCGGCGTCATCGCGTCGATCGCGTAGGTCGCCACGTCGTCGATGAGGGCGGAGCCGAGGAAGTCGGCCAGCGGCGGCGCATCGAGGTCCAGGTTCACCCACACCTGCCCCATCCAGGTGTCCGCCTGGACCGGCTTCAGGCTCCCGGGGCGATGCCCCAGTCCGTCACGCTTCGTCGCCCCCTGAAGCGTGCCGTCGAGCTGGAAGATCCAGCCGTGGTAGGGGCACTGGAGCCGCTCGCTGCAGCCGCTCCCGACGGCGATGCGGCTGCCCCGGTGGGCGCAGGCGTTGTGGAAGGCGTGGACGGCGCCGTCGGCGGTGCGGGTGACGACGATCGACTCCCCCAGCGCCTCGAAGACGAACCAGCTGTTCGCCTCGCGGAGCCGTTGCTCGGGGCCTGCGACGAGCCACGAGCGCCCAAAGATCCCGGCCCGCTCCTGCTCCAGGAAGGCGTCGCTGGTGTAGCGCTCGGCGGGCACCGCGCGGACGGGGGTCGTGGTCGCCATCGCTCGGCCGGAACGATAGCGCCGCGGGGGCTACAATCGCGCCATTGGGACCGACTCGCGGATCGAGCGACCGGCACCGCGCCGAGCGGGCCGTCTACGCATGGACTCTCGGCATCGCGGTCCTCATCGCGGTGCTCGCGGCCGTGCTCCCGGACGGGATCGGGGTCGCAGTGGCCCGCCGCGGGTACGGCTTCTTCGCGTTCTGGTACCTCACCGTCATCCTCCTCAGCACGCCGTGGGCGCGGTTCCATCGGGGCACCCGGCGGGCGCGGGTCATCGGGCTCCGTGAGGCGATCGGCAATGCGCCGGCGTTCCACATCGTCGGCCACCTGCTGGCGATGGCGTGGATGGAGCCGGTCTACGACATCGACTTCACGAACCCCGAGGACCTCCCCGGGATCATCAGCTCCCTCATCGTCACGGTGCTCGCGCTGACGTCGCTGACCAGGGTCAAGAAGCGCATCCGGCCCAAGACCTGGAAGCGGCTGCACCGCTGGGTCTACCTGGCGTGGGCCCTGATCGTGCTCGTCGTCGTCACGAGCCGGCCGTGGACCGCGATCCCCCACCTCGCGGTGCTGATCTACGTGGTCGGCTATCGCTTCCGACTGTGGCGGAGCCGAGTCGGCGAGGGCCGTCGGATCGCGACGATCGATCGACTCAACTACGCGGCGATGACGACGGTGTTCGTGTTCGTGGTCACGTACGGAGTCCTGTACGCGTTCGCCGATGGCGCGATCGGCATCGGGATCTTCTCGGGGATCGGCGCATGAGCGACCGTCCCCGCTGGCCTCTCGCCGTCGCGCTCCTGGGCACCTTCGCGGTGGGCGCACCGTTCCTGTTCGGGCAGGGCGTGGACGCTGCCGACGACCTCGTGTTCCACGGGATCCTGCCCTGGGAGTGGCTGCGAACGGCGTGGCTGGAGGGTCGCTCGCCGTGGTTCGTTCCCGGCACCGTCGGCGGCACCAACCTCGTGTCCGACGCGGTCTACCTGGGCCCGCTGTACCCGGCCACGTGGTCGGTGTTGTTCCTCCCCGTGGCCGTCGCGTACCCGTTGGTCTGTCTCCTCCACGCCCTTGGTGCCGTGCTCGCGGTGCGATGGCTGGCGCGGCTGGTGGGGGCGTCGGAGATCAGCGCCTGCCTCGCCGGCGCCGCGGTCGGGATCGGCCCGGTCGGCGCCATGGGGTTCGTGGACGGCCGCTCGCCGCAGTGGCCGCTGGTGCTCTGGCTGCCGGTGGCGTTCGCCTGCCTCGAGAAGGTGCGGTCGAGTGAGGGCCGGGTGCAGTGGCGGTGGGCGGGAGCGGCGGGGGCAGCGATCGCGCTGGTGATGCTGGGGAGCCACATGCGGATGGCGGCCTGCGCGGGGGCCGTGTTGGTGCTTTGGGCGATCCTCGGACGGCTCCCGCTGAAGCCGACCCTGGCGGCGATCGGGCTGGGACTCGCGGGGGGCAGTCCGGCCGTGGTGCCGCTCTTGATGGACTGGGGGGAAGCGTCGACGCAGGGCCAGTTGAGCTCGCTGCTGGCGATGATGGGGGGGCCGGCGTTCAACGGCATCCATTGGGACAACCTCCCCGGCCTGCTCGTCCCGTCGCCGCGCGTGATGCGGCCCGACTACAGCCTCGGGGTCGTGCTCGGGACGGCGCTGATCTTCGGCATCGGGCGGGGAAAGTTGGCGTGGTCCACGCCCGTGGGGCGGCTCGTGGCGGTCTGGGGCATCGTCGCGGTCGCGGTGTTCCTGTCGTCGATCCCGGTGCTTCAGTACCTGGCCACGCCGCTGCTGTTCATCACCCACCCCGTCAACGAGGTCTACCTGGTGGCGGTCGTTCCGCTGGCGGCGGCTACGGCGGCGGTCGCCTTCGATCAGGTCCTAAAAGGGAATGTGTCAGGGTCTGACCCCGTTGGGATGCGGGTGGTGGTGGGGCTCGTGGTCGCGGCCGGGGTGCTGCTGGTGCTGCCGTCGGACCAGATCACGGATGGGTGGACGCGGGGGCTGTACGCGGTCGGCTGGGTGACGGCTGCGGGCGCCCTGGTGGCGGCGTGGCGGCTCCCCGCCGGGCGTCGGACATCCGGGCTGTTCGCGCTCGCGGTGGTCGATCTTGCGGTCTACGCGCTGACCCTGCACCTGGCCGCGCCCTCGGCCCCGCTGGAGCTCGATCGCATCGCCGACGCGGACTTCCCGCAACTCGCCGACGGCTACGCGGACTTCGTCGACCTGGGGAACATGGACGAGTTCGTCTACGTCGTGACCGAGGGCGACGAGGGCACCGAGTACCCATTCGATGGGGAGTTCCCGCCCTACCGCGAGTTCGTCACGATGACCCAGGAGATCCTCGCGGCGCGGCGGGTGCCGCTGGGGTACGCGGCGGCTCGCGGATCTCGTGCCCTCGCCGGCGAACACAAGCTCACGCCGGTCAGGCAGTCGATCGCGTTGCGGCCGCTTCGCTCCAGGCTTCCGACGGATGCGCCTCCGACCGACGAGGACATGCGTCGGATCTTGAAGACCCCCGAAGCGGCCCGCGTCCTGGCGCTCCACGGGCTCCCCTGGGCGGTGGGGCCGACGGCCGTCGAGCCTGTGCCGGGACCGCTGGCCCCCCAGTGCTACTCCCCCGCCAGCATCGAGGTCGAGCCCGATCCCCACGTCCGGATGCGGCGGCTGACGGCCACGCCGTTCGATGCCGCGGGTCCGGCGCTGCTGGAGTCGGGAGCGCCCGCCGCAGGCATGGCGCGGGCGTCGGTCGATTGCTCCCAGCCCGGCGTCATCACGGCCACGGCGGTCGGAGGACGCGCGCTCGTGGTCGTCTGCGAACGCTTTGGGCAAGGCTGGAGGATCGCCGACGGGGCGGGCCGAGACCTGCCCATCGTGCCGGTGAACCAAGTCCACCAGGGCGTGTTCGTCGAAGAGGGGAGCCACACCCTGACGATGAGCTTCCACCCCCCCGGCCTGGCTACCTCGGGGGCAGTCGCGGCGGGGGCCTGGCTGCTGCTCCTGGGGCTGATGCTGCCGTCGCTGGAGACGAAGGACGCGGTCGCCCCGGCGCGCCCGACCGAGGCGCCGCGGTGGCTGCTCCCGGCTGCCGCGCTGGCGGTGCTGGTGCCCGGCGGTCCGCTGCTGTTCGGCACCGGCGTCGACCTCCCCGACGACGCGCTGTTCCACGCCGTGCCGCTGTACGAGTGGCTGCACACGGCGCTGACGGAGGGCCGATCGCCCTGGTTCCTGCCGTGGAAGCTCGGCGGGGTCAGCCTCTTCGCCGACGGCTCGATCCACCCGCTGTACCCGGGCACCTGGCTGGTGTTGCTCCTTCCCGGTCACGTCGCCCTCATCGCGTCGATGCTGCTGCATGGCGTCGGCTGCCTGTTCGCCGTGCGCTGGATGGCGCAGACGTTCGGGGCGTCGAACGCGACGGCGACGTTGGCGGGGGCCGGGGTGGCGATCGGGACGGTCGGCTCGCTCAGCTTCGTGGACCTGATGATCGACAGCTGGCCGGTGTTCGTCTGGTTCCCCGTCGCCCTCGGCGCGCTGGAGCGCATGCACCAGGCGCCCCAGGAGGATCGCCGGACGGCGCTGCGGTGGGCTGCTGTGGCCGCAGCCGCGACGGCGCTGCTGCTGCTGGGCAGTCACCTCCGCTACGGACCCGCCGCGGGCGCGGCGTTGGCGGTCTGGGGGCTGCTCCGACCCGGCCGGCGGGGCCTCGCGTTGGCGGCGTTGGCGCTGGGGCTCGTCGGCGGCGGTGCGGGGCTCGTGCCGGCGCTGCTGGAGTGGCGGCTGACCGCTACGGACACGGCCCGGGCGGCGACGCTGGCGATGCCGGCGCACGACATGGTGTCGGTCTGGAACCTCCCCGGGCTGTTCGCCCCGAAGCCGCTGCGGCTGCGTCCGGACTGGTCGGTGGGGCTCGTGCTCGTGCTCGCGGCGGTGGTGATGGCGACCCAGCTGAAGCAGCGCCGGCTCGTCGCGTTCGGGGCGCTGCTGTACGCCGCCGGCATCGCGGGAGGCATCCCCATCCTGCGCTGGCTGTTCGCTCCGCTCCTGCTGGTGACCCACCCTGTCGACACCTTCTGGGGGGCCCTCGCGATGATCCCCCTGGCCGTGGTGGGCGCTCTGGCGTTGGACCGGCTGCTGGATGGGGACTTCGACGCGCTGAAGGCTCGACTGCGCGGACCCGTGGGCTGGGCGGTGGCAGCGCTGGGGCTTGCGGTGATCGTCCGCGCGATCGCTGCTGGGTCCATCTTCCCCTCGGAGATAGAAGAGGTCGGCGCGGCCGTAGCCGCGGTCCAGGCGGTGGTGACCGTGGGGGTGCTCGTCTGGGGGGTCCGCAGTCCGCCCGGAGCCCGCCGGACGGCGCTGGTGTGCGCGGTCGCGCTGGTCGATGTCGCGGTCATCGCCGTGCGGTTCCACCTCGCGGTGCCGTCGGCGCCGATGGATCTGGCGGAACGGGGCAACGTCGACGGAATCGAGGGCCTGGACGAAGGCGTGCTTCACCTGGGGGAGCTCGCGAACCTGGAAGCATTCCTCTACGACACCGGGGCGATGGGGCCGTCCGCCGACCTCGCCGACGAGGGGGACGACTTCGACGGCCTCCAGGAGCGCACTCAGAAGCATCTGTTGGGCTGGAGGTGGCCGGTCCACGTCGGCGCCCGGCGGGGCACGCGCTCGGCCAGCGGGCGCGCCAAGATGCCTCCGCGCCGTCCCCTGGCGCTGATGGCCCCCCTGTCCGAGGCGCTCGTGAGCGATCCCGTGAATCGACACCAGCTGGAGGACTTCGCTCCGGAGCGGATCCCGCCCTTGTTCGAGGGAGCCCGCTCGCTCGGCATGCAGACGATGCGGCTGATGCGGGTGCGCACGGCCGTCGGAGGCCTTCGCCCGGAGTTGCGGTTCGACGCCGGGCCCCCGGCTCCGCGCTGCTGGCCGACCACGTCGGTGGTCGTCGAACCGGAGGAGACCGCCCGCATCGACCGACTCCTGCGGACCCCCTTCGACATCACCGCCCCCACGGTGGTGGAGGACCCCGGGTTCGCGTCGGCGCGCTTCGTCGACGCCGAGGTCTCATGCATCGACGGCGCCGCCACCGTGCGGACCGAGGGCCGCGCCCTGGTGGTGGTCGGGGAGACCTGGCACCCCGGCTGGAAGGTGGGCGACGGGCGCCCCACGTGGCCGGTCAACCAGGTCCACTTCGCGTTCGAAGCCGGCCCCGACGACGCCCGCGCCCTCCCGATCCGGTTCGTGCCGCCGGGACTCGTGCCCGCGGGGATCGCCTCGGCCGCCGCCTGGTTGCTGATCGGGCTGAGCCTGTTCGTGGGACGGCGCCGATGAACGACGCCCGCCGAGACCAGCTCCTGCGCGCTCTGCCGTATGCGGTCGCGCTCGCGGTTTGCCTCCCGCTCCTGCTGCGCCCCCGCGCGATCATCAACGCCGACTCGTACCGGGCCTTCGACTGGTTGGAGGCGGCGAAGTTCAACTGGTACGCCCGCCACGCCCTGCTCAGCGAAGGGCTCCCGGCGTTCTGGAATCCCTACCTCGAGGGCGGCATCCCCAGCTTCGGGCACCCCTCCGACGGCACCGCGAGCCCGTTCTTCGGCGTGACCATGATCTTCGGCGAAGGCCTCGGGATGAAGATCAACGCGCTGCTGCTGCTGCTCCTGGGCACCTTCGGCGTGGCCGGCCTGGCGCGCGATCAGCTCAAGCTCGGGCCCCTCCCGACGGCGTTCGCGGCGACGGCGTTCGCGGGCGCGGGCTGGATCCCGTCGCGACTCGCGGTCGGCTTCTACGAGAGCCTGTTCCTCATGGTGGTCCCGGCGGTGCTCTGGCTGGTGCTTCGGTCGGCCCAGCGGGGACCCAACGCGATGGGGCTTGCGTACGCCGGCGGGGCGGGGCTGGTGCTCGCTTCGGGCGGGGTGCAGATGCAGCTCTGTCTTGCGTTCGCCGTGCTTCAGGGAGCGCTCTGGCTACCGTGGGCGGCGATGACGGAAGAGGCCGATCGGCGGCTCCCCCTGCTGGGCTTCGCGGTGGTCGCGGCCCTCCTCGGCGCAGGCCTGGGGGCGGCGAAGTTCGTGCCGATGATGGACTTCCTGAGCTCGCGCGGCTGGCGGGTGGAGGGGCCCGCGCCCGACCCGGTGGGGCTCTGGCACGCCGTCGATGCGGCGTTCTTGGGGCTGTTTCAGATCGCCGACGCGGTGGGCGAGTACGGCCCCAACGGTGACACCTCGGGCTGGGAGTATCCGTACGTCGGGCTGGGCTGGGCGGTGCTCCCGCTCGCGCTGCTGGGGGCCGCGCGGAGCGGCCGAGTGGGGGCCGCGGCGGGTGCGCTGGCGGCGGTGACGCTGTTCCTGAGCTGGATTCCCGGCACCGGGGCCCAGGTGAGCCTCTTCCCGCTGGTGAAGGTGCTCCCGATCTTCGACGCGATGCGGTCCACCGACCGCTACGTGGCCTTCTTCCTCATGCTCTGGCTCTGCCTCGGGGCCGGCCTTGGGGTGCAGGCCCTCCTTCGCTGGGAGCGAGTGCCGCCGGGCCGGGGGCCGCTGGTCGTCGCCCTGTTGTTGCTGAGCCTGGTTCCGCATGCGGCCTTGGCGGGCAAGCTGAACCACGAGGTCTTCGCTCACTCTGCCCCGGAGCCCGCCCCCTGGGTCGAGACCTTCTATCAGGTGCGCACCCTGCCCTTCCCGTCGCGCGGATCGCAGACGGCGGCGCTGTTCGTGTACCTCGCACCCCAGGCCGGGGTGGGGGTCCAGTACCCGCCGGAGGACATCCGGCCGGAGCTGCTCGCCGAGCTGGAGGCGTCGCACGAGCAGCGCCAGGACGGGACCCTGGAGGCGATTCCGGACTACCAGGGGGAAGCCTGGTTCGGCACCGGAAGCGGCACCCTGGGGCCTCTCCGTCCGACCGTGAACCGCTTGACCCTGGAGGTTCACACGCAGGGGCCAGCGCGCATCGTCATCAACCAGAACCACCACCGCGCGTGGGTCCCCTCGGCCGGCACGCTCGGCGAGGATCGGGGGCTGATCGCGGTGGACCTGGACGCCGCCTTCGACGGTGAACTGCAGCTCGCCTTCCTGCCCGCATCGGTCAAGATTGGCGGCGCGGTGTCGGCGGGTTCGGCGGTGCTGTTCGCCGGCGTGTGGGTGCTGGTGCGGCGGCGTGAGTGGGTGCGCCCGTGACTGCCCTGCGTGAGCGTCGCGCCGCCACCGCCGTGCTCGCGGCGTGGTTCCTCCTGTGGGTGTGGACCGTGGTGTCGCTGCAGCTGGAGCACGAGCACATCAAGGACGAGCTCGGCCACATCGACCAGGTGCTTCGCATGCTCGCGGGCACGGCCACGTTCGCGGACGCCGACCTCGCCTACCCCCCGCTGTGGCGCACGATCGCATCGGGATCCAGCGGCCTCTTCGGCGTCTCCCGATGGGCGCTGGCGCTGCCGGGTCTGTTGGCCTGCCTCGCGACCCTGGGGGCGACGGCGCTGCTGGTGCCCGAGCGCTCCCGGTGGCGCGTCGTCCTGCTGCTCGCGCCCGCCCTGATCCCGTTCAGCTACCGGGTCACCACCGAGTCCCTGGTCACGCTGACCGTCGCGGGCACCGCCACGGCCCTGGCCTACGCCGCCCGCCGCCCCAACGGGCAGACCTTCGCGTTCGTCGCGGTCGGCCTGACCGCCGCGCTGCTGGCAAAGCAGACGACGCCGCTGTTCCTGCTCATCCCCGTGCTGTGGTGCGGGTGGTCGTTCGGGGCGAGCCGCGATGCCCGGGGACTGTTCGGGCTGCTCGGAGCCCTGGTCCTGGCGGGGGCGGGCGCCTGGTTCGGCTTCTACCGCCACGTGGGCGTTCTCGAGACCGTCGCGGACGCCTTCGCGCGGGGAACCACCGGCCCCACCTCCGCGGCCGACGTCGGCGTCCGATTGCTCCTGTACCCCGGGCTCCTGGCGTTGTTCCTCGGCATTCCGGCGGTGCTCGCCGCCGCCCGCCGGCCCGTGGGGATGCAGGCCGTCTGGTGGTCCCTCGCGGTGGCGGTCCCACTGGTGGGGCTGATGGTCTTCCCGGTGCAAGAGAAGGAGTACCTGCTCCCCGTCGTCCCCCTGGCCGTCGCCGGAATCGTCAGCCTGCTCGACGGCGTGGACGTGACCGGTCGGGCGGTGCCCCTGCTCCTGGTGGTCTGGGTGCTCGGCGTGACCGGGGCCGTCGGGCAGGACCGGGTGTTCCTGGCGGTCTACGCCGATGGGCAGAGCGAGTCGCTGGACGGCCTCACCGAGGCCTGGCGGGCCGAGTGTCCCGAGGGTTGCTCTGCTTGTGTGCTCACGGCCCGCCGTCGCGGCCACGCCGCCTCCCTGGTGCAGGTCGGGCTGCGAAGCCGGGACGGCGAAGGGCTCTCGGTTTCCGGCCGGTGCGACGCCCGCAGTCGGGGCATCGCCCTCGTCTTCCATGGGTGGGACGCCCCCGACGAGGGCGGCTGCGTGAGCGCCCGTGAACGCGCCTGGTACGTCGAGGGCTTCGAGGGGGAGCCGTCGTGGAGCGGGAACGGGGCGGCGTTCGACCGGATCGTGGGTGCGGGCGTTCCGTTGGCGAAGCTCCCCCCCGGACCCGAAGGACCGCCTGCGATCACGGTCTGCCGCCTGCCCTGAGGCCTACTCGCTCCAGGCTCCGCGAGCGACCTCGTGCGTGTCGAAGCCGGGGTGGTCCGGGCCGAGGGCGAAGGCCGTGAAGTCGGGGTTTGCGCGCCGCAGCTGCCACGCCGCTTCGACCTGCAGCGGGCCGGCGGTGCCTTCGGGGAGAGCGAACTCGAACCTATCGGTGACCGACTCGCCTTGTGGGATCAGCCGCTTGCCGCGCAAGCCGCCGACGTCCCAGATGCGGTGGCGTTGCAGCGGCTGGCCGGAGCGGTCCAGCTCCACGGCGCCGAGGCGGCGTGCCTCCTCGGGGACCCGTCCGTCGACGGGCAGTCCGCTGGAGCCGACGGCCGCGCCGGTGGAGTCGCGCACCACCACCTGAAGCCAGACCTCGCGCAGATCGAACGGGCCGACGGGGAAGGGGTGGCCGATGCGGGCGTTCGAGGTCATCACGGTTACGGCCAGCAAGTCCCCGCGGCGGGCTCCCGACACGTCGACGTCCAGCACCCCGGGGGCGTCGTCGGCGTCGGGCCACTCGTCGACGAACGGGGGCGGGGGGAAGACGAGGCCGTCAGCGTTCGCTCCCTCGACCATCCAGGAGACGCGTTGGCGCACGTCCGCGATCGCCTCGCGGTCGGCGTCCGGGTGGGTGACGTAGGCGCCCAGATCGAAGTTGATGCCGGCCATCTGGTGGTCGTACAGCGGGAACTGGCCGTTGGGCTGGCGCGTGATCGTGGGGAGGTGGCAGTCGCTGCACATGGACGCACTGCCGCCCTCGTAGCGGTCGTCGGTTGGGCCCGCGTACGTGGCCTGCACGACCGCCGTCACGGCGGCGCCCATGAACGGGCCCAGCTCGACTCGGTGGCAGGTTCCGCAGAGCTCGGGGTGCACCGTCCGCCCCGACGTCATCGTCATGCGGTGGTACCGGGGATCGAGCTTGATGTTCACCTTGCGCGCCTCCCGGTCGGCGCCCGGGTAGGGGACCGGCGCGCGGTAGTGGGCGTCGCCGTTGCCGGGGACCCCGTCGTGCCCGATGAGCACGTGGCAGACGACGCAGTTGACCCCTTCGCTGGGGGCCGGAGCGCCGTCGGCGTAGGCCGCCTCCGCCGTGCCCGCGAGCGCTCGAACGGGGTCGTGGCATCCGGCGCAGAAGCGGGCCTCGGACGGGTCGCGTTCCTGGACGAGTTGGTCGATCACGGCCCGGTACAGGGCGTTGTCGGCGCTGAACCGGTGGGCTGAGCCCGCCCATTGGTGGGTCAGCTGTTCGTGGCACCCCGCGTCCCCGCAGCCGTCCGAGCCGAGGAGCAGTTCTTCCGGGATGGGGGCGCCCGCGTCGTCGCCCTGGGCCCGCAGGACGCGCACGGGGAGCACCCCCTCTTCGACGTCGATTTCGAGCCTCCAGACGTGGTCGTCCGCGTACCCCTCTCCCCAGAGCGCGACGATGAGGCCGGCGCCGAGCAGCAACGCGATGGGGCCCCCGACCCGGCCGAGGAGCCGACGCGGCGCCTTGAAGTGCGCGGCCGTGGCGAGCAGCGTGAGCAGCCCCAGGAGCGAGTGCGCCGCGTAGGCATCGAACCGGGCGTCGCCGCGACCCAGCCAGCCGGTCAAGCCCGTGGTCACGGCCAGCATCAACGCGGCGGTGGCGATCACCCCCGTCCAGCGCACGGGGACCGACGGGTCGCGCTCCCGGACCGCCCACGCCAGCAGGGCCGACACGATCGCCAACAGCACCGCGAAGGTCGCAGCCATCCAGACCGTGGCGCCGTCGCCGCCGTCCGTGCCCCACAGGAACAAGCTGATCTCTGCGCCCGCCCGCTCCAACAGCCCCTCGCGTCCCCGCGCATCGTCCACGCTGCGCACGGCGGAGTGCATCGCGATCTCGACCAGCACGATCGGGACCGCGAGCAGGCCGATGAGCGGGAGCGCCGATCGGAGCCCGGGGGACGACGTGCGCTTGAGGTGCAGTCCGAGGCCGATGGGCACGGCGACGGCGAGGAGCAGCCCGACCACGATGTGGGCCAGGAGCACGGGGAAGTACCCGACGGCGAACAGGTCGGCTGCGAACAGGTACAGCCCCGTGAGCGCCACGAACGCGAAGATCGCGCCCAGGCCGACATGCACCGCTCCTCGTCTCGACTTCGCCAGGGCGACTCCTCCGCTCGAACCTTCCCCCACCCGCTCCGGCGATGCAATCGCCTGCTGGGGTACCGTTCCCCATGGTTCGCACCCCCGGTGCGGCGGCCGTCCTGTTCGTGCTCGCCGCGCTCGTCTGCAGCCCCGCGTTCAACACGCCCGGCGGCTTCGTCTCGGGGGATGCCTGGCGGGACAACGACTGGCTGAATACCCGCGCCTTCGACGCGATGGCCGCCGACGCGATCCTGACGCACGGGCAGCTGCCCCTGCGGAACCCGCTGGTGGGCGGCGGCTACCCCACGATCGCGCACCCCTCGGACGGTTCGTGGGCGCCCACGCTGCTGCCGGTGCTGGCGTTTGGCGTCGAGACGGGGACCAAGGTCAACCTCATCCTGCTGCTGTTCCTCGGGGGCCTCGGCATGTTCCTGCTGGCGCGCGACGTCGGCGGTTTGGATCCGCCCGCGGCGCTGTTCGCGGGGGCGCTGCTGGTGGTGTCGGGGTGGCTCCCCTCGATGCTCCTGGTCGGCTTCTGGAACCAGACGTTCTCGATGCTCGGGCCGCTGGTGCTGTGGGCCCTGCTGAGCGAATCGAAGGACCACAAGCGGCCGATGATCGGCGGGCTGCTGCTGGCGCTGGTGCTCCAGCAGGGCGGGCACGGGTTCTCGGCGTTGGCCTACGTCTGCGCCGCGGTAGTCGTCGCCCGGGCCGCGATCGACAGCCAGCGGGTGGCGCTGGCGGCGGGGGCGGTGCTGGTGGCGTCGGCCCCGGCGGCGTTCGGCAAGCACCTGGATCTGCCGTGGCTGGCGTGGGTCGGGGTCGTGGTGGCGGGGGGGCTGCTGGCCCTCCCCGCGGCGGCGCCCTTCCGGGAAGCGATCCGGCCGGGGGCGAAGAAGCTCGCGATCCTCGGGGGCACCGCGGTCGCGCTGGGGGCGGCCCGGCTGGCAGGGCTGCTCGAGCTCCATCGCCTGGGCGTCAGCTACGACCACGAGCTGCGCCGCCGGGGGGCCCTCTGGTTCCCCGGGGAGGGGACGACGTGGTCGTTTCCGTCGGTGGAGACGGCGGCGCGGGGGACGGAAGAATTCTGGGGCGGCCGCTTCTACGAGGGGCTCGGGATCTTCGTGGAGGGGCTGCTCGGGGTGGTGCCGACGGCGGCGTACCGCGAGCAGTTCGGGCGCCAGGGTCCCCAGATGGACCACGAGTACGCCTACCTCGGCCTGACCGCGCTGGGGGTGGGGCTCGCAATCGCCGGGCTGTGGGGGCTGCGGCGTCGGCGCGCGGTGGTCCCACTCGTGGTGGTCGGCGGGATCGCGGCGGCCTTCTGCTTTGGGCCGCACCTGCCCCCGGACTTCCACTTCCTGCTCACCGAAGGGCTCCCCGGCGTCGGCTCGTTCGCGCAGCCGATCAAGTACTGGAACGTCTTCGTGCTGTTCGCCCTCGTGCTGCTCGCGGGGGTCGGCTTCGAGGTGCTCCTGGGGCAGCAGAAGGCCGCGTTGGCGGGGGTCTTTGTGCTGCTGCTGCTGTGGCCGGCGTGGCAGTCGGCGGGCGCCTACGGCGAGCGGTTCGAGCTCGCTCGCGAAGAGCTTCCGCCGGCGCCCCGGTTCGACCAGGTCGCGCTGATCCACGACCTCGCGGACGTGGGGGAGGAGCCGGCCGCCATCGAGCAGGCGTCGCGTGACCGGTTCCTGCGGGCCTTCACGCGGGCGCCGGCGGCGAGCGAATACGACCTCGCTCGGTCGGGCACCGGGCTGGTCAGCTGGTACGCGACGTTGTCGCTGCCGGAGCACGCGGTGCCGGCGCGGTACGTCACCCCCGAGGGCGACGAGGCGGTGAACCCGCGCTACCGGGGCGAGCTCGAGGGACCGGCGCGGATGGAGGCGCGGGGGCCGAACAAAATCTGGTTGAGGATCATGAGGAGCGGTGAGGGCGGCACGGTCGTGATCAACCAGGAAGCGCTCCGAGCCTCGGACTGGAAGGCGACGACCGCGACGGTACGCTCCGAAGGCGGTCTGCTGGCGGTCCAGGTTCCCCCCGGGGTCGAGCGGGTGACCTTGCGGTACGAGCCGGCGCTGCTCCTGGCGGGTCTCGCCGCGTCCGCGATCGCGCTTCAGCTCTGGTTCCTGCTCGTGCTCCCCCCGAAGTGGCTGGTGGCGCCCGCCGTGGCGGTCCTCGTGGGGGTGATGCTGTGGCCCGATGCAGCGACGGAGCCGCGCGTCACCTGGTCCCACACGGGCCTGCAGGCGGGGCAGCTGACCGAGCTGACGCTGCAGGGGGAGGCGGGGAATCGGCCCCTCCCGGCGGGGACCGAGGTGCGCGTGCGGTTCCCCCATTGGGTCTACGGCGCCCACGTCGAGCGTCCCGAGGGGGCTGACGGGGCCGAGTTCGGGCGGTGGTCGCTGGTGCAGCCGCTCCCGGAGCGGGTGCGCAAGGGGGGGACCTTCGAGGTGGCTCTGGGGGAGGTCCGGGTGCCCCGTTCGGCCGGTCGCGGCTTCGCTCCGCTGGTCTGGATCGACGGGAAGCAGGTGCTGTCGGGGCGTTTCGAGTCCATCGAACCGGGGCCGGCGAAGCACCCGGTGGCGTACGTCCCCGCTGCCGTCGCACCGGGGCAGACCGTGCCGATCCACCTCCAGGAAGTGGACGAGTTTGGCAACCACGTGGGCGACTCCGATGACCAGAAGCTCTGGGCGCGCGAGCCTGGGATCTTCACCGTCGGCGGGACCGTGAACGGTATGGGAGCGCATCCGGTCGAGGTGCTCGTGGAGCCGGATCCGCCGCTGATCGCCTGGGCCGATCTGCACGGGCACAGCCGCCTCTCGGATGGCCGCGGAAGCCCGAAGGAGTACTTCGAGGAGGCGCGCGAGCGGGGCCTGACGGTAGCGGCGCTCAGCGATCACGACTGGCAACTGGAGGACCACGAGTGGCGGCGGCTCCTGCGGGCAACCGACAAAGCGAACGAGCCGGGCACCTTCGTGACCATCCCCGCGGTGGAGGTGAACCTCGCCGGGCACGAGGTCGCCTACTTCTTCGACGCCGACCGCCTCGCCGAGGTCGCGCGGGGGGCCCACGGCGGGGCCCGGACCATCGCGGAGGAGACGGATCTGGGACGCATCGGCGCGTTGCCCCCCGACCTCGTCGGCGACTACGGAACCGAAGACCTCGTGCTCGCCACGCACACCTCGTTGGCGGCGAACATGGGCACCGGCTTCCCGCTGTCCGAGGCGCTCCCCGGCCACACCGCGTTCGAGGTCTACAGCGCCCACGGCAGCTCCGAGTGCGACGACTGCCCGCGGCGCGTGGGGGGCGGCGATCTGATGCACGGCGAGGCGATCTCGTCGCTCCACGACGCCCTCGACGCGGGCATGCAGCCTGTGCTCCTGGCGGCCGGGGACGGCCACGACGGGCGTGCCGGAGACCCCGCCTGGGGCGCCTGGCCCGGAGGCCTCGCGGGCCTCGAGGTCGACGAACTGACCCGTGCCGGGGTGCTCCGGGCGATGGAGGCGGGCCGCATCTGGGGCACGACCGGGGAGCGCACGATGCTCCAGGTCCGGTGGGCCAAGGATGGCGCGTCGGTCCGCGTCCGCGTGGTCTCCCCGATGCCGATCGAAGCGATTGAGGTGGTCGGCGCGCGGGACGTCATCGCCCGCGCCGAGGCCCCCGAAGAGGGCGTCTGGATCACGCTGGACGACATGCCCGCCACCGACTGGCGCTACGTCCGCGTCATCCTCCCCAACGGCGCCCGTGCCTGGGGAGGCACCTGGTTCTCTGACTAGGGCCGCTCGAAGCGCATCACGCCGCAGTCCGACGCGGCGAGCCCAAACCGCCCATCGACGTCCCGCGTCAGCCTCCGCACGTGGCCTCCCAGGCGCACGGTCTCGCCGGAGTCGACGTCGGTCAGCAGACCCGTGATGGCGGAGGCCGCCGCGCATCCGTCGCCGTCGCACAGCAGCGCTCGGGTGCCCCATCCGATGCGCGTCGCGGTCCGCCGGCGCAGGCTCTGGGCGTCGAGCGTGAGCACCTCGCCGGAGGTGTAGCGGGCGACCCGCACGGTGCCGTCGCCGGGGGCCGCGAGGTCCAGGACGATGTCGGGGATCACGAGCCCGCGGACCTCGACCTTCGGCGGATCGGTCAACGCCAGCCGCGCCGGCGCCGTGAGGCCGGGGTTGGCGGCGAACAGCGCGCCGTCGGGACCCAAGACGATCCGGTCGATGCCTGTGTCCGGCAGCTCGGTCCGGCTGACGAGGCCGAGGTCGGAGACCCGCCGCTTCTCCAACGTCGCCACCCAATCCCCGCCCGGCGAGCGGTACCCCGGGCACGCCACCCAGAGGTGGACTCCGTCGGGGTCGAGCACCGCGTCGGTCGCCTCGGTGCACTCCAGCGTCGGCACGGCCGCCAGCGTGTCCGCGGTGCTCAGGTCGATCAGCACCGCGGCGGCGGCCACGCCCGGGGCCGGGTCGTTGGCGAGCACGAGCACCCGACTGCCGCCGACGGGGAGCAGCACCTCGGGGCGAAGACGATCCGCGTCGGCCCGCTGGGGGAGCCAGGTGCGGAGCTCGCCCCGGCGGACCACGCCGGCGGCGTTGATGACGAGCAGCTCGCTCGCGTCCCGCAACGATACGACGATGTCGCTCGCCACCCGGACCGCCGTGAAGCCGCCCCGGTCGGGGGCCAGCAGTTCGACCCGCTCGTCGCGGTCGACCGCGCCGCAGTCCCACGTTCCGGTCCCGAACGTGTACGCGATGGTCAGGGCGGCGGCGGCGGTCCAGCCGAGCATGCTTCCGAGCAGGCGGTCGGGTCTCAGCGCCAACGGTGCCCAGTCGAAGCCGGCGTCCCCCAGCAGCTTCCCCGCGCCCCCCGCCGCGACGAGCGCCGCGCCACCGACCAGGGGCTTCCACACCGGCCCGATCGCGCGGGAGGCCGCCCCCACCCCGGCCGCGCTGAGCTCGAGCACGGGATCGAGGAACGTGTGCGTGGCCGCGAGGATGAGTCCGCCCCCCAGGGCCAGCCCGATCAGCAGCGGCCAGGGCGGCTCGGCCTCACCGTCCGCGCCCTTGCCGGCCTCCTCCGCGGTCAGCATCGCCGCCGCGGCGGTACCGAACAGGATCGTCAGGACCAGGGGAGCGAGGGCGATCGCCTCCACCAGCAGGAACGCGGTCAAGGCCAGCAGGGGGAGCGCTGCGATCGACCGGAGCGGTGCGTCCGCCGACGGCATGCGACGCACCAGGAACCCCCCGGCGATCCCGACCGCCACAAGCAGGGCCGCCGTCAGCCCAGGCGCCTCCAAGGCTGCCAGCCCGAGGGTCCAGAGCGTCTCCGCGGCGAGGAATCCGACGGCCCGGATCGGCGCTCCCTCCGCCGTGATCACCACCACCCAGAGCGTGACCAGCAGGCCGAGGCTGAACCCGATCCGCCGCGTCACGGGCCTGGCCGACCCCAGGCGGCGAGGGCGTCCAACAGTGGGCTCAGCTCCTCGGCCGAGGCGACGGACACCTCCCCCACCAGGGGCGAGGTCGCGTACCCGTACTCGGCCCACACGAACGGGATCCCAGCGGCGGCGGCGGCGAACGAGTCGTTGCGGGTGTCCCCCACCAGCACGGCGCCCGAGCGGGGTGCCTTCAACCGCTCCAGGGCGGTCAGGAGCATGCGCGGCGACGGCTTCGGCTCCACGTGATCGGGGCACAGGATGAGATCGAAGCGGTCGCTCCAGCCGAGCACCGCCAGCGTCGGCTCGGTCGTCGCCCACGGCTTGTTCGTGCAGATCGCCATCGGCACGCCCCGCTCGGTGAGCTCGTCCAGCAGCGCCTCGACGCCGGGGAACGGCTTCGTGTCGCGGCCCGCGGCGGCGCGGTAGCGGGCGATGAAGTCCTCCACCAGGTCGGTGACGTTGTCGGTCGGCTGGCCCCCCGCCTTCAGCGCCCGCTGCACCATCACGGTCGACCCCCGCCCGATGAACGGCTGCATGTCGGCGGTCCGGTAGGGGCCGAGGCCCAGGAACGCGACCGCTTCGGACAGGGCCCGGGCCACGTCGGGGAGCGAGTCGATGAGGGTTCCGTCCAGGTCGAACAGCACCGCCGCCGGGGACCCGGTGCGGCCTCGCGCGATCAGCTCGGCGTGGCGCCAGTCCTCGGGGCCGTCGATGTCGACCGCCTCGCTGGGCGTGACCTCGAACCGCAGCGGGGTCCGACCGATCCGCCGCCCCGTCGTGCGAACCACCTCCGCGGACGTCAGGTACAGCGCCGAGTTCTCCTCGTCGACGGGCTCCAGATCCTGCGTCGGCCGCAGCTCGGTCGGGTCGTGGTTCACCGGCTCCGCGCCGAGGAAGAAGCGAGCCTGGCGCCGCGTCACCCCGAACAGGGAGTCGTGGGCGGGCGAACCCTGCAGGGCCGCGATCGCCTCCCGGATGGTCGCCGGACGAAGCAGCGGACTGGTCGCGTGGAGCATGACGATGCGGCCGCCGAGCTGCTCCGGCAGGTCCTCGACGTCGCGGCGCAGCAGGGTGTTGGCGTCCAGCCGCGGATCGAGCAGATCGGCCGGTCGCGGTCGGAGCACGACCTTGGGCAGGTCAGCCACCAGCGGACGGAGCAGCTCGACCGCGTCCGTATTGACGACGATGGCGCCGATCTCGGGGACCGCCTCCACCGCCTCCAACATCCAGCGCACCAACGGCCGCCCACAGAACGGCCGCAGGTTCTTGTTCGGCACCCGCTCGCTGGCCGCCTTCACGATTGTCCACGCCGTCCAGCTCACGACAGCCCCGCCAACTGCCGAAGCGCCTCGGCGGCCCGGCGCGCACCCTCACCGTCGGTGTCGGGGTACCCCGCGTCGTACCGGGCGAACCGCGCCTTCCAGCCGTCCTCGAAGAAGCCGCGCACGCGGTCCAGGCTCACGGCGGAGGCGTCCTCTTCCCAGGGGACCACGTGGTCCTGGAGGAAGCGGTAGAAGTCGTGCGGGACGAGGTCCAGATCGGGCACCTGCAGCGTCGGTGTGCCGTACTTCAGCAGGCTTAGGTGGCAGCTGCTGTTGCCCGCCACGACGAGGTCGCAGGCCTCCGCGTCGTTCAGGATCGACCGCCCCCCGTCGGACACGCGATCTTCCAGCCGAAGCGACACGTGCGACGCCCAGTCGGGGTCCCGAATCGTCTGGTTGGGGTGCAGCCGCAGCAGCACCGACGAGGCCTCCGTGGCCTCCCGAACCTGCTCGATCGTGCGCTCCAACGTCGGCCAATCGACCAGCAGCGACGCGAACACGCCTACCTTCAGCCCAGGCTTCAGCCCCTCGAGGTGAAGGGGCCGGTAGCTCCCCTCGCTGCCCCGGAACACGACCTCGGCGGAGACCGGTCCGGCCCGTCGGTAGACGTCCAGCAGCGCTTCGCCGTCGAGGATCGCGAGGTCGACGTCCAGCGGTGGAGGCCCCTCGGGAAGGTGGCCGTGATTGACGTAGGCGACCTTGAGGCCGGCCTCCCGGGCGGCGGCCATCAGGGCCACCGCGTAGGGGTTGGTGTCGGACGACACGAGCACCGCGCGGGTGCTCGCGGGGAGCCGCCCACGGAGCTGCAGCCAGCGTCCGACGGTCTCGGCGCTGCGGCAGGCGACGAGGAAGTCGTCGTGGTCGGTCGCGACCGCCATCACCCGGCGCGCTTCGGCGTCGCCGAGCAAGGTCAGGGCGCTGAGCCAGGCAGCCGGCCCCGCCTCCAGGTCCACCGCTTCGATGCCGACGTCGGCGTCCCGCGCGAGGCGGTCGAACTGCCGTCGCTCGTTGCGGTACCGACCCGCCGCGGCCACCGGAGCGGGGCCTCGGGGAGGGGCGGTGCGGGCCGCGGAGGCCCAGCCGTAGGCCTGGATCAAGCCATGGCGGAGCGCCTTGGGGAGTGCGCCGTGCACGGCGCGGGCGAGCCGCACCCGGGGGTCGTGACGCGCGAGGTAGGCGAAGGCGTGCTGCCGAAACGGGGCCGAGTCCTTGGCGGCCACCGCCTCCAGGCCGCGGGTCAGTTCCTCCGATTGCGTCATCCCGTCCACGGTTCGATTCGACCCGCCGCGAGCCGCGAGCGCAAGTCGGCGACGGACTGAGGCTGCTGCAGGTTGGCCCACGCCGCGTCCGCCATCGCGTCGATCGAGGTGCGGGTGCTGCCGCCGACGTGAGGCGTGAGCACCACCCCGGGGTGGTCCAGGAGGGGACCGGGCGCGACCGGCTCGTCGACGGCCACGTCGAGCCCCGCGCCGGCGATGTGTCCAGCGTCCAGCGACGCCAGCAGCGCGTCCTCGTCCACGAGCCCGCCGCGGGCGGTGTTGATGACGACGGCTCCGCGGGGCAGGCGGGCGAGGGCGGGGGCGTTGAGCAAGCCCCGGGTCGAAGGGTCGAGGGGGACGTGAAGGCTGAGCACGCCGGACGCGGCGAGGATCTCGTCGAACGAGACCTGCTTCACGGTCCGAGGGAGCGCGTCTCGCCGGTTGCGCACGTCGCAGACGAGGACGCGGGCGCCCAGCGCTTCGGCGAGACGCACGACCTCACGGCCGGCGTGGCCGCACCCGATGACGCCGACGGTGCTCCCGCGCAGCTGCCGGCCCGCGGGGGGACGCCAGCGGCCGTCGGCGAGGGCTCCCGAACGCATCGGACCCTGGGCGGCGCCGAGCCCCCGGAAGCAGGCCAGGATCAAGGCGATGGCGAGCTCCGCGACGGCGTGGCGGTTCACCCCCGGGGTCCACCCCACGCGGACGCCGGCGGCCTCGAGCGCGTCCAGGTCCAGGCTGTCGAGCCCGACCCCGTACTTGGCGATCACGCGCACCGACTCGGGCGGGCCGCCCGGCTCCTCCAGCCCCACCACGGCGGCGGCGGCCCCGTCGAGGAAGGCGTGCAGGGCGTCACCGCGCAGGCGTTGGCCGCCGTTGTTCCAGCGCGCGTCGATGCCCGCGTCGGCGACGCGCTGACGGAAGCCGTCGTGGCTGCTGAGGCTGCGGGGGCAGACGGCCAACGGGCCCGGGAGCGGAGTGCTCACCCGAGGTCGCGCAGCCAGTCGGCGAGCACGTGGTCCAGGACCAACTGCAGGTCTTCGGCCGGACCGTAGTCGCCCGCGTCGGTGGGGATGTGCACGGCGACATCCGCGAGTTCGTGCAGCCGCCCGCCGTCCATGCCGACGATCGCGGCGGTCCGGGCGCCGACCTCCTGAGCGAGGGTCGTAGCGCGGACCAGGTTCTCCGAGCTCCCCGACGCCGACAGCGACAGCACCAGGTCGCCCGCCCGGAGCCGGGGTCGGAGCTGGTGCGCGAAGACGTCGTCGTAGCCCCGGTCGTTGGCGGCGGCGGTCATGCCGGGCATCGAATCGGCCAGCGCGATCGTGTCCAGGCCGCGCTCCCCGAGCCCCGCGCCGAGGTCGTTGGCGAGGTGCGACGCGGTCGTCGCGCTGCCCCCGTTGCCGAGCACGAACAGGCGGCCTCGGCGCTCCCGAAGCGCCTCCAGCTCCCCCGCGAGGGCGGCGAGAGCGGGGGAGTCGAGCACCGTGAGGGCCCGCTCGAGCCGGCTTCGGTAGCGCCGGGTGTGCTCCTGGAAGCTCACAGGCGGGCCTCGACCTGGGCGGGAGACCGCAGCTGATCGACCAACCGGAGCACCTCGAGAGCGTCCGCGGGATCGCCGTGGCCGTCGTCGAGGCCGTCGAGGCAGTGGCGGACGAAGCCGCCCAGCTCGGCGCCCCAGGAGGGGTCGTGGTCCCAGCGGGCCGACTCGGTGCGGGTCGCGCAGACGAGGTCGAGCCTCTCCGGGGCGTAGGCCCGCGACGACGTCTCCAGGCCCGACAGCGTCAGCGTGCCCAGCTTGCCGCGCAGGGTCAGCGCGAACCGGCAGTACGGCGCGTCGGCGCGGGAGGTCAGGCGCACGGTCGTGCCCATTGCGTCCAACGTCGCCTCGACCGCCTTCTCCATCGGTGCGCCGTGCACCTCGTGCGCGCGGACCGTGAGCGGACCGAGCAGCCAGCGGAGCGCGTCCAGCAGGTGGATCCCCTGGTCCAGGAGGATGCCTCCGCCAGCCGACGTGACCTCGCTGCGCCACCGGTTGGGGCGGGCCAACCAGGGTCGCTCGTAGACCGCGTCGACCGCTTCGAGTCGGCCGAGGAGGCCGCTTGCGAGCACCCGATGGGCCTCCTGGAGGCTCCCGTGGAGGCGGTGGTTGAAGCCGACCCGGAGCACGTGACCGTTGCGGCCGGCGAGCACCCGGCGGAACTCGCTGGCGCTGCGTCCCGGGGGCTTCTCGACGAGCACGTGGAGGCCTCGGCCGAGCGCCGTCTGAGTCAACTCGGGGGCCATCGCGGTCGGAACGGCGATGCAGACGGCGTCCAGATCGGGGAGCCGAAGGAGCTCCTCGCCCGTGGCGACGTGCACGGTGGAGGCAAGGCCCGGGACGGTCGGATCGGCGGTCGCCGCCACGGTGACGCGGGGGTGCGCGAGGGCCGCGGTCAGCCTCCGCCCTCCGGCCGATCCAAGCCCGATGATGCCCAGCCGCAGCTCACCCATCGCGGCGGGCCTCGGCGAGGCCGGCGCGGGCGCTGGCATCCAGGAAGCGGAAGTCGACCCCGTACGCCACGAACTGGTCCCCGGAATCGAGGGCGCGGCGGAGCGCCGCAGGGTCGGGCTCGACGACGTGGACGCCGACGGCGCGGTTCAGTTCGCGTCCCACCGCGCGCACCTCGGCGACGGCCTGGACCACCCGGGGAGCGTCCAGTTCGCCGGGGGTGCCCAGCGACGCGCTCAGGTCGTAGGGGCCGACCATCGCCGCATCCAGTCCGTCGAACGACAGCAGCTCACGCAGGTTGCGCATGGCATCGCCGGACTCGATCTGCGCCACGAGCACCGCCCGCTCGGGCCAACCGGTGCGGTAGGCGTCGAAGTCGGCACCCCAGCCCTGCGCCCGCCACAGCCCGACGCCGCGGGTTCCGGAGGGCGGGTAGTGCATCGCCGCGTGCATGCGCGTGAGGGTCGCGAGGTCGCGCACGTCGGGGACGATCAGCCCTTCGGCGCCGCAGTCGAGGACGCGCTTGGCGAGCACCGGATCCGCGCTCGGGAGGCGGACTAGGGCGGGGCAGTGGTGCCGGATGGCGGCGATGCAGGCGGACGCCTGATCCAGCGAGATCCCGGTGTGTTCCAGGTCGATGGCGACCCAGTCGTACCCGGCTCGGGCGAGCACTTCGGCGGCCTGGGGGGAGCCCAGCGCGGCCCATCCGCCGACTGTCGCGATGCCGCCCCGGAGGCGTGATTTGAGGGACCCGGACACGGCCCGGAACGTAGCACGCACCCCTCGCGACGGCGCGTACGCAGGCTATCCTGCGAAGCGGATGCGTTTGAAGGACAAGGTCGGTGCCGCGAAGTCGCTCGTGGTGGTGAAAGTGCTGAATCGCACGGTGCCCGTGGCCGTTCGGATCAACGTCAACAACGCCTGCCACAGCAAGTGCCGCTACTGCTCCTTCTGGCATACGCCGACCGAGGAGATGAGCGCGCCCCAGTGGCATGCCATCCTCGTCGACCTCGCCCGCCTGGGCACGAAGCGGATCTCCGTCAGCGGCGGCGAGCCGATGCTTCGCGACGACCTCGGAGCGATCCTCGACTCGGCCCACGACGCGGGGATCTCCGTCGGCCTCAACACCACCGGGCACCGCCTCCGCGAGCGGCAGGCCTGGCTCCGCAGCATCGACTTCCTCAAGTTCTCGTTGGACGGACGCCCGGAGGTTCACGACCGCATTCGCGGCTACCCCGGAGCGTTCGACGAGCTGCTCGACGCGCTGGAGGTTGCACGGGAAACCGAGACCCCCGCGTCGTTGGTCGTGACGATGACGGCGGAGTCCATCCCCGAGCTGGACTGGCTGCTCGACTTCGCCACCGAGCAGGGCGTGCTGATCACGTTCCAGCCGGTGATGGACCACGGCCACGCGCACCGCACCACCCGCTCGACGTTCCCCACGCGAGAGGCGTTCGACGGCGCGTTGGCGAGGCTGCGCGCGGCCAAGACGGAGCGCCCCGGCCTGGTGCGCAACAGCCTCGGCGCGCTCCGAGCGATCGAGGCGTGGCCCGACTTCGGGGACATCCACTGCTTCGCCGGGCGGGCGTTCGCGATGATCGAGGCCAACGGCGACGTCGTGCCCTGCGACCGGATCTCCTACGTCGAGGCGATCCCCAACGTGCGTGAGCTCGGCATCGAGGACGCGCTGGCGCAGCTGCCGCGCGTGGACTGCGGCGGCTGCGGCTTCCTCGGTTCGTTGGAGATCAACCGGATGATGGACTGGCGTCCGGGGGCCGTGCGAGGTGCGCTGTCGGTCCTTCAGGCCCGCTGAGTCGATGAACATCCTCGGCATCCACGAAGGGCATGACACCGCCGCCGCCCTGGTCCGTGACGGTCGGCTGGTGGCGGCCGTGGAGGAGGGGAGGCTGCGCCGCCTCAAGGGCTTCGACGCGCGCCGGAACCTCGGGGGCATGCCCCACCGAGCGGTCGAGGCGGTCCTGGAGCGGGGCGGCATCGGTCCCGCCGACGTCGACGTGATCGCGCTTCCCCTGGCGCCCCTGCACGAGGATTGGGCCCGGGGGGCGAGGCAGATCCACCCGGGAACCACGGGCCTCGCCGCGCGCCTGGGCTCGGCGGGCGTGAAGGCTGCCCGCCTGGCTCGCCTGAGGAGGTTCTGTCGGCTGCGAGGACTCCGCGGGCGCCGCTTCTTCGTCCACCACCACGTCGCCCACGCGGCCAGCGCGACGATGACGGCGGGCTGGGAGTCCGGCGCCGTCTTGACCCTGGACGGCAAGGGAGATCTGCTGTCCGGCCTCATCGGGCGGTTCGGCCCGGCCGGGTTCGAGCTGTTCGAGGAGATCGACCAGCGGGACAGCGTCGCCATCCTCTACTCGGCGGTGACCCAGATGCTCGGGTTCCGGGCCGACCGCGACGAGGGCAAGGTGACGGCGCTCGCCGCCGAGGGACAGGCCGATCCGCAGGTCCGGGCCGTGCTGGACGGTTTGCTGGCCTGGCGGGAGGGGCCGTGGAACCGTGGCATCCGGTCCCGGGGCGGACCCTCGACCCTCGTCTGGCAGCCTACGAATGCGCTTACGTCCGTGCTTCGCGAGGCCCTGGATACGCGCGGTCGCGCCGACGTCGCGTTCGAGATGCAGCGGCTCCTGGAGCGGGTGGTTCTGCAGCTGGTGCAGCGAGTGCTCGAGCTGGCCGGGTCGGGCCGCCTCGCCGCCGCCGGGGGCGTCTTCGCCAACGTCACGCTCAACCGGACCATCGAGGCGTTGGATTCGGTCGAGGCCCTCTGGGTGCACCCCGCGATGGGCGACTCGGGGCTCGCCGCGGGGGCCGCGCTGCACGCCACCTCCGTGCTTCAGGGGACCGCTTCGCATCGTCCCCGCGACGTGTTCCTCGGGCCCGACGTGCCCGACGGGGAGGCGATCGCCGCGTTGCGCGCCCGGGGGCTCCCGGTGCGGTCGGTGCAGGGGCCTGGGGAGATCGCCGCGCTGCTCGCTCAGGGCAAGGCCGTCGCGGTCTGTCGCGGGCCGCTGGAGCATGGCCCCCGCGCCCTCGGCGGCCGCTCCATCCTGCTTCGGCCGGACGATCTCGACGCCCCCCGGTGGCTCAACCGGGCCCTCGGGCGGGACGAGGTCATGCCATTTGCGCCCGCGGTGGCGGCATCGGCGGCGGCCCGCTGCCTCCACGACGTTCCCCTGGGTTCGGCCAACGGCCCGTTCATGACGACCAGCTTCCGCGCGACCGAGTGGATGCGGTCGAACTGCGGCGCTGTGGTCCACACCGACGGCACGACGCGGGCGCAGATCGTCGATCCCGAGCGCCACCCCTGGTTCGGCGAACTGCTCGCCGCGTTCGAGGACCGCACGGGGCTCCCGTGCCTGCTCAACACCAGCTTCAACCGGCACGGCGAGGCCATCGTGGCGTCCGCCGCCAACGCGGTTGAGACCTGGGCGGCGGCGGGCCTCGACGCGCTCCTCGTCGGCGGCTTCCTCGTCACCCGCGAGGACCTGGGGCGGTGACGGCGGAGCAAGGCCGATCGCGATTCTCGACCCGGGGGCTGGTGGGCTTCGGGCTGTCCGCCGTGCTGCTCATCGTCGCGCTCGTGCGCGAGGATCCGGGGGAGCTCATCGATCACCTGCGGGCGGCCCCGATGTTGGTCGTAGTCGGGGGCCTGGCGCTGCTGCTCGTGCGCGATCTGGGGGCCGACGCGGCCCGTTGGTGGTCCCTGCTGCGGGCGGCCGGTCATCGGGTGCCCTACGGGTCGCTGGCCCGGCTGGTGGCGGCGACGGTGCCGGCCAAGGCGTTGCTCCCGTTCAAGGCTGGCGACGGCGTGCGCGTGGTCGTGCTCCATGAGCAGTACGGCGTGCCCCTCACCGTCGGGGCGGCGACCCGCTTCGGCAATGCGCTTCTGCTGCTGGGGGCCCTCGTCGGGGCCGGGCTGCTGGCGGGTGCGGGTGCGGGGGTCGGGCTGCTCGCCGGAGCCGCGGTGGGAGTCGCCCTCGGAGGCGTGGCGCTCCGCTGGCTGGGCCGTCCCTTCGTCGGCTTCGCCGTGGCCTGCGCCGTCTTCTCGGTGGTGCTCGAGGTCGTCGTCTACGCCTGGGTCCTCGCGGGGTTTGGCGTGGCGCTTACGTCCGAGGTACTCGCGGGGGCGGTCGCGGTCATCACGGCGGCGACGGTGTCGGGCGTTCTCCGCGGCGTCGGCGTGCGCGAGGCGACGCTGGTCGGACTCGCGGCGGCGACGGATCGACCGACCGACATCGCGCTCGCGGTGGGGCTGACGTTGTCCGCGCTGGAGATTGCGACCGTGCTCGTCTCGGGCGCCATCGGGGGGGCGTTGGGCGGGTTCAGCCCGGAGCGAGCCAGGGACGCGTCACCCGCGCCACCCGCTCCAGATCCGGCCGCGTCAACGCTGGATGGGCCGGCAGCTGCACCAGCTCCCGGGCCAGTCGCGCCGCCGTCGGGCACCGCCCCTCGCTGAGGTCCTCGACGACGTCGCGACCCACGTCGACGCCGGCCTCGGCGGCGGCTTCCTGAAGCCCCACCGGGTCCTCGGCGCGTGCCAGGAGCTGGTACCAGGCAGGCTCGTCGTCCGGCTCCGGGCACGGCGTCCAGCGGTCCTCCAGCAGACCCCGCAAGGCCTCCGCGTGGCCCCGCCGCATTCGAAGGTGATCGCGCAACCCGCGCAGACCGCGCAGCCCGACCGCCGCCTGGGCCGGGTGCAGCCGGGCGCCATGGTTGCCGGCCCCCTTCTTGCGCGCCTTGTACATCGCCACCCGGTCCTCCGAACCGGTCCCCCCGAACAGCGGCCACGCGGCGGTGAAGACCCGAGGATCGGCCAAGGCCGCCTCGACGTGGCCCAACGCGGCCTTGCGCAGGAGCTTCCGAGGATCCGGGGCCGGCCGTGCCCTCGCGGCTCGGCGGATGCGATCGGCGAGGGCCGGATCGCGGCAGAGCACGAGTCCACCCCCGAAGGCCGGCAGCGGCTTCACGGTCTCCAGGCTGGTGAACCCGGCGGTCCCGAAGCTGCCGGCGGCGCGACCGTGTCGACGCGCCCCCGCCGCCTGGGCGAAGTCCTCCAGCAGGCGGAGTCCGCGAGCGTCACAGAGGGCGCCGAGGCGGTCGACGTCGGCGAGCAGCCCGCACAGGTGGGTGGCGAGCACGGCGCGGGTGCGGGGACCGACGGCGGCTTCGGCCGCGGCGGGATCCAACTGCAGGGTGGCGGGGTCGACGTCGACGAAGACCGGGACGAGGCCGAGCGCGGCGATGGTCTGGGGCACCGCCCCGAAGGTCAGCGCGGGCAGGATGATCTCGTCGCCGTCCGTCAGATCGAGGGCCTCCAGGAGCAGCCGCAGGCCGTCGCGTCCCGAGCCGGTGGCGGCCGCTCCCCCCGCCCCGAAGGCCTGGGCCGCCGCCGCCTCGAAGGCGTCGACTCGGCCCGCCGGTGCGAGCGTGCCCGCGACCAACGCCCGCAGCGCCCCCCGGGGCCGATGGACCCCCCGCCGCGGCAGCTTGCGGGTCATCGCGCCGCGAGCCGGTTCAGGGGGATCGCCGACAGCGTGTCCCAGAAAACTCGGTTGAGCTGCAGGGTCTTGGTGCAGTGGCAGCCGCTGCAGTCCAGGGGGTCCTCGGCGATGGCGTCCCAAGCGGCCTCGAAGCCATGGTCCAGCGCGCTGATCGCGTGGGTCCGATGCTCCAGGATGGCGCAGGGGAAGACCCTGCCGTCGGCCGCGAGCTTGGCGATCCCGGATGCCCCGAAGCAGTCGATCCGGGGCGCAGCGGGCCACTGGGCGAGGTACTCGAAGGACGACGCGGAGCCCAGGATGGGGGCCCCCGTGCGGGCGTGTCGGGCCGCCTCTCGCAGGGCGGTACGCATCGCGGCGGGGGTCGGCCGGAGCGAGTCGTAGTCCACGTCGAAGGCGTGCACGGGCCCCACGGGGAGGAAGCTCAACGAGGCCCCCTGCGAGTCCGCGAAGGCGACGAGGTCGTCGATCGCGCCGACGTTGTGCCGGGTCAGCACCACCGACAGGACCATCGGCAGGCCGGCCCCGCGCCCGATGGAGAGCGCGCTCAGCACGTCGTCGAACGTCCCCTCGCCGCGCTGGGCCTCGTGCAGCTTTCGCGGTCCGTCGACGCTGATCTGCAGCCGATCGAGGTGAGTCAGGACCTCGCGTTTGCCATCCAGGAACGTGCCGTTGGTGCTCAACGCGGCGCTCATCCCGTGGCTTCGGCAGCGCTCCGCGAGGGCGACGATGTCCTTGCGCAGCAGCGGCTCGCCGCCGTTGAAGCTGACCGCCCGGGTGCCCAGCCGGGCCATCTGGTCGATCAGGTCGAGCGCCTGCGCGGGGGAGGCCTCGGGGAGGCGCCGCTCGGGCACGTCGCAGTAGACGCAGCGGAGGTTGCAGCGGTGGGTGATCGCCCACGACACGATCACCGGGCGCCGCTGGTTCAGCCACCGCACGCGCGCCAGGCCGACCGCCGCGCGCGCCTTGCTGAGGGGGCCCGGGAGTCGCACCGCTACCGGGCCATGGCGGCGCGGACCGACGACGGCACGCCCGACAGGATGAGGTTCATCTCCACGCGGGTGTCGCACCAGCAGGAGCGGCAGGTCTCGCGCTCCATCGCGGCGAACGCGTCGCCGAAGTCGTGCTCCTGCAGGGAGACGCCGTTGCCGCCTCGGACGAGGTTGCCGCAGCCGTACATCGACCCATCCGGCTCGATGCGGGCGTAGACGAGGCCGGCGCTGCACTTGATCGGCGCGTAGATCGGCCAGTTGCGCAGGTAGCGGAGGCCCGCCGAGGAGTTCTGGATCCGGCGCTCGCCGCGGTCGAGGCGGGCGAGCAGATCGTCGACGACCGCGTGCCACTGCGCGGGGGTGGGGACGAGCGGATCGAGGTCGCGGCGCCCCATCGACGGCACCTCCTCGACGACGGTGAACCCGGCCTTGCAGCCCAGCGATCCGGCGAGCTCCAGGAGGTCGTCGATCTGATCGAGGTTGGCCGTGGTGATGACCGCGTGGAGCGCGATTCGGATCCCCCGGGCGGCGGCCTGGCGGGCCGCCTCCACCGCGCCGTCCCAGCTGCCCTCGCCGCGCACCGCGTCGTGCGCCGCCCGGCCTCCGTCGACCGAGAACGTGATGGTCCGCAGCGACCCCTCGAGCTCGCCCAGGTGGCGCTCCAGCAGCAGCCCGTTGGTGTTGAGTGACACCTCCACGCCCCGCCGGGCGAAGGTCTGCGCCAGCTCGACGCACAGGGGATGGACCAGCGGCTCGCCCCCCGTGAGGCTGACCCGGGCGGCTCCCGCGTCGGCGATCTCGGTGGCGATGGCGCGCATGCGGTCGTGCGACAGCTCCGGCGAGCCCCGGTCCCAGCGCCCGCAGTAGTCGCAGCTGAGGTTGCAGGTGTCAGTCAGCGACCAGCCGACGAACAGGGGGCGTCGGCGCCCCGCCACGGCAGCCCCGAGCAGGCCCCGGCCGAGCTGAACATGCGCCCCGGACAAGCTCATCAGAACCAGCTGACGAGGGAGTCGACGGCGCCGAGGGAACCGCTGAGGGCGCGGTTGACCTCGATGGTGTTGTTGCGCCAGCAGCCTTCGCACGAGCCGGCCCGGCGGAGGGCGGCGACGCCGGCGTGGAACCCCGTGGGAACGAGGCCCGGCGGCGGCGGCGGGGTGGGGGCGTAGGAGCGGTCGCAGGCGGCCACCCGGCCGTCGGACAGGACCCGGCAGAAGCGCTGGCCGGCGCGGCAGTCGACAGCTTCGATGGCGGGCCAGGTGCGCAGGTAGCGGAGGGTGCCGAGGGAGTTGCCGACCCGGGGATCGTCGCGCTCGGCGCGTTCGATGAGGGCGCCGACGGCGGCCTGCATGGCGGCGGGGGTGGGGGTGGCGGCATCGACCCCGTCGGAGGCCTCGTCGTGGCGCAGCTCGATGGGGTTGAACGTGCCCGTCGCCTCCAGGGTGTCCAGGGTGGCGAAGACCTCCTCGAGGCGGTCGCACACCACGGCGGTCAGCACCGTGTTGATCATCACCGGGATGTCCGCCCCGCGGGCGGCGTCGACGGCGGCGACGAGGGCTTCGTACGCGCCCTCGCCCCGGACCGCGTCATGCAGATCGGGGGGCCCGTCGAGGCTCAGCTTGAGGCAGGACAGCGGCCGCAGCTCCGCGATGCGTCGGGGCACCATGGAGCCGTTGGTGGTGACCCGCACGACGATCCCGGCGTCCGCGAGCGTTCGGATGACGTCGCCCAGATCCGGCCGCAGCAGCACCTCGCCCCCGCACAGGTTCACGGCGACGACGCCCGCCTCCACCATCTCCCGGGCGTACTGCAGGGCGACGTCCGGCGGCAGCTCGTCCCCGGGGACGCGCCAGCAGCCGCAGTGGTCGCAGGTGTAGTTGCACCGTTCGGTGAGCGCCCAGGTCACGAACCAGGGGGCGGAGCGGCTTCGAGCCCAGCGCAGCGCGGGCTTGATCACCCGCAGATTGCGGCGCTTGATGACGGACAGCACGGCGGCAAGATACCCTTGGACTCGACCGTGATCGCCTTCCCTCGCATCGCACTCGTCGCGCTTCTGACCCTGCCTCTGCACGCGTGCGGAGCCGGGTCCTCCACCCCCCCCGCGGAGGTCGCGGGAGGCTCGGGCGGGGTGCCCGACGGGATCGCCACGATTCCGTGGGAGGGGTCGCCGATCGCGGCCCATCTGCACGCTGATTTCCGCCTTCGAAAGCTGGTTGAGCCGGGGCAGGTCCGGGAAGCCGTGCAGCTGGAGTTGGAGCCGTCCGAGCCCGGCGTCGCGGTCTCCACGCGAGACCTCCGAAGCGCCTCGGGCGAGCTGATCGCGACCGTGCTGGGGGTGGTCGCGCGTCCGCCGTCGGGGGCGCCGATTCCGTTGCTCCTCCAGGGCCACAGGCTGGTCGAGTACAACTTCATCGCCGAGGACGCGGGCCGGGCGCTGCCGGCGGGCCGGTGGGCGATCGACGTCCACGTCCGCGTGGGCGGCGGTGAGAGCGTGGTCCGCCTCGAGCGCGACGTGGGCGAGGCCTGGCCCCCCACCCCCGAGCTCACCGCTCCGGTGGACGGCGCCGACGGCGTCGCGCTCGTGCCGACCCTGACGTGGAGTCCCCTGGGGGTCGAAGCGCAGGTCGATCTGCAGTTGGAGGACGCGCTGCGGGTGCAGAACGAGCCCCCCGGGACGCGTGAGCACGACGGGATCTACGGCGAACTCACCGGGGCCGCCACCAGCTTCACGGTCCCCGCCGATCGCAAGCTCGCGCCCAACCGGCAGTACCAACTGGAGATCGAGGTCGGTCCCATCGGCTCGCGGGTTTCGCGCGTGCTCCTCTACTTCACGACCGGCGCTGGTTAGCGCTCGAGCGCGTACACCGCGATCTCGCCGACGGGTCCCCCGACTTCGACGGATCCCCCCGCTCCTTCCACCAGCACGTAGCCGCCGTCGGCGGGGCAGGTGCCGGGGTCCTCGCGCACGTGATCGCAGGCGACGACGACCCTGCCCGCGCTTGCCGCCGGGGCCAGCTCCGAGGCGCCCCAGGGGCGGTCCAGTTCGACGAACACGAGCCCTGCGGGGACGGGGATGGAGACCCTCCCGGGGGACGTCGCGGGATCGGCCCCAGGGCTCTGGACCCGCTGGCCCGTCCACGCGGCGAGGCCGTGCACCAGGGGTTCTGGCAGGGCGGGCGAGCCAGCCAGCAGCACGACCGTTCGGGCCTCCTCGGGCGCCAACCCCCGCCGCCACGCCGCTGCCGCGTTCAGGCAGTCGGCCTGGACCCCACGAAAGCGGCTGCGTAGGGCGTCCTCATCGGAGAGCCCGGCGTCGCTCAGGGCGTGCTCGAGCGCGGCCAGCCGAGGCTCACGGCAGGTGTCCTCCCCGGTGCCGGGGTCCGCTGCCTTCGGCTCCTGCAGCGTGCGCCACGTCGGGAGCGCGACGGCCCCCACCAGGGCGGCGGCGAGGATCGCGGGCCCCGCCCGGTTCGCGGCGCGCACCAGCACGGCGAACCCGAGCCCCCCCAGGAGGGCCCGCGCGGGAGCGGCGGCGGCGAAGTGGTAGGGGTCGTCGCCGCCGTCGGACAGCAGCAGCATCGGCCCCGCCGCGCACAGCAGCCACACCCCCGCGGTCTCCGCCAGCGGCCGCTCGTCGTCCTGCAGTCGGCCTCCCGCCCACGCTGCGATCCCCACCACGACCAACGGATCGAGCGCGAGTCGGAGCAGGTTCCGTGCGACCGCGCCGGGCCCCGAGGAGGCGATGCGCTCGGCGAAGGCGCCGGTCTCGGGGCCGGACCCCCCAGACCAGCCGGCGGCGAAGGGGGCGATGCCGACGACGGCGGCGGCTCCCAGCAGTCCGTGCAGGGTCCGCCGCGTCCGCGGCTCCCACGAACGTCCCGCCCACGCCATCGCCGGGATCGCGAGCAGGGCGATGCGGCTGAACCAGGCGCCGACGACCACGAGGGCTGCGACGCCCACGAGCCGGCGCGTCGAAGGTCGGTGGTCGACCAGCAGCAGCGCCGCCGCGGGCACGAGGGCGAAGTGCACCCAGGTGCTGTTCTCGACGAGGTGGACCTTCGGGATGCCGGTCGCGGCGAGCCACAGGCCGGCCCCCAAAACGACCGCCGGGGGGAGGCGCCGGGTGCACGCCAGCCAGACCGCCAGCACGCCGGCATCGAGGACCGCGTGGACCACCGGCAGCGCCTCCCACGGCAGCCCCACGTCCCGGAGCAGGCCGTGGACCCAGAAGTAGATCGGCGCGCCCCCGGACAGTCCGCCGTACGAGCCCGCCGTGGCATCGGGGCTCCAGCCCGCGCCCGCCATCTGCGCCAGCTGCACCGTCAACGCGAAGAAGTGCTCGTAGACGGCTCCGCCGAGGGCCGCGTCGATGTGGCGAAGGAGGAGGATGGCGAACAAGGTCGCCACGCTCGCGGGGGTGAGTCCGTTGCGGGGTGCGTTGGTCACGGGATCGGCTCCCCGATCGTCACGACGAGCACCGCCTCGGGGTCCCACGCGCCCGGCGGACCGACCTGCACGGTCGCCGGATCGCGGCTTCGGATCGCAGCCCACGCGCCGGTGCGGAGGGTCCGGGGTGCTCGGGGGGAGGTCGTCGATGCACAGCCGGCCGCAGCGTAGACCGCGTCGCCGACGGGCACGTCGAGCTTGTCGCCCTCCACCAGGAGCAGATTCCAGCCGGCGGGGATGGGCACCTCGGCGCCTCGGGCCGTCGGTCGGTGGGTGCGGACCGGCGCGACGATCGCGGGCCTCGTGCCGTCGGCCGGGGCCCCCATGCGCTCCGCCGTGGCGGAGTCGAGCAGGAGCGCTTCCCGATCGGTCCCCGGGGGCTGACCCCGCCACCGCTGGGCCGCGTCCAGGCAGCCGGCGTAGGCGCCGTGCGCCCGGGCCTCCCCCAGTCCCTGGTCATCGAGGCGATCGAGGATCGAGGCCGCGAGGCGTGGGCGGCAGGTGCCTGAGTCGACCGCCGCACATCGATCGCCGATCGGTTCGGCCCGCCACGTGGGCGGGTCCTCGAAGCTCCCTCGGGGGACCGCGGCCACGAGGGTTGCGACCGCCAGCACGCCGACCACGCCGCCCTCGCCCCAGCGTCGACGGACGTCGATCAGGGCCTCCGCGCCCAGCATCGCCCACGCCGGGGCGGCCGCGGCGAAGTGGAACGGGGAGCCTCCGTCGCCGCGATCGAGGAGCACGATCGGGAGCGTGGTCAGAGCGAGCCACAGCAGCAGGGGCCCCCGTCCGGGGCCCGGCTTCGTCCACGCCCACACGAGCCCAAGGGCCAGCAAGGGGTCCTTGAGCAGACCCGCCAGCTGCCCCGCGATGCTCCGGAGGCTGGCCCCGAGGCCTTCGCGGGAGGCGGCGTCGATCGAGGTCTCCAGGAAGTCGGGGCCGCTCCACGGCGAGAGCCACAGCGGCAGCAGCGCGAGCCCGGCGGCGCCGCCGTACAGCAACCCCCGCCCCACCCAGGCCCGGTCGAAGCCGCCCCCCCGTCGGGGGAGCCCGACCAGCAGGGGGAGCACGGGGAGCGCGATGAGGCCCAGGTGCACGGCCCCGCCGAAGAGCGCGGCGGGCAGGCGGTGTGCGCGGGGGCTCCCGTCGCGGGCGCCCAGCCAGGCGACGAACACCAGCGGCATCACCAGGCCGACGAGCACGCTGTTCTCCGCGAGGTGGAGCTTGGGGTAGGGGATCCAGGCGAGCACCAGGAGCGCGGCGCTCAACCGATCGGAGTCGATGACCCCGCGCCCCAACCGCGCGAACGCAACGAGCATCCCTGCCTCGAGCACCAGCTGCAGCGCCTGGCCGGCGGCGAAGGGGAGGCCCAGTCCGCGGGCTGCTCCCCAGATCAGGAAGTAGCCGTGGCCGCCGCCGGTGAGGCTTCCACCGCGGTCCTCGCTGAGGGTCCAGGTTCCGCCGGACAGATGTTCCAGCTGCGCCATCAGCTCTTCGACGTGCTCGTACCCCGCGTCGCCGAACCAGCCGAGGGCGTGGCGGACCAGCAGCACTGCCGCGATCAGCGTCCACGCTCCGGCGCCTATCGAAGGGGTGTGCTCTCGTCGGCCGCCGCTCAGGGCTCCTATGATGCCCCAACGTGATCGACTCCCTCGCATCGGCCTACGTGGCGATGGTGGCCAATGGGGCCGCGCTCGTCGCGGCGGGGGTCAGCGCCGCCTCGTTCCTGGATCCCGGCGACGACGCCGACGATCCCGCCATCGGCGCGGTCGGCCGGGTGCTGGCCTCGGTGGCGTGGGCGATCGGCGTCGTGCCGTCGATCGCGTTCTGGATCTGCCTCATCACGCAGGCGCGGCTCGCCGCCTGGATGATCGTGGCCGTCTCCGCGGTCCAGTGCGTGGCGGTGGCGCTCTGGCGCCGTCGCCGGGGGAAGCCGCTGGTCGGCCCCGTGATGCCCACGCTGAAGCTCGCGACCGTGCCCGTGCTGGCCGCGGTCGCCGTCGGCGGGCTCTACGGGGTGACCTTCGACGGACGCGCTCATGCCTCGGAGTCGTGCATCTACCGGACGGCGTACGCAGCCACGGGGCGGCAGGCGCCGACGTCCGATCTGGACCCCCACATCGACCTCATCGACAACAACGTCGAGGACGCGCGGCTGGGCAACACCGGCGTGCTCGCCTCGTTCCTGGAGCTCTTCGCGGGGCTCGGGTTCCGGCTGCTGTTCGCGCTGTGCGGCGCGATGCTGGCGATGGCCGGCTACCTGCTCGGGCGCCGGGTGGGAGGGGCCGCCTGGGGCCTCGGAGGAGCGGCGGTGCTGTCGCTGAATCCGTACGTGCTTTCGTTCCCCCAGCTGGACGAAAACCTGCTCGCGCTAGCGTTCGCGTCGGCCTTGATTCCCTGGCTCGGGGGACGTCGGTCGTGGCTCGCGGCGGGGGTGATCTTCGGCCTCGCGGTGACCATGCGGCACGTGCTCCTGCCGGCCGTGCTCGCCCCCGCGTTCCTCGCCTGGGAGGCGGACCGGCGGCGCGGGCTCGGTGCGTTCGGCGGCGGGTTCCTGTTGGCGACGGCGGTCGAGTCGCTGCACCACGCCCTCGCGATGGGGTCGGTGTTCCGGTTCGAGAGCAACCCGCAGTTCCCGCCGATGCCCTACCGGTTCGGTCTGGAGTACGCCGGCTTCTTCAACTGGCCGCTGCACGAGACCCTCGTGCGGACCCCCCACAACCCGTTCCCGATGCTCATCACGTGGCCGATGCAGCTGCTGGATCACCTCGGCGCGGTGCTCGCGGCGGCGCTGCTGGTGGGGATCGTGGCGCTCGTGCGGGAGCGCCGCTCCGACGGGCTGTTCTGGCTGCTCTGGACGCCGGTGGTGTGGACCGGGGTGTCGCTGCAGGAGGCGTGGGACACGACCAACAAGATGTGGGTCATGGCCATCCTGTTCGGGGCGTTCGCGGCGTGGACCCTGGCGGGTCTGCAGTGGGCGGGGCGGGAGCCGAAGCGGTGGGCGGTGATCGGGGGGATCGCGGTGGCGCTGATGGTGCTGCCCCGATCGCTGACCGACTGGCGGGCTCCTCTGGACGACCGCTACTGCCTCTACGAGCCGGGGGCCGCGGCGGAGCGGCCCGAACTGGTGGACGACGACGCGCGCACGCTCACCCGGCACGGACCCCTGCCCTCGTTCGGCCGGATGGGCCACAACGGACCGTGGCTGTCGGGCCGGCATGTGCGCGACCTGGCCCGTTCGATGGGCGATCCGACCATCCCCACCACGGGCGGACCGTGGGGATGGTTCGTCGGACAGACGCCGCCCCTGGGGGACGCGGTGACGGTGGAGATCGACCTGAGCGAGCCGCCGTACACGTGGCGGGACTGGGCCGAGGTGGTGGACCTGCCCCCGGATCTCGATCTGACCCGCCCCGGCGTGCATCGAAGCTCCGGTGTCGACGTCCCCTGGGACGATCGGCTCCTCCAGGTGTGGGGCGAACAGGACGATCAGCTCGCCGCCGTCGTCGTCTTCTTCGACGATCCCGGGCTGGATGCCACCTGCCGTAGCCCGAAGGAGCCCCGCGCCGAGCGGTTGGAGGACCAGCGCTGCTGGGCCGTGACCACGTTGTTGGGCCGCGACGAGAGCTGCGATGTCGGCACCCGCACGGTGCACGCGGGCGGTCCCGTGGTCCGGGTGCGGATGCGTACCGGCGGGCTCAGCCTGTCGATCGAGCGCAGCGTGGGGGCCGATCGGCTGGTGCTGTGGACGGGCGAGGTCAGCGGCGATGCGGTGCAACTCGCCGCGCCCGTGGAGCCCTGGGACAACTGATCAGCGGCTGAGCAGGACCTGGCAGTCGAGGCACGAGGGGGCGAAGTCCTGGACCGTGCCGGCCGGCCAGCGGACCTCGACCCTGTCGACCGCTTCGACTTCTCCGAAGGCGAATCGCAGCACCGGGGCGCCGCCTAACTGGCTCCCGCGGCCCCCCGCGCCGAGCTCCTTGGACCAGCTGCGCTCGCCCGCCGTGAGCGTGACGCGGGCGCCGATCCCGAACCGGTTGGCGGCGGTCGGATCGTCGAGGCGCACGGTCAATCGTGTCCCCCCGCCGGGCCGGCCCAAGAGGATGAGCGGCGCTCCCCCGAACGTGCCCACGGCGAGGTCGGGGGCTCCGTCGGCGTTGAAGTCGGCCTCGGCGACGCCGCGGTGGTTGGCCGACAGTTCGCCTGCGACGGCGCCGGTGCTGTCGGTGAAGGCGGCTTCGTCCGCGCACGGAGTGGCGCTGAGGAAGCGGTCGTTCTGCTGCTGGATCGCGGGGTCGTCGGACTCGTTGTCGGGCAGGGGGCCGTAGGTGATGAGCACGTCGGCACGTCCGTCAGCGTCGGGATCGACGTCGATCACGCTCCAGCTGGCGGAGTCGGGGTGGGTCGGCAGGCCGTCGGTCCACGCGGCCTGCCGACCCAGCGCGAGGGTCCGACCGCCTGGAACGCTCGCGTCGGGCCCAGGTTGCTGAACCACAGGTCCTCGCGCCCATCACCGTCCAGGTCGGCATACAGCGCGCCCATCGGGAACTCGAGCGCCGCGATCCCGGCGGCCTCGGCGTCGTTGCGCCAGCCGTCGCCCACGTTCGTCCAGAGCATCGTGCCGTAGCCCACCTCGACGCCGAAGTCGTTCACCTGGAGGAGGTCGGGATCGGCGTCGACGTCGAAGTCACGGAACAGCGCATGCAGCGGCGCACCCTCGCTGCCGTCGGGCGCCGGGACCGCCGCGAAGTCGCCGCCGTCGTTGCGGAGCCAGGCGTTGGGGCGGACGAACGCCTCGATCTCGGTCGGCTCTTCCAGTCCGTCGTGGGAGTAGATGCCGACGAACAGGTCGAGGTCGCCGTCCCCGTCCCAGTCGGCCCACGCCGAGGTCGTAGCGACGCCGACGTCGGCGGCCACGGGGAGCGAGACGTCCGAGAAGGCGCGCCCTCCGTCGTTGTGCAGCAGGCGCACGAGGTTTTGGCCCAGCAGCAGCAGGTCGAGGTGGCCGTCGCCGTCGTAGTCGGCGGTGCTCGCCGCCAGGGTCACGTCCTCGACCCGTCCGGGGGAAGGCCCCTCGTCGAACGTGCCGTCCCCGCGCCCCAAGAACATCCCGTCGGCGCCGTCGTGCTGTGTGAGGAGGAGATCGTCGAAGCCGTCGCCATCGAAGTCGGCGGCGGCCAGCCCGGCGCCGAACAGCGAGGCGGCCCAGCCGACCGAGTCGCCGTCTCCGAGGGTGTGCTCGAAGCCGAGGGCGGAGCCATCGTCGTAGGCCCGTTCGATCGGGGCGTCGCACTCGGGCTCAGGGCACCCGGTCTGCAGCAGGGCGGCCGCGTCGGCGGCGATCAGGCGCGTCTTGGGAATCGCAGCTCCCTGGCCCCGCGGCCGTTACTTCCCGCCGCAGGTGATGGCGACGTAGGTGAGCGTGTCCGCGACGATGTTGACGTCGGTGTTTCCGCACTCGACGCCTTCGATGGTGATCGTCGTGTCGCCGGGCTCGATGCCGAAGAATCCGATGAAGGCGGTGCCGTCGGCCCAGGTGTTGCCCTGCGTCGGCGGGCCGTCGGCGAACCCGAGGGCGCCGACGTTGTCCGCGTCGATGTTGATCGTCGAGCCGACCACGCCTTCGGCGGCGGACAGCGCCACGAACATGGACCCCAGGCCGATGTTGTAGAGCGACGGCAGGTTCACGTGCACGTCCTGGATCAGCTGCGTCGTCAGCATCGGATGCACGATGCCGCTGTCGGAGTCGAACTGGCGTTGGGTGTCCACGCGCGTCTGCTGGCTGAGGTAGCCGCTCAGCTCGGCCCAGATGTAGACCACCTGGTCGGTGGGCACGCCGAGGGAGTAGACGCCGTCGGCGTCGGTGACGGTGACATTGTCTTCGGAGCCGACGAGGCCGACGTCCACGTTCGGCAGGCCGACGAGGCCTCCCTGTCCGCCTTCGAAGACGAGACCGTCGACGCTCAGGTCGAAGCCGTCGTCGTCGTCATCGGTGGCGTCGTCGTCGTCGGTGGCGGCGTCGTCATCGTCGGTGGTGACCGACGAGTCGTCGTCGTCGTCCGGGCAGGCGACGAGGAGGAGGGCGGCAGCGAGAAAGAGGGTGCGGCTCCACATAGGCGGCAATTCTACCCAGGCTTCCGCGAAGATTTACAGGCGAAGGACGACCTCCATGAACATCCGCCACGTCTCGCCGTTGACCGAGCTGTCGCCGGGGTTCACGACGCTGCTGTAAATGATGCGTCCGCCTTCGTCGCCGTAGGGCGACCAGACCATCACCAGGGGGGTCGCGCCGGCGGGCTCGGGGAGCAGGTGGCTGACGTTGGCGCTGACGAGCACATCGACGTCGTCGCGCACGCTGTCCACGACGGCCCACTGACGATCCTCATCATCGGCGGCCAGCCGCATCGACGGCTGCGACACCCCGTCCAGCGCGGAGCGGAGCGTCGGATCGATGAGCGAAACTTCGGTCTCGCCGGGCTCGCCCACGACGCCGGCCATCTCGATGGCGCCGGGGTCCATGGCCTGGACGATCTCGTAGCTGTGGTCGCTGGCGTAGACGCTGCCGCCGTCCTGCACGAACTCCTGCAGGTTGGCGATGATCTCGTCCATGTGCGGCTCGAGGTCCTCGTGGAGCCCGGAACCGAGCATCAGGACCTCGTGCCGTGCGAGCGACACGGGGTAGGTGAGCACCGTCAGGAGGTTGCTCTCGGTGGCGCCGTCGATCTCGAGGGTGTTGAACTCCCGCTCCATCGAGTCGAGCGTGTCCACCGGCGAGTCGTGCGAGCCGTCGGCGGCCGCGATCGCGACGTCGTCGGTGTTCAGGCAGGCCGGCTCGATCTCGGACTGGCGCAGCGCGGAGACCTCCGACCGGGCCACGTAGCGGCCCTTGCGGCCGACGATCTCGAAGCCCGAGTCGCTGTCCGGGAAGTCGCTGTCCATCTCGAAGAAGCCGTCACCGTCGGTGGTGTAGTCGGCAAAGATCGAGCCGGTGTCGAGGTTCGCCACCTGGACGTCGGCCCCGGCAACGCCATGTTCGGCGCCGACGCAGATCTGCATCGAGACGCCGCCGTCGAAGCGGTAGTTGTTGAAGGCGTCATCGTCTTCGCCGGGCGTGCACGCAGCGGCAGGGACGAGAAGGAGGGAGACGAGGAGGAGCCTACGCATGGGACCCCTCATCGGCGGGATTCCCCAGGACTTCAACGTTCCCGCTACGATCTCTGCGTGGCGGAGACGGACAAGGTCGCCTGGTTGGTCGCATCCGACGGCACCCGGCGGCGCATCGGATCCCAGCCGCTGCTGTTGGGCCGCGGACTCGGGTGCGACGTGGTGGTGGACCACGAGGAGGTCTCCAACCGGCCCGCGCTGCTCCGCCCCACCGCTGACGGGGTCGAGGTCGAGGCGCTCGGCCACAACGACACCCTGCTGTACGGCTTCCCCATCCGCAACCCCAAGAAGATCCGCTCGGGCGACCGCCTGGAGATCCCGGGGAGCGAGTTCGAACTCCAGTTGGAGCGCGCGACGGTGCCCCGGTCGCTGACGATGTGGTTCGTGCGCCGCGGCTCGCTCCTGCACCGGGTCCCCGGGCGTCCGCTGTCGGTCGGCGGAGGCGAAGGCGACGACATCCAGATCGCCGGCTGGCCACCGTCCCTGCTGGAGCTCCACGCCGTCGGCGGAAACCTGCTCGCCGAAGCGGCCGAGGTGGGGGTGCACGCGGCCGGCGACGAGCTCCCCGTCGACGTGCTCGTCCCCCTTCGAAGCGACACCAGCGTGACCTTCGGGGCGCAGGCGTTTGCGGTGGTGGCGCAGTTCGTGGGCTTCGATCAGCCGACCGCGGGGGAGCGCAAGAAGCTCGGCCTCAACGCGGTCAAGCTCGAGTTCCTCCCCAACGGCGCCCAGCTGACGCTGACGGTGGACGGAAAGCCGCTGACGCGGGTCCTGTCGGAGCTGCGCGCGCGGCTTCTGTCGACGCTGCTGCAGCCCTCGGGCGAGTACGAGCCGGGGGACTTTGTCCCGGATGAATTGGTGCTTCCGCAGATCTGGCCCCGGAAGCCGGAGCGGACGCGGACGCGGACGGACCTGAACACGCTCGTGCATCGAGTGCGGAAAGACCTGCTCAAGATCGGCGTCGACCCGACGTCGGTCATCGAGCGTGCAGCCACAGGCGGAGCCACGCGGTTCAAACTGGAACCAGGCGTGGGCGTGGAGGTGATCTGATGGGTGAGCAGCATGTCGCGGAAGGCGTCGACAAAGAGGAACTGCGGCGGTTTACCCGCGCGCTCCTGGACGACGTCAAGGCGCTCCAACAGATGGTGGACGGGGGCCACATCGAGTCCGGCATCCGGCGCATCGGGGCCGAGCAGGAGATGTTCCTGATCGACCCGTCCGGAGGTCCTGCCTCCAAGGCGATGGAGGTGCTGGAGACGCTGGACGACGAGCGGTTCACCACCGAGCTGGGGCTGTTCAACCTGGAGGCCAACCTCAAACCGCTGGTCTTCGGCGGGAGCTGCCTGCGGGAGCTCGAGGACGAGCTCAAGGAGGTCAAGCGGCTGGCGGGACGGGCGGCCCGTTCGAACGGCGCCGAGGTGCTGCTGGCGGGCATCCTCCCGACCCTCACCAAGGCGCACCTGTCGCTGGATCACATGACCCCGATGCCTCGGTACCACCAGCTGAACAAGCTGATGACGGAGCTGTCAGGGGGCGAGTTCCGCACGCTCATCAAGGGCGTCGACGAGCTCCAGATGACCCACCACAACATCATGCTGGAGGCGTGCAACACGTCCTTCCAGCTGCACTTCCAGGTGGGGCCGAAGGAGTTCGCGCCGCTGTACAACCTCGCCCAGCTGGTGACCGCGCCGGTGCTCGCGGCGGCGGTGAACTCGCCGGTGCTGCTGCGCAATCGGCTCTGGCACGAGACGCGGATCGCGTTGTTCCAGCAGTCGGTGGATGTGCGCAGCAAGGTCCACCAGCAGCGCGGTCGGCGCACGCGGGTGAGCTTCGGCAAGGGCTGGATCAACGACTCGATCCTGGAGATCTTCCACGAGGACATCAGCAGCTTCCGCGTGATGATTTCGTCGGACCTGGGCGAGCCCTCCACCAAGCTGCTGGAGCAGGGGATCATGCCCCCGCTGTCGGCCCTGTGCCTCTTCAACGGCACCGTCTACCGGTGGAACCGCGCCTGCTACGGCGTCAAAGACAACATCGCCCACCTGCGGATCGAGAACCGCGTCATCCCGTCGGGGCCGACGGTGCCGGACGAGGTCGCCAACGCGGCCTTCTACTTCGGGCTGCTGGCCGGCATTTCGGCGCAGTACGACGACGTCAGCAAGGTGCTCGACTTCGACGTCGCCAAGGAGAACTTCTTCGCGGCGTCGCGGTACGGACTGCAGGCCCGCTTCCGCTGGCTCGACGGCCGCACCGCCAACGCCGACCACCTGATCCTCGACGAGCTGCTCCCCACCGCCCGTGATGGCCTGCTCACCCACGGAGTCGATGAGGCGGACGTGGGCCGCTACCTGGGGATCATCGAAGACCGCGTGCGGTCGGGGCAGACCGGCTCTCGCTGGGTGCTCGACTCATTGGCCCAGCTGGGCGACGAAGGCCGGCCCGAAGAGCGGTTCCGAGCGATGACGGGAGCGATGCTGCGGCGTCAGAAGCGTGGGCGACCGGTGCACACCTGGAAGCTCGCGCGGTTCGACGAGATGGCGGATTGGCGCCAGAGCTTCCGCCGCGTCGGCCAGGTGATGACGCGGAACGCGCGCACGGTGCACCCCGAGGACGTGATCGATCTGGCCGCGTCCCTGATGAATTGGGAGCGGATCCGTCACCTGCCGGTGGAGGACGACGCCGGGCGCCTCGTCGGGATCGTCACCCACCGAACCATCCTGCGGCTGTTCACCAACGGCCAGATGAACGGCGACCCCGACAAGCCGATGAGCGTGGCCGACGTCATGCACCCCGAGCCCTACACGGTGCTGCCGTCGACCTCGACCCTGGAGGCGATCGGGCTGATGCGGGACCACAACATCGGCGCCCTGCCGGTGGTCGACGAGGACGGCCGGCTGGTCGGGATCGTGACGGAGCGCGACTTCATCGAGATCAGCCGCAAGCTGCTCGAGGCGACGCTGCGGGAGATCGAGGATCAGGGCACGAGCAACGGTCTGGGCACGCTGCCTAGCGCTCGCTCGGTGAAAAAACCCAGTGAGCGGTGACCTCTTCGACGGTGACCTCGAAGACCTGGTAGCTGGCTGACGTCGAGACGGTGCGCTCACCGTCGGCGGTCATCTCGCCTTCCCCGAAGGCCCCCTTGATGTCCTTGAGCTCGCGCGCCGCGGCGGCGAGGGCGGCGGGCGTCGGCTCGGGCGCCGCTTCGATGGCGTTGGCGGCGACGAGGATGGCGTCGTAGCCGTCGCCCGCGGCGTAGTCCGGCTGGCTCTGGTAGCGCGTCACGTAGGTCGCGGCGAACTCGCCCTGGGGCGACAGCCGGTTGATCCAGTGGGCGCGCCGGTAGCCGTGTTCGCCGGCGGCGGTGGCGACGGTGGGGAACATGCCCCAGTCGATGAACCAGACGTGGGCGCCGCCGAGGGGGTCGTCGTTGAGGGCGGAGGCGACCGCTTCGGAGGGGGCGTGGGGGCCGACCACGAAGAAGGCGCGGGCCCCCTTGGTGCCGGCTTCGAGCACGGTGGAGCGCCACGCGTCGGGCTTGCCCTCTTCGAGCTCGGTGACGCTGACGATGGTGCCGCCGCCGGCCTTGTAGCGGTCGACGAAGGCGTCGGCGACGGTGGAGCCGAAGATGCCGGGGGTGTGCAGCACCGCGGCCGTGGTGATCTGCCGCCCTTCGAGGCTGTCCTTGGCCGCGAGCGTGCCCATGGAGGTGGCGGCGGGCCCCACGGCGACGGCCTGCTCGGCCCACTCGGACGGCAACGCGGCCCCGATCCGGGGGATGACGAGGAGCGCGTCGTGGGCCTTGGCGACCGGGAGGATGGCGGTGACGGGCTCGGGGTGGACCGGGCCGACGATGACGGGGAAGCCTTCGGTGTAGCAACGCTGGAAGGCGGCGGTGGCGCCGACCTCGGTCGAGCGGGTGTCCTGCTCGACCCACTCGATGGCCCGCTTGCGCCAGGCCTGGGCGGCGACCTCGGCCTGAGCGATGGCCATGCCCCGGCGCATCTCCGCGCCGACGTCCTTGGCGGAGCCGCTGGAGGGGAGGAGCACGCAGGCGCGCACCTTCTCCTTGGCGGGGTCGGGGGTGATGCTGGGCGGGGGCGCCGTCGACGCCGTGGGGGTGGTGCCGAGGTCGGGGAACGTCGGCGGCACGGAGCCGTCGTCGGGCGGGCAGCCCAACAACAGGAGACTCGCCGCAGCGATCAGAACAAGGTGCTTCAGGATCCGTCTCCGCCTTCGAGACCGGCATGGTACTCCAGCGTGGCCCCTGCGATGACGACCTGGCCGCCCGATTTCAGGGTGACGTCCTTCTTGCTCTTGCCGCCGTGCTCGAACTTGCCGAAGAGCCCCTTGGCTTTGATCCGGACGGTGCCGTCGTCGAGCTTGGTCGCCTTGGCGAGCACCTGCTCCCGGCCCTTGGGCGAGCTGCCCAGCGAAATCCGCACCGGGCCGAACCCGATGGGCGTCACCTTGGTGTCGAGGGGGTGGATGTCGAGGGGGTGGATGTCGAGGGTGCTGCCGCCGCCGCTGCGCACGACGAGGTGAGGCCGCTGGCGGGCGCGCACCTTGGCTTGCATGCGGTGCAGCTCGGCGGGGGCGACGTGGGCGGTGACGGGGAGGCTGTCGTCGTCCTCGTCGACGATCGACAACGCCCACTCGGGGAGCTCGTCGCCGTCGGGGGTCTCGTCGCCGTCGGCCTCGGGGTCGAACAGCATCATCTCGGCGCCGACCTGCAGGGTGGAGGCGACGCGCATGATCTTGCTGAACTCGCGTACGCCGTTGACCAGGGTGCCGTTGCCGGTGTCCAGGTCTTTGAGCATGTACTCGGTGCCCTGCCACATGAGCTGGAAGTGCCGCCGGGAGACCAGCGTGTCGCTGAGCACGAGGTCGCAGGCGGGGTCACGGCCGACGAGGTACGTCCGCTCCCCCAGCGGAAGCGACTTCACCCACCGACCATCTCGATACAGGTCCAAACGCGCCATCAGATCCCAACCTCAGCGGCAGTCTTGCACCATTGCGGGGTGTTCGGAAAACCAGGCCGCACAAGCCTCGCTCAGCGCGGGCTCCCCGTTGACCGTATGGCGCCGATAATCGACGCACGGAACCAGGTCCAGGTTCATCGCCGAGGGGTCGGTCGAGGCGGCCAATTTGCACTCGTCGCAGCAGACCGTCTGGACGTCCGGGGCGGGGGTGGGGGCAGCCTCGGGGTCGGGGTTGGGTCCGCATGCCCCCACGCTCAGGAGCAGGGCGGCCAGCAGGGTTCTCATCCGCGGAGCCGCAGCAGGCGTCCGACACCGCGCCTGCTGTCCTCGTCCTTGAAGGCCCAGATGAAGGCGAGCACGAAGTAGATGGCGCTGAAGATGTAGTGGCTTCCTTCGCCGGGGAAGAACCACGGCACCACGAACAGCACGAAGAGCCCGACGGCCTCCATGAGGGTGAAGCGGAGGTTCGACAGCAGGACGATCGCGAACAGCGACTGCGCGGCCGTCAGGAGCAGCTCCTCGCGGGGGCGCGCGGCCAGATCGAGGGTCGAGATTTCACCGCGGGACAGCGAGTAGACGATTGGAATCGCGCCCACCAGCAGCGTCCACTGGTTGACCTTGGAGCTGACCAGCGCGCCCAGCGCGGTGGAGGCTCGGTGCCGGATGACGAACAGGATGGCGACGATGAACTCGGGCGATTCGGACGCCAGGGGGGCGACGAGCTGGATGAGGATGAACTCGTCGATCTGCCAGTCGCGGCCGACCTCGACGAGGCCTTCGGCGAAGGGCTCGGCGCCGAACCAGATGGCGCCGCAGGCGTAGACGCCGAAAAAGGCGATGACGGACAGCTTGCCGGCCTTGCCCATGCGCTCGTCCATCCACAGGGCGGGGCCGACGAGGGGGTGCTCCTCATGCTCGGTCTTGAGGGCGCGCCAGACGTAGAGGCCGAAGATGGCGAAGAAGACGCCGGTGTCGGCCAGCGTCAGGGTCTCTTTGATCGGCAGAACCAGCGAGTAGACGGTGGCCAGGAGGAGGAAGCCGAGCTCCAGCCGTTGGGAGGGATGGACCTCGAGCGTCTTCTGTCTGGTTCGGAAGAACAGGACGAAGACGAGCATCGACCAGCCGACTCCGATGAGGAGCCGGTTGGCGCCGGTCATGTTGGCGACGGCGAAGGCTTTGTAGGTGGGGTCCTTGCCGGCCTGCCAGGCGAAGTGCATGTCGACGGCGTACTCGGGGAGCACGGAGATGAGGGCGAGGATGATGAGGGCGAAGGACGGCGGGACGTACTCCTCGCTCAGTTCGGTGGCCCAGCTGAGGAGGAAGGCGGCGCTGACGATGCTCAGGCCGGACAGCAGCGACTGCATGCCGGGGCTGAGGTCGTGGCCGAAGCCCATGAAGTGGGGGATCAGCCAAATCAACGGTCCGAGGAACGCGGAGATCAGCCAAATCAAGTTGCCCACTGTCGTGTCGTCCTTTCCGACGGACCGGCGATATAGCAGAGTCCGAGCATGGCTTTTGAACGAGGTGGCAGCGGCCTGGGATTGGTGCGTCGAGCGTGGTGGGACGGCGAACTGAAGGAGTTCGTGCATCCCGCCGACGGGTCGGCAGCGATCGAGCGGTCGCCAGGCACCTCGACGGCGGGACTACGCGCCGAACCGGTTCCCATTGCGCGGACCGAGGGCGGGCAGCCGCTGCAGGGTCAGCTGATCGGTCGGCCGGTGATCCCGGCGGACGGCACGCGGCCGCTGCACCTGCCGATGCTGAAGGCGCACTGCGACGGTTCGGGGGCGTGCTGCGCGAGCTACCACCACATGCCGACGACGTCGGAGGACGCGGCGCGGATCCGGGCGGTGATGAAGGATCGTTGGGAGGGGCCGGTGCCCCTGGACGATGTCTTCTACCCGGCGTTCGACGAGGCGCCCGAGGGGCCGCTGAACGTGGTCGAGGTCGACGGCGGCTGTGCGTTCCTGGAGGACGACGGTCGGTGTGCGGTCCACGCCGCGGGCGGGGCCGAGGCGAAGCCGCTGGGGTGTCGGGCGTTTCCGGCGGTGCTGGTGGCCTGCGGGGAGGAGTGGCACGCGTCGTTGCGGTCCGAGTGCGCCTGCATGGAGCGGTACGCCACCTCGGGGGCGCCGTTGCACGCGGATCCCCAGTCCTGGGCGAACCTCCGGGCCGGCTTCGTGCGGGTCTGGTGTGTGCCGGACACCGTGAAGATCGACGCCGAGCGGAGCTTGCCGCGGGACGACTACGTGAACTGGATGCGGGGCACGGTGGCGAGCCTGAGCAAGTCGTTCGACCCGGTCGAGGTGCTCATGGATGCCGAGTCGGCGATGGGGCTGAGTCCGGGCGCCGGGGACGGGGCGTGGTTGGCGTCGGTGGCGGAGACGCTGGAGGCGGAGCTGCCCGAGTTGGAGCGCACGCACCCGCCGGGGTCGGCGTACCGGGCGGCGATCGAGTGGGGGGCGGAGACGGCGCGCGGGCTCGTCGAGGACCCGAGCGCGGAGACCGGCTGGGGGCGCGGCATGGCACAGCATCAGGGTCGGGTGGGGTGTCAGTTGGCAACGTCGGTGCTGCATGGGCACACGCTGTTGGAGCAGCCGCTGCTGGGGCCGGCGCTTACGGAGCTTCGGCGGATTCTCTGGTTGGGGCTGCACGCGGCGGCGGTTCGGCCGGCTCGGGAGGTGGATGGGCGGTTGGAGTCGATGACGGCCTGGATTTTCTTGTGGCGGAACGTGTTGCCGAAGGAGGCGTAGGCGGAGCGCCAGTCCTGGCGGACATCGCCGATGTGGCGGAGTAGCGAGCGCCGCAGCGCTCAGTCCGGACGGACATCGCCGATGTGGGCGAGCGGCGAGCGCCCACGCGCTCAGACCAGGCGGACATTGTCGATGTGGCCGAGTAGCGAGCGCCGCAGCGCTCAGACCTCGCGAACATCGTCGATGTGGGGGAGCAGCGAGCGCCCACGCGCTCAGACCAGGCGGACATCGTCGATGTGGCCGAGTAGCGAGCGCCGCAGCGCTCAGACCTCGCGAACATCGTCGATGTGGGGGAGCGGCGAGCGCCCACGCGCTCAGACCAGGCGAGCATCGTCGATGTGGCGGAGTAGCGAGCGCCGCAGCGCTCAGACCAGGCGGACATCGTCGATGTGGCGGAGTAGCGAGCGCCGCAGCGCTCAGTCCCGGCGGACATCGCCGATGTGGGCGAGCGGCGAGCGCCCTGGCGGCGCTTCTACTCGCCGGTGTCGTGAATGATCTGCGGCTCGAACCCCAGCTTCGCAGCCTCGGCGAGCGCGTTGGCGTACTCCTCGAGCCGCCCGGTCATCTGGAAGCCCCAGACATCTTTGACCTGCCGGCAGTGGTTCAGGTCGATCTCGGACACCAACAGGCCGTCCTTGATGCGCGACAGCCCGGGGGTGCGCGAACCGTTGGGGGCGCCGACGTACGACGAACCGTAGAAGTGGCCGAAGTCGTTGTGCGACGCCTGGCCGTTGCCGGAGGTGAAGGCGTTGGGGAACGTCTCGGTGCCGATGCGGTTGATGCCGGCGACGAAGTAGTTGTTCGCGATGGACGCGCAGCGCGCCTCGACGGGCCACAGCGGCTCGGACAGGGCGCCGACCGTGGCGGACGGGTTGAACACGATCTCCGCGCCGTTGATGCCGAACATCAGCCAGTTCAGGGGGTGGTGCCGGCCGTAGCAGATGTTGACCGCGACGTTGCCGAACTCGGTCGCAAACACCGGGTGCCCGTCCTCGCCCTCCATGTAGTAGGTCGACTCGTTGAAGTCGCCGACGCGGGGGATGTGGTTCTTGCGGTGCTTGCCGATGACGTTGCCGCGGTTGCCGATGATGACCGCGGTGTTGTGGATCGTCCCGCCATGCGCCCCGTCGCGCTCCAGGATGGGCGAGACGATGACCATGTTGTGCTTCTTGGCGAGCACCGACAGCGCCTGCGTCGACGGGCCGTCGACCTCCTCGGCGAACTCCAGCCAGGGCTGCTTCTCCCGAGTGCAGAAGGCGAACGGCATCGTCCAGGCTTCCTGCAGGCCGAGCACGTTGACGCCCATCTGGCCGGCCGCCTCGATCATCTCCGTGGTGCGGGCCAGGAGCGCCTGGAACTGCGTCTCCACCGGCGACGAGGTCGACTCGACGATCTGGTTCTGGATGACGCCGACGCGCACGATCCGCGCGGCCCGACGCTGCTCGGCGGCGGCGTGGAACTTGTAGGCGGCGACGTCGAAGTTGCGCTTGTCGGCGAACGCCTTCGTCGCGGCGGGGATGGGCAGCGTCTCCGGCAGCGTGCCGTAGAGGATGCGCATCGCCTCCTTGCGATCGGCTTCGGGGAGCTTGGCGAGGATGGATTCGAGGCTGTGGATCTCGCTGGGAGGCGCATCCAGAAGGGCCTGAACGGCGGCCTGCTTCTCGTTCACATCGGTCGTGGTCTTGCTCGTGGACACTTGCTGCACCTTGGGTTCAGGGTCGCGGGTTCGACAGTGTACCCAGGGTGCTCCGCGAGTCACCTCGCGTCGGCTCAGCGCCGGCTCTGCCGTCCGGTCCGCCGGGAGCGCCGCATGTCGTAGTGCAGCGGCTTCAACCCATCGAAACTCAGCACGTCGGGCTCGTCGTACGGGAACACCACCCCGCGGGCCACGTAGGCGGCGCGGGAGGCGAACTCCTCCGGGCTCAACTCGACGTCGCCGAGGAACGGATGGAGCCGCTCGGGACGCTCCGTGCCCGCGGGCACGACGTAGAAGCTGGGGAACGCGCGCACGCCGAACATCGTCGCGAGCTCGGCCTCGGCGTCCGAGTTCTCCGGATCGATGTGGACCCGGACCGTGCGGTCCAGGAACGCCTTCATGTCCGGGTGGCTCAGGTACTCGCGCCGGAAGCGCGCGCACCAGTTGCACCAGGGAGCATGGAAGTAGACGACCAGCGTCTTGTCGTAGCGGTCGCGTTCGTCCAGTGCTCGCTCGTAGCCGTCGAGCCCCTCGTACCAACCGCGGCCTCCCACCGGGTCGAACCGCTCGTTGGGGCTGCCGCCACCGCGGGCGGCGTAGTCGGCGGTGGTTTCACCCCGGGGCGACCGGGGGGAGTCGGTCAAACGGGGGCCAGATGAGTCATGTGGCCCGGGATTGGCGCGTTCGTCCGCCACCTGGCGTTCAGATGGGTCATGTGGCCCGGGATTGGCGCGTTCGTCCGCCACCTGGCGTCCAGATGGTCCATCTGGCCCGGGATTGGCGCGTTCACCGGGCGTCGTCCACTCGTCCACGAGGCCCCAGCGCAGCTGGTCCGCCGTCAGTCCGGGGGCGGCCTCGGCGGAGACCGGGTCCGAGGCGGGAGCGGCTTCGGCCGCGGGGGTCTGAACCGTCACCGTCGTCGGGGCGGTCGGCTCCGGCTCGCCATCGAACCAGATCGCGTACCCGCCGATCAGGCCGAAGCCCATCGCCAGCAGCACCACGCGCCAGCTCGGCCGGAGCTCCGTCAGCGCCGAGCGGGGCGACCGGGGACCCTTTGTGGGGGTGCGCCGCGCGGTGAACAGGCTGCGCGCCTCGCCGTAGCGAGCGAACACGATTCCGCAGCCCCGGCAGTCCGTGGCGGCGGCCTGTTCCTTCCCGCAAGCGGGGCACGTGATCCCATCGACCATGAGAACAACGTAGGCGGAGCCCCGGCGGTTCGCATGCGAAATGCCACCCCGGGCCGGTCAGGACCCGGCGAGCGGTCCAGCCGTGGAACCTTCCCCCCCCTGGCGGTGTCTCATCCACATGGCTCGCATCGGCACCGCCCTGTTCTCCCTCGTCCTGCTCCTCGTCGCGGCCCCCGGGCTCGCCGAGGACGAGGTCGGCTGGTCCAACATCAACGAGAAGGGCTTCGAGCTGGTCGTGCGCAAGGCCGACCGCCGGATGGAGGTGGTCTCGCCCCCCGGTCCCGACGGCCACATCGTGCGCTCGTACCGAATCGGTCTCGGCTTTGCCCCCGAGGGGGACAAGGAGCGGCAGGGCGACGGCAAGACCCCCGAAGGCTCCTTCACCATCACCCGCCTCATCCCCAAGTCTCAGTACTACAAGGCGTTTCTCATCAACTACCCCGACCCCGCGGACGCTGCCCGGGGGCTCGAAGCAGGCATCATCGACGCTGCCACCAAGAAGAAGATCGACGACGCCCACACCAAGGGCTCCACCCCGCCGCAGTACTCCGATCTCGGTGGACTGATCGAGATCCACGGCATGGGCGGATCGTCGGACTGGACCCTCGGCTGCGTCGCCGCCGACAACGCGGTGATCGACGAACTGTGGCCCCACACCAAAGTGGGAACGAAGGTCCGGATTCTCCCCTAGCTACCGGTCGTAGCCGGCGCAGAGGCCGCCGAGGCGCGGCGCGAACTGGATCGGTCCGGTGAGGATCGAACTGCCGTCGGCGTAGGACTTCAGCTCCGTCGGCCCCGCCAGCGTCCACGGATCGGTGGCGACCACGGCGCCCGCGAACCGGGTCCCGTCCTCGGCGGTGGCGACGCCCACCAGCGCGCCCTCGGTCGTGCCGGCGCCGACGGGGAGCTCGAACATCTCGTTCTCGGCCACGTCCGACCGCGGCAGCAGAAGCTCGCCCGCAGCGGTGGCGACGCAGACGCCGTCGTCGGCCACGCCCAACACCGTGCCGACGAGGGTCGAGCCGTCTGCGCGCTTGATCCAGGCCACCCGGAACGACGTCGGGCGCCCGGCGCCCGGGGCGGGAGCCTTGGGGACGGTCTCGTCGGGGTGCGGCGGAGTGGCGTAGGCCCGGGGCGCCGGTCGCGCCAGCGTCGCCTGGGCGTCCTGGTGCTGCAGCGCCTTCTCGAGCAGGGGCACCGCCGCCTCCATCGCCTGCTCCCACCCGGACTTGCCGAACCGCGGCGCGGTCGCCGTGGGGCGCTCGACGGTCAGCACCAGCCCGGGTGTGTCGGTGCCGGGGGCGAAGAAGCGAAGCTCGACGGTGAAGGTCGTCACGGCGGGGTGGAGGGGGCCGTCGCCGGAGGTGAGCCAGAACTCCTGAAGCTCCGCCTCGATGCGCGCGTGGGGACCTCCGGGGACCTCGAATCGGCTGGACGATGCGTCGAGGCCGACCGACCGGCCGATGGCGGCGATGTACCCCTCGAAGCTCCGCTCCAGCCCGTCCTCGGCGAAGAAGACCGAGCGATCGGTGACGATGCCCCAGGAGCCCCGGGTCACAGTCGCGCCGATGGCCCCGTCGGGCCAGCCGATGTCCCGGGCGTCGACCACGGACACGATGACCGTGGTCTCAAGTCGAGCCGCCGCGTCGTCGACGTCCTTGGACCAGTTGAGGTTCGTGTCCCGGACCTTTCAGGTGTGGCCGTCGGCCTCGATCGTCTCGCCCGCAAGCGCGGGTGCGGCCAGGAGCAGCGCCACTGCCGTCAGCACAATCATCCGGGTCATCGATCACCTCCGCTAAAGTCCGCGCCGTGCGACGCGCGCTTCTCGTCGTAGTTGTTCTCCTGAGCGCCTGCAAGCCGCTCGATCTCGAGCCCGTCGCCCCCTACGCCTACGCCGTCTACGACCCCGGTAGCCGGCGCATCCCGACGCCGAACCAGGCGCTCGTCGATGATGAGGCCGGTCACATCGACCTCAGCACCGACGGCGCGGACCTGACCTCGGCTGAGGTCGCGATGCGGGAGTGGCTCAACACGCTGGACGGCTGGTCCACCGCCACGGCGGGGAAGATCGAGTTCAGTGAGCCCATCGATCCGATCACCGCCACGTCCTCCACGCTCCAGGTCTGGGAATGGGGCACGGAGCCGGTCCTTACGAGCGGAACCACCATCGAAGTCTCCGAGGACGGGCAGACCGTCGAGATCCTCCCGCCCCGCCAAGGGTGGGACCGGGGGGGCACCTACATGGTGACCGCCCGCGGCGGCGAAGACGGCCTGCGAACCGCGGACGGCGGAGCGATCGGCCCCGACGCGGCCTTCTGGTACCTCCGCCTCGACGAGCCGCTGGACACCCACCCGCGCGCCTTCTCCGGCGACACCCGCGCCGACCGGCAGGACACGGCCGACCGCATGGAGGCGCTGCGCCAGACGCTCCAGCCCTACTTCGCCCACACCGATGGCGCCGGCGTGCCCCGCGACGACATCATCGCCCTGTGGGAGTTCCACACGACCACCCGGGTCGAGGTCGCGATGGATTCGGACAGCCAGCGCGTGCCGCTGCCGTTCGACATGCTCATCGACCCCGCCACCGGGCTCGTCGACCTCACCCCGGCCGACCACGACACCGAGTTGGAGGCCGACGCCAAGCTCGTGGCGAACCAGATGAGCGGGTTCGGGATCACGGCCAACCCCTTCTTCGAGCTGACCGGACCGGTCGATCCGGCGACCGTCACCTCGGACACCGTGCGCCTCTACGACGTCGCTCAGACGGGCGAGCAGGTCGAGGCCGAGATCGTGCTCATGGCGGGCGACGGGCCCACGCTCTGCGAAGCCGCTCCGGTCGATGAAGACTGCCGCTTCTTGTTCGCGATCCTCGACGGCGACGTGCTGCCCCTGGCCGCCGCGCGCACCTACGCGATGGTGGTGACCGAGGGGCTGCTCGACCTCGAAGGCCGGCCGGTGGTGCCGATGCCGATGGGGGCGATGCTCGGCCTGCCGATGCCGATCTGGGCCGACGGCGAGCGCACGATCGGCTCCCTGGAAGACGACGATGCGGTCCGCCTGGAGGGCGTGCGGTCGTCGCAAGCGACCCTGCTCGATGCGCTGGGGCGGGACTCCGTCACGGTGGCGTGGCCGTTCACGACGATGGACGCGGTGCCCGATCTGCGTGAGACGCTGGTGCTCGGCGAGCTGACCGGCAAGCACCCGACGCCGACCGTCGACAGCCGCAAGCCGGCGTGGCGGCTCATCGGCACGGACCACGCGTTGGCGGACCTCTTCCCCGGCCTCGGCAACCCCGGGCCGGACGTCTACATCGGCCGCGTCGACGGTGTCGCCGAGGTCGTGCAGGGCACCATTGACATGCCCTACTTCCTCGACCCCGGGACCCGCCGCTGGAACGAGGGCGACGCCTACGAGATGCGGCCGATCCACTACCTCGCGACGATCCCGGAGGACCCCCCGGCGGGACCGCTGAAGGTCGTCGTGTTCGGCCACGCGGTGGTCACGGACCGGCGCTTCCTGCTGACGATCTCGGGGCGGCTGGCGCGCGAGGGGTTCGCCGCCGTCGCGATCGACTTCCCGTTCCACGGCGAACGGATCGAGTGCGTCGACGCCTCCCTGGTCGCCACCCCCAACTTCCTCCCCGAGGAGCTCCAGGACCTGACCGGGCTGACCGACGCGCTGCTGTACTTCCCGCCCTGCGTCTCCGGCGACGACGCCACCTGCGGACCCGCCGGCGAGTGCCTCGACGCGGACGGCAACGTCGAGGACTTCAGCACCTTCCCCATCATCGACATGGCCCCCGTCGCGGGCGCGGCGCTGCTGGACGTCTCGGACATCGCGCACATCCCCGACCACGTGCGGCAGGCGTTGGTGGACCTCGGCACGCTGTCCTATTCGCTGCGCACCGAGCCGATGTGGGACGCGGTCTTCGGCCAGACGATCGAGCGCGAGTCGTTCCACTACGCGGGGCAGTCGCTGGGCTCGATCTTCGGGAGCCTGTACGTCGCGTTGGACCCCGCGGTCGACCGCGCGGTGCTGAACGTCGCCGGCGCCAACTACGTCGACCTGTTCCTCGATTCGAGCTTCTTCAGCCCCCAGGTCGACGCGGTGATGCTCCAGAACGAGCTGGAGCCGGGATCGTTCGAGTCCGAGCGCATGCTGCAGGTGGCGACGTGGCTGCTGGATGCGGTCGATCCGCTCGCAGTCGCGCATCTGTACGTCGAGGACGAGCGCGACGCGATGATCCAGATCGACCGCATCAACAGCGAGTCCGGCGACCTGATCATCCCCAACCACACCACCGAGACGCTCCAGCGGGCCTCCGGCCTGCCGATGATCGCGTACCCCTCGATTCTGCACGCCGATCTCATCGTCCCGGGCCTCGGCGACGCCATGCTCGTCGACCTCGCCGACTTCCTCGCCGGAGACCTGGAGCCGTGATGCGGGCCCTGGTGGTGGCGGCTTTCCTGGTCCCCGGGAGCGCACTGGCGGGGGGCTACGAGCTCGCCCCCCAGAGCGCCGCCGTCGCGGGTGCGGCTCACGCGGGCGCGGCGATCTCGAACGATCCCGCGGCGGCGTGGTTCAACCCGGCGGCGACGGCGGACGGCGAAGGCTTCCGGGCGGCGGTCGGCATCATCCTTGGCGGCTCGACGGTGCGCGCCACCGGCGACGGCTGGGAGGGCGCGACGGCGAACCCGCTGTCGACCCCGCCCTACCTGTACCTGTCGTACAGCCACGCCTGGTGGGCGATCGGCGCGACCGTGAACCTCAACTACGCCGGCGGGGTGCGGTGGCCGGACGATTGGGAGCACCGCTTCGAGATCCTGGAGTCGCGCCCGACGTTCGCGCGGGTCACGGCCTACTTCGCCTTCAGGGTGGGGCCGGTGGCGATCTCGGCGGGGCCGCACTTCGACGCGGGCTCGCTGCGGATTCGCAAGGCGACCGACCACGTGGCGGAGGAAGGGTCGGCGGAGATCGCGCTGCGGGGGGCCGGGATCGGCATCGACGCCTCCGCGATGGTGCGGTTCTCCCCGTACGCGCAGCTGGGGCTGACGTACCGCAGCCGCACGGCGATCCCGCTGGAGGGGGAGGCCGACTTCGAGGTGCCGGAGCCGTTCGGTCCGCGCTTTCCGGATCAGACGGCGACGAGCCACGTGACCTTGCCGGACCGGATCGCCCTGGGCTTCGCGCTCCGTCCGAAGCTGCCGAAGTCGGGGGCTGCGCCGCTGCGCATCCTGACCGAGGTGTCGTTGACGCTGTGGAACGTCAACGCCGAGACCGCCATCGACTTCGCGGACGAGGCGACGACGGACACGGTGATCCCGAACGACTGGCAGCCGACGATGGCGATCCGGGGCGGGGTCGAGGCGCGCGCTCATCGGTACGTGACGGTGCGCGGCGGGCTCTACGCCGACGGTCTGTGGGGCGCCCCCTCGCCGGCGGAGACGCTGTCGCCGTCGTCGCCGGATTCGACCCGGCTGGGCATCACCGCGGGGGGCACGATCCACGCGACGGACTGGCTCGCGATCGACCTGTTCTACGAGCACCTCGAGCTGCTCCCGCGCACCTCGGCGGGGGACGCGCTGCCGGTGAGCTACCGGGGTTCGGCGAACCTGGGCGGGCTGTCGGTGAGCCTAACGGTGCCGACCTCGCGACCGGCCGCGGACGGTCCCAACGAGGGCTGAGCCGCGACTTTGTGCAAACCTTGCGTAACTAGCGGAACCGAGGAGCGGGCCCTATCCTGGCATCCGAGCGACCCTCGGAGGATTCATGAAGCTTCATCTGTTGAGCCTGTTCGTCCTGGTTGTGGCGTTGTCGGCGTTTGGAACCTGCGAACCGGCCAAGGACTTCGATGCCGACGACGATGACGACGCGACCCCGCGGCGCATCACGGGCGGGGAGCCGAGCACGCCGCCGACGGTCGCGGGACCGACGGACCGGTGGCTGACGGGCCTGCCCGCGGAGCATCGGAACCTGCTGACGCAGACGGTCGATCCGGCGAGCTCGGAGGCGGCGCACGCGCGCCTGGTAGAGCTGGGACCGCAGGTAGTCGGTTCGCTTCAGGACGCGGCCCTGCTGGCGTCGGATCCGGAGATGTCGGGGCACGCGATCCGGGCCCTCGCGTCGATCGAGCACGACTCGGCGGAGCAGACGCTGACGCTGATCCACCAGCGCTCGACGGCCTCGCCGCTGGTGCGCGCGTGGGCGGCGGCGGCGCGGATTCAGCGGACGCAGACGATGGAGCAGCTGAGCGCGCTCAGTTCGCTGGCCAACGAGTTCCCCGCGGTCAGTCGGCCGATGGGCATTCGCGCGGTGGCGCTGATGGGCGATGACGCGGACGTGGCGTCGATGATCCAGCTGAGCCTGAGCAACTCGAACCTGCAGCAGGCGTTCGCGGAGCCGATCCTCGCGGCCGGCGCGGGGCCGCTGGCGGAGGTGATGTTCACGCACGCCGACAACAACGTGCGTCGCCTCGCGGCGGGCTACCTGGGCACCCTCGGGAACCGGGGCGAGCAGCAGCAGCTGGCGATCATCGACACCTACACCTACGTGCCGGGCCTGAGCGGCGTGCCCTGGGCGGGCGGCGCGCTGTACGTGCCGGCGGTCTCGTGGGACCAGGCGAAGGCGCGCGAGATCGTGGCGCGACTCCTCGCGTGGCACGTGCACTGCGACCTGAACGGCCTGAACAGCGAGAAGCAGCAGATCTACAACAACCTCCGCAGCGTCGGCCTCCACCGGGTGGCGGGCATGCAGTGGCCGGTGCAGGACACCAAGGGGCTGCTCGACCAATGGGCCGCGGTGGTCGGCAAGGACGAAGTCCGCCAGCTCCTCTCGGTCCAGGGAGCCTCCGCCAAGTACGGCTACGGCGGCGGCGCCAAGGTGACGAAGTGACCCGCCCGCTCCTCCTCCTGGCCCTCCTCCTCGCCGGCGGGGCCGGGGGTCAGACCCTGCACAATGCACAATCCGATGGGCTGGTAGAGCCGGTCGCGGATCCCGCTGTCGAGCGCTGCAAGACCTCCTGCGCGTTCGATGATCCGAACGGCGAGCGGCTGACCCACGAGGAGTTCGACGGGCTCATCACGGACTGGCTGGCGGAGCCGATCGACGCCCCGAGCCTGCCGTTGGAGACGCTGCTGTTCCACGGTGAACGCACGCGGGAGCTGATGGCGGCCTCGACGCTGCCGGCGGATTGGCGGGCGTTCCTGGAGACGGAGTTGGCGTGGAACACGGCCGCGATCGAGATGCGGCTGATCGACGACGACGGCCGGGTGCGCGCGGTGCTCGCGGACGCCGGGTTCGCGCTGGGCAAGGGGCGCCACACCGAGATGACGGCCACGGGTGATCTGGGGCACGTCGAGGTGTCGGGCCGGGTGAAGCGGGTGGGGCTGGACCACCTGTGGAGCCGGTGGTGAATCCAGGGGGCCCACTTTGGGGCCGGGCCGTGGTTCGCGGTCACGAAACAAGACGAGTGGACGGACCTGGGACGGGTCTGGCTGAGCGACGGAATGAGCAGCGGCGGCGCTGCGCTTCAGTATCGAACGCGCCTTCAGAACGGAGATCGAACATGAGAAATCTACGAGCAGCCCTGGCCCTGACGGCGGGCCTCCTGGCGACGGCGTCGCTGCCTTCGGACGGCTTTGCGGACCCCTGCGGGATGGTCCCGCCGCTGAACATCACGGGCGGTCAGACGCCGACGATCGAGCGCGTGGGCGCGCAGCGGACGTGGGTGTTCTTCAAGGACGGCATCGAGACGATGGCGTTGCGTCCCGGGTTCAACGGGAACGTGGCGGACTTCGGGATGCTGATCCCGTTCCCGTCGCCGCCGGCGATTCGGAAGATCTCGGACGACACGTTCGCGCACCTGGAAGCGGCGGTGGATCCGCCGACGCTGCAGGTGAACATCTACGAGCACATCCCGTACCCGGAGCCCGCCGCGATGGACGCCGGCGGGGCGGGGGCGAGCCGATCCCGGAAGTCGGAGGGCGAAGCGCCGCTGGAGCTGGACGAGGTCCGGGTCATCAGCGAGGAGGCCATCGGCATGTACCAGGTGGCGGTGCTCGAGGCGGGCAGCCCGCGTGCGCTCCAGGTCTGGATGGAGGACAACTCGTACCAGTACCCCTCGGGCATGGACGCGGTGACGCAGGACTACGTGACCGACCGGTGGTGCTTCGTGGCGGTGAAGGCGAAGGTCGGCGCGGGCGACACGCTGAACGCGCGGCCGGGCATGCGCTCGGTGGATTCGTCGCTGCCGCCGGGGGCCGGGTTCGACGGCCACGTGCAGGGCATGGGCTTCCGCTTCAAGGTGGACGCGCCGGTGGTTCCGATGCGGCTGTCGGTGTTCAACGGGGTCGACCCGCGGAACGTCGTCTACATGCTCACGGACAAGCCGGTGCGGATGGACGGAGTGCCGATCAGCACGGTGGTGCGGCAGGTGGACGGGTCGGCGTTGCACGCGAACCTGACGCAGCCGATCCCGGTGAAGTTCGGCGGCAATCTGCCGAACGACCCGCTGCAGGATTACGAGCAGACACAGGTCGATCAGCAGAGTGATCCGGCGCTGTACAGCCGGGTGGCGCGGGACCTGATCGCGTCGGACCTGATGGCGATTCGGGCCGGTGAGTTGGCCCTGGCGCACGAGGACAAGGAGAAGGCGCTGCTGAACCTGTCGGAGAGCTTCGGCCTGCGCGGGGCGGCGGTGGACAAGCTGCACGAGGCCGCGATCGCGGACCTGGTGACGGCGATCACGGGCGACGCGCTGACGGACCTGGAGGGGCTGACGATGACGGTGCTGGACGGGATCTTCCCGCAGGACCGGCTGGCGGCGGAGAACCTGCGGTTCACCGAGTACGCGATGGACCAGGCGCACAACCTGCCCCGCACGGACCCGATCCGGCCGGTGGCGGGCACGCTGACCTTCTATCACTAGGCCTCGGTGGCACCTTCCTCGCCGAGCGGCGTTGGTGCAAGGATCGAATCGGCACATGAAGAGCCGCCCTGGCCCCCGGTTTTCAAGCCGTCGCGATCCGCTCTGACCTCGGCATCCCGAGTTCAGACATCCGGTTCAGGATGTTGCAAGCCGTGAGGGCTTCGTTTCTCTGGGCCATCTCACCGCGGGCCCG
>JAAESI010000245.1 GCA_024229515.1 Pseudomonadota bacterium | reverse complement strand
GCGGCGGCGTCGAACCAGATCGTGATGTCGCCGCGACGGCGGAGTGACTTCTCGTACGCCGCCCAGTTCCGCACCCGGTACTTCGTCTTGTACTTCGGCGTCACCTTGCTCTTCGTACGCGCGGCCATCTTGGTCGTCTCCCGAGGCTTTGCCTCGGAGAGCACGCTGGGTCGAGCAGGTCCAGAAGGTCAAGACGCCGAGCCATGCACCAACGCCCTGTTGAGGCGATCCTAGGCTTCGGCCAGGGCCCCCTCTTCGGTGGCGCTGCCCTTCTTGAGCAGCCCCAGCTTCTCCATCCGGTACCGCAAGGCGTACCGACCGATGCCCAACAGGCGCGCCGCTGCGGACTGGTTGTTGTCCGTCCGCTCCAGCGCCTGAAGCACGAGGTCGTGCTCCATCTCGGCGAGGTTGATGCCCTCGTCGGGGAGTCGGAACGGGCCCCCACTGAGGGAGTGGCCACCGGTTCGACCGCCGGACAGCTCGGGGGGGAGGTCCGCGACCGTGATCGTCGGTCCGCGCGACAGGATGACCGCTCGCTCGACCACGTTGCGGAGCTCGCGCACGTTGCCGGGCCAGTCGTAGCCGTCCAGGCGCGCCAACGCGTTGGGCTCGATGCCCGTCAGGGGACGGCCGAGGTCTCGGCTGAGCTCGCGCACGAAGTGCTGGACCAGGAGGGCGGCGTCGCCGTGCCGGTCCCGCAGCGCGGGCACCTCCACGGGGATGACGGCGAGGCGGTAGTACAGGTCCTGGCGGAACCGGCCCGCCTCCACTTCGGCGGCGAGGTCTCGGTTGGTGGCGGCGACGACGCGCGCCTTCACCTCGATGTCGGTGGTGCCGCCGACGCGCTTGAACTTGCGGTTCTCCAACGCCCGGAGCAGCCGCCCCTGCGTCTGCAGGCTCAGCTCGCCGATCTCATCGAGGAAGATCGTGCCCTTCCCGGCGACCTCGAAGAGGCCCAGCTTCCGGGTCTTGGCGTCCGTGAACGAACCCCGCTCGTGGCCGAACAGCTCGCTGTTCATCAGCGTGTCGCTCAGCCCCGTGCAGTCGACCTCCAGGAACGGCTCGTCGCGCCGCTTGCTGCGCGCGTGGATCGCTCGCGCCACCAGGTCCTTGCCGGTGCCGCTCTCGCCCAGGATGAGGACCGTGGGCGCGTCGGCGTCCTCCAGCCGGCTGAGCAGATCGAACACCCGCATCATCGCCGGCGACTCGCCGATCATCGAGCCGTAGCCGCGGGCCGAACGGGCGCGGAGGGCCCGAAGCTCGCGGGCCCGACGCGACGACTTGGTCGCTCGTTCGACCGCCAGCATCATCTCGGTCAGGTCGAACGGCTTGGGGATGTACTCGGTGGCGCCCAGCCGGGTCACCTCCACCGCGAGGGCGACGTTGCCGTGCCCCGTGATCATCACGATCGGCAGGTCGGCGTCGCGCTCCCGGAACTCCCGGAGCAGATCCACACCGCTGCCATCGGGCAGACGTACATCGAAGATGCACAGCTCCAGGTGCTCCTTGGCGGCGAGCGTACGGGCCTCTTCCAGGGATCCCGCTTCGACCGGGTGATAGCCCTCGGAGCGGAGTTCCTCGGCGAGGGACCAGCGGATGAGTTCTTCGTCGTCGACGACGAGGACAGCGGGGCCGTCGGTCATGGTCGTTCCTCCTGGATGCGGGGACGGATGGGGAGGCGCAGCACGAAATGGGCGCCGGGTTCGCGGGGGGCCAGTTCGACTCGACCGCCGTGGGCCTCCACCACCTTGCGGACGTTCGCGAGGCCCAACCCCGAGCCGCGGGCGCGGGTCGTGAAGAAGGGCTCGAAGATCTTGTTGGCGGCCGCGGGGGGAACCCCGGGACCGTTGTCGGAGACGCGGATCACCACGTAGGCGCCGTCCAATCGGCCACCGAAGACGACCCGGCCGGACTGGCCGAGGGCCTGCACCGCGTTCAGGCCCAGGTTCACGAGGGCCAACTGGATGGCCACCGGGTCCATGCGAACGCGCAGGGTGGGGTCGTCCTGCTCCACGACGATGGTGACCCCGTCGGGGGCCTGGGCTCGGACCTGGTCGGCGGCGCCTTCCAGCACCATCCGGAGGGGGGCGACCTTCAGGCGCGGGTTGGTGGGACGGGCGTAGGCGAGCAGGTCGCTCATCACCTCGGCGGCGCGGTCGACCCGCTCCACGACCAGGTTCAGGACCTCGCCCTCACGGGACTCTGCCTCCACCCGGGAGCGCAGGATCCCCAGCGAACTGCCGATGCCGCTGAGGGCGTTGCGCATCTCATGGGCGACGCCGGCAGCGGTGGCCCCGAGGGTTCGGAGGGCCTGCTCGTGCCCCGCGCGATCGTCGTAGGGGTCGAGCGTGACCGCCACCGCCGGGTGGTCGTCGGCGATGCGGACGAAGCGCGCCTTCATCTCCCGGAGGTCGCCGCCGCGGAGTCGAATGCAGACTTTCCGGCGGACCTCGGAGGTGCCCGCGAACACCTCGGCGACGCCGCTGACGAGGCCCGGACTCTCGGAGTCGGGGTCATCCAGCGTGTGCAGCGGAGCGCCCTGGAGCTCGGCCGACTGCAGACCCACGAGCGCGATGAGCTCCCGGTTGGCCCGTTCGATCGCCGGCGGCTCCCCCGCGATCAGCAGGGTCGGCTCGGAGCACTGCAGGAACATCGCGTTCAGCAGGCTGTGGCTGCGGGTCGACTCACGCCGTTCCCGGGTGCGTTCGACTGCCCCTACGAGAAGGCCGGGGGTCGCGTCCGTCACCACTGCGAGGTCCCGATCGAGGGCCTTCAGGTCTTCGGTCAGCTCCGGCACCCCGGCGTCGGTGGTGAGCACGACCGCCGCGTCGTAGGGGTGGTCGGCCACCGCCTCGCGGAGGAGTTCGGCCTCGGCGAAGCGGTCGACGGTGCAGCCCGCGAGGCGGATTTGCGCGCCACCCTCCGGGGGGACGAGCAAAGCGATCCGAGCTCGCTGCGGCAGGGTCGCGTGACCCTCGGCGAGCCCCAGCGCCTCGAGGAACTCGGGGATGGGGAACGGCTTCCTCAGCGGAGCGCGGATGCCGAGCTCGTGAAGCTTCGCCCGATCGTGGGCGCGGTCGTAGCCCGTCATCGCCAGCAGGAGCGGCGCGACCTCGTCGTCGGACAGCTTCGCCAGCACGTCGACCCCGGAGGTCCCGGGGAGCAGCAGGTCGACCACCGCCGCGTCGAAGCTGCTGCCGCGGGCGATCTGCAAGGCGACGTCTCCGTCCGCCGCCACCACGGGGATGGCTCCGCGGCTGCGAAGCACGGTCGCCAGCGCCTCGGCGAGGTCGACGTTGTCGTCGGCGATGAGGACGCGCACGGCTAAAGCGGCAGGGTGACGGTGGCGGTGGTGCCTTCGCCTCGCTCGGAGGTCAGGGCGATCTCGCCGGTGTTGGCATGCACGAGGTGCCGGCTGAGGGAGAGGCCAAGGCCGACTCCGTCGGGGCGGGTACTGAACAGGGGCTCGAAGACGCGGCGAAGTTCAACTGCCTCGATGCCCTCTCCGTTGTCGTGGACCGACAGCTGGACGGAGCCGTTCATGCGTCGCCCGAGCACGCGAATTCGGCCCCGAGAGCCGCACGCCTCGACCGCGTTCTCCAGCAGGTTCACCAAGACCTGCTCGATCTGGGCCGCGTCGGCGCGGACCGGCGGGAGCTCCGGATCGAGGTCGATCGTCAGGCGGTAGCCGCGCGGCATGCGGACGCGGGCCGCGGCCCGGTCGACGAGCTGGTCGGCCGGGGTGGCTGCGACCACCGGCTCCTTCAGCCGGGTGAACGACAGCAGGTCCCCGATGATCTCGGTGGACTTGTCGACGTTGGACTGGATGGTGCCGAGCATCTCGTTGGCCCGGGGATCGGCCCGCACGGCCCGCCGCTCCGACAGCGTGAACGCCGAGGCGCCGATGGCCGCGAGCGGGTTCTTCAGCTCGTGGTGGATGCCGGCGCTAAGCTCGCCGATGGTCGCCAACCGCTCCTGCCTCTGCATGCGAGAGACGAGGTCGTCACGGTAGGTGCCGAGCATCGTGGCCAGCTCGATGTCGAGGATTCGGTCCACCGCCTTGAGCGCTCGCCGGACCCGGGCGAGGTCGTCTCCGTGGGTCTCGAAGCAGAGGTCGTTGAGCCACCGCCGCACGATGTTCATGGCGGTGAGCATGTACTGCTGAGGAAGGCTGACCCTCACGTGCGCGTGGCCGATCGCCTCCACCCGCTCCGCGTAGTCGGCGTCGTAGGGGCCCTTCAGGAGCGCCGCGACCCACTGCACCAGGGTGCCGCGGAGGCGGGGACGCTGGACCTCGGGATCCGTGAACACCGCTCGGGCGGACTCGTGGCGGTCGATCTCCTCGTAGAATTCGTCGAGCAGCGACTCGACGCCGGCGGCAGCCGGCCCCTGGAGGGCGGCGAGCTCCAACTCGTCGGTTGCGGTGAAGCCCACGTAGCGCTTGAGGGCTTCGAATCTGGATTCGGACTCGGACATCGACCGGACTGCCTTTATAGGTGTGTCGTATCACACACCAGCGTGAAATCCCTCGGAGTCGAGGATGCGAATGCCGTCGCGCTGGGTGTCGACGACGCCCGCCTTCTCCCACTTCCGCATGAGTCGGATCGTGGTCTCGACGGTGGTGCCGGCCGCGTCGGCGAGGTCCTGGCGCGTCAGACGCATCGGGATCCAGCCGTCTTCGACGCCGTACCAGCGGTGCAGGTGCAAGAGCAGACCGCCGAGGCGATCCGGGACCGATGCGGCGCGCGTCTGCACCACCTGGTCGAGCAGACGACGGTGCTGCCGTGCGATCAGCTGCGAGTAGGCCAGCGCGGTCGAGACCTCGGCCGAGATGCAGTGCCGGATCGGGGTGATCGGTAGCCGCGCGACCCGGACGTCCTGCAGCGCCGTGAGGGTCATGGGAAGGCGGACGTCGTGGAGCACGTCGGGCCAACAGGGCATGTCGCCCGGACCCTCGAATGCGATCACGACCTCTCGGCCGCTGGGGGAGTTGATGACGCCCTTGAAGAAGCCCTCGAGCACCACCGTGAGGTAGCTGGCGGGATCGCCCTGCCAGAACGCCACCGAGCCGCGCTTCATCGTTCGGATGATCGCCCGGTCCACGACGGCGCCGCGCACCCGGTTCGGGAGCGCCGCGATCAGCGGTGTCTCGGCGAGGAGATCCGCCACGCGGTCGCGTTCGGTTCGGATGACGGGCGGGGCGTGGGTGCGGTGGGCTGCCATGCTTCTCATTTCATCTCCGAGGGCGGCTACGCCGCGGCTCCAAGGGCCTCTTCGAGGCGGGTGAGGTCTTTGCGGTGGCCGGCTACGATCAGCAGGTCACCCGGGTTGAGGGGGTCGGATGCGGGTGGGGCGAAGCGCATCTCGCCGTCACCGCCGCGAACGGCGAGTACGAGCACGTGGTACGTGCCCGCATAGTTGGCTTCGACCAGCGACTTGCCGGCCAGGTCGGAGGTGGCGGAGAGCTCGAGCTCCTCGATGAAGAGGTCGGAGTACTCGCCCAGCTCGGCCAGATCCATGAAGTCGACGACGCTGGGGCGAATCAGCATCGAGGCCATCCGGCGGCCCCCGAGGCGGGCGGGCGAGATCACCTGGCTCGCCCCGGATCGGAGCAGGCGGCGCGTGGCCACCGAGGTGCTCGCCCGGGCGATGATGCGCGCGTCGGGGTTCAGCTCCCGCGCCGCGAGCACGATGTAGGTGTTCATGGCGTCTTCGCGGGTCGCCACCGCGATGGAGCCGGCGTTCGCCACGCCGGCCTGCTTGAGCAGCTCTTCGTCCGCGGCGTCCCCGACGATGCAGGAGAGCCCCTGCTCGAAGACGTCCTCCGCGACCGAGGGGTCAGTGTCGATGACCACGACCTCACGTGCTTCGGCCTTCAAACCGGCGCAGATCTCGCGGCCCAGGCGACCGTATCCGCAGACGATGGTGTGGCCGCTCATCGCCGCCACCGCCGCGAGTTCTCGGCGGCGGGCGCGGGCGCGGGTGAAGGTTCCCTCGACGATTCCCTCGAAGACGTGGCGGGTGACGAACAGAAGCACGTACGCACCGACGCCGACGCCGCCAATGATGACGACGGACGCGACCATCTGGCCGGGCTGGGACAGCGGATGGACCTCGCCGTAGCCGACGGTCGTGACGCTGATGAGGACCATGAAGAAGCTGTCCCACCAACTCCAGCCTTCAACGAAGTGGAAGCCGGCGGTGCCGCCAACGAGCAAGAGGAGGAGCCCCCCGACGGCGACCGCCGCCTTCCACAAGTCGAAGGTTGAAGCCACAGATGCATCCCTAGTTGAGCCACTCCCGCGCACTTCGGAGCACGTCGACGTAGCTGACGATGCCGACCAGAGACTCGGCCCCCTGCTCGAGCACGGGCACCGCACCCACCCGCCACTGGACCATGCGGTCGATGACTTCGCGGATGTCGGAGTCGGGGCGGACGAAGATGGGGTCGGCCTGCATGGCCGCGGAGACGGGATCCAGCAAGGTGCCGTCCGAGTCGAGGACCGGCAGGTGACGCATGTCGTATTCTCGGAAGAGGTGCTCCGCCTCGAGAAGGCTCTTGGTCTCCTGGATGTAGACGGGATCGGCGGTCATGGCGTCACGAGCAAGCATCGAACTCATCTCCTTCGGCGCCTCTCTGTGGCAAGAGGTGGGCCAACCTGGAGCATGGGCGATGTTCCTCGATCAGGGCGCTTTGGAAAGTCCGACCTGTGCGAGAACGCACAGTCTAGTCAGGGGGTGTGTGGCAAGGCGCACGAGGGACTGGGCCCCTACTCGACGACCTCGGAGGTCGGCCACTGAGCTTCCTCCACCGTCATCTCCGCCTCGTAGCTGTTCACCTGGTCCCAGGAAGCGGCGTACAGCCAGGGGATGTAGACGAACGTGAACGCGATCGACGCGTAGAAGATCCCCAGCCACCAGGCGGGCCTGGGGAGATCGTCGAGGAGCGGATCACTGGAAACTGACATCGGCTACTCCAGGCCCGGATGAGCAGCAAGACCCGCGCCAGTTCGGCTGTTCGACGTACGTCGAGCCTGTGGACGCTTGCGCCGTGTTGAATGACACATAGAATCAGGGGCCATCTCGCACAAACGCGGGCAGCGCCTGGGCCGCCGCCCACAGGAGCGACGGTCGTCGAATGGAGCGCTTGGCGAGGCGCCCGACCGTCCGCGGCCGCAGCCAGAATCGGCGCTGAAGCAGCCGCTGCGCGGCGAGCGCCTCCGCCTCCGTCATGACCCCGTTGTCGAGCACCGCCTCGCGGAGGAAGCGGTACCGGGCGAAGTCGTCCGTGCGCAGCCGGCCTTCGGCCCGGGCCTCGTCGTAGAGTCCGGTGCCGGGGTAGGGGGTGCAGATCGAGACCTGCAGCTGGTCGGGGTCGAGGGCCTGGACGAGGCGCCAGGTCTCCTCGACATCAGCGACGGACTCTCCCGGCACGTTGACCATCGCCAGGGCCATGGTCTGGATGCCGGCGCGGTGAGCGCGGTCGAAGGCCCGCTGGACCTGCTCCCGCCGCACGCCCTTGCGAAGCGCCGTCAGCCCGTCGGTGCTGGCGCACTCGATCCCGAACTCCACCCGCAAGCAGCCGGCCGAGGCCATGCGGCCCAGCACCCTCCCGTCGACCCGATCGACCCGGGTGAGGCACTGCCAGCTCATCCGTCGGTGGAGACCCCGCTCGACGAACGCGTCGCACAGGGCGATCACCCAGTCGGCGTCCCACGTGAAGGTGTCGTCGACGAAGTTGATGTGATCGGCGCCCCAGCGACGGACCAGCACGCCCACCTCCTCGGCCACCTCGGCGGGTTCGCGGCGGCGTACGGTCTTGCCGAAGAGGTTGGGGACGGCGCAGTAGTGGCAGGGAGCGGGGCAACCGCGGGTGGCGACCACCGTGTGGGCGTTCCGACTGTCCGGCGAGCGGTACCGGTCCATCGGCAGGAGGTCACGCGCGGGGCCGGACAGCGAGTCGAGCTCGGGCGGTGCAGGCGGCTCGGGCTCGCACTCCACAGCGTCGCCGATCCTCCACGCGATGCCGCCGATGCCCGCAAAGGACTCGCGCGCGTGGGCGCGACGCACGATTTCGGCGATTCGGCCTTCTGCTTCGCCGATGACGGCCACATCCAGACCGGGATGCGCCCGGAGGGTCTCCGCGGGAAGTGCGCTGGGGTGGGCTCCACCCACCATGGCGATTCCCGCGAAGCCCCTCGCTCGCGCGTGTTCGACGACAGCTGCGCACCGTCCGATGGTCGGGGTCGTGGCCGTGAGACCGACCACTCCAGCGTTCCCCGCCCGGACGATCCGCTCTGCGGCTTCTGGCACCGTGAGCCGCAGCGCATTGGCGTCGAGCACGGAGACCGACTCGCCGGCGTCCCTGAGCGCCGCGGCCAGGTAGGCCAGCCCCATCGGAGCCCCGACCGTGGTCTGGGCCGCCGATGAGATGTCCGCCTGGTAGGGCGGCGCGACGAGGAGTGTTCGGGTCATCGTCCTCCTACCGCCAACTTGCATCTCCTAATCGGGGTACGCAATGACCTTGGTCATGAGTCCGGGGGCACAGGTGGGCTGTTCGCGCCGGGCGACGGCGTGGCCCCGCAGGCCGGGATGCGCTCAAGAGCAGCCACCCGTATCGTCACAGCTGCACGCGATGCCACGCCTCGAACGCAAACCTGGATCACCGGACGCTGGCGCCCTGGCCAGGCGCGCCGCCGCCGTCAGCCTCGCCGTCGCGGGGCTGGTCCTGCTCGCCAAGTGGGCCGCCTGGCGGATGACCGGGTCCGTCGCGCTGATGGCCGACGGCATGGAATCGGCGGTCAACGTCTTCGCGGCGATGGTCGCCTACGTGGCGCTGGAGATCGCCCGCCAGCCCGAGGACGAAGGCCACCCCTGGGGCCACGGCAAGGCGGAGTACTTCGCCGCCGGACTCGAAGGCGGACTGGTCGCCATGGCCGCCGCCGCGATCGTGTGGGACGCCTCGGGCCGACTGGGTGATTCGACCGCGCTGACCGGGATGAGCGAAGGGCTGGCGCTGTCCGGCGCCGCCGGGGTCGTGAACCTGCTCCTAGGGCTCTGGCTCCGGCGCCAAGGCCGCCTGCTCCGCTCCCCCGCGCTGTCGGCGGACGGGGCCCACGTGCTCGCGGACGTGCTCACCACCGCCGGGGCCCTCGGGGGCCTCGCGATCGCCTGGGTCACCGGGTACTGGTGGCTCGATGCGGTCATCGCCCTGGCGGTGGCGGTCCACGTCGCCTGGCTCGGGGTCGGCATCGTGCGTGAAGCGGTGAACGGCTTGATGGACGCGGGCCTGGAGCCGGCCGAACTCGCCCGCATCCAGGAGCTCCTGAACGCGCAGAAGGGGGCCGCGCTGGAGACCCACGACCTGCGAACCCGGCGGGCGGGACGGACGATCTTCGTCGAGTTCCACCTCGTGGTTCCGGGCGAGCAGACGGTGCGGGAGTCGCACGACCGGTGCGACCTGATCGAAGCGGCGCTGGTGCAGGAATGGCCCGACGCCGTGGTCACGATCCACGTCGAGCCGGAAGACGAAGCTCACGGGGCGTAACGCGGTCTGCGAGTGGCTGTGGTGCTAGCCGTTCCGCCAGCGACGTGAGGCCGCGACTTCGGCTTCGTAGGCGGCGACGCTGGCCTTACGCTGGGCGTCGCTCCACCCCAGCAGCGTCGCCATCCGCTCCGACACGCTGCGCGCGCAGCCAAGCCCCTGCTGGGGGTCGCGGTAGTAGATCTGGGTTCGCTGCTTGAGCACGGACTCGACCGACGCCGAGAACTCCTGCTCCACCGCCCAATCCACCTGGGCGAGGATCTCCGGTCGCCCCGGCACCAGCGCTTCGCCCAGCGCGGCATCGAGCCGAACGAGGCGGGCGACCTCGCGGCCGCGCATGCCGTACGTGTCCGCGAGCAGGCGGGCGGTCTCCTCCGACACCGCCTGCCCTCCGACCTCCCGGATCTCGGCGGCGACCGCGTCGTGGTCGTCGTCGTCGGGCCAGCGCACCGCCCCGGGGAGCGGCTCCTGATCTGTCACAGGGTTCTTGAGGGGCCGGTCCAACTTGCCGCCCAGGCGCAGCACCTTGACCGCCTTGTCGACGGTCTCGTTGGACATCAGCCGGTAGGTCGTGAGCTTGCCGCCGGTGACCGTCACGAGCCCGTCATGGCCGACGTCGATGCGGTGCTCGCGGCTGACCGCGGACTCGTCCATCTCGCCGTCGCTGGCGGGGGCTCGGACGAGGGGGCGCAGGCCGGCCCAGGTGCAGAGCACGTCGTCGCGGCCCAGCGCTGCATCGGGGAAGTAGGCGGCCGAGGCGCGCAGCAGGTACTCCACGTCGTCGGTGTCGGCGTACACGTCGGCGGGGTCGCCCTCGAAGTCGGTGTCCGTGGTGCCGATGTACGTGCAATCGCCCCACGGGATCGCGAACAGGACCCGCCCGTCGTCGGGGTGGAAGCAGACCACCGCGTTGGTCACGGGGAGGCGGTCGTAGCGCACCACGATGTGCACGCCCTTGGTCGGCCGCAGCATCGCCGCCTGCTCCTCCTCGCCCGAGGCCATGCGGAGGATCTGGTCGGTCCACGGTCCGGTCGCGTTGATCACGGCCCCCGCGAACACCTCCTTGGTGGTGCCCGTGAGCGTGTCCCGGACCGACGCGCCGGCGATCCGCCCGTGCTCGTCGCGGATGAAGCCGGTGACGTCTGCGTGGGTGGCGATCACGGCGCCGTGGTCGGCGGCGTCGAGCACGTTCTCCAGGGTGAGGCGGGCGTCGTCGGTGGAGCAGTCGTAGTACAGCGGCGCGCCCTTGAGCTTTTCGGTGGTGAGCGCCGGTTCGATCTCCTCGATGTCCGTCGGGCTCAGCATTCGGTGCCGCTTCGGCGAGCGGAACAGGGAGAGGCCGTCGTACAGCATCATCCCCGCGCGGATGGTCGCCAAAGAGCGTCGATCGCCCTCGTAGACGGGGAACACGAACCCCAGCGGGTTCACCATGTGGGGCGCGATGTCCATGAGGATGCGGCGTTCGCTGACCGCTTCGAAGACGAGCCCGAACTCGTACTGCTCGAGGTAGCGCAGGCCTCCGTGGACCAGCTTGCTGCTGCGCGACGAGGTGCCCTCCGCGAGGTCCCCGCGCTCCACCAATGCGACGGTCAGTCCACGCCGGGCGGCGTCCCGCGCGATGCCCGCGCCGTTGATGCCTCCTCCGACGACCAGCAGCTGGACCTCGGAGCCCAGGCGATCCCACATTTCTTGACGAGTTGGCACGTAGCAGCCTCCTGAAGAGGCTTATACCGGGTCGGGGAGGCCCGTTGACCGGGCTCGGCATCTGGTGGAAGGTCCCGCCCGAGGGGAATCGACCATGAAGCTGCGCTGGATCCTGCTGGCCTTGCTGCTGGTGCTCGCCGGCTGCCCCGAGCCGCCGCCACCGGCCGACGATGACGACGACGTCACGGACGACGACGACATCACCGGCGACGACGACGACGCGATCGGAGACGACGACGACTCGGCGATCGGGGAGGACGACGACGACGACGATTCGTCCGTTGGCGACGACGATGACTCCGCGGACGACGACGACGACAGCGCCGAGCCCCTTCAGGAGCTCGACTGCCCGGGTACGTCGCTCACCTGCGCGACGGTCGGCGGCAGCACGATCGGCGAGCCCGACAACGTGAACGACTGGAACTCCTGCGACGCCGATGGCGGCCACTGGACCGGAGGCGAAGACGTCTTCCGGTTCGTCCCCGGGGGCGACGGTGAGGTCACCTTCACGCTCACCTGGAGCGACGCCGGCCAGGACCTGGACCTGTTCGTCGTCAGCGAGTGCGGTGCGGTGGACGGCTGCCTCGGCACCTCGTTGGGCAGCACCACGAGCGAGTCGGTGACGGTGCCGGCGGTCGCCGCAGTCCCCTTGTTCATCGTCATCGACGGCAAGGACGGCGCCGGGAGCGCCTACCAGCTGACGGCGGACTGCGACTCCATCGAGGTCGTCGAGGTCGGAACCAGCGTCGTCGACGTCACCTACTGCCTCGACTGGAACACGGTGAACGTCATCGAACCGCCGGGGTTGATCTCGCTGCTCAGCACCTTCGGCGGCATCGACATCACCGACTTCCCGCTGTTGATCAACCCCACCGCGGTGGACCCCGCGGCGAACGAGATCGAGATCCTCGGCTCTGCAGCGATCGAAGCGACCTGCACGCAGGACCCGATCGCCCTCACCATCGACATCACCGCCAGCCAGCCGGGGCTGTTCGTTGACCCCTACTTCGAGGCCGGCCCCTCCAACCTGGTGCTCCCCGCGCCGGGCCTCACGGTCTATCTGTACGACTCGACCATCACGGGGCTCTTCAGCGAGGACGCTTCCCAGATCACCGACAGCACCGTCAACGGCGCCCTCGGTGTCCCGCCGAACGTGTCGACCGCCTGCAGCTTCCTCGCCTGCTACCCCTGCCCCAGCGGGATCGGGGACTGCGTCGACTTCAGCGCCGACTCCGCGGTCTGGGACGACAACGGGTTCGGCCCGTTGACGCCCAACCCGTAACGGCTCAGATGACGGCCCGTCCAAAGGTCGTGGAAGAGAGAACATGACCCGAGCTGCCGCCGCCGCCGCCGCGCTCGACATCGAAGGCCTCAAGGCCGGTGATTCGGGTGCCTGGCGTGAAGTGATGTCGCTCCACGGACCGTCGCTGCTCGGCTACGCAACGCGCATGCTCGGCTCCCGCACGACGGCCGAGGAGGTGGTCCAGGACGCGCTCGTCAAGGCGTACAAGGCCATCGACCGGTTCGACGGTCGGGCGAGCCTCAAGACCTGGATGATCCGCATCGTCCACAACCGCGCGATCGACGAACTGCGGCGCAACAAGCGCTACGTCGACCTGCCCGACGACGATCCCGAAGCGAGCTACTTCGACGGCCGCGGCAAGTGGGCCGAGGGCTTCCCCACCCCGGAGAAGCACATCGACGCCAAGCGCCGGCTGGCGCAGGTCCGCGAGGCGATGGACGGACTCGCTCACAGCCACCGTGAGGTGCTCCTCCTCAAGGAGGTCCACGGCCTGAGCACCGACCAGATCTGCGAGGCGCTGGAGATCAGCCCCGGGAACCTCCGCATTCGCATCCACCGCGCTCGCAAGGCGCTTCGGGCGGCGGTCGTCGACCCCGGAACGGAGGCCTGAGATGCCCTTCCGCAAGTGCAACAACGTGATCGAAGAGGTCTCCGCCATCATCGACGGGGAGGCCGGGGCGATCGCCTGCGCGCGCTTCTTCGGACACCTCGCGATGTGCGACCAGTGCACGCGCTACTTCGAGCAGTTCAAGGAGGTCCGGGCTGCCGCCGCCCACGTCGGGCCCGAGGACCTGCCGACCGACTTCGACCATGTCATGGAGGATGTCCTGGCCCGCATCGCGGAGGAGTCGAAGGGCTAGCTGTGTCAAAAGCCCCTGAACCTGTGTGAGTTGACACGCAGGGTCTCGAGGAGGCTACTCCGGATCCTCCTCCGTCCGTCGATCAGACGAGTGGCCCGCTCCTTGCTCCTCCTCCCGCCAACCGCGGGAGATAAATGGACGTCGTTCGTTGGATGATGACCGCCCCAGGGGCCCCCCTGGTGCGCGACGTAGGCCCTGCTCCGTCCTTGGAGGATGGTCAGGTATTGGTGGAGATCGCAGGCTGTGGCGTTTGCCACACCGACGTCGGCTTCTGGGCCGAAGGGGTACCCACACGAGGCGAACTGCCCCTGACGCTCGGCCACGAGATCTCGGGGTTCGTCGTCGGTGCCGGCGGCAGCGCCGGCTCCGAGGCGCTCATGGGACGCGCGGTGGTGGTCCCGGCGGTGCTTCCGTGCGGCCGCTGCGCCGCTTGCGAAGCCGACCAGTCCGGCGTTTGCCGAAACCAGTTCATGCCCGGCAACGACGGCCACGGAGGGTTCGCATCCCACGTGGTGGTGCCGGCGGACGGCCTGTGTGAAGTGCCCCAGTGCACCTCCGCCACGCAGCCGTTGGGCACGTCCGGGGTGACCTTGCGTCAGCTTTCTGTGCTCGCCGATGCGGCCTCGACCGCCTGGCAGGCGGTGCTCCGCTCCGGTCTGCGCGACGGCGAGTTGGTGGTCGTGGTCGGCTGCGGAGGCGTCGGCTCGTTCGCGATCCAGCTCGCGCGTGCGTGCGGCGCGCAGGTCATTGCGATCGATACAGATCCCCGGCGTCGCGATGCCGCCCTCCACCTCGGCGCCGCGCGCGTGATCGATGGGGCGGACGCCAAGACCGCCCGCAAGGAGGTCAAAGCCGCGGCCAAGGGACTGGGAGCGCCGGCCTTCGGGGCGCGGATCTTCGAATGCTCGGGCCACCCCGCCGGCCAGGAACTGGCGTTCCAGCTCGTCGGTCCTGCCGGGGTGCTGATGGTCATCGGCTACACCGCCGACCGGGTGCCCGTGCACCTGTCCCGCCTGATGGCCATGGACGCCCGCGCGATCGGCACCTGGGGCTGCTCCCCGAAGTACTACGCCGGCCTCCTGGACATGGTCCTGGACGGCGTCGTCACCGTCGCTTCCCTGGTCGAAGAGCATCCCCTCGACGACGTCCAGTCTGTCCTCGAATCGGTCCACCGCCACGAGCTGGCGCGTCGGGCCGTCCTCGTTCCCTCGGAGAGCTCATGACCCTGCACTCACGCCTCACCGACGGCGGCGCCGTCCTGCGGATCACGATCGGACGCCCGCCCGCGAACATCGTGGACCGTGCGCTGATCAAGGAGCTGCGCCACGTGCTTGGCGACCTCCCCTCTCAGTCGACCGGGTTGCGCCTCATCGCCATCGAGGGCGGGGGCCGCCACTTCTCGTTCGGGGCGTCCGTGCCCGAGCACCTCCCGGACGAGGTGCGCGGAATGCTGCCGGCCTTCCATGCGCTCTTGAAGATGCTCCTGGCGGTGCCGGTTCCGACCGTCGCGTTGGTGCGCGGCCGCTGCCTCGGTGGGGGCCTCGAGCTGGCCGCCGCGTGCGACGTGATCCTGGCTGAGGCCGATGCTCAGCTGGGCCAGCCGGAGGTGAAGCTGGGGGTGTTCGCGCCCGCTGCGTCGGCCCTCCTGCCGCTTCGAATCTCCCCCGCGTCCGCCGCCGAGCTGCTGCTCACGGGGCGGGTCGTGTCGGGCATCCGGGCCCACCAGCTGGGGCTCGTGGCCGAGCTGGCCGAGCCGGCGACGCTCGAGGAGCACTTCCAGGGATGGGTCACGGAGCACATCCTGCCGCGCAGCGCGGTCGCCCTCTCCCTCGCTGCCCGTGCCTCTCGCGCCTCCGTTGCCGCGGCGGCGTCTGCCGTGCTCGACGAGGTCGAGGCGATGTACTTGAACGAGCTCGTCCCGACCCGGGACGGCGCCGAAGGGATCCGCGCGTTCATGGAGAAGCGCGACCCGGTCTGGCACCACGCCTGAGGATGCGATGAGCGACCCCGCTTCTGCCCTGATCGATCGCTGTGAAGCGATCGTGAACGACCTCGACCACACCTCCGTTGCCGACTGGAAGCGCCAGTCCGACGGCACCGAGCGCAAGGCCGTGGGGTTCCTCCCCGTGTACGTGCCCCGCGAGGTGATTCACGCCGCCGGCTTCCTGCCGGTCGGGGTCGTGGGAGGGGGCGACGCCTTGGAGATCATCCGGGGCGATGCCTACTTCCAGTCCTACATCTGCCACCTGCCGCGCTCGATCATCGAGATGGGGCTGGGGGGCAAGCTGGACGCGCTCGACGGGATGATCTTCCCGTCCACCTGCGACGTGATCCGGAACCTGTCCGGCATGTGGCAGCTGCTCTTCCCCGACAAGTGGGCCTGGTACCTGGACGTGCCCCAGAACCTGAGCCCTCGACTGGGGGGACGGTTCTACGCCCACGACCTGCAGCTGATGGCCAAGGAGCTGGAGGGCCTCGGCGGACTCGAGGTGACGCCGGAGCGGCTGCGCGGCTCCATCGAGGTGTACGACGTGCACCGCGGCATCACCGAGGACGTCTTCGCCCTGCGGCGGGAGGCGCCCGAGAAGGTGCCGACGTGGGAGCTCTACATGCTCATCCGCGCGGGGCTCATCCTGCCCGTCGAGGACCACAGCGAGCTGATGGTCGAGTACCTGGAGTCCGCCTCGAAGCGAACCGCGAAGCGGCGCGACAACCCGCGCGTCATCGTCGCGGGGGCGTTCTGCGAGCAGCCTCCGATGGGGCTCATCCGCACGCTCGAGCGCGCCGGTTGCTACATCGTCGAGGACGACTTCAGCCTCGGCCAGCGGTGGCTCCGTGAGCCGCTCCGAATCACGGACGAGGACGAGCCGTTCGGCGCGCTCGCCAAGGCCTTCCTGGAGCACTCCGCCCAGGGTGCGACCCGCTTCCACCCCGACGGTGAACCCAAGGGCGAGGAGCTGGTTCGACAGGTGCGTGAGTGTGAAGCCGAGGGCGTGATCCTGGCGTCCCCCTCCTTCTGCGACCCGAGCCTCCTGGACCGGCCGATGATCACGGCCGCCCTGGACCGTGAGGGCATCCCCTGGACCGGCTTCAAGTACGCCGAGAACACGGGCCAGTTCCAAGGCATCCGAGAGCAGGCGGGCACCTTCAGCGACTCCATCCGACTCTGGAGCGAAGCGTCATGAAAGATCGATCGATGGAGCTCCAGAAGGAGCTGATCTCCGGCCACTACGACCGCCTCAGCCGCGCCAACGACGAAGGCAAGCCGGTCGTCTACACCTTCGTGCCGGGCAACCTCACGGAGTTGATGCTCAGCTTCGATGCGCTGCCGGTGCTGCCGGAGATCAACGCGTTGCAGTCGGGCATGCGGAAGAAGTCGGGCGGCTTCATCACGGCGGCGGAGAAGGCCGGCCACAGCGAGGACGTCTGCAGCTACGTCAAGTGCGACCTCGGGATGATGGAGCAGGGCAACATCGGCCCCACCGGCAAGGCGCTGCCGAAGCCGGATCTGCTGCTGCTGAGCTACACCGGCTGCTTCACGTTCATGAAGTGGTTCGAGCTGCTTCGCGAGAAGTACGACTGCCCCGTGGCGATGCTCCACGTGCCGTACCAGAGCCGCGGTGAGATCACCGACGACATGCGTGAGTACGTCGTCAAGCAGTTGCGTGAGGAGGTCATCCCGAAGCTGGAGCAGGTCTCCGGCAAGAAGTACGACGAGGATCGGCTCAAGGAGCTGCTGGGGCGCTCGGCGCAGGCCGAGGATGATCTGGTGTGGGTGCTCGAGTCGGCCAAGCACAAGCCGTCGCCGATCGACGGCTACTTCGGCGGCGTCTACTACATCGGGCCGCTGTTCACGGCGTTCCGGGGCACCCCGGAGGCGGTGGAGTACTACCGCACGCTTCGCTCCGAAGTGGAGCAGCGCATCGCCGACGGCCTCGGCCCGATCACGCCGGAGGGGGAGCTCAAGGACGAGCGGTACCGCATCGTCGTCGAGGGCACGCCCAATTGGACCCACTTCCGGGAGTTCTGGAAGATGTTCGCGGACGAGCGCGCCGTGGCCGTAGCGTCGACCTACACGAAGGTCGGTGGCCTCTACGACACCGGCTTCCGGCACGACCCCACGCGTCCGCTGGAGTCGCTCGCGGAGTACTGCCTCGGTTGCTACACGAACCTGTCGCTGCCGGCGCGCATCTCGCTCATCGAGAAGTACGTCAACGAGTACGAGGCCGGCGGGTTCCTCATCAACTCGGTGAAGTCGTGCAACAGCTTCAGCGCCGGACAGCTGCTGATCCTGCGCGAGATCGAGAAGCGCACGGGCGTGCCCGGGGCGTTCATCGAGAGCGACCTGGTGGACCCGCGCTACTTCAGCCCCGCGAACATCAAGAACCGGCTCGAGAGCTACTTCCAGATGATCGAGCAGCGACGCTCAGGACGTCCGAAGTCCATCGCTAACGCGGGGCTGGAGGCGTCACCATGAGGACCGTGATCGGCATCGACCTGGGCTCGACCACGACCAAGGCGGTCATCCGCGACGAGGACGGGCGCACCGTCGGCCGTGGGATCACGAACTCCCGCAGCAACTACGACGTCGCCTGCGCCGTCGCGCGCACCGAAGCGATGAACCAGGCGCGCATGCGGCTGCTCGCGGACGCCATCGGCGAGGACGATGAGCTCGCCGGTCGGGCGGAGCCGCTGGCCCGCTCGTTGGACCGGGCGTTCCGGCACGAACAGCACAACGCGCAGCTGGATGAGCTCCGGAAGCAGTGCGAGGTGGCGGCCGACTCGGGCCGGGCCGCCGAGCGCACGGATCTGGGGTCGGTGCTCGACACGATCTTCGACCAACTCAAGGTGGACGCCGAGCGCATGTTTGCGCCCCTGGCGGAGTCCCGGTCGGACTTCTTCCGGGACATGGCGGGCTCCGGCTACCAGGCCAAGGCCGAGCAGATCGCGGACCCGGAGACGCTGCCCTTCGACCTGCTCCTGGGGCTGTACGACCAGGCGATCCTCAAGGTCGAGAATGCTCCCGGCGACCTGTCGCTGGAGGCGCTCGGGGCGGCGTCGCTGAAGCGCATGCTGTCCAAGCGGGGCGACTCGGACCGGGTGCGGGAGCCCCTGAGTGCGGCGTTGCGGCGGGCGATGGCCCAGGACATCGAGGTGATGTGCGAGGTCGGCACCGGCTACGGCCGGGTGCGGCTCCCGTTCCCCAAGGAGCAGATCCGCAGCGAGATCCTCTGCCACGGGTTGGGGGCGCACATGATGTTCCCCGGCACCCGCACGGTGTTGGACATCGGCGGGCAGGACACCAAGGCGATCCAGGTCGACGACCAGGGGATCGTGACGTCGTTCCAGATGAACGATCGCTGCGCCGCGGGTTGCGGCCGCTACCTGGGCTACATCGCCGACGAGATGAACCTCGGGCTGCACGAGCTCGGGCCGCTGGCGATGGAGGGGACCAAGGAGGTCCGCATCAACTCCACCTGCACGGTGTTCGCCGGCGCCGAGCTGCGCGACCGCCTGAGCCTGGGGGAGAAGCGCGAAGACATCCTGTTGGGACTGCATCGAGCGATCGTGCTGCGGGCGATGTCGCTCGTGGCGCGCAGCGGCGGCATCGACAACCAGTTCACCTGGACCGGCGGCGTGGCGCGGAACCCCGCGGCGGTGCAGGCGCTGAAGATGCTCGTGCGGGAGAACTACGGCGACGAGATCGAGATCAACATCGACCCGTCCAGCATCTACACCGGCGCCCTCGGGGCCGCCGAGTTCGCCACCCGCCTGGCGGGGGAGGCCTAGACCATGACCATCGCAGCCGGCATCGACGTCGGATCGGGGGCCATCAAGGTCTCCATCTACGAGACCGGGCCCGACGGGGCCGAGACCAGGCACGCCCTCGTGGCGGAGCGCATCCGCCGGCGTGACCCGACGGTGGTGACCCGGGAGTCCTGGGAGCTGGCGCTCAAGCACGCGGGCATGGTGGCCGGGGACGTGGCGTACGTGGCCACCACGGGCGACGGCGAGAACGTGCCCTGGGCCACCGGCCACTTCTACGGAATGACCACTCACGCGCGAGGTGCCCTGCACCTGGACCCGACGGCGCGGGCGGTGCTGGACGTGGGCTCCCTGCACGCACGGGCCATGAAGATGGACCCGCGGAGCAAGGTGCTGAAGTACCGGATGACGAGTCAGTGCGCCTCCGGCACCGGGCAGTTCGTCGAGAACATCGCCCGGTACCTGGGGGTGCCCGCCGAGGACGTCGGGGCGCGATCGCTGCAGGCCACGGAGCCGGAGATGGTCTCCTCGATCTGCGCCGTGTTGGCGGAGACCGACGTCATCAACATGGTGAGCCGCGGTATCGACACGAACGACATCCTCAAGGGCATCCACATGTCGATGTCGCTGCGGTTCGCGAAGCTGCTGCGGTCGGTCGGCGCGGACGGCGTCGTGCTCATCACGGGTGGCCAATCGCGGGATGTCGGGCTGCTGGCGACCTTGCGCGAGGCGCTGGCGAAGAAGGCGAAGAACCTCCAGGTGGAGGTCCGCAACCACGAACAAGGGATCTACGCGGGGGCGATCGGCGCGGCGCTTTGGGGCGCCTGGCGGCACGACTACCTCGCTCGAAAGGAAGCCTCATGAGCTCCGACGACATGTACGCAGGCACGCTGCTCACGGACGAGGTGGTCGTTCGATCGGCGACCGAGGACGACCTGGACGCCATCGTGAAGGTGGACGCCGCCGCGGGCGGCATCGTGCGCACCCAGTACCTCTTCCGGCGCCTGAAGATGGCGCTGCAGGACGGCGGGATTCGACTCGCTCTGGTGGGGGAGCTGGACGGCTCGGTCGTCGGCTTCGTGCTGGCGGCGGTGGACTACGGCGAGTTCGGGCGCGCGGCCCCGTCGGCCGTGCTCGACGCGCTCAGCGTGCACCCCGACTTCCGCGGACACCACGTGGCGGCAGCGCTGTTCCGCCAGGTGGAGATGCAGCTGCGGGCGCTCGGCATCGAGACGCTGCGCACGGAGGTGGCCTGGGACCAGGAGGAGCTCATGGGCTTCTTCCGTCACGCAGGTTTCTTGCCGGCTGCCCGGTTGTGCCTGCAAAAGGAACTTGCCTGACGGCTACTCTCCGGCGATGGACCTGAGATCTCTGCTGCTGGGAAGCGTCGCTCTCCTCCTCGTCGGCTGCCCCCCCGGGGACGACGACGACGACGACGCCGTGGGCGACGACGACGACTCGATCGAAGATCCGACCCCCGCCGGCCCCCCGATCGACGAGGACTTCGCGGCGGCCTTGGACGACGTGCTGACGATCGTGCAGGAGGACTACGCGCCCCCCGGGATCCAGATCGCCGTGCAGACCCCCGGTCGCGAGGTCTGGACGGGGGCGTCGGGCTCCCTGACCGTCGATGACCGACTGAAGGTGGGCGGGATCGGCCAGATGTTCGTCGCGACGGCCCTGCTCCAGATGGAGGAGGAGGGCGTGATCCCGCTGGCCAACGTGGTCGACCTCTGGGTGCCGGGGCTGTCCTGGGGCGAGGCCCCCACGATCAGCCAGCTGCTCAACCACAACTCCGGGGTGCCGGACTACGTGGGCCACTCCGACTTCGCCTGGACCGGGACGTGGCAGCCCGAGGAGCTGGCCGCGTTGGCGTCCCAGTTCGATGCGAACTTCGGCCCGGGGTCGGACTTCGAGTGGACGCACAGCAACTACGTCGTCGCTTCACTGGCCCTTCAAGAGGCGGCGGGGCAGGCGTGGGAGGCGGAGCTGCAGGACCGGCTGCTGAGCCCGCTGCAGCTGAACAATACCCGTTTTCCCGCGGTCGGGGACGGCTGGGGCCCCGTCGCGCCGGGCTTCATCAACGGCGAGGACGTGACCGACACGAACGATCCGTCGGCCTACGGGGCGGCGGGGAACCTGGTCAGCAAGGCATCGGATCTGGCGCGGTTCGGCTCGGAGTTGTTCGGCGGCGATCTGCTGTCGGCGGAGCAGCGTTGGGAGATGTACGGGCATCCGTTCAGCGTCGACAACGGCGCGGGCTGGGGGCTCGGCGTCATGGCGACCTCCCAGGGCGGGCCCGGCGGAATCGTCCAGGTCGGCAACATCGGAGAGGTCGACGGCTACACCGCGTGGCTGGGGTACCGCGAGGATCTCGACATCACCGTGGTGGTGATCGCCAACGCCTGGACCCAGTCGCAGGGTTCGAACTACTCGCGGTGGATCGCCAACGAGGTGTGGGCCGTCGTGGATCAGTACGCAGCCCCCTCGGGCGATGACGACGACGATGACTTCGAGCCCCTTCCCGAGCCGGGGGGGCAGATGCGGCTGCACGGTCAGCCGATCTTCGACCACATCTGCGACCCGGCGTCGCCCGACCACACCGGGGTGCAGATCACGGGGTGGTGGGACTTCGACAACGACGGCGGCACGGTGGGGCACGTGACGGTGACGTCGGCGGACTTCAGCTCCGGCGAGGCGGTCGGCGCGGTCGACTGCGAGGTGACCGCGGACGGCACCTACAACCCCGTCGACCGCCAATACGACATCACCGGCTCGCTCGGCCTGGAGTCCTGGGGCTCCTCCTCCTGCGAGGGATGGCCGGGGTTCGAGGCGTGGCACGAGATCCTGCAGTTCGAGTTGCTCGAGCTTCAGCTGGTGCCCATCGACCACGTGCCCGAGAGCTGGGGTGCGCAGGAGAACATCAACGCCTGGGCCGCCGGCGCCCCGAGCGACGCGACGGTTCCGTTCGTGATCCTCACCGAGTTCTCCAGCGTGCTCCCCCAGCACGCGGAGACGGCGCCGTTCGGCATCCTCGGCCACTTCTGGCAGCGGCCGGGAGACCTCTAGCCGGCCGCCATCGCTCGGCCGACGTGCAGGCCCATCGAGTAGATCGAGATCTGCGGAGGCACCCCGATCGACGACGGGAACAGCGACCCGTCCGCGATCCACAGCCCCGCGAGGTGGTGGTGCTTGCCGTCGGACCCCACCGCGGCGGTGGTCGGATCGTCGCCCATCGGCACCGACCCCATCGGATGCACCGCCGTGATGCCCATCGATCCCGGGGTCAGCTCGAAGGCGTCGAGTCCCGCCAGTGAGTCACTGGGGCCGAACGCGCTCACCGGGTCCGTCGGAACGAACACCGTCCGGGCCCCCGCGGCGAACATCAGCTGAGCACAGGCCTTCATGGCGAAGGTGAGCTCGCGGCGGTCGCGCTCTTCGGGCCAGTAGTCGATGGACAGGCCGAAGTCGCCCTGCGGCTTCACCCTCCCGGCGGTGAGGTCGTGGACCATGCCGGTGAACACGGCGAGCCGTTCGTAGCGGGCCATGAACTCCCGGTGGTCCGTCCCCAGGCCCGGCAGCATCGTGGCGGTGCCGACGGGGTGAGCGAAGGCGGGCACGATCCAGGTGCGCGCGCCGGGTTCGTCGGTCGGCTCGCCGTCGGCGGGGTGGGCTCGGTCGAAGTCGAGGAACTCGGTGCAGTCGATGGACTGGGGGATCCCCTCCCAGGCGCGAACGGGCTCGTCGAACTCCCCCGCCGCCAGCAGCGCGGGGTGGATCCGCAGGGACTTGCCGGTCGTGCCCGAGGGGTCCGGGACCGAGGACCGCAGCAGGATCGCCGGGGTGGCGGTGGCGGAGGCGGCCACGCAGACGGTGCGGGCGCGGACGTGGACGCGGCCGAGGGGCCGGTGGGTCACCGGGTCCATCGCGGACGCCTCGACGCCGGTGACCTCGCCGCCGCGGTGTTCGACGACGACGGCCTGGCAGTTGGAGATGACCTCCCCGCCGGCGGCCACGATGCGGGGGAGCAGCACCTTGACCGCGTTGTTCTTGGCGTCGTACACGCAGCCCAGCAGGCAGTAGCCGCTGCCCGCGCAGCCGCTGCGGTTGTGCTTGAGCGGCCCGGCGGCCCAGCCGAGTCCCTGGCAGCCGTCCAGCAGCAGCTGGTTGTGGCGGTTGCGGCGCGTGGCCGACACATCGGAGACCTGCAGCAGCGCCTCGACCTCGTCGTACAACGCCGACCATCGCTCCGCCGGGAGGTGGCTCATCCCGCGGGTCCGCTCCCACCACCGGAGGATGGGGTCCGGGATGCGTCCGCACAGGTTGATGTTGTGCATGGTCGAGCCGCCGACGGAGCGGCCCTGGTGGATCTTGACCGACTTGGCCGCGTTGGTACGGCCGCCGGCTTCCCACAGCAACTCGGGGAGCATCTGCTCTTCCCGCTGCGTCATGGCCGCGGGGGTGATCAGGCCGCCCGCCTCGAGCAGGACCACCGACTTGCCCGCCTCCGCCGCGACGAGGGCCGCCGCGCTCCCCCCGGCGCCGGAGCCGATCACGCACACGTCCGCGTCGAGCTGGAGCGGAAGGGGCAGCGTGGAGGCGTCGTAGATCATGCCCGCGTGCTCCCCGGGAGCTGCCCCGCGGGGGCCACGAGGGCGTCGTAGCGGGGGGAGGTGCGACCGGGGGCGAGCCGGGGGCCCCCGTAGCCCAGCGGCGTCCACGTCCGCGGGTCCTGGTACCAACCGAGCAGGCACAGGTCACGGATGCCGCGACTGGCCTGGGCGAGCACCCCGCCGAAGGAGCTGAGGCGTTGGAGGAACCTGCGCCGCGCGGCGGGGGTCTGGTGGGTGAGCCGGCGGAGGCTCCCGTTCAGCCCGGTGCCCTGCTCCAGCAGCGCCATCATCCCGTGCACCTCGGCGATCATGCGGGGCGATATGCCCTGGAGGTAGCGGTCGACGTTGGCCGCGATCTGCTCTGCCGACGGGCCGGGCTCGGGCAGGGGGCCGGGAACGTCGGGGATCACCGCCTGGGCCGCGGCGGCGACGACGGCGGCTTCCCAGCGGGCGAGCACGGCGCCGTTCCAGATCGGGAGTCTCGGGGCGTACCCGCTGGTGCGGACCACCAGCAGGCCGGCCGCGGCGGCGGCTCCGATGAGCAGCCGTCGACGGCTCGGGCCCAGCCGTCGGGGCAGCGCAGCGAGGTCGTGGGTGAGGCGGGGGGGGAGCCGGTCCTGCCAGCCGTCGTCGTGGGGGAGCCGACCGGTGTGGGAGGTGAGCCAGTACAGGACGCGCCCCCCGGGGCGGAGCGACTCGTGGGCGGCGAGCGCCGCAAACGCTTTTCCGCCGTACACCGGCTCCAGGTGGAGGTCGTGGGCGGCGAGGCGCTCGCAGGCGGCGAGGCCATCGGGGGTGGGGTGCCCGTAGCCGTCGCCGACGAAGCCGTGGACCACCTCCAGGCGGGCGAGGTCGACGCTGCGGGGGAGCGGCCCGAGGGTCTGGCTGAGGAGGGCGATCGTGCGGCGGCGGAGCAGGCGCAGCTGAAGCCGGGTGGCGTAGGGGCGCTCGACGGTGGCGACCGCACGCACGGGCAGGGGGAGCCCTCCGAGGGCGAGGCCGAGGCTGAGTCCGACGCCGGTGCCGCCGGTGCCCCACGGCAGGTAGATGCGGTCGGGGCGGGGGAGCAGGCCGGCGTGGATCTGCTCCGCCAGTTCGAGGCCGCCGCGGACGACTCCGAGGATGCCCTCGGGAGCGCTGCCGCCCGGAGGGATGACGGCGGCGTTGGCGAGCTGGCCCCCCAGCACGAGCCGAGGGTGGGAGAGGCCGAGGCCGATGCGGGTCCGGCGGTAGTGGAGGGTGGAGGGACCGGACGCGATCGCGGCGAGGTTGCCCTCGACGTCCACCGACGGCGGCTCCCAAAAGCAGTAGGCCTTGACGTGTCGGCCGAGGAGGCGCGCGGCGAGGGTGAGGGAGGCGAGGTGGCCCGATCCGATGGCGCCCAGGGAGGCCCACACCTCGGACTGGGCGATGCGCCGTGAGGCGAGGAGGAAGTCGAGCTTGCGGGTCTTGGTCGAGCCGTGGAGGCCGGCGGTGAGATCGTCGCGTTTGACGCCCAGCCAGTCGAGGCCGAGGTGGGCCGCCGCCTGGGGCAGGGGGGTGACCGGCGTGGGCTCCTCAACCCAGCCGAGGCGGGGGAAGGGATCGAGCCGTTCTCGCGTCCACGGAGTCACCCCTTCAGGCTGGCCGAACGAAGGACGGTGTCCCTGACCACAGTCATGCAGGGCTGTGCGAAAGAGCGCAGCATAGGGTCATGCTTCATCTCCTCATCTGGGTGCACGTCATCTCGGCGTGCCTGTGGATTGGCGGCTCGCTGTTCCTGGTGGTGGTGCTGCTCCCGGTGCTCCGGTCGGAGCAGTGGGCGCCCCACTACCGACAGCTCCTGCGCGACATCGTGGTGCGGTTTCGGTCCGTGGCCTGGATCACCCTGGGCGTCCTCGTCCTGACCGGCACGCTGCTGGTGGGGGAACGCATCGGCGGGTCGTGGGCCACGCTGCTGGACAGCGGTTGGGGACGGACCGTGGCGATCAAGGTGTCGGTGGTGGGGACGATCCTTGCGCTGGCGGGCTACCACGACTGGCGCACCGGACCGGCGGCGATGCAGGCGTTGCGAGACAACCCGGGCGGGCCCGAGGCGGCCAAGCTGCGGAAGGTCGCGATGCTCATCGGACGCTTGAACCTGCTGCTCGGCCTGGTCGTGATCTGGCTCGCCGTCGGCCTCCCGCGGGGGATGTGAACGATGCTTACGGAACGTTCGGACCTCATCATCGACTCGGTGCTGCTGGCCACGTTGGTGCTGGTCCCGCTGATCGTGTTCGCGTGGACGCGGGCGAAGCGGGCCGAATACACGAAGCACCGGAACGTGATGCTCGTCACGACGGCGCTGTTGGCCATCGCGGTGACCGCGGTGGAGATGGACCTGAGGGCGTTGGGCGGGCTCTTCGTCCTGACCGAAGGGAGCCGCTTCGAAGGTACGGCGTTCCTGCATTGGTCCGCCTGGATCCACGTCGCGATCTCCGCGGCGACGGCGTTCTGGTGGGCGGCCCTGATCGGGGTCAGCCTGTGGAAGTTCCCGCGCCCCCCCAAGCCGATCCCGTTCGGGAAGTACCATCGGTTCGCGGGGCGGACCGCGCTCGTGTTGATGGCGCTGACCGGCATCACCGGGCTGGAGCTGTACGTGATCGCCTTCGTGTTCTAGGCGCTCAGAAGAGGGCGACGTCCACGACGAGGGCGAGGGTGACGACCGGCAGGTAGACCAGGGATCCGAGGAAGAAGCCCCGTGCCCAGAGGGCGCCCGCGCCGGCCCGGAAGCCCAGGGCGGCGGTCAGGATCATCCAGGCTCCGAGCACCGCCGCGACGGCCCCGTAGAGCCAGCCCGCGGCGCCGATGCCGACCAGCCCGAGGCTGAACCCGAGCAGGGCGAACGACCACAGCAGGGCCTGGATCTTCGCGGCCTGGACCCCCCGCACGCCGACCACGGTCTTGATCCCGGCGCGTTCGTAGTCCTCCTGCCGGTAGATCGCGATCGCGAGGAAGTGCGGCATCTGCCAGGCGGCGAGCAGGCCAAACAGCAGCCACGCGGCCGTCGGGAGCGTGCCCGCCGCGGCCGCCTGCCCCAGCAAGACCGGGATCGCGCCCACCACCGCGCCGAGCGGCAGCGCCGCCGGTCCGCGCCGCTTCCACGGCGTGTACAGCAGCACGTACCCGAGCCACGCGGACATCCCGAGGACCGCGACGGTCGGATGCACGCCCCACAGCAGCGGCATCCCCGCCAACCCGGCCGCCAGGCCGAACGCCACCGCCGTCGACGGCTGCATGCGCCCCGCGGCCACCGGCCGGGACGCCGTGCGCTCCATCCGCCGGTCCGAGCGCCGCTCGATCACCTGGTTCATGGTGTTGGCCGATCCCACCACCAGGGTCGTGCCGACCGCCAGCGCCAGCAGACGCTCCGGGTCCCACGGCCCCTGGGCGAAGGCGTACGCCCCCAGAGTCACCAGCAGGTTCATTGCGGTCAGCCCCGGCTTCGTCAGCTCCAGGAGGTCGGGCAGATCCGGAACAGCCTCCGCGTTGGTTCGGTTCAAAGTCATAGGATCAGTGCCAGCCAAAGCCATCCTCCCTCCGGAACATCACGACGTGACGTTCCCGCGGCACAAACTCGAGCGTTCGTGTATCACTCCATCCCCACGCTTCGGTGTCCAGCCCGTCGGCCAGCCGAACCGCGATCTCGTGGGGGCCTGGCGTCATCGCCAGCCGCTCCAACGCGATGCTGTTGCCATCCCCCCAGATCCCCTTGGGCTCGTACTGCGTGTCCAACGCGAGCACGCCGTCCACCGACACCTGCAGCCGCACGTCCGCGCGCCGCCGCTCGCAGATCTCCGCCCGGCGCATGTGCACGGGCGTGTCGGCCAGCTCCTGCTCCGTCACCGCCCGACAGTCCTCGCCGACCTGGCCGGGGTGCTTCAACGTCACCGTGAGCACCGGCTCCGGCCCCGCGGCGCTCCGCCACGGACCGACCGACGGAAGCGCGACCGCCAGGGTCAGGATCGCCGCGACCGCTACACCGACCGCCACTCGTCCCCCCGACGACGGCGGCGTCGCCTGCTCGGGCTGGTCCCCGAGCTCCGCCAATGCGTCCCGCAGCTGGCGCTCCGTGCCCCGAACGACACGCACCCGGGAGGCGTCCACCTTGTCCGACCGGAGCTCGGGCTCGCGCGCTCCGGCCATGCGCTCCGCGGTCCAATCGGCCCCCTCCCGGAATCGGCAGTCCCCCGTGCCGCAGGCGCCGAACACGACGTGTTCCGCCCCCGCCCGCAGCGCCTTCTCGACCACCAGGGGATGCACCTGGCCGGCGCAGGGAACCGCGAGCACCCGCCAGCCCGGGAGGGACTCGGCGGTGCCCGTCGCGGGGTCGGTCACGAGGCCCGAGGTGGCGGTCTCGGCGCAGACGATCGCCAACCCCGCCGCGTCGCCGTCGGCCATCCACTGGCTCACGCGGCGGCGCTGCCCGAGGCTCGACCACAGCTCGACCCCGACCCCGCCGGTGTCGCACGAACCGGAGCAGATGCTGCAGCCCACGCACAGGCTCGGATCCACCATCGCCACCGCTTCGAAGGGCTTGCCGTCCGTGCGCGGCGCCATCGAGATCGCCGCGTAGGGGCAGTCCGTCTCACACTTGCGGCACGAGTTGCAGCGCGCCTCATCGACCACCGCGGTGACCGCGCGCTGCCGGGCCATAAGCCACGGGATGGCGAAGAAGACGATCCCGCCGCCGAGCATCAGCCCCCAGCCCGCGCCCACGCTCAGCCGTTCGGCCAGCAGCAGCGGCGCCAGGTACCACCAGTCCATCGCGAAGGCGTCGGGTTCCACCGCCAGCCTCGCTGGTTCCACCACGTCCGCGGGGAACGCCAGCGAGAGCACCACCAGGCTCCCCAGCACCCACCATGTCATCGGCCCCCGGGTGATCCAGGTCGCCCGCCGCAGCCGCGTGATGTGCAGCCACAGCGCCACCACCGCCCCCACCGGGACGAGCATGTGGACGAAGAAGATGACGAAGAACAAGAGCGTGTTGACCGCCTCGTCGATGAGGAACGATCGGCTCAGCGGGTCGATGAAGATCGGCAGGACGTCCAGGAACTTCGCCGAGGCCAACGCCACCTGCCGCGCGCGCTCGTCCCAGACCAGCCAGTAGCCGGTCCAGCCCGTCAGCCACAGCACCAGCACGGCGAACACCCCGGTCACCCACGCCAACCACCGGGCGCCGCCGAACCGCCGCGCGAAGAACAGCTTCAGCGCGTGAACGAGGACGAAGAAGACGCAAGCGTCCGAGCTGTAGCGATGCAGGGACCGCATCAGCCCGCCGGTCAGGGGCGTCTCGGCGTGCATCGCCGTCACGGAGTCGTGGGCCTGGTGGATGCTCGGCACGTACCAGAGCAGCAGGGCGACCCCCGTCGCCATCGCCACCGCGAAGGTGGTGTTGGCGATGGCGCCGGTCTGAAGGAGGGGGTTCAGCTCTTCGGGGAGCCAGCGGTCCAGGAACCGGTCCACGGCCAGGAACGGCCGCTCGAGCAGCCGAAGTACCGTCTCGCCCCGTACGGGGGGTTCCGCCGAAGCGTTGGTGACGAGTTCAGCCAACTGGCCCGCGCTCCTCGGCTGCGAGGACGCCGAGCGCGGAGATCAGCCACTGCCGCTGATGCGGCCCGAGATTGAGGCGGTAGGCGATGCGGCCGTCGCGCCCCACCAGGATGAACTGATTGCTGTGGTTGATGACCCCGGTGTCAGGGTCTCGCTGTCGAGCAATTGCGAGGTTGTCGAGGAGCTCGTCGATCGGCTCGACGGGGCCCGACAGCAGTCGATACTGCGACCCCAGCCCCTGGAGCTCGGCCAGGGCCGTCAGCTCCTCGGGACCGTCGTTGGCGGGATCCATCGTGATCGCCAGGATTTGCACCTCGGCGGCCACAGTGGGGGGAAGCTCGGCCATGGTGGCCTTGAGCTCGGTGAGGATGATCGGGCAGGTGTGCGGGCACGTCGCGTACACCGACGTGAGGACTGTCACGCCTCCACCGAGTTCGGTCGAGCTGACGGGCACGCCAGCCTGGTCGACCAGGTCGAAGGCCGGGACCGCGTGCGATGTTCGGAGGCGGTCTGCGGGGAAGGGGAGCACCTCGTCGGGGTCGAACCCGGAGTCCGTCAGCAGGGTGAGTCCCACCCCGGCCAAGAGCACCAGCGCCGCCCCGGCCAGGAGCGCACGCATCACTCCGCCGCGGGAGTCGGCCCAGCCCTCCTTCAGCGGCCGCATCCACACCGCCAGGACGATCCCGACGAGCATCAGCGGATTCACCAACAGCATGACGACGTACGCCATCTGGAGGGTGCCCGTCGCGGGGTCGTACCCCAGGCACCAGACCTTGAACTGCTCCGCGAAGGAGGCCAGCCCGCCCTCACCCCCGGGGATCGCGAGGATCCCCAGGAGCAGGGCGGGCCACGCGACCAGCACCGCCAACATGAAGGAGGGAAAACGCCACCCCTCCATGAAGGCCTGGAGCCGGTCGAATACGGCCATTCGCTACCTCACCCACCAGACGTCGGCGAGCGCCTTCCAGTTGGCGAAGTAGTACACGGCGAAGCAGACCAGCAGCAGGATGACCAGGGCGAAGGCGCCCGGGGTCTTGTGCTCCATGTCTTCATCCGCGACCGGCGGCAGCGGCGGAGTCCAATGCTCCATCGGACTGCCGGCGTTCGACTTGCCGAGGAACACGGCCCACACCGTCAGCAGGATGAACAGCAGCAGTCCCAGGAACGCCAGGGTTCCGCCGACACCGACGCCCGCGAGCATCAGGGTCGCGCCCGGGTCGAAGCTGTGACCCAGCGCCGAACCGGTGAACTCCACGTCCCAGTGCCGACGAGGCACGCCGTACGAACCTGCGAACGACATCGTCAGCGACATGAACACGATGCCCACCGCGAAGATGTACGGCTGGATCCGCGCCAGCGGCTTCAGGGGGTACTCGCGCTGGAAGATCAGCGGCACGACGTAGTACGCCAGCCCCATGAACGCCAGGGTCGTTCCACCCACCACGGTTGCGTGGAAGTGGCCGGGAATCCGCAGGGTGTTGTGCGCGATGATGTTGATCTGCTGGGTGCCCAGCGTCACGCCCGTGATTCCGCCGATGAAGCCGAAGATGCCCATCGACATGAACGACGCGGCGAACGCGGGGTTCTTCCACGGGCACTTCGCCAGCCACGTGAACAGACCGGCCGTGTAGCCGCGACCACGCTGCGCCGACTCGATGGCGGCGGGAACCGTGAAGCCGTGGATCATCGAGGCGAGGACCGCCAGGTACATGGCGTAGCCGGTGTTCCAGATCTTCCATTCCGTGCCCACGCCGGGGTCCACGAGGAGGTGGTGCGCCGAGGCGATGTTGATGAACAGGATGTAGAAGACGAACGCCGTACGGCAGACGGTCTCATTCAGCGGCTTGCCACCCACCGCGAGGTAGGCGATCAGGTACCAGACGGCGACCATGGCGCAGACGTTGACCTGCTGGCTGGAGTGGCCGAGGGCCCACCAGATCAGCCGGTACCAGCCCGGATCCACAGTCTCGATCCAGCCCATCGACCAGGCGAACGTCGGCAGCATCACGACCGCGCCGTGCAGCAGCGTGCCGACCGCGATGATCGCCGCCGCTGTCGCGCCGAACACGACCAGGGGCACGGAGCCTTCGTAGGTCTTGTCGCGCTTCGCGATGTAGATGCATCCGAAGTAGTTGAAGACGCCGACCAGGGTTCCGACCGCGACGAGGATGATGCCGCCGTAGAACAGCGGGGACCCCTTCAGCGGCACGTAGCTGGTCATGAGCACGTCGCTGTTGCCCTGGAAGATGGCGACGTCGACGGATACAGCTCCGATGATCATCAACAACCAGGAGACCCAGGCGACCTTCTTCGAAGCCAACCGTGAGTTCAGCAGCGTGGTGCCGCAGAAGTAGAGGATCGCGATCTCGAAGAAGAGGATCCAGAAGATCAGCATGTTGAGGCCGTGAAGCGTCAACACCCGATAGAACCAGTCCGCGGGAAGCAGGTGCACCGCCGGCCAGCGCGTGAGCGCCAGCCCGATCGCCGCCAGCGCGCCGATCAGGAGGAAGACGACCGCGCAAACCGCGTTCAGCTTGATGAAGAACTGCGCGTTGAGGCAGACCGGGAGCCCGGTCGTGTCACACGTGCGGACCTCGTTGTCCTTGAAGTTGGCCACGATTCGACCCCTATTCCACGATGATCCGGCTGGTCATCATGTGATGACCAATGCCGCAGAATTCGTTGCACAGGACCGTGTACTCACCCGCCACCGTCGGCGTGAGCGTGAGCACGTGGTCGTACCCCGGCACGATCTGAAAGTTCATGTTCATGGGCTGCAGCGAGAAACCGTGGTTCAGGTCTATCGAGCTCATGTGCAGCCGGTAGCTGGAGTCCTTCTTCAGCTTGAGCACAGCGGGGTGGAAACTCCACATGCGCGCGGCCAGGTAGATGTCGGTGCCGGGGGCCGGCTCGACGACGTCGAAGCCGCCGATCTTCTCCCCGGTCTTGTTCGTCTCCACGAAGCGGTTGGTCCGCTCCAGGAACGCCTCGGGCGTGACCGTGTAGGCCTCACCGGTGCTGTTCTGCTTCCCCTTGAAGTGCCAGTAGGGCATCGCGAGGAACATGAGGAGGCACCAGACCAGCGCGAGGCCGACCCAGGTCCGTTCGAAGCCAGTAGGCGCCTCGAACCATCCGTCTTTGGGGGGAGTGATGCTCATGGAGTGCGCCTCACGGGAGTGTCGCCGGCGGCAGGTTCGCGAGTTCGAACCAACCCCAGCCGGTGTAGGAGAGAATGAGAATGAGGAGGCTGAGCAGCAGCAACAGCCATGGGTTGTCCATCAACCGCTGAAGCGGGTGGGGAGGGCTCTTGGGGTCTTCCATTGGGTCCTCTCAGTTGAAGTGGTGGAGCCTCGAAAGGCAGCGATCACGAGGGCGAGGAACAAGACGCCGCCGGCGACGGCGAGCAGGCCGCCGATGCCCATCACGCCAAGTCCGAGGGACTCGGCGCCCGAGCGGGCGTGCTGTTCCGCGCCGTAGGTCTTGCGGGCCATGCCGTGCGCTCCGGCCCATCCGAAGCCCACTGCAAAGACCATTTGCCCGACGCCGAAGAGGGCGGGCTGCCAGGCCGCCAGCGTGCGCTGGCGTTGGCTCTTGAGGCGGAGGCCGAGGGGCTCGAACACCAACCAGGTGCCCGCCATGTAGGCCGCGGTGACGGCGCCGATCGACGCGTGGTAGTGCGCCGGGACCATCGTGTTGGAGCCTCGGATCATCGCTCCGAGGACGAAGCCGAGCACCGTAAGTCCGGCGCTCACGGTGAAGCCGAGGAGCCGCGGGTCGGCGAATCCTTGAGTGGGAAGCCGGTCTTCCTGCCAGGCCCGCACGATGGCGTACAGGCTGATGCCGAGGAACACGGTGACCACGGGGAAGATGGCCCAGCGCATCAGGGTCGTGAACCCAGCGCGGTAGAGCGGATCGGTGCTGCCCAGCATGGCCAGCGCGGGGGCTGCCAACCACGGCAGAAGCAGCAGGCCGAAGAGCACCCCGGAGGCCTTGCGGCTGAGGATGGGCCGGTCCAGCGCCGAGGTCAGGAGCATCAGCCAGACGACCAGCATCCCCAACTCACAGGCCGCCTGGAGCACGTGTCCGCCGCCCCAGAAGGCGAGTTCGAAGAACACCGCCGGTTCCAGCTCCGAGGGCGTGCTCGCGAACGACAGCAGCATCGTGAACATCGCCAGCAGGAAGACGATTCCGGCGGCGCGGAGGCCGGGACGGGCCGCGTCAGGAAGGCTGACGCGACCCGCCGACGCCTCGCGCGACTCGAGCATTCGACGGTCCCAGAACGCTAGACAGACGCCGCCGAAGAAGAGCACCAGTCCGATCAGGAAAACCGGGTGGTTGAGCACGGGGATGTAGTTGGAGAGCACGGGTGCGGCCGTCGGCACCGCGGCGCCACCGATCATCAGGCCGATGCCCGTCAGAGACAGCCAGTGGGCGTGGTGGCACGGACGGGCGCCGGTTCCCTGGGTGGGGAGCAGGAACCAGAGGCCGACGAGGAAGCAGTAGAACCAGGCCACCAGGGCGAGGTCGACGTGGACGACGAGGCCGCGGCGGAACATCGCGGGGTCGGAGAACAGCCGGTCGAACGGAGGCATCCGCCCGATGACCAGCAGCAGGGCGAAGATGCCAGCGATCAGCAGCACGCCGACAGCCATGCCGATCCAGATGCGCGCCGACCTTGCGTCGAGTTCCGTCCCCGCCTTGTTCATGCGTCCCGCACATGCATTCGCCATGCCAACTCAAAAGACGTCGACGTCTCTTGAAACAAACGAGATAAATGCTTATAGCTGTTGGATATGGCCCATTGAGGTGTGGGAGTACCCACACTTCATCAGACTCAGGAGTCGCGTGTGCTGGCCGATCTTCCCCTGACCCTGCGGTATGCCCTGGCGGCCTCGGTCTGCCTCGCGCGGCACGGGACCGACCGAAGCACCTCCAAGGCGGTCGCGGAGGAGACGGGCATCCCGCCCGCGTTCCTCGCCAAGGTGCTGGCGCAGCTGCGCAAGTCGGGGCTCGTGGAGGGGACGAAGGGGCACCACGGGGGGTACCGGCTGGCTCGGCCCGCCGAGGAGATCTACCTCGCAGATGTGGTCGCGGCGGTCGACGCCGACGACGCGGGGGACCTGGCGCGGGTCTGCGCGATGGGCAATCGTCCGTGTGACAAGACCAACCCCTGCGCTCTGCACGACCTCTGGCTCATCGCCACGGCGCCGGTGCTGCAGATGTCCGAATCAGTCACGCTGGCGCGCCTGGCCCGGATGTCCGGTCAGGACGTGTAGGCGGCTCGGTCGAGGGTGACGAACGCATCCAGGAGCGCGCTCGCGGCGGGGTAGATCTGGCCCACTCCGCCTTCGGACAGCGTCTCGGACACCTTGCCGCTCCACTCGCCGAGGTGCTCCTCGAGGAACCAGCGGGCAGCTTCGCGGCAGATGCCGGCGGCTTCGGCGTTGTCCTCGTCCAGCGCGATCGCCTCCTTGAGGGCGAGCACGTGGAGGAACTCCAGCTCCGCGCCGAGGTGATCGGGCCGATCGGTCCCGGGCACCACGTCCAGGCCGAACGCCTTGTAGAAGCTGGCGATGTCGGCGATGCGCTGCGTCTTGACCCCCGCCTCCGTCCCCGGCTTGGCCGTGTGGGCCGCCTCGGTGGGGGAGAAGGAGAGCTCGCCGGAGGCCTCGAAGTTGGCCTCCCAATCGGACACCAGCTCCTCGTCCTCGGCGCGGTGCAGCGCCGCCGCCACGACGCCCGCGATCTCCAGGAGCTCCTCGCTGGCGCCCAACGCCTTGAGGCTCTGGTGCAGGTCGGGGAGCCGCGACCTCCGCAGCTCGGAGGCGCGCCCCGGCTGGGGCGGCTGGAAGAGGCCGGCGAGCAGTCCGTAGACCCGCGCCCGGTCCAGGTTCCGAACGATGGCGGAGTCCATGATCATCACTTCTCCATCGGGACCTGAGCGAGAGCGGCGTCCACGGTTGAAGCGCCGTCCGATCGAGGTCCTGCGGGGAGCGCAACCGAGCGCCCCCTGCTGGTGACACTTGCGTGTGGGGCGGCGAGGCTTCATGCGCGTTGTCATAGGCGATGTAGGGCATATGACGACGGTCACTGGCGTCGGCGGATGGGGTAGGCTAGCAAGGATAGGTGCACCCTCGTTCCCTGCTGTGCGTGCTCGCGCTCGTTCTGATCGGCTGTCCCACGGAGGAGCCCGACTTCGGGGTCGTGACGGAGTCGATCCCGGGGGGAGTGCTGCTCGCCGCCTGGTCCAACGGTGACGAAGGGCTGCTGGTGGGGGGGCCGCTGGGATCCGGTCCCGCGGTGCTCGTGCACCTGAACGGCGACGAGCTCTGTTACGAAGCCGATGTCGCAGATCGCACCCTCTGGTGGATCCATGGACCCTCCGAGGGCGAGTGGTACGCGGTCGGGGAGGGCGGCGCGGTGCTGCATTCACGCGGGGGCGTGCGCACGCGCGAGGATCTCCCCACGGACATCACGCTGTACGGCGTGTGGGCCCGGAGCGCGGACGAGGTCTGGGCGGTGGGCGGGAGCTTCGAGACGAGCCCGGCCACGGGGGAGCTCTGGGTCCGTCGGGACGAGACCTGGTCGCTGGTGGCGGACCTCGGCACCGCCGGCTTCAAGGTCTGGGACGGCTGGGTCGTGGGTCAGGGCGCCGCCTGGCGGATCGGCCCGAACGACGAACTGGAGGAGATCGACGTGGGCGGCGAGCGCCTCGTCACGATCCGGGGCCGCACCGCCGACGACGACGTGTGGGCGGTCGGCGGCTACGGCACGCCGTCGATGCTGCACTGGGGTGGCGCCGAGTTTGCGACCGTCGACGCAGCCTCCCTCTACCAGCCCCTCAACGGCGTCTGGACCGCCCCTGACGAACCTGTCTGGGTCGCCGGCATGAGCGGCCTCGTTGGCTACCTCGACGAGGACGGTGCGTGGGTGCTGCCGGAAGTGCAGACCACGCCCGATGATCTGCACGCCGTCTGGAAACATGGCGACGAGGTGCTCTTCGTTGGCGGTAATATGTTTGCTGATATCCAGGACCAATTCGGCACGGTCGTACGTTTTGGCACGCTTCCCGCACAGGATCCAGGACCATGCGAATCGCCCTGACAGCCCTGCTTTTTCTTGCCGCAACCGTCGCTCTAGCGGCGGGTCCCGGGATTGAAGCGGGCACTCCCGCGCCCGCTTTCGAGCTGGTCGATCCGTCCGGGGAGCCGGTGAAGCTCACGGACTTCGAGGGGCGCGTGGTCGTCGTCAACTTCTGGGCCAGTTGGTGCTCCCCGTGCTTGCGGGAGCTGCCGGAGTTGGATGCGCTCCACGGCCGCTTGCGCGAGGACGGCGCCGTGGTGCTCGCCCTGAACGTCGACCGAGCCCGGGGCCCGGCCCTCGGAGCCGTCAGGAAGCTGGCGCTCAGCCTGCCCGTGGCCCTCGACCCGAAGCAGACCGCCGTGGAGGCCTACTCCCCCGCCGGCCTCCCCGCCACGTACGTCGTGGATCGCACGGGGATGGTTCGATCCGTCCGCAACGGCGAGATCGAAGCCCAGGATGTTCCTGCCCTGGAGGCGGAGGTGCGTGGGCTGCTGGGAGTCGACTGAGGTGTTTCGGCCCGTCGCCCTGGCGCTGCTGGCCGGTGCGCTGACCGGCTGTCCGACGCAAGACCCCCGATACGTCTTCGAGCGCGACGTCGTGCCCGTGTTGGAGACCAGCTGCGCGGCGTCCACCTGCCATGGGGTCGCCCCCGGCGCGGAGGCCACCGGTGAGGTCATCGACCGCAGCCAGCTGTTCTTCGACATCGACGAGCGCGGCCTGCTGTCGGACCTGGACGTCGCGTACGAGACCGCCCGCGACACGATCGACCCCGAGGGTCCCCCGGTCCTGTCGAGCCTGATTCGCAAGCCTCTGGCGGAGTCGTGGGGGGGCGTGCAGCACCGGGGCGGGGACAACTTCCCCTCGCTCCAGGACGACGCCCTGCTCGACGTCGCGGGCTGGATCGAGCTGGAGACCGAGGGGGGCGAGACGCCGGAGCTGCTGAGCGCGCTGGAGCAGCAGTTTGCCGACGACGTGCAGCCGGTGCTCTTCGAGCTGACCTGCGCCAACGGCAACTGCCATGGCCTGATCGCGTCCAACCCCTACCACCTCGATCCTGGCGTCGGAGGCGTGGTCGGGACGGCCCAGACGCGGGCCAACTACGTCGCCAGCCGGCGGATGCTGTCGTTGACGGGAGACGTCACGCGGTCGCGCCTGCTGGCGAAGTCACTCCCCCTGCACCGCGGCGGCATCCTCCACAAGGGCGGCAACGCCAGCTTCTTCGACGGCTTGGACGACCCCCGCGCCGAGGCCCTCGCGGCGTGGGCCTGCGCCGAGCGTGAGCAGGCCACGGGAGGGCTGTGCGATGAGCCCGCCGAGGGTGTCGTGTTCGTCCGGGGGCCCCTGGATCCGGGCGAGCCGTTCGACCTGGACCGGTACGCCCCGGGCAGCGACCTGTGGTTCGTCGGGCTCGACGGTGAGGGCGCCATCAACCTCACCGCCGCCCTCCACGACGGCCCTGTCGACATCCGCGACCCCGCGGTGGACGCATCCGGCACGAAGGTGGCGTTCGCGCTCCGGGGCCCCGACGACGCGGGGCACGCGCTCTGGGAGTTGGATCTTCGCAGCGGCGAAGCCCGCGCTCTTACGGCCCCCGACCAGGGCACGGATCGCGATCCCGCGTGGCTGGCCGACGGCACCCTCTGGTTCGCGTCGACGCGGGCGGGCACCGTCGCTGATCAGGGGCGCTTCGAGGACTCGGATCTGTACGAGATGGACCCCTCCACGGGCGAGGTCCGCCGCCGCACCTGGACGCTGCACGCGGAGCGGACGCCGACGGAGCTCACGGTCGGCAAGGTGGCTGGCGAGGTGGTCTTCAGCACGCTGCGCGACGCCGTCGCCGACGAGGCCTCCGGGCAGCTGTTCCGGTTCCCCCCCGACCTTCACGTCGAGTACCACATCCACTTTGGGATCACGCCCATCGAGGACCTCTTCCTCGGGATCGTGGAGCTCCCCGACGGGCGCTACGCGACGACCGTGGGGAGCCTCGAGGGCGTCTGGGACGCCGGCCGCATCGGCATCATCGAGCGCAACTTCGGCCCCGAGATCCGGAGCAAGGAGACCGTCGAGGAGGCGGCGCTGCCGTTCTACGCCCCCCCCCTGGCGCGGCTGGATCCGGGCAGTCGGAGCGCCGGCGTGACCGCTCGACTGGCCCGCGAAGTGGCGGCCCTCCCGGACGGACGGCTGCTCGCGGCGGTGGCGGACGGCCCGGTGGATCTGGAGGATCCCGACGCCGTCTTCGACCTCCGGATCGAGCTGCTCACGCTGCACGAGTCGGCCGACGGCTCCGGCCCGGTCATCGCCGACCGGGCCGTGCTCGTCGACGCCCTGGGCGAGCACGACCACGACCCCCAGCCCGTGTTCGTTCGCCCGAGCCGGACGTCGACGTGGGAGGCCTGGACCGGGGACCGAGGCCTGTTCCTGCACAACGGCGTGCCGATGAACGATGCCATCCTCAGCGAGCTCCAGCCGGTGGGAGCCAAGCCGCTGGACGCGGAGCGGGCCGCGGCCGTGAGGCTCGTGGAGGCGCTGGAGGTCGAGCGTGTGCCGGTCGATCCCTCCGAGACCCGGGACGGCCACACCGGGGCGACCTCGGTGTCCCTCTCCCCCCACCCCGCCGCGCGCATCCTCGCGGAGCTGCCCCTCGCCGCCGACGGGAGCTTCGCCGCCGATGTGCCGGTGGGGGTGCCGTTCCGGCTGCAGACGCTGGATGCCCGTGGCATGGCCGTCGGGGCGATGCACAACCGCTGGTACGACCTCAGCCCCGGACAGACCATCAAGCAGGGGGTCGGACACCAGAACCCGCGCTTCTACGGCGCCCAGTGCGCCGGCTGCCACGGCGCCCTCAACGGCGACCCCGACGAGGCGTTCATCGAGCCGGACGTGATGACGACGGCGACGGTCACGCTCTCCCGGTTCGCCAACGGCGATCCCCGGCGTCCGCTGGAGGCGCCCGCGGTGGGCGAGGGGACCCGGGCGGGGATCGATTTCGTCGCGGACGTGCAGCCGGTGCTCGTGGAGGCCTGCAGCGGCTGCCACGGCGCGGGCGCGTCCCTGAGCCTCACGGACGCCTCCACCCCCTGGTTCACGGACGCGTACGAGTCCCTGCTCGCGCCGGGAGACGGCAGCGGCGGGGGCTACGAGTACGTGGACGCGGGGCGCGGGAGCGCGGCGTCCAGCGTGCTCATGGAGGTGCTGCTGGGCGAGGAGCTGGACGCCCCTCGCGAGCTGCCGCCGGGGTCGGAGCCGCACGGCGGCCTGACCGCGGACGAGATCGCCCTCCTCAGCCGCTGGATCGACCTGGGCGCGACCTTCCGGGGGGCGCCGTGAGGGGGCTCGTCGCCATCGCCATCCTGCTCCTGGGCGGGTGCGTCACCGGCCCGGGGAGCGTCGGCTCGCTGCCGCTGGGCGACGCCGCCGCGTTCGAGGTCGAGGTTCAGCCCGTGCTCGAGGCCGGCTGCGCCAACCCCTCCTGCCACGGCAACGCCGATCGGCCGCTGGAGGTCTACGCTCGGTTCCAGTACCGGCTCGACCCGGACCGGCTCTACCTGGACGAGCCGATCACGGCCGACGAGCTCACCCACAACCGCCGCTCGGCGGCGGGCTTCCTCGTCGGGTTCGCCGCCGCCGCCCGCTCCCCCCTCCTGACCAAGCCGCTCGCGCACGACGCGGGCGGCGCCCACCACGCCGGCGGGGTCGTCTTTGGCGACGCCCAGGAGCCCGGCTACCGTGCGCTCAAGGCCTGGGCCGACGGCGCGCTGGAAGAGGCCGACTGACATGACCCGCCTGCTGCTCCCCCTGGTCCTATTCCTCGCCTTCGCCCCCGGCTGCGTGACCCTGTCCACGTGGGAGCGCGCGACGCTCGTGTCCGCGGCGATGGAGGACCCCGCCTCGCCGATGGAGGCGACGCTCGAGGAGCACGTCCACGCCGTTCGGGAGGCGGCCCAAGGCGCCACCAGCACAGTCGGTTCGTCATGCGGCTGCAACTGACGCTCGCCACGGTCGCGCTCACGCTGCTCGCCTCGGCCGCGCACGCCGAAGGGGGCAGCACGGCGGGGGTGCGCACGGACGTGTACATCGACGAATCCATCGTGGTGGTGGCGCCCCAGGCCCGCGCCTCGGTGGAGGCGGCGCCCGACGTGGTCATCGACGGCGGCTACCTCGTCAACATCATCTCGGGCGCCACGCCGGTGCTCTCCCCGGATGCGATCACCAGCGCCACGCAGTTCACGGAGCACCGCCACGGGCTGGACCTGTCGATCCGGGGACCGCTGTCGGAGTCCGTGACCCTGACGGGCGGCTGGATGGCGAGCCTCGAGGGGGACTTCCAGGCCACGGGGCCGACGGTGAAGCTCACCTCCGAGCTCTTCGGCGAGATGGCCCGCCTCTCGATCGCCTACCGGCTCCGGTTCGAGCGCACGCAGGCGTCCGACGGAGAGCCGCTCATCGACCAGGGGACCGCCCAGGAGCTCGACGTCACGTGGACCCAGTTCCTGGGCCGCACGACCCGCATGACCATCCTCGTCTCCGGCCACGCGGGGATGTGCGGAGAGGTCTTCGGGTGCCAGGCCAACCCCTACCGGTACGTGCCCGCCGCGGGGGTCACGCTGCGGGAGAAGCACCCCGAGCGCCGGTTCCGCTTCGCCGCGGGGGCGCGCCTGAGCCAGGCCCTCCACCCCTCCGTCGCGCTGCACGGCGGCTACCGCTACTACGTCGACAGCTGGCAGGTGCAGGCCCACACCGCCGACCTCTCCCTCGCCGTGTCGCTGCTGGGCGAGCGGCTGCTGCTGCGGGCTACCGGCCGCTTCGGCCACCAGGGGGCGGCCAGCTTCTACCGCGACGACTACGGCTGGCTCGGCCGGTACGTGACGGGCGACCGCGAGTTGAGCGGCTTGTGGGACGTGATGGTCGCGCTTCGAGGCGAGTGGCGGGCGTATGGGGTGGGGCCGTTCATGCGCCTCGCTCCCAGCGTGCGCGTCGCCCACATGATGTACCGCTACCCCAACTACAGCGAGGCTCCCGCGCGGAACGCCTGGCTGATCGGAGCCGGAGTCAATGCCGCGTTCTAGCCTCCTCGCCCTGGTCCCCGTGGTCTTGCTGTGCACCGCCAGCGACTGCCCGGGACCGAACCCCCCGGTCACCCCGTTCGAGTGCGAGCTGGGGCTCGTGCTGGAGGACTCCGACTTCTCCCCCATCGCCGCGGACGGGACCACCTCGGCAGAGATGATCTTCGGCTTCCAGGGCTTCCTCTGGGTCGACGTCGCCATCCGGGGGGACGAGGACAGCCCGTCGGTCGCGGACGTGGCCGCCCGCATCGACATCGACGGCTTCGAGCCGCTCGGCCGGAGCATCCCCGCGATCGTGTTTGACGAGGCCGGCGACGGCACCCTGAGCGAGACCGTGCAGGTCCGGCTCGACAACAGCGAGGGGCCCGCCCTGTACATCGGCCGGCCCGCGACGTTCACCCTGAAGGTCACGGGCGAGTTCAAGGAGACGACCTGCGCCGCCACCGTGCTGCTCGTGGACGACGACCCCTGCATCTACACCGACGACGAGCCGATCTGCGGGGACGACGACGACTCGGCGGAGCAGTGATGCGACTTCTGGCAGGCGCGCTCGCGGCCACGCTCCTGGTGGGCTGCCCGTCGTGGACGCCTCAGGATCTGGAGCCCTACCCCAACCCGTTCGGCGAGGGCGACGCCGGGTGGGCTCCCCAGCCGGATCGCGAGAACCCGCTGGAGGCGGTGGCGTCCATCGATGGCGCCCGCGCCTGGGTGAGCCTGCAGGGCAGCCCCGACGTGCCGGGCCGGTTCGTGGCCGAGGTGGACCTGGAGACCGGCGAGTTGGTCCGCAAGATCGAGGTCGGTTCGGGGGCCACGGGCCTCGCGTTGCACCCCGGCGGTCGCCACCTCGTGGTCTTCAACCGGTTCAGCAACTACGCCTCCGTGATCGACACCACCACGGGGCGCACGAGCCGACCCATCCCCGCGGACTACTACGGCATCGAGGGCGTGTTCACGCCGGACGGGTCCGAGCTGTGGGTGACGAACCGCTGGCGTGACGCGGTGCAGGTCTGGACGGTCACCACGGCGGGGGCGAGGCTCGAGGTCAGCGAGCGCCTCGAGCCCGGCATCCCCGTCGGCACCAACCCGCGGGACATCGCCATCAGCGCCGACGGCGCCACGGTCGCGGTCGCGGCCCTCACGGAGGGGTCGGTGTCGCTGCTGGACGTCGCCACGCGGCAGGAGCGCGCCCGCGTCGACCTGGGCGCCCCCGCCAACGGCCTCGCCTTCGTGGGGGACTGGCTCGTCGTTGCCACGACCTCCCGATCGACCCACCACCAGGCGCTCGCGGGACCCGACACCGACGGGGACGGCGTGCCCGGCGACGGCACCCCCAACATCAACTTCCAGGACCTCCAGAACGAGCTCGCCGTCATCGACGTCGCCGCCGGCGTCGAGGCGGCGCGGTACACCTCGGACACGATCTGCTGCAAGGACTACCGGGACGTCGATCCCGACGACGGGGAGCGGCTCGGGGACATGCTCCCCCCCGAAGAGACCTGGATCGTGGGCGGGGCGCTGCCCGAGCAGGTCCTCGCGGACGGCACGTCCGTGTGGGTCAGCTACTCCGGCAGCAACCAGGTGCAGCGGTTCGAGGTCGACCCCGACGACGGCACCCTGACCGCGCGGCTCGTCCACGAGGCGGCGGGCCACAGCCCCCACGGCCTGGCTGTCACGGACGATCGGCTGCTGGTGGTGCATCGCCTCGGCGAGACCCTCGGGGTCCGCTCCTCGTCGACCGGCGAGCTTCAGGCGGTGGTCGAGGTGGGCGACCTGAGCGGAGGGCCGTTCCCCGCCACGGACGCGGAGATCGGCGAACTGTTCAACTTCGTCACCTCCTCCTTCACCGTCGACGGCGACCAGACCTGCCACCACTGCCACCGCGAGGGAGGCAACCTGAACAAGGCGTTCTCCATGCCGTTGAGCCAGGCGGTGGGCGTCGGGCTGCGTCAGACGATGGACTACCGCGGCGCCGCCGACACGCGCCCCTGGTTCTTCGAAGCGGCGATGGACGAGTCGAACTTCGTGCCCGTGATGAACGAGTTCGCCCGCATCGAGAACTTCTGCTGCAGCGACTACACCCTGTTCCCGTCGGGGGCGCCGACCGGCTGCAGCGCCAACCCGCCGCCCGAGTGCACCTCCGAACCGAACCCCTACTCGGTGGACGGCTCGGCCCCCACGCGCGACCACGGGGCCGAGCACGCGTCGGATCGGCCTACCGCCCACGCCAGCCGCGACGGCTTCTACACGGCCCAGATGGAGACCCTGATCGGGCGCAGCGAGAGCTTCGGCGACGGCCTGTACTTCGAAGATCCGATCAGCGACGAGCGGCTCCCCATCCCCCTCGACTTCGACGGCATCACGCGGGCGCTGGGGCTGTTCCTGCTGCAGGACACCCACCTGCTGCCGAACCCCTGGGATCCCGACCGCGAAGCCGCGCAAAGAGGCCGGGCGCTGTTCGAAGGGCATGACACCGCCTGCGCGGCGTGCCACCCGGCGCCCACGTTCTCCACGGCGGCCCTGATGGGCCCGGTGGTGACCCCCTTCCGGGCCGACGACGGCACGAACCTGGACCTGCTCGCGGGCGGCTTCCTCGACCTGTTCCCGCGCGCCGAGATGGACCGCTGCGAGGACGTCTGCGACCCCGACGCGTGCGCCGCCGATGCTTCCGTCTGCGATGACCTGCTGCATGTGCAGATGGGCGTCACCAGCTTGCGCGGGATCTGGGACCGCGCCGACTCGTTCCTGCACCACGGACGCGCGCGGGGCCTGACGGAGGTGCTCGCCACGCCCGGCCACCCCGCCCTGGGGCCGGGCGAGGTGGGCTTCAACGAGCGCGACGGCATCCCCGACACCCACGGGGGTACTTCGCACCTGTCCGCCAGTGAACTCGAGGATCTGGCCACCTATCTTCGCACCCTGTGACGCGACCGCTGCTCCTGCTGCTCCTGCTGCTCTCCCTCGTCCCGGGCGGATCGGTCGCGGGAGAGTCGATGACGTCGTTCCACCACGAGGTGATGGCGACGCGGTTCGAGCTGCGCCTCCCCCGCGGCGAGGGCGCCGACGAGGCTGCGGCGGCGGTGTTCGCGATCTTCGACGACGTCGACGCCCGCATGAGCGAGTGGAAGCCGACCTCGCCGCTGTCGGCGGTGAACAAGGAGGCCGGCGTGGCGCCCGTCGCGGTGCCCGACGACCTGCGGGCGGTGGTGCGCCGGGGGATCGAGGTGGGGACCCGCTCGGACGGTGCGTTCGACATCACGTGGGCCGCGCTGTGGGGGCTGTGGGACTTCCGCGCCGAGGCGCCGGTGGTGCCGGCCGCGGCCGACATCGCCCCGCGGGCGGCGTTGGTCGATTACACGCAGGTGGTGGTGGACGAGGCCGCCGGCACGGTGTTCCTGGGCAAGGTCGACATGAAGCTCGGCCTGGGCGGCATCGCCAAGGGGTGGGCCCTGGACCGGGCGGCGGCCGAGCTGGACGGCCGCGGGATCGGCCGCTTCCTCCTCAGCGGCGGCGGCCAGGTGCTGGCCCGCGGCTCGTTCCGGGTAGGGATCCGAGATCCCCGGGGCGCGCCCAGTGACTTCTTCGCCGTGATCGCCGTCACGGACACCTCGATCAGCACCAGCGGAGACTACGAGCGCTTCTTCTTCGTCGACGGCGTGCGCTACCACCACCTCCTCGATCCGCGGACCGGACGGCCCGCGCGAGGCCTCCGCTCGGTCACCACCGTCTGCGCCGACGCGACCCTCGCAGACGCCATGTCGACCGCCCTGTTCGTGCTCGGCCCGGAGCGGGGGCTGGCGTTGGCGGAGCGCACCCAGGGGCTCGAGGCGGTGTTCGTGGACGCCGATGGGGGGCTCGCTGTGACCTCGGGTCTGGCGAACCGGCTCAAGGTCGTTCATCCTCCCCTCCGCCAGTGAGTCAACTTCCCCCCATCGTCTCCTTCGTCGCGCGCTCCGGAACGGGCAAGACGACGTTCCTGTGCAAGCTCATCCCGGCGCTCCGCGCCCGCGGGGTGCGCATGATGGTGGTCAAGCACGACGTCCACGGGTTCGAGGTCGACAAGCCGGGCAAGGACACGTGGCGGCTGCGCCAGGCGGGCGCCCAGCGGGTGGTCATCGCCAACGCGGAGCAGATCGCGGTGATGGGGCGGTCCGACGGCGAGCAGCCGCTGCTCAGCCTCGTCGCGCGTCACGGCGCGGACGTGGACCTCGTGCTGACGGAGGGCTATCGGCGCAGCGGCATGCCGAAGGTGTTGATCGCGCGCAGCGGCGCACCCCAGCCGTTCAATCCAGGTCCCGAGGAGCTCGCTGAGGCCATCGCCGTGGTGACCGACGTCCCGGTCGGCCTGGAGCTCCCCGAGCTGCCGCTGAACGACGCCGAGCCGGTGGCGGACTGGCTGCTCTCGGAGTTCCTCCCCCCCGACCGCATCGATCGCGCCCTCACCGGGGTCGTGCTCGCCGGCACGGACGCCGACGCGGCCATCGCCCGAAGCATCGCAGGGCGCCTCCTTCCCCACTGCGCGGGCGGCGTCCTGGTCGTCGCCTCTGCCGGGACCGCCCCTCCCGCCGACCTCCCCGCCGGCGCGACCGTGGTCAACGACCTGCTCCCCGAGCACGCCGCCCTGGGCGGCCTCTACACGGGGCTGGCGCTGGCGCGGACGCCGTTCGTCTTCCTCGTCTCCTGCGGCATGCCGAACCTCGACGCCGACCTGGTCGCGTGGATGAAGACGCTGCCGCCGGCCCGCGCGGACGTGCTCCTTCCGGTCGCCGACGGCCGTGAGCAGCCGACTCACGCCGTGTACGGGCACCGCTGCCTGGGGGCGATGAAAGAGGCCCTGCTGTCGGGCGAGCTGGCGATGGGGCTGTGGTACGGCTCGGTGCGCGTGGAGCGGATCACCCAAGAGACCTGGCAGGCGGTTCATCCCGCGGGGACGAGTTTCCGTCGTCGCGGCGTCTGATGTGTGTTAGCGAGCACACTCTGATGTGCCAGAGCGCCCGCTCAAAGCCTCTCGAATGCGTCGCAACAGACCCTTGACCACGAACGGCTTGTCGAGGACGAGATCGATCCCGGCGCGCTCCGCGAGGGCCGCGAGGCCGGCGGTTCGGTAGGCCGTCATCATCACGACGTGGAGGTCCGGGTAGGTCCTCCGGAGCGCCGCGACGAGCTCGATTCCGGTGGCGTCGGGGAGTCGATAATCCACCACCGCAGCGTCCAGGGGCCCGATCGCGACCTCCACCCCTTCGCTCACCGATCCCGCCTCCAGGACATCGAACCCAGCCTCCTCGAGGCAGGTGCAGATGGACCAGCGGAGGAGTTCCTCGTCATCGACAACGAGGATGCGGTGCGGTCGGTGAGCCTGGGTCATGGTGCTCTGTTCTAGAGCATCAACCGTGCCAGTCGGGAGGTGGCATGAACTGTGCAACACGGGACCCGAGATGAGACCGTCTCGCTCGCTCTACTTCCTGGGTCCGGTCCTCGCGCTGGCCATCTTCGCCTTCGATGTCTCGACGGCGCTCGGGATCGCGGCGGGGGTCCCGTACGTCTTGCTGGTGCTCCTCACGCTCCCTCGGGGATTCCACCGGCACACGATCCCAGCGGCCGTCACGGGCATCATCCTGACCCTGATCGGGTGGGAGCTCTCCCCGACCGGCGGCGACGTCGTTCAGGTGACCGCCAACCGGCTGCTCGCGGTCTTCGCCATCGCGGTGGTAGGGGCGGCGGTGGTGCTCAAGCATCGCGCCGACGCGGCGCTCGATGAGGAGATCTCGGCCAACATCGCGCTGGTCCAGGCGATCCGGGACAAGGAGGCGCTGGCGAAGCTGGGAGAGATGGCCTCGACGGTGGCCCACGAGGTGAAGAACCCGATGGCCGGGATCGTGGGAGCGGTGCACATCCTGGGCAAGCGCCTGCCCGCCGACGCGCCGGAGCAGCAGATCCTCACGCGGATCACGAACCGCATCAACGAGCTGGTCGTGTGGGTGGACGACCTGCTCCGCTTCGCCCGCCCCGCCGAGCCTCATCCCCGGACGATCAATGGCGCGGAGCTGGTGCGCGAGACGGTCGACCTGTTCCTCAAGGACGAAGGCATGAACGCCGTCGACGTGAAGCTGACGCTGGACCCGGACGCGACGCTGAAAGTCGACCCCATGCAGCTGCGCACGGCGCTGCTCAACCTCCTGCTGAACGCGGGCCAGGCGATGGGGGGCATGGGCTTCATCCACGTCGGGCTGAGCAACGGCGGGACCTGGTCGCACCTGGACGTCACGGACAACGGCCCAGGCGTGCCGGAGGATCTGCGCGACCGCATCTTCGAGCCGTTCTTCACGACCCGGAGCGGTGGCGTGGGGACCGGCCTGGGGCTCCCGTCGGTCCGCCGCACCATCGAGGCCCACGGCGGCCACGTGACCCTGGAGTGCCCCGAAGGCGGCGGCACCTCGATCCACATGCGACTCCCGTCGCACGCCTGAGGTGAGACCATGACGTGGCCCCCAAGAAGATCCTCATCGGCACCGCCTTCTCCGATCACGCCCGCGCGGCGGCGCAGTACGGGCTCTCCCTGGCCGCGAGCGTGGGGGCGGACGTGGTGCTCTTCTACGCGCCGTCGCCGGTGGAGGAGCCGTTTGGCGGTGCCTACGGCTACGTCACCGAGGTGCTCGACGACATGGTCGAGGCCCGCGACACCCGGACCCGCAAGGCGCTGGCCGACGAGGTCGCCACGCTGATCGGCGACGGCGAGAGGGTCGAGGTCGCCGGCTACTTCGGGGTTGGGCCCGCGGCCGCCGCCATCGCCCAGGCCACCACGGACCACCGCTGCGACCTGGTCGTGGTGGGGTCGCACGGGCGGACCGGGCTCAAGCGCACGCTGATGGGCTCGGTCGCCGAGCGCACGGTCAGACTGAGTTCGGTGTCCGTGATCGTCGTGCGCTGACGCTCCGGACGAGGTCGACGGCCGTCCACGCCAGCCACGCCCACGGGAGCCCGTGCATGAGCACGTCGAACCAGTCGGTGAGGGTCATGCCGTCGGCCCCGCCGGCGATCCAGCGCAGCTTGCCGACGATGTGGGGCTCAGGCGTGTGAGGTGCCAGCCCGAGCGTCAGAACGACCACGCCGGGGAGGACCAGTCGGCTCAGCGACGGCTCCCTGACCACTGGCCCCCCGCCGCGTCGCCACGCCATCGTGCCGCCGCCGACGTCGACCACCGTGAGGCCGGCGTCGGCCAGCAGCTTCGCCGCCCCCGCGGACCGGCTCCCGCTCTTGCAGATGATCCAGACCTCGGGGTGTCCCCGGAGCTCCTCGGCCGCGCTCGCGATCCGAGGGAGGGGGATGTTGATCGCCGTGGGCACGTGCCCTCCGGCGAACTCGAACGGCATGCGCACGTCCACCACGACGGGGGGCGGGTCCGCGCGGAGCGCGTTCCGAAGGGCATCGACGTCGACGGTGCGGGGGGAGTTCATGGAGACAAGAGCCATCATGCCCGCAGAGTGTGACAGATCGCCTCCTTCAGGGCGTCCGAGACCGGCATCACCATCGGGCCGGGGGCCCAGTCCTTCAGCCGCTCCGCCGCCTCGTGCAGCGGCCGGCGGCCGAAGGCTTCACGCCGGTTGTCGAACTGCACCCGATCGTGGGGGTCGAGGAACTCGGCTTTGCCCCGGGCCATCCAGGCGATGTGGAACCGGGCCGGATTGAACGCGACGCCGTCGACCCCGAGCCGCTCCGCGGCCATCACCAGCATGCCGAGGATGTCGAGGCTGCAGCCCAGCCCCGGCGCCTCCTGGTCGGGGAGCAGGGGGCGGTTCGGCTCTTTGCGGGGGTCCTGCATCATCAACCACTCGACCCACAGGAACCGCCACGGGGCGTGGCTTCGGTCGATCTTCGCGACCAGGTCGATGAGGAACTCGCCGCGATGGCTCAGCAGCTTCAGCCGCTGGCCCGTGCCGTGGCTCAGGTCGAACTCGACGTGCACGCGGTGGTAGCCGCGGTCCCGGAGCTTGTCCAAGACGCACGAGGGTCTGGCTGGAGGTCACCTCACCTGCAAGCCACTGTTGGGATTGACACGCAAAGAGGTGTTGGACCGCACAGCTCAGTCACGCAGGAACGGATACCCCTCGGGCTTGACGCGAGGACGGCGCCGCTCGCCTTGCGCGTGACCTGCTCGGCAGTCGATCCAACGAACAGGTCGCGCAAAGAGGTGCGGCCGTGGGTCCCCATCACGATGAGGTCGGCCTCGCTGTCGGCAGCTGCGCCGAGGATCTGGGCCGAGGGGTCGCCGGTGCCGATGCGCACGCGCATGCGCTCGTCGGACACGGCGGGGAGGCCGACGCTCTCTGCGACTTCACCGCCCACGCGGTCGGCGAGGGCCCGGAGGTACGCTTCGTCCTTCTCCAGCGTCTCCAACTGCTGCTGGGTCCGGGAGTCGTCGCGCCAGATGCCGCTGCCCGGCTTCTCATCGACGTACAGCAGGAACATCTGCGCGTCGTTTCACATATCGAGGCCCATGGCCACGCCCAAGGCGCGCTCGGAGCACTCCGAGAAGTCGACGGGAACCAGGATTCGAGGGAAATCGAACATACAACCTCCGCCACTCCACCCTTCAGCAAGCTCCGTGCCAGCCGTTCCTGACGGCTGTCATGGCGGCTCACGCCTTCGGCGGCTCCCTTGAAGGCATGGTTCGAGTTCTCGTCGTGCAAGACAGCGGCATCAACGAGTCGCTGGCGATGACCGAGGCGTCCGCCGTGCTCAAGCGCGGTGGGCACTCGACGCGGCTGCTGTTGACCGACGAAACGCCCCGCCCCGGGCCCGCGATCCGGCGCCTGGATCCCGATCTCGTCGTCATCCCCTGCCCGGTGGCCGGCGACGGCGCGGCGCTCACGGCGGCCCGGCTGGTGAGGCGGTACGCCCCCGACGCGACGATTGTGCTCGGTGGCACTCACGCCACCTTCCATCCGGAGCTGGCCCGGCTCGACGATGTCGACGCGGTCATCAACGGGGAGGCTGAAGGGGCGCTCCTGGACATCGCCGACCGCTTGGCGTCGAGCAAGTCCTACGACGACGTCGCCAACGTGAACGTCTTTCGTGACGGGGAGCTCGTCTGCAACCCCCTCCGTCCGCTCATCCAGGACTTGGATGCGCTGCCGATGCCGGACCGTGAGCTCTACTTCCGGTACCCGTTCGTCGCGCGCCTCCCGTGGAAGAAGTTCGCCACCGGCCGAGGCTGCATTCACCGCTGCAGCTACTGCTGGAACGCCACGCTGCAGGACCAGTGGTCGGACCTGGGGCGGTTCGTCCGCCGCAAGTCGCCATGGCGCGCGGTGGAAGAGATCCTCGAGGTCCGGCAGCGCTGCCCGATGCGTCGCGTGCACTTCAGCGACGACCTCTTCACCGTGCATCCGGCCTGGCTGGAGGAGTTCGCTGCGCTGTACTCCATGGAGGTCGGCGCCCCCTTCACCTGCAACACCTCGACTCCGCTGGTGTCCGCCCGCACGGTCGACGCCCTGAAGAAGGCGGGCTGCAAGGGCGTTGCCATCGGCGTGGAGACCGGCAACCAGGCGCTCCGTTCGAACCTGCTCGGCAAGACCGTGACCGACGACGAGATCGCCACCGCCGCCAGCCTGATCAAGAGCCGGGGGTTGGAGCTGTACACGTTCAACATGGTCGCCTCGCCGGGCGAGACCGTGGACGACGTGATCGCGACGATCGAGCTCAACCGGCGCATCGGCGCGGACCGGGTCCGGGTCAATATCGCGGTTCCCCTGGCCGAGACGTCATTCGAGGAGACCGCGTTCAGCCTCGGCTTCCTGGAGTCCCGCCCCGAGGTGGAGGACTACCGCTCCCCCAGGACGTACTTCGAGGGCGATCAGCGCCGCGCGATGGTGAACCTCTACCTGCTGTTCCGGGCGGGGGTGCACTCGCAGGTGTCGACCAAGGCGCTGCGGGCCCTCGCCCGCCTCCCCACCGCCGCGCTGCTGCCGCTGAAGCTCCAGGGCACGCTGGAGGAGCGGGCAATCACCGGCCTCCCGTGGCTGGAAGGGCTCCGGTTCTTCGCCCACGTCGGCGACCCACATCGTCGTACGGCGAACTACGTCACGTTGATATGATGGGCTGTCGTGGTTACTCAGGGTAGATTCACCACTGAAGACCCATGCGTCTCGCCCTCCTCCCCCTCCTGTTTCTCGTCGTGGCCTCTCTGGTCGCGTGCGCGCCCGGGGAGTTGGACGCGGACGCTCTGCTCGATCCCGATTCGTGCGCCGCGTGCCACCCGGTCCACTTCGAGCAGTGGTCGGGGAGCATGCACGCCTACACCGGTGTCGACCCGCTCTTCACAGCGATGAACCAGGTGTTCCTGGAGGACACCGGAGACCGCGACCCCGACTACTGCGTCTCCTGCCACTCGCCGATGGCGGTGCGCGCCGGTGAGAGCGACCTCGCCACCGCGCCGGACCACCTCAAGGGCGTCACCTGCGTCGCCTGCCACCTTGTCGACGAAGTCCCCGAGGACCACAACGCGGGGCAGTCGCTCGCGGACGACGGCGTCATCCGGGGGGGGATCGCGGATCCCGTGGAGACCGGGGCTCACGATTCGAAGTACTCGCTCCTGCACGACCGCAACGACCCCAGCTCGTCGTCGCTGTGCGGTGCCTGCCACTGCGTCTTCACCCCCGACGACATCCACGTGGAGCGCACCTTCTTCGAGTGGCGTGAGACCGTGTTCGCCTCCCACGACCTCACGCGGCTCACGTGCAGCCGCTGCCACATGCGCGGCACGAACGGTCCCGTGGCGGTGGGCGAGGACATGCCGATTCGGCGCCGCCACGACCACTCCTGGCCGGGCGTCGACGTGGCGCTCACGAACTTCCCGGGGCGGGACGAGCAGTTGAGCCTGATCCAGGGCGAACTCGACGACTCGCTGTACGCCCAGCTCTGCGTCGAGCCGGGCCCCGCCGGGGTCGAGGTCGCAGTGCGGCTGGAGAACGTCGGGGGCGGGCACTCCTTCCCGTCCGGCTCCACCGTGGACCGCCGAGTCTGGGTCGAGATTCGCGCCTTCGCCGGCAAGGAGGAGATCTTCAGCAGCGGCGTGGTGGAGGACGGACAGCCCGTCACCGCCAACGGCGATCCCACCACCTGGCTCATCCGGGACCAGCACGAGGATGCCAACGGTGATCCCGTGGACTGGATGTGGCAGGCCGAGACCGTACGCTCGAACCTCCTGGAAGCGCCGGTCACCCTGGATCCGACGAGCCCCGCCTACCTGCACTACCAGGAGCGGCGCCTGCCGATCTACACGGGCATCCCCGACCGGGTGACCATGCGAGTGCGGATGCGCGCCACCGCGCTGGAGGTGTTCGACGCGCTGGCGGAGCAGACGGACCTGGACCCGAACCTCGCGCAGGAGCAGCCGACCTTCGACCTCGGCAGCACGGTGCTGGAGTGGACGGGCGGGCTCGAGTCGCTGGGGACCTGCGTGGACTGAGCGTTCAGCTCAGGGCCGCCGCCAACGTCCGCGGAGCGAACCCGAGGTCGGCCCTCGCGGGGCCGAGGTCCACCGGAGTCCCGGCCACGATCGCCCGCACCGCCTCCGTCGTCAGCGGCGCCTTGTCCGGCACCACGGTCCCCAGCACGGCCGCGATGGCGCGCGCGAGCGGGACCGGGATCGTGACGACGTCGGCTGCCCCGCCCTCGCCCAGGAGGGCGCTTGCGAGCTCGCGGAAGGTCACCGCATCGGGCCCCCCCAGCTGGTAGGTCGTGCCGAGGGCGCCGTTCCGCTCCATCGCTTCGACGCAGGCGGTGGCGACGTCCTCAACGTGCACCGGGTACAGCGGAGCATCGCCCCCGACCACGGGCACGCGCGGGGATCGGCGGCCGATGTTCTCGACGGCCCGCTCGACCTGGCTGTTGTTTCCGACCATGACTGGCGGCTGCAGCACCACCCAGGGCACGCCCCCGCGGCGGACGGCGTCTTCCTGGGCCCACTTGCTCGCCGAGTAGGGGCCGTCGGCGGGTCGGCGGGCGGCGATCGACGAGACGAGGATGAACCTCGGCACGCCGGCCCCGTGGGCCAGCCGCACCAGGTCGCGGGTTCCCTCGACGTTGACCGCGTCCAGGAGCGCGGCGTCGTTGGTGCCCATCGCCGAGGCGCAGTGGATCACTGCGGAGGCCTTGTGGACCAGCCGCTCGAGGCTGACGGGGTTGCGGAGGTCTCCGACGATCTCTTCGTCGATGTGCTCAGCGCCCTCGCGGCCGCCACGGATCAGGGCCCTCACGGTGTGACCCCGCGCTTGAAGCTCGCGCGCGACCACCGCGCCGAGCAAGCCGGTCGCGCCGGTGAGGGCGACGGGCCCTTTGCGACGCCGCTTCTTGGGGCAGGGCGGGTCGGACTCGGGAGCCACGCTGGGGGCCCCCTGATCGGGGTGGGTCCAGAGCGCGACGTCGCCCATCACGCGCGCCTGGCAGGCCAGCCGCTCGCGCAGGGGGGGGACGATGCCCGCCGGTTGATGGGCGCCGCCCCGAAGCGGGCGGGGAGCGGCGTGTTCCTTGGCCGTGGGGGCGGTCAGCCGATCCCAGCCGTCGGTGACGACTAGTCGGCATGACCCACAGCGTCCGTGGCCGTAGCAGTTCAGGAGCTTGCGGGCTCGGCTGTAGACGCAGACGTCGGCCGCCCGGGCCGCCGCACGCAGCGTGGTCCCGATGCGGACGTCGACTTCGCGCCCCTCGCGAAGGAAATGAACGGTCGCCATGAACTCAGGGTCGCCCCTGTGCGGAATGGCCCCATGACCGACGTCATGGGCGTTCCGCACATCGCCGATGATCCTGGGTGCCATGGAGGAATGCATGAGGATCACCCCCTTGGGTTGGAGCGGCTTTCGCATCGACGTCGCCGAGCGTTCGGTGCTCATCGACGCCCACCACGGTGGGTTCCAGACGACGCCCAGCCCTCCGCCTCGAACGTGGGGCCGGGACGCGGACCTGTTGGTGGTCTCCCACGGTCACTTCGATCACTGCGGCGTGCTGCCCGAGCTCGTGGACCGGAACCCTCACGCTCAGATCGTCTCCGCGGAGCCGGTGCGGTCCTACGCCCACGATCGGTGGGGCATCCCGACCTCCCGCCTCGTCGCCCCCCCGTGGGGTGACGGCGAAGTCCGGGTCGAGTACCGGCGCGGCGTGCACGTGGCCCGGACGCGCATCGAGTCGACGCTCCTGGCCGCGAAGTGGATGGCGCTTCGCCCTCGCTCGATGAGCGTACTGCGGGCGCAGTCCGACCAGTGCCCCGGGGGCGCGCCCGTGCATGCGATTCGCCTCGTGACCAACGAGGGGACCGTGGTTCACGCGGCGGAGGTGCTGCATCGGGGGTCCGACTTCCGAGCCATGGCGCGCTGGTCCGCGGGCGAGACCATCGACGTGCTCCTCGCCGGGGTCGAGCCCACCCACGAACTCGCCGTCCTGCGCGCGATCACGGTGCTGCGGCCGCGCTCGGTGGTCCTGTTCTCGCCCCACCAGGCGACCCGAGACTGGTTCGACGGTCCCCGGGCGCGGCGCCCCGACATGACCGCGCTGGCCTCCCGGGCGCGGGCGCTGACGTGGGCCCCCATGGTCGACATCGCCCAGATCGATACCCCCGCTCGGTTCACCCAGGGTGAGCGTGACGCCGCGTGACCCAGCCGTGAACTCGGCCATTCGCGTCTTGTTGGTGAACCTGCCTCACCACGAGCGGGTTCAGCGGCGCTGGGTCGCGAGCTACTACGCGCCCAACTTCCTCATTCCGCCCCTCGAGCTGATGGGGTTGGCGTCGTACCTGCGGGACGTGGTGGGGGCCGAAGTGGCGCTCACGGACGCCATCGCCGAGGACTTGAGCGTCGAGGACGTGGTCGCCCGGCACCGTGACCAGGCCCCCAGCGTGGTGATCGCGTTGGCGGGCTTCCGAATTCTGAACGAAGACCTCGCTGCCCTGGGCGCGCTGCGCGACCAGCTGGGCGGGGCCGTGAGCGTGATCTTCGGGTACCTGCCGACGCAGGCCCCCGAGGTCGTCGCTCAGCACCCCGGCGTGGACTTCGTGGTGCGGGGCGAGCCGGAGCACACCATCGGTGGACTCATCGACGCGCTGCGCACCGGGGCTGCTCCGCAGAGCGTCGACGGGCTCGCCTTCCGCGGCTCCGACAGGGTCGTGCTCACGCCCTCACGGCCGCGGCTGGAGGAGCTCGACTTGCTCCCCTACCCAGACCATGACCTGGTCGACCTCAGCCTCTACAACGAGAGCTTCGTGCCTCGCCCCATCGGGGTGGTCACGACCGCGCGGGGGTGTCCGTTCGCGTGTTCGTTCTGCGTGCGCGCCTACGGGCGAAAGCTGGCGTGTCGGTCCTGGCAGAACATCGCTCAGGAGCTGATGACGCTGCGCCGCAAGGGGATCCGCAACGTGCGGTTCCTCGACGACACCTTCACGGTCGAGCGGAGCCGCGTGGTGAACCTCTGCCGGTTCGTCGAAGCGGCCCTCCCGGACCTGCGCTGGACGTGTCTCACGAGGCTCGACCGGATCGACCCGGAGCTCGCTCAGGCGATGGCGAGGGCGGGCTGCCGCCGCATCTACGCGGGGGTCGAGTCCGCCAACGAAGACCGCCTCGAGGCGTGGGGCAAGGGCATCACCCGCGCCCAGATCGAGGCGGGGGTGGCCGCAGCCCGGAACGCGGGCATCGAGGTCTCTGGGTTCTTCATCGTGGGGGCCCCCGGCGAGACCCTCGAGGAGGCGACAGCGTCGGCCGACTTCGCGGCCTCCCTGGGCCTCGACTGGGTCATCGCGACCCGCCTGCAGTACTGGCCCGGCACGCGCCTCACGGCCGGTCGGGAGGGGGCCATCGAGTTCGAATTGGACGGTGCCGAGCCGGGCCTCGCTCCGGAGCAGGACGCCTCCCTGTACGCCCTCGAGAAGAGGTTCTACCGGCGCTTCTACCTTCGCCCCGGCTGGGCCGTTCGTCGGTTGGGGCGGGTTGCCCGTGCCCCCCGGGACACGGTCGCCGGAGCCATCGGCCTCGCCCGCTACCTCGCCGCCCCCACCCCTACCCGCGACTTCATCTAGGAGCCTGCCGTGCGCGTCGTTCTAGTCAATCCATCCATGGATGCCGGGAAGCTGGGTACCTGGGCTGCCCTGATGGAGCCGATGCCCGTGCTCGGGCTCGCCTACCTCGTCGCTGCGGTCGAAGCCGCGGGCCACACGGTCACCGCGATCGATCAGTTCGCCGAGGGGCTCACGATGAAGCGGCTGATCCGCCGCATCGTCGACTTCGACCCCGACGTGCTCGGCATCGGGATGCTGACCCCGTCGGCCCCCTTGTGCGCCGACATCGCCACGGTCACCAAGGAGTTCATGCCGTCGGTGCGGGTGGTGGTGGGCAACGTGCACGCGGACGTGATGGCCCGTGAGGTCCTGGCTCGCACCTGCTTCGACGTGGTGGTGCACGGAGAGGGAGAGCACACGTTCCCGGAGCTTCTCGAGGCGTTCTCCCAGGGGCGTCAGGCGGATCTGGACGGGGTGGCCGGCATCTCCTACCGGGACTCCGCGGGCGACGTGATCCGCACGGTCTCCCGGCCTCGGATCGCCGACCTCGACAGCCTCGCCCTGCCGAAGTGGGACGCCTTCCCGATCCACCGCTACGGGTTGCTGCCGCTGGCCGACCTGGCCAAGCCGACCCTGGTGATGGGGGCGTCTCGCGGGTGCCCGTATCGCTGCGAGTTCTGCTCGCTGCTGCACGCCGGATCGGCCTACCGGAAGCGCAACCCGGTCAAGATCGCCGACGAGTTCGAGCACCTGCACCGCCGCTACGGGGTGAAGCAGGTGGGCTTCGTGGACCCGATCTTCCCGTTGGACAAGGCCACGATGCACGGCTTCTGCAACGAGTTGATCAACCGCCGACTGAACGAGAAGGTCGCGTGGATCAGCGAGACCCGGGTCGACCGCGTGGACCGGGACAGCCTGCGCCTCATGAAGGCCGCCGGCTGCGGCCGACTGCTCTTCGGCATCGAGTCCGGCGTCGACATGCTGCTGGAGAACGTGAACAAGACCTTCACCACGGAGAAGGTCCGCCACACGGTCGAGCTGTGTCGGTCCGAGGGGATCTCGACGGTGGGCCTGTTCATGATCGGTCTGCCCGGTGAGACCGAGGACATGACGTGGCAGACGATCGACTTCGCCTGTGGCCTCGGCCTCGACTTCGCGAAGTTCGCGATCACGATCCCGTACCCCGGATCGCAGCTGTTCGACGACCTCCGCGCGGAGGGACGACTGGACCGCGACGATTGGGAGAACTTCAGCACGTTCCAGCCCGATCCCAAGCTGCTGCCGTTCGTGCCGAGGCAGGTCACTCCGGAGGCGTTGATTCGGCTCCAGAAGGAGGCGACGCGTCGCTTCTACATGCGTCCCCGGGTGGTCGCGCGGCAGCTGTTGGGGCTGCGCACGATGACCGCGTCGCAGGTGTGGAACGGCGTGCGGAGCGTGATCGCCTAGCGATCCAGTCCGAACCGCTTCAGCCGCCGCCGCGTTCTCGCGTAGGTCGTCCAGGCAGGTCCTCGCTGCCCCAGCAAGGCTCGGGCGCGGTGGATCCACGGCAGCGCCTTGCTCTGCGACCCGTCCATGAACATGACGTTGGGACACTCCTGCTGCAGCGCCAGCAGACGTTCGTCCAGCCAGTAGGGATCGACCTTGGACGACATGTAGAACTGGCCGTCCGCGTTGGGGTCCAACTGGGGTAGGGGGTAGCCCTCCGCGGCCGCCGTCGTCGCCAGCGACGTACCCGGGTAGATCCGCATCCGCGCCGTGAGCATCACCGGGTGGTCCGGGTCGATGTTCTTCCGGATGAACCCGAGCGTCTCGGCGACCGTCTCCCCCGTCTCCCCCGGCCCCCCGAACATGAACGACCACATCGCCGGGAAGTTGAGGGTCGAAGCGTCCTGGGCGAGGGTGGCGAGTTCATCCACCTGGAAGCCCTTGCCCCACCGGTCGGCCAGCTCCTGGCTGGCGGTGTCGGGCGAGCACATCACCGCGTTGAAGCCGGCCGTCTTCATCGCCTCCAGCGTGGCTCGGTTGGCGAACCGCGGGTTGATGCCGCTGGCCTGGAAGCTGAGTCCCAGGTCGGCCCGCGCGAGCGCCTCGCACAGTTGCTGCGTGTACTGCGGGGGGGCGTTGAAGGTGCTGTCGACGAACTCGACGTCGCGGAAGCCCAGCCGGTCCGTAGCCGTCGCGATCGCGTGCACGACCGCCGACAGTTCGTTCAGCCCGTAGCGGGCGGTGCCGTCGATGTCGGCGTAGTTGCAGTAGATGCAGCCGAACGGGCAGCCGCGACGGGACTGCACGTTCAGGGGAGCCGAACGGCGGCGGTAGGGGCCGACGTCGATCCACTTCTCGAAGTGCGGGATGGGGTGCACGGTCCCTTCCTCACCGCGGATCAGCGGGGGCAGGTCTGCGCCGGTCGAGGCCATGCCCCAAAGCTGAAGCATCGCGCTCTCGCCGGGGCCGGCCACCACCGTGTCCACGCCGAGCGCTTCGCGTACGGCCAGGGGAGCGATCGACGGCCCTGAGCCGCCGGCGACGATCGGGACGTCCGTGACCTCGCGCGCCGCCGCCACGAGGGCCGCCACCGCGGGGAGGTAATAGACTGGGACGCGGAAGTCTGCGTTGTCGATGTTCCGCACCGACAGCCCGATCAGCGCGGGCTTGTGGCGGCCGATCGCCTTGAGCAGGGTCTTGGTCGGATCGCGCACGAACGCGAGGTCCGCCACGGCGACGGGAATGCCAGCGCGGTCGCACGCATCCGCCACCCGGGAGACGCCGATCGGGAGCACCACTTCGGGAGTCACCTCCCGGTTCGTGTGCACCAACAGCAGGCCTCCCTCAGTCACGCTTCAGGGTGTGGCGTACGGCCCACCCCCGCCATGACGTCCGTCACCCGGGTTCCCCAGGGAGCGGCAACACTGGCGTCATGCCGAAGAACCCGTTTCGCATCGTCGCCCAGGTCCCTGGCTTTGCCGACCACCTCAAGCGCAAGCCCCGCCTCGTCTCCTCGGTGCTCAAGCAGCGGGCGCTCAAGCGTTGGCGGGCTCGACGCGGCCTCCAGACCCTCGCCGGGTTCGAGTACGCCGTCACCTACGCGTGCCAGGCGACCTGCGAACACTGCAGCGCCTCCAGCCTTCACGACCCGGACAAGGAGCGGGACCGGCTCCGCCCCTCCGATCTGCGCCGCCTCGCCCGACAGGCCTACGCGCTGGGCGCCTACGAGGTGAACCTCACCGGTGGCGAGCCGACCCTGCTCAAGAACCTCGAGGACCTCGTCGCCAGCCTCTCCCCCGAGCGGACCTTCGTCGGGGTCAACACCAACGGCATGCTCCTGGACCAGACGCGCGTTCAGTCCCTGTGGGAATCGGGCGTCGACCTGCTCAAGCTCAGCCTCGACAGCGACGACCCTGACGAACACGACAGCAACCGCGGCCTCCCCGGCTGCTACGAGCACGTGCTCGAGGTCCTCAACATGGTCCGCGACATGAACGGGATCCGCGGACACGTCTGCAGCGTCGGAACGTCCGAGGCCATCCGCAGCGGCGCCGCCAAGCGGCTCGTCGACCTCGCTGAATCCAAGGACGCGACCATTGGCTTCACCCTCCCCGCAGCCGTGGGGCGGTGGGGCGGCCGCTACGAACTGATGCTCCCGCCGGAGGACCTCGAGGAGCTGCGGCAGATCTGCCGACACCCCCGCGCGTTCTTCCAGGGCAGCGTCGGCCTGCAGGCGTTCCAGTGCCCCGCGGGCCGCGACGAGGTCTACATCAGCCCTTACGGTGACGTGCTCCCGTGCCCCTTCGTGCAGCGCAGCTTCGGCAGCATCCGCGATGAGTCACTGGGCCGGATCTACGCCCGCATGGGCGTCGCCACCGAGCTGGCCGGCAACGAATCGCTCTGCCTCGCGGGTGAGTCCATCCGCTGGATGAAGGAGCACGTGCCGAGCTCGGCTCAGCGGCTCGAAGGCATGCCGACCTGTGCGACCGAGCACGGCGACACCTTCTGCCGCGACGAGGTCAAGCCGGATGCCTGTGGGGCTGCGCTGGGTCAGGCGTGAGCCTCGCCGCCGCGCTGCTCGCCGTCGGCGGCGCGATTTCTTTCCTGATGGGCGCCGTGACCGGCTTCTGGGTGCACTTCTGGATGATCGCGCACCCCGGCGAACCGGCCGAGCGGCGCCGGATGATCGCCCACAAGGAGGCGCTGTGGTCCTCGTTCCTCTGCTTCGCCATCGCGGGCTGGATCGACGCAGCGCCCGTTCCTGAGGCGGTCGCCCTCGTCGCCGCCGTGACCGTCGTGCTGACCGGCTGGTTCGCGCAGGGGCAGTACATCGTGCTCGCCCAGGATGATCCCCCGCCGATGCTCAGCCGCCTCTTCGGAGTCGGCGCGCTCGGGGTCAACCTCGTCGCCATCGTCGCCCTCCTGTGGGCCGCCGGCGCCGCGCTCCAGGCCCACCTCTGATCCCAGACCTGCGGCTCCTGCTCTAAGCGGCGGGCGTCCGGCGGCGCAGCGGCGCAGGGCCCGGGCTGGGGCAGGGGGAACCCTTGGCCCCGGGGCTCCGCATGCTCTTGCCCACCTGGACGACGAACAACGCCACCCCGGCCAACAAGAGGGCCATCGACAGAGGCAGCAACAGGCGCGCAGTCGACGGATCGACCACGGCCCCCAGGCGGGTGATGAGGGCGGCCCCCCAGAGCATCCCGGTCACGTAGCGAAGGCGCGGGAGGCGCACGTCGTCGCGGACGAACGCGGGGAGCACGCGCTGGCCGATCCCGAGGATCATGCCCCCGAGGAACCCGAGCCCGACGAGGTGGATCGCGAGTGCCCACGCGGTCATCACCCAGCCCGGCGCCGTGCCTCCTTCGGGCATCACGCTGCCGACGGCCCACGCCAGGAGGGCCGCCAGGGCCAGGGCCAACGACGCCCAGGCCGCACGCGCGGTCCAGCGGAGGGCCAGCGCCTCGGGCCGATTCCGGACGCGACGGGCGAGCTCGTCTCCATCGGCGCGCACCCGCAGCCACCGCATCGCCGCGACGGTTCGGAGGATGCCTGCGGCCAACAGCGTCGCCGCAGGCCCCACGAGGATCGCCGCGTCCGCGAGCAGGCCGACGCACAGCGCTACCGCCGGCCCGAGCATCCAGCGGCCGACGGACGCCACGGCGTCACGGTCCACCGGCCCGACGCCGCACAACGACGGCACCATCCGCGCCCCGAAGCCGACCGTGACGGGCACGAGGCCCGCGAACAGGAACGCTGCGGGGGCCCGGCGGAGCACGGCGTCGAACCCGGCCAGGGGAGCTACGGCGAGCACCGCCCCGACCAGGGTCATCGAGGTGAGGCCGGCGCCCACCCAGCCCTCGATCCACGGGTTGGGGCGGGTCTCCCCCACCCAGCAGACGCCCAGGGAGCCGAGCAGCCCCAGCAGTGCGAAGCCCCACAAGCCGCTCAGGGCGGCTCGGCCGCCGAAGCCCCACCCCATGGCGCCGAGCCCGTCGAGCACCGCGGCCGCGCAGATCGCGAAGCACGCGGCTTCGGCGAGCTTCGTCCGCTTGAGCTTCTTGACCCGACCCCGAGGCACGATCCGGAACAGGAACGCGAGCACGAACAGACCGACGAAGCCGAAGGTCATCGCCCGGGCGTGAGCGTCAGGGGACAGGCCCGCCCACGCCGCGGTGCGGGGCACGAGCACCGGCAGCAGCGGCACGGCGCCGCCCAGCACGAGGGCGACGAGGCTCAGTCTGACTGCGGTTCGGTGGACGACATCGCCGGGAGGCTCCGGCGGGAGCAGGACAGGGAGCGGTTTCCTCACGCAGCTCCCGGTGGAGAAGAGATCCAGGACACGAGCCGATCTTTGGTGGTGCGGGGCATCACGAGGGGGACGATGGTTCGGCTCAAGAAGTGCTCCCGCCGCCAGCGTGTCCGATCGACGGCCGCCCCCCATGACCGACGTCAGCGGGGGCGGGTCTCTGGGTCAGGGCGACGAGGGCCGGGTCGGCGGTGCCGGGCTTGTAGGCGCACCACGGGTCCTCGGCGAGGGGGTCGCCGGTCACCGCGAACGCGCGCGAGCGGGAGCCCCCGCAGAGGGCCGAGAACTCGCACTGGCCGCACCGCCCCTTCAGCTTGCTCGGGTCGCGGAGCATCCGGAAGAGGTCGGAGTGGCGGTACAGCTCCGCCAGGGGGGTGCTGCGCACGTTGCCCGCCGAGATGGGGAGGAAGCCCGACGGCATGACCTCGCCGCGGTGATCCACGAAGCAGAACCCGCGTCCCGCGTTGACCGATCGGGGAGCGTGGCCGATGGAGGCGCGCGGTCCGGTCGGCCGCTCCAGGAGGCGCTTGACGTTGATGCGCACGCCCCGGGCATCGGCCTCGTCCTCGAACTCGCGCATCATCACGAAGCGGCGGTAGTGCGGTGCCTCGGCGACCTTCAGTACGAAGTCGACCTTGCGGGCGACGTCGTGCAGCTGCTCGAACAGGTGCTCGACCATCGCCCCGCGCAGCTGTCCGGCGGTCTCGCCGCGGCCCACGGGCACGAGCACGAAGACCTCCCAGAAAGAGACCCCGAGCTCTTCGACGAGCTCGGCCATCTCGAACACGTCGTGCTGGTTCCACGGGCCCAGGACGGTGTTGATCTGCAGCGGCACGCCCAGCTCGGTGACGATCCGCGCAGCCTCGATCGTGCGGTCGAAGGAGCCCGGGACCCCGCGGAAGTCGTCGTGCGCTTCCGCCTCGGAGGCGTCCAGGGAGAAGGCGATCTGGGCGACCCCGGCGTCGCGCAGCGACGTCAGCCGCTCCCGGGTGAGCCGGGGCGTGGCCGCCGGGATCGTCGCCATCCGCATGCCCAGTCGGGTGCCCTCTTCGATGAGCTCCTCGAGGTCGGCGCGCTGCAGGGGATCCCCGCCGGTGAGCACGCAGATCGGCGTGCCCATCTCGTGGACCTGCCGCAAGAGCGCCTTGCCCTCGGACGTGCTCAGCTCCTCGGAGTGACGCTGGTCGATCGCCTCGGCGCGGCAGTGCGCACAGGCGAGCGCGCAGGCTCGGGTGGTCTCCCAGATGACGAGGAACGGGGCGACGGCGAAGTCGGGCACATGGGGGCGTCGGCTCATGGGGAGATCTCTCGCAGCAATTGCACGGGGGTCGACTTGTACTCGGGGCAGTCGGCCTCGCGGTCGAGGACGTCAGAGGTGGCTCGGTTGGTGCCCGTGGCGGGGAAGTGGAAGCTGAGGAAGAGCTCCCCGGGGGAGACGCAGTCGCTGATTCGAGCGACCGCGTGGGCCTCTCCGTGCCGGCTGGAGACCACCACCGAGTCGCCCTCGGCGATGCCTCGCGCGGCGGCGTCGTCGGCGTGGACCTCCAGCAGATCCGCGTCCCTCAACTGGAGGTTCGGGGTCCGTCGGGTCATCGAGCCGGTGTTGTAGTGCTCGCGCACCCGGCCCGTGATCAACCGCAGGGGGTGGGTCACGTCGAGGGCCTCGGGCGACGGCCCGTAGTCGACGATCGCGAGGCGGGCGCGATCGTTGCTCCCGAAGGACGTGGTGTGCAGCGTCGTCGTTCCGGGGTGATCGGTGTTCGGCACCGGCCACTGCAGACCTCGATCCCCCAGCCGATCGAAGCTGACCCCGCCGAACTTGGGCGGGCAGATCGCGCTGATCTCCTCCCACGCGTCCTCGGGGGTGGCTGGAACGAGCAGGCCCGTCTCCTCCGACAGGGTGCGTAGGATCTCGTAGTCGGACCACGCCTGGCCGGGCGCGGGCACGACCGGACGCACCCGTTGGATGCGGCGCTCGCCGTTGGTGAAGGTGCCTTCCTTTTCGTAGGCACTCGCCGCGGGGAGCACGACGTCGGCCATGGCGGTGGTCTCCGACGGGAAGATCTCCTGCACCACGAGGAACGGCAGGCGCTCCAGCGCGGCCACGGTGGCGGCCCGGTTCGGCTCGGTCGCGACCAGGTCCTCGCCCATCACGAACAGCGCGTCGAGTTCACCCCTGGCGGCTGCCTCGAGCATCTTCGGCAGCGTCATCCCGGGCTCGCTCGGCAGCGGTCGGCCCCACGTCTCGTGGCAGGCCTGGTGCACCGCTTCGTGGCCGATGCGGCCGTAGCCGGTGGTGGAGTCGGGCTGGCACCCCATGTCGGCGGCGCCCTGCACGTTGTTCTGTCCCCGGAGGGGGTTCATGCCCGCTCCGCGCCGGCCCACCGACCCGACCAGCAGCGCGAGGTTGCACAGGAGCATCACCGACTCGGTTCCCTGGAAGTGCTCGGTCATGCCGAGGCCGTGCACGCTCAGCGGGGAGAACGCCTCGCCCCACATCCGCGCCGCCTTCCGCAGGAGCGCCGCCGGCACGCCGGTGACCTCCTCCACCGCCTCGGGGGCGAAGCTGGCGACGTGATCTCGGAGGGCCTCGACTCCGTCCAGCCGGGAGTCGGCGTAGTGACCGTCGACGAGGTCGTGTTCGAACAGGACGTGGGTCATCGCGTTGAGCAGCGGAACGTTGCTGCCCGCGGTGAGCTGGAGGTGCACGTCCGCGATCTCGGCGAGGTCGGTCTTGCGTGGGTCGATGACGATGAGCCTGGCCTGCCCCGCGAGCACCCGCCGCATGATGCGGGCGCCGACCACGGGGTGCGCCTCGGTGGGGTTGCAGCCCGCGACGAGGATCACGTCGGTCCGCTCGATGTCCGTGAACGACCCGGTGGCCGCGCCGGTGCCCAGGACCCGCCCCATGCCGGTCGCGGTGGGGGCGTGGCAGATGCGCGCACAGGAGTCGACGTTGTTGGTGCCGAACCCGGCTCGGATCCACCGTTGAAGGAGGTAGACCTCCTCGTTGGCGCAGCGGGACGAGGCGAGGCCCCCGACCCGAGGGGCGACGCGGGTGAAGCGGTCGACGACGGTCGAGATCGCCTCCTCCCAGCTGGCCGGCACGAGTTCCCCGTCCTTGCGGATCAACGGCGTCGTGAGGCGATCGGGGTGATCGGTGAAGCCATGGGCGTAGCGGCCCTTGCCGCACAGGTGGCCGCCGTCGGCGCCGGTGATGCGGATGATGTCGGAGCGCTCCGCTTTGACCTCGAGCGCACAGCCGACCCCGCAGTACGCGCAGGTCGTGCGCACGGTCCGCAGGTCGGTGGCGTGGGCTTCCCGGATCAGGTTGACGTCGGTGATCGCACCCACCGGGCAGGCGTCGGCGCAGGCCCCGCAGCCGCTGCACGGCGACTCGGCAAAGGACCCTTCGCCCCAGCTGACGATGCTGTTCTGTCCCCGACCGACGACCGACCACACGAACCGGCCTTCGACCTCGGCGCAGACGTCGACGCAGCGGCGGCACAGCGTGCAGGCCCCCAGGTCGATCCGCAGGTAGGGGTGGGAGCCATCCGCGGTGGCCGCGATCGGACTCCGGGTCTCGCTGTCGACCAACCGGCCGAGCACCTCGTGGTAAGCGGTCAGGCGCGGCGTGTCCGTGCGCACCACCTGGGCGTTGTGGGCGTGGGTCTGGCAGGCGGCCACGATCCGGTCCCCGACCTCCACCATGCAGCCCCGACAGACCCCTCCCTTTCCGCAGGGATGAGGCACATCGGCGCCGGCCTCGGCGCAGGCATCCAACACGGTCCCGCGTGCCGGGACTTCGATTCCGTCCACGGTCAGCATCGGAAGAACTCCTCGGGGAAGTGGCGAAGGAGGTCGCGCAGGGGGCGGGGAACCGCCTTGCCGAAGCCGCACAGGCTCCCGATCTCGAGCACGTCGAGGACCTCGTCGAGCTCCTCCCGGTCGCGGACGAAGCTGAGGCGGTTCGTCCCGATCCGGCAGGGCGCGCACTGACCGCACGATTCGCTCGCGGCGAACTCGTACAGGTGCCGCGCGAGGGCGTCGGCCTTGACGCTGTCGTCGAGCACGACGATGCCGCCGTGGCCCATGCCCGGCAGCCCTGCCCAGCTCAAGCGGGTGGAGAACTCTGCCTCGGGGACCACGCGGCCCATCGGACCGCCCACCAACGCCATCTTCGGGTGGCGCCCGGGGGGAGAACCGCCGGCGCCTTCGGCGAGCACCGACCGCAGCGAGAGCCCGACGGGGATCTCGACGATGCCGGGGTGGTGCACGGCGCCGCTGATGCAGAGGGCCTTGGTGCCGCTGTTTCGACCGGTCCGCGCGACTTCCGGGACGCACGCGAGGGTCTCGACGTTCTGCACGATCGTGGGGAGCCCTTCGAGGCCCTCCATGGCGGGGTAGGGGGGCTTGCTGTGGGGTTCCGCCCGAAGCCCGGCGATCGAGCGCAGCAGGGCGGTCTCCTCGCCGGCCACGTACGAGCCTCCGCCGCTGACGACGCAGACGTCGAGGCCACCGAGGAGCCGGGCTTCGGACGCCTGGGCGACGGCCTCTTCGGTGCGGGCCCGAGCGGCTCGGTACTCGGCGCGGACGAACACGATCGCCCGTCGGGCTCCGATGACCCGAGCGCACGCGACGATGCCCGCGAGCACGGCGTGGGGGTCCTCCTCCAGGAGGATGCGGTCGATGTAGGAGCCCGGGTCGCCCTCGTCCCCGTTGGCCACGACGATGCGGTCGGGGGCCTCGGTGTCACGGGCCGCCCGCCACTTCCGGGCGGTGGGGTAGGCGGCGCCCCCTCGGCCGCGCAGCCCGGCGGCGTCGATGGCGGCGAGGATCGCGGGTCCGTCGGGGAGGTCGTACTCGTGCAGCGACGGTTCCGCAGGGGCTCCCTCCAGCAGGTTCCGCAGCACGACTGGGGTGTCGGCGAGGCAGACCCGCGGAGGCGGTTCGGCGTTCAGCAGGTCGTCGAAGGGGGCCGCGTAGCAGTGGCCGAGGCAGGCGACCGGGTGATGGCTGCGACCGCGGGCGCGGCTGGACTTGCCGTCGACTCCCCCGGCGAACCGACAAGCGGTGCCCACGCAGGTGCGGGCGAATGAGGATCCGAGCTGGTGATAGAAGGTCTGGATCGACTCCACGTGGACGGGACGCAGCCCCGTCCCGCGCGCGCGGGCGGGGTCGCCCAGATCCGCCAGGGCGTGGGAAGTCTCAGGGTTGTCCGATCGGCGTCGGGCCCAGTTCAGCAAGCGGCGTTCCGCGTCGACAGCCACCTCAGCGAACCCGCACGGACAGGAGCGAGAGCGTCAGCTCGCGCAACACGCGTTCCTTGGTGCTGCCCAGGACGGCGTAGCGCAGCTTCCCCGCCTTGTGGGCGCCCATCACGAGGAGGTCGGCCTCGTGCTCACCGACGTACTGGGCGATGGCAGAGCCCGACTTGCGGGCTTCGACGGTGTCCACGCGGGTGTGCACGCCGCCCAGCCGGGGGCGGTGCTCTTCCAGGAGGCCGATCACCTCCGCTTTGAGGAATGCTTCGTACTCCGCCTTGAACTCCGGGCTGGGCTCATCGTCGAAGAGGATCCGGCCGACTTGGTACCAGGGGCCCTGGAAGACGTGGAGGACGGAGAGGGAGGCTCGGTCGCGCACGGCCAGCTCGACGGCTTCGGGGACCGCGAGGCTCCCCGCCGCGCTCAGGTCGGTGGCCGCGACGATCGACTGGTAGGGCCCCGGCTGACGCTCGGGGTCGACCAGGAGCACGCTGCAGGGGGAGCGTCGAAGGCACCAGGTCGTGAAGGTGCCCGCGCCTCGGCCCGGCCCCCCGGCGCCGAACGTCCCGAGCACCAGGAGGTCGGCTTCCAGCTCCGTTGCGGCCGCCACGAGGCGCTCGCCCGCGTCCCCAAAGAGCACGTCAACGCGTGTGTCTTCTGGCACATCTCCGAGCTCGGCCGACGGCCAGAACATTTCCCTCGCGCGCGCGCTGGCGGTCCTCTGAAGCTCGTTCGTGGTTCGGCCGAGCACGTTGGCGAGGTAGCCCAGGACCAGCCGTTCGACGACGTGAATGACGTGCAGGGAGGCTCCATGCTGTTCGGCGAGGCGGGCCCCTTCACGAAGGGCGGCAGCGGACGCGTCGCTCAAGTCGACGCCGACGAGGATGGTTCGTAGGGGACTCATGGACATGCCTCCATGCCCTGGGTCAGCAAGTTGGGTGCCAACGACCGCTCTGGCCCGGAACTTGCCCCGTGGGAGGACCAAAGGAGCTTTCATGAGCCAGTTCCCTCCCACGCGCATCCTCGTCCCGTCCGACTTCTCGCAGCGTTCCGTCGAGTCCGTCGAGTACGCCACCAACCTCGCCGTCTCGGCCGGTGCGAAGATCCTGGTGCTGCACGTGGCGCCCGATGTGCCCACGATCGTCTCGCCCTTGCCCGAGTCCTCCGCCATGCAGGCGTGGGCTTTCACGGAGAACCTCCGCGCGCGGCGCGAGGCATCCGAACGGCGCATGAACGAGGAGCTCGCTCCCTATTTCGCGGACGTCGAGCTCGAGCTGCTGTTCGAAGAAGGTGAGCCCGCGAGGACGATCTCGGACGCGGCCGAGAGCCACGGGTGCGACCTGATCGTCATGTCGTCGCACGGACGCACAGGCCTGAAGAGGGCGCTGTTGGGTTCGGTCGCTGAGCGCACGGTCCGTCTCGCCAAGTGCCCGGTGATGATCGTCCGCTGAGGCCCTGTGCGATTTGGCACCCCCGCCAGAAGCGGGAGGTGTGGCTGTTCGCACGCGGGGCCCGTGTGAGCCGCAACGGCCGCCCCCATGTAGGCTGGCCTGCGGCTTGCATCGACGCTTGTCAAACACCCCCCCTGGAGACCTGAAGCATGGCCGGACCTGATCCCAACTCTGCCGACTGGGGCGAAAACGTCGCCCGCCGCATCTTTCAAATCGTCTGCCTCGGCGCGGTGTTGTTCATCGGTGCGGTGATCGTGAGCATTACGTGACCGCTCCCTCGGTCGCGATCATCGGAGGAGGGCTCAGTGGGCTCGCCTCCGCGCTCTTCGTTCGTGACGACCGCCGCTTCGGTGAGGTCGCCATCTTCGAAGGCACGAGCGCGGTCGGGGGCGTGATTCGCAGTCACGTAGAAGACGGCTTCCTCTTCGAAGAGGGAGCTGAGTCGATGTCGCGGGTGCGGCCGGCGGCGGTAGCGCTCTGCAACCGCCTCGGCGTGCCGCTGATGCCGGCTCGAATCAGCCCCTCCGCCACGCAGGTCGTCATCGACGGCAAGCTCGTGGCGCTCCCTTCGGGGCTCGAAATCATGGCCGCTTCCTCGTACTGGCCCCTGGTCGCCTCCCCCTTGCTGAAGTGGGCCGACCGTTGGGACGAGGCGCAGGGCGAAGCCGCGGCCGATCCTGTCCCCTCGGACGTGACCGCCCGGCTCTCGCAGCTGTTCGCCGCGCCGGTGGGGGGCATGGGGGCCGTCGTGGACGCCCTTCAGGAAGAGCTGACCGACGTCTCGATCCGCACGGACGCACCGGTCAGCCTGCTCCGCCCGGAGGACGGGAAGTGGCTCGTCGGAGCCGCCGGCATCGTCCCCAGCCACTACGACGCGGTGATCGTGGCGCTGCCCGTGCCCGCCGCGGCGGTGCTGTCCGCGCAGGTGGACCCCGGCCTCGCGGCCGAGTTGGGCGAGGTTCGTTCGCACTCGGTCGTGTCCGTGAACGTCGCCTGGCGGCGGGAGGATGTGCCCGAGCACCTGCACGAGTGCCCCGGCTTCCTCGTCCCCGAGCGGGAAGGAAAGCTGATCTCCTACTGCGCCTTCTCCTCCTCGGCGTGGCGCGGACGTTCGGACAGTGCGCACATCACCCTCCGGGTGCTCGCGCGCGGGGACGGCAGCTTGCTGGCCCTGCCCGATGAGGAGCTCTTCGGGGCGATCTGGGCCGAGCTCCAGGACTTGTTGGGCATCACCGCCGAACCGCGGCTTCGCCACCTCGTCCGCCACCCCTGGGCGCTGCCCGACTTCGACATCCAGCACGCCCCGCGACTGGGGCGCATCGAGGACCGCCTCGTTCGCCTTCGCGGCCTCGCCCTCGGCGGGAGCCTGTGGCGGGGGCCCGGGATGAGCAACGTCATCGAGTCCGCGACGCGGGCGGTGCGGAAGATCACCGGCGATCTGGAGCCCTGGCCCGACCCCGTCTGAGCGACCGGACCTTGCCCTCACGCGCGGGGGCCTCTACAAGGGCGCGCCGATGGCTGCTCCCCCCAACGCCCGCACCCCGCTCCGCAACGTCGACGGCAAGCTCGAGATGCGCGGGGATCCGATCCTCGCCCGACGGCTCGCTGACGCCTTCCGGGTGCGCAAGGACGAGCTCGAGGATCCGATCCGAGGCGTGCACGGGGTGCATCCGTACCCCGGCCGCCTGCACCCCGCGTGGGTCCGCCGCCTGCTCGCGGGCCTCCACGACGAGGCCCGGGTGCTCGACCCCTTCTGCGGCTCCGGCACCACCCTGGTGGAGACGATGGCGAGCGGCCGGACGGCCCTCGGCAGCGACCTGAACGAGGTCGCGCTCCGCATCGCCCACCAGCGCACGGCCCGGCGCGACCAGGCCTTCCTCGAGGAGTTCGCCCGCGCCGCGTCCCACATCCACGAGGACGCCGCGGACCGGAAGGAGACTCCGTTCTCCCGCCTCGCGCAGGGCGAACGGCGGTTCCCCCCCCACGTGCTCACCCAGCTGATCAACCTCCGGGGCTCCATCGAGCGGAACGCGGCCGATGAGGCGCTTCGGGAGGCGCTCCTCATGGCGATGTCGCCGCTGTTGAGCAAGTACGCGGAGCGGCCCGGGCGCAAGGCTCCCCAGGTGGGGCGGCGGGCGGTTCGTGATGCCTTCCTGAAGCGCGCCGAGGGCATGGTCGAGGCCTGGGCGGACTTCGCCCAGCGGGTCCCTCAGCACACCCTGGATGCCCAGCTCCGCATCGCCGATGCCCGGCAGACGAGCTGGAAGGAGCACAGCGCCGACGCGATCATCACGTCGCCGCCGTACCCCGGCGTCTACGACTACGCCGGCGAACAGGAGCTTCGCGCCAGGTGGCTCGGCAAGCCCGGCTGGGTCAATCGTGCGCGGAGCAAGGAGATCGGCCGCCGGGGCGAGCGGGATCCCCGCAACTGGACCTCAGGCATGGCCGCCGCGCTGACCGAGATGGTGCACGTTACCACCCCCGGAGCCTGGATCTTCCTCATCGTCGGTGACGGCGCGGTGCGCAACAAGCCCGTCCGCACCGAGCAGGTCGTCCGCAAGCTCATCTACGGCGGGACCATCCACCTGCGTCGGCTCGCCGCCGTGAGCATGACCCGGCCCCACTTCCACACGCCGAGCCAGGGGGCCTTCCAGCGGCAGCCCCGGCGCGAGCACCTCATCCTCCTGGAGCGCCCCTGATGGCCGAGCTCGAAGAGCTCAAGGCGCTGGTCGCCGAGTTCGTCGCCGAACGGGACTGGGCCCAGTACCACTCGCCCCGCAACGTCGCCGCCGCCATCGCGGTGGAGGCCGCCGAGCTGCAGGAGATCTTCCTGTGGCGTACCGACGACGACGTCGCCGAGTCCCGCCGCGCCGACATCGAGGCCGAAGCCGCTGACATCCTCATCACGCTCTTGTCCTTCTGCAATTCGATGGACATCGACCTCGGGACGGCCATGCGCAACAAGCTCGCGCGCGCCCGCGAGAAGTACCCGGTGGAGCGCGTGAAGGGCCGCCGGGAGAAGTACGACGAGTACCCCGACTACAACGGGGAGGGGCAGTGAGCGGGCGCCGAAGCGGGGTGCTCCTGCACCCGACGAGTCTCCCCGGGCGACGTGGCACCGGGACCATCGGGCCCGACGCGCGGCGCTTCGTGAAGTGGCTGCAGCGAGCCCGGCAGAGGCTCTGGCAGGTGCTCCCCATCACCCCCGCCGACGGCCTCGGGTGCCCGTACTCCAGCCCGTCGGCGTTCGCGGGCGCGCCGCTGCTGCTGTCGCTGGCCGACCTGCGCGACGACGGCTGGCTCGAGCCCGGCGACCTCGCCTTCGAGGTGTTGGAAGACGCCCACCGTCGGGACCCCTACCGCGTGGACTTCGACCTGCAGGCCCGCATCCGGCTGGGCGCGGTGCGGAGGGCCGCCTACCGGGTGCGCACCCGGGGCGCCGACGGCTTCGAGGCGTTCCTGAAGCGCGAATCCGACTGGATCGACGCCTGGGCGGAGTGGTCCGCTGCGCTGTGCCCCGACGAGACGAACCTCGACCTGGAGCGGGCGGTTCAGTTCCTGTTCGACGTGCAGTGGAATCGGCTCCGCGACGCCGCTCACGAAGCCGGCGTGCTCATCGTCGGCGACCTTCCGATCTTCGTCAGCGGCGGCAGCGCCGACGTCGACACCCACCCCGAGCTCTTCACGTCCGGCGGCGTCGCTGGCTGCCCGCCGGACGGCTTCAGCCCCGAGGGGCAGCTGTGGGGCAACCCGCTGTACGCGTGGGACGCCCACCGCGCCGATGGCTTCGCCTGGTGGAAGGCCCGCGTGCGCGCGCTCCTGCGCCGGGTCGACATCGTCCGGGTCGACCACTTTCGAGGCTTCGCCGCTTGCTGGGAGGTGCCCGCCGGCGCCCCCAACGCCACGGGGGGCCGCTGGGTCGAGGCGCCGGGCCAGGAGCTCTTCGAGGCCATCCGCAAGGACCTCGGGGGCGAGCTTCCGTTCATCGCTGAGGACCTCGGCGTCATCACCGACGACGTCGTCGCCCTGCGTGACTCCCTCGGCCTGCCGGGCATGCGCATCCTGCAGTTCGGCTTCGACGGAAACCCCGATCATCCGTACCTGCCCCACAACCACGTGCCCGGGTGCGCCGTCTACACCGGCACCCACGACAACGACACGTCGGTCGGCTGGTACGCCTCGGCCGACGCGGACACCCGGGATCGGTTCCGCCGGTACGTCGCGCGCGACGGCAGTGACCCCGCCGGTGATCTGATGCGCCTCGCCCTCGGATCCGTGGCGGAGACCTGCGTCGTGCCGATGCAGGACGTGCTCCGCCTCGGCGGCGACTGCCGGATGAATGTCCCCGGCTCCGTGGGCTCCCACAACTGGACGTGGCGCCTCACCGAAGACCAGTTGAACGACGATCAGGCCGACCGGCTCGGCGCGTTGACCGTGATGTACGGTCGGGGTCCGTGAGCGTCCACCACCAGGCCCGGCTCTCGTTCGACGGCCGAGGGCCCGGACTGACCGACATCACCCGCGCGGTCGCGGGCGTGGCCGCCGAGGCGAACGTGACCGTCGGCCTCGCGACCTGCTTCATCCGACATACCTCGGCGTCCCTGGTCATCCAGGAGAACGCCGACCCCGACGTGCAGGTCGACCTCGAGGCGTTCATCCGCCGCCTCGTCCCCGAGGGGGATCCGCTGTACCGCCACACCGACGAAGGGCCGGACGACATGCCCGCCCACGTCAAAGCCGCGCTGACGGCGACCTCGCTGAGCGTCCCCATCACCGACGGCCGACTCGCCCTGGGCACCTGGCAGGGCATCTACCTGTGGGAACACCGCCGCCGCCCCAACCGGCGCGAAGTGATCGTCCACGTCTCGGGGACTCGATGACCGATGCCGCCACCTACCGTGCCCGCCGCGCCCGCCTCGCCGAGGCGATGGGGGGCCGCCCGCTGCTGCTCCGCGGCCACAACGTGCTGCCCCGGAACTTCGCGCTGAACGCCTACCCGTTCCGCCAGGACAGCACCTTCCTGTACTTCCTCGGGGTCGACGCCCCGAACGCCTCCGCCGTGATCGCCGCCGACGGCGCCACCACCCTGTACCTGCCCGAGCCTCACGCCGACGACCCGCTGTGGCACGGCGAGGTCCCCCCGCCGGGCGAGGTCGGGGCGTTGGCGGGCGTCGATTCGGTGGCGAACGCCGAAGCCCTGGACGGCTCCGGCTGCCTCACCCTCGCCGTGGCCGATCCGACGGTCGGCCTCGCGGGCGCGGTGGACTCTTCGGACCTGACCCAGGCGGTCGTGCGCCTCCGCCTCACCCGCGATGCGGACGAGATCGCCCAGATGGAAGCGGCCCTCGCGGTCACCGCGGAGGCCCACGTCGCGGCCATGGGAGCGACCCACCCCGGCGTCACCGACACGGCCGTCCAGGCGATCATCGAGGCGGTCTTCAAGGTCCACGGCATGGGCCTCGCCTACCCCTCGATCGTGACCGCCCGAGGCGAAGTGCTCCACGGCCACGCCAGCGGAACGCCGTTGGTCGACGGAGACCTCCTCCTCGTGGACGCCGGCGCCGAGACGCCCGGTGGGTACGCCTCCGACATCACCCGCACGTGGCCGGTCTCGGGCACCTTCGACGGCCGGCAGCGCGCCGCCTACGAGGCCGTGCTGGAAGCCCAGACCGCCGCCATCGAGCTGGTTCGGCCGGGGGTTCGCTACCGCGAGGTCCACCTGCAGTCGGCCCGCGTGCTCGCCGCCGCATTGGTCGAACTCGGACTGCTCCACGGCGACGTCGACGGCCTCGTGGAGCAGGGCGCGCACGCCGTCTTCTTCCCCCACGGGGTCGGCCACCTCATCGGTCTCGATGTCCACGACATGGAGCTGTACGGCGACATCGGCTACCCCGCCGGGCGCGAGCGGTCCGACCAGTTCGGTCTCGGCTTCCTCCGCCTGGACTGCGATCTCGAAGACGGCATGGTCGTCACCGTCGAGCCGGGGTTCTACGTCGTGCCCGCGATTCTCCAGGATGCATCGCTTCGCGAGCGGTTCGGCGATTCGGTCGACTGGGCCGCCGCCGAGGGCTGGCTCGGCTTCGGGGGGATCCGGATCGAGGACGACGTGCTCGCCACCGCGTCCGGTCCTCGGGTGCTCGGCCCCGGCATCCCTCGGACCGTCGCTGAGGTCGAGGCGTTGGTGGGAATCGGACCGAACCCCCGCCAGCGGCTCCTCCCGAACCGGTAGAATCTCGGGTCTCCGGGGGAGACACGGGACTGCATGAGCAAAGAACCGCGGGTCATCCTGCTCGCTGACAAGGACATCGCCGTCCGGCGGTCCGCTACCTCCGTGCTCAAGGCCACGGGCTACGACGTCGTGACCGCGACCGACTTCGACCAGGCCTGCGACGCCGCCGAAAAGAAGAACATCGACCTCGCGATGGTCGGCCTCAAGCTCGGCGATGGGCCGACCGGGTTCGTCCTGCTGCGGGAGTTGAAGGCTCGGGGGAAGGCGTTCCCCGTGATCATCCTGGTGGGGACGGGGGAGTCCGAGGACATCCTCGCGGCGTTCCGGCTGGGGGCCGCGGACGTGCTCCTCAAGCCGCTTCGTCCCTCGGAGTTGCTCTGCATCGTGGACCGGGAGATGGGGCTGACGGCGCTGGAGGCGGCTTCGCGTTCGGGCCTCAACCCGTCGGTCACCGGGGAGAATCCGCTGTCCAAGAGCCGCTCGGAGCTGAGCCCGGTGGAGGCCGACTGAGATGCGGCTCCCCGTTCACATCATCGTCATCGACGAGGACGACGCCCGCCGCGAGGAGAACGCCAGGACGGTGGATCGAATCGGCCACCGCTGCACGGCGGTGGACACCGTCGCCGAGATCATCAGCCGGCGGGGTCGCCTCAATCCTGATCTGCTGCTGGTGAGCGAAGCCGCCTGGGGCGACGGGTGCCGTGAGTACGTTCGTGACATGTCGTCCAAGGGCGGTCTGCGGGTACTGATCCTGGGCAACGAACGCACGATGGGACGCACGCCGGAGCTGCTGGACCAGGGATCGCAGGGGGTCTTGATGTTCCCGCTGTCGACGGCGGAGCTGGACCGCGCGGTCGAGGCGCTGATGATCGGGCCGCCCGCCCAGGTGGTCTTCACCGGCGAAGTCTCGGCCGTGGCCGACGAGCCCGTCGAGCAGATCGCCGAGGGGCCCAAGCTGTCCGAGGAAGAGAAGGACGAGAAGCAGGCCAAGATGCGCGAGCAGATCGCCGGTCTCGCTGGCGACCTCCGCTCCGGCAAGGCCCGCCTGTCGGAGATCTCGCCGGTGGCGATGGAGCTTCAGGGTCTGTGCGCCAGCGACGAGCCGCCCTCGCTGGGCCGACTCGTGCAGAAGATCGAGCAGGACCCGAACCTCGCGACCTCCGTGCTCAAGGCGAGCAACACGGCCGCCTACCGGGGCATGCCGGCGGTGCTCGACCTCAAGGCCGCGGGCCGGCGCCTGGGCACGCGGCGGATGGGAGAAGTCGCGCAGATGGAGGCCATCAAGGGCGCCTTCACCGCCAAGACTGCGAGCGGCTGGAGCAAGATCCTCGCGAAGATGTGGCGCACCACCGTCACCACCGCCCACGCCTGCCGGATGATGGCCGACCGGGTCGGGGGAGCGGGCCGGGGCGAGATCTACTCCCTCGCCCTGTTCCACAACCTGGGTGAGATCCTCGTCATCGACCTGTACCGAAAGATGGGCGAGAAGGCCCCCCGCGATGGCTTCGCGTCCGGCGGCCTGCGGGAGGACATGGACAAGATGCACGCCGATCTGGGCGCGCTGCTGCTCCGCTCCTGGGGCATGCCGACCAGCGTCGCCGCCGTCGCGATGGCCCACCACGATCCCAGCAAGCTCCCTTCGGGGACCCCCCTGACCCGCCACGCGTGGCTGATCGGCGGCACCCACCGGGCCGTCGTGGAAGCCGGCTTCGCCTACAAGAAGCCCCACGAGGAGGGACCCCCGCTGGAAGTCGCCGCCGCCGTCCTCGGCGTTCCGGGCGATGCGTTCCGTGAGGTCGCCGAGCTCAGCATGGAGTGGTGGCAGACCGGGCGGGAGTGATGGTCACCTGAGTGACCGGTGATCGCCTTAGTAAACAGCCTGTTTACCCCCAATATTCGCTGTGCATAGGCGAACAGGTCACTGCTGTGACCAGTCAAAACGGAGGAGTGGGCACTGGACTGGTCATCTAGGTGACCGTCAGCTCTGACTGTTCCGATCAGATTCTCGTGATTTCAGCCACTTGGGCGTTCTGGCACGGGCTGTGCTTTTAGGAGTGCATGTAAGCGAAATCGCCCTTGAGGGGCGGATGCACCAGGGCCCGACAGAATCGGGGAACTGGACCGAGGCTTCCCGAGAATTCGCTCGGGGGATCGCGGTCCGTGCGCACCGGACGATACCTAGCTCCCTCCATCGTCCAGTGGGCAGTCCCCGAGCAAACAACTCCTCTCCGTGCCCTGAAGAGACACTTCTGTCATCAGTCCTGAATGCATCCGTCCCTCAGGGGCCGCTTCATCGCGCCTCGCGCGCCTACTTGCGCTCCTGCCCGGCGATCAGCCGATGCTGCTTCAGCAACTTCCGCAGGTGATGCCGAGTCAAGCCCACATCCCGCGCCGTTCGCGACAGGTTGGCGCCGTTTCGCGCCAGCGCGGCCTTGAGGTAGGTCTTCTCGAAGACTCCGACCGCCGCCTCCTTGGCTTCCTTGTAGGGAAGCTTGAGGTTGAACTCGGGCACGAGCGTGGCGGCGGTGTCGGCTCCCGCCATGACGGGGGAGAGTCGCAGGGGCACATCATCGAGGTGGCGCGCGGACGGCGTAGCCAGCAGGAGGGCGCGCTCGAGCACGTTCCGCAGCTCGCGGATGTTCCCCTGCCAGGGGTGCTGCCGCATGCGCTCCAGCGCGGGGCCGTCGTCGTCGACCTCGAGGTTCTCGCCGCCGATGCGGCCGAGGATGGTGCGAACGAGCAGGGGTAGATCTTCGAGCCGGTCGGCCAGCCGGGGCATGGTCAAGCGGACCACGGCGAGCCGGAAGTAGAGGTCCCGACGGAGCTCCCCACGGGCGACCGCGTCCTCGGGGGACTTGCCGCACGCGGCGACGAGCCGGACGTCGATGGAGCGGGTGTCGAACTCGCCCAGTCGGACGACCTGCCGGGTCTCGATGACGCGCAGGAGCTTGGGCTGAAGATCGAGGGGCAGCGAGTCGAGTTCGTCCAGGAACAGGGTGCCCCCGCGCGCGCTCTCGAAGACGCCGGGACGATCCTGCATCGCGCCGGTGAAGGCGCCGCGGCGGTGGCCGAACAGCTGGCTCTCGACCAGCTCGGGTGCGACCGCGGAGCAGTCCAGCACGATCATGGGACCGGAGCTTCGTCCGCTGTGCTCGTGCAGGGCGCGCGCCGCCAGCTCCTTGCCCGTGCCGGTCTCCCCGTCCACGAGCACGTTGACGTCCTTGCCCGACACCTTCTCCAGGACGGCGAACACCTGGCGCATGGCGACGGAGGTGCCGAACAGGTCCCCGAAGTGGTCCGCGCTGCTGGGGGTCAGCATCAGCGGCGCTTCGTCGGTGCGCAGGTGCAGGCGGGTGCGCCCCACCTGAACGACGGTGCCGGCGGGCACGAGGCTCTCGATCACCCGCGTCTTGCCGATGAACGTGCCGTTGGTGGATCCCAGGTCCTTCAGCCGGACCGAACTCCCCTCCAAGGTGATTTCGATGTGCTTCTTGGAAACGGCCCGGTCCGTGAGGACGATGTCGCACTCCTTCGCCTTGCCCATGACGATCGTGCGTTTCCCGAGCGGAAAAGCGAGACCGAGGTCCGGTCCTTCAATCACCGTCGCCGTAGCGCGCACGAGCGAATCGCCCGTCGCGCCGAGCTCTCCGGGCGGGACGAGGGCGGTCTGGTGTCGGGAGCCGGGGGACGCGTCAGCCAAGGGAGTGGCAGAATAGCAGCGTGACCGGGCCCCGCTCTGAGGCCGGAGACGACTCGCGGGCTGGCGCCGCTTCCGTCGACGGACGTTATCGACTCACCCGACTGGTCGGGCAGGGGGGCATGGGCGAGGTCTGGCAGGCGACCGACACGGCCGTTGATCGCGAAGTCGCGATCAAGATTCCGAAGGACTCCCAGTTCGATCCCGCGCGCTGGCTGGCGGCCGAAGCGCACACCGTCGCGCGGCTGAACCACCCCAACCTCGTGGCCTTGCTGGACCGCACGGTCCTGGCGGATCCCGAAGGAGGCGACGGCACCCCCGGCCTCGTGTTCGAGTTCGTCTCCGGCCGCTCCCTGAGCCTGTGGGCCGATCGCCCGCGGCCCTGGCGGTGGATCCGGGCGATCGCGAGCCAGACCCTGGACGCACTCGCGTACGCGCACGGGCGGGGCGTTGTTCATCGTGACCTCAAGCCGTCGAACATCCTGCTGTCGGGCGACCCGCTGGAGCCGACGGTTCACCTGCTCGATTTCGGCATCGCCGCGTGGTCCGCGCCCGGACGGGGCGGCGACGAGCTCCCCAGCAGCGCGAACCTGAACCCGCTGGGCGCTCCCACCGCGCCGGGCACCCGCGCCTACATGGCCCCCGAACAGGTCGAAGGCGAGGTCGGCGACATCGGCCCCTGGTCGGACATCTACAGCCTCGGCGTGGTGCTCGCGGAGCTGCTCCTGGGCAAGCTCCCGTTCGAAGGCGAGACCGACGACGCGATGTGGGCGGGGCGCGTGCGCAGCCGCTTCAGCCCGCCGGTGCACGCGCTGTCGGATCTGGGCATTCCGCTGCGGCGGTTCCTGTTGCGCATGCTCGCGCCGGATCCCGCGCAGCGCTTTGGCTGGGCCGCGGATGCCCGCCGCACGCTCCCCAGCTCGATGATCCACGACCTCACGACGCCGGCCCCGGAGCATGAGCTCTCGCCGGAGTCGACCGACCTCATGCTCCAGGTGGTCGCGCGACCTGAGGATCGGGACACCGACCCCGACGTCGGCCGCCACGACGCCGAGGTGATGCCGATCGTGGAGGGTGGCTCCATCACCCTCGAGTTGGCCCCCGCGGGCGAGGAAGAAGTTCAGCTTCCGCCGTCCTGGGCGGTCGATCGGCCCGACGCCAAGGCGTGGTCCGAGGGGTTGGACAAGGTCTCCAAGCCGCCCGCGGACGACGCCGCACCGGCTGTCTCCTACGCGCTCCTGTCCATGCGCGATGCCCCCCTGACGGGCCGGGAAGAGCAGTGGAAGGAGGCGTGGCAGCACCTCGCCAGCGTCGCCGAGACCAAGCGGCCCGTGCTCCTGATGGTCGAAGGGCCGGGGGGACGGGGCAAGACCCGCTTCGCCCGTGAGCTCGCGGCCGTCGCTGAAGAGGTCGGCGTCGCCCGCTCTCACCACGTCCGGTTCCGCGGCGACGGCTCCGGCGCCGGCGCCCTGCGTCGCCTGCTCCACCGTGTGCTCCGGGTCGCGGAGCTGCCCGAGCATCTGCGGGAGGATCGGGTTCGCCGCGTGCTCGCGGAGGCCGGCTACCCGCCCGAGGCCGATCTCGTTCCCCGGCTGATCGCGATGCTCAGCCCCCGGCAGCACGCCCGCGGGCCGGAGCTGGAGGAGTCGACCACCGCCGTCGAGCTGTTCTCCGTGCTGTGCCGCCGCCGGCCGCTTCTGTTGTGGCTGGAGGACATCGACCGCGCCTCCGATCGCGCGCTCGTGACGTGGCTCAAGCAGCTGTTCCGGGCCGAGGGCGACCTCCCCGTGGCGGTCGTCGCGACCGTGCGCACCGACCCCGACCAGGAGGAGGCCGACCCCGCCTGGGTCATGCTCCGCGCCCAGGAGGGGACCAAGGTCCAGGCGATGGACAAGCTCCCCGATCAGGCGATCGCGGAGGTCCTCAAGTTCACCGCGGGCGCGAGCCCCGACCTGGGCATGGAGATCGCCCGCTGGTCCAAGGGAGATCCCCGGGCCTCGCAGCAGATCGCGCGCCACCTGCACGAGACCGATCGCCTTCGCTGGCACCCGGGCGGGTTCGAGCTGCGAGGCGACACCCCTTCGACAGCCGGCTCCCTCAAGTTGGACAGCATCCTGCGCGCCCGCGCCCGCGACGCGGTGGAGTCCTCCGAGGATCCGGAGGCGGCCCAGACGACGCTGGATCTGCTGAGCCTCGTCCGCGAGCGAGCCCACCACGGCTACCTCCTCCAAGCCGCGCGTCGGCTCGGGGTTCCGTCCCGACGCATCGAGGCGGCCCTCGGTCCCCTGGTGATGGGGGCGCTGGTCGACGTGCGCGACGAAGGCCCGCGGCTGGCCCACACCGCGCTGGCCGAGAGCATCCGCGAGGGCATCGACCTGGTCCGGCGGATGGAGTTCCACAAGGGCTGGGCGGTCGTGCTGGAGGCCAGCAGCCGGGGGCACGGCCGAGCCGAGCGCCTGCTGGAGGCCGCCTGGAACCGGTCCGCCTGCGGGCAGGACGACCTCGCCGCCCGCGACGAACTGGAAGCGGCCCACCTGCTGCGGGACCGCTGGGAGATCAAGGCCGCGTTCCGCGCCGCGGACTCCGCCCGAAAGCGCCTCAACGGCAGCAGCGGTCTGCTCCGCCCCGAGGAGGAGGCCGATCTTCAGGTCCTGTCCTCGGTGCTCGAGCACGAGGTCCGCGATCCGCCGGGCTCCCCGTCGGAGCTGGCCGGAGCCCTCGACATGCTTCAGCCCCTCTGGGTCGCCCTGCCGCCGTCGATCGAGCGGTGCCGGGCCGATCTCGTGCACGCCGAGGCGCTGCGTCGGGCCGGTCGGCCGACAGACGCGCGTGAGTCGCTGCAGCGGGGTCTGGACGGAGCCCGGGCGGTCGGTTCGACGCTCTGGGAGTGCCGTGCGCTGACGCTCTTGGCGGATGCCTGCAGGCTCGAGGGAGACCTCGGCAAGGCCGACGAGCTGGGCGAGCGCGCGTGGGCGCTCGTGCAGGGGCTGCAGGACGACAACCTGATGCTCTCGGTGCTCGTGGCGAGGCTCCCCATCGCGACCTCGTTGGGCGACATCGAGCGGGCCAAGCTGTGGCTGGACAAGCTCCGCGGTCAGCTCCGGGCCCGCGCCTCCTGGCAGGACCTGCAGAACCTGTGGCTGTTCCGCGGAGAGGTCGAGCGCATCGCCGGTCGGCTCCCGGCGGCGAAGCAGGCGTACCAGACGGCCCTGGTCCTGGGCCGCCAGCGGGGGCTCCACAACGAGAGCATCCTGCTGAACCTCGCCGCGATGAACCTGGACGCGGGCGATCTCGTGGCCGCGCGCGAGACCCTCACCGAGGCGGGCGACGAGCAGAGCGTGGCGAGCCCCCACTCCCATGAGCTCCGCACCGCCCGCGCCGTGCTCCGGGCCGAGCTCGGCATCCGCAGCGGCCGCGCCAGCGAGGCCAGCTCCGCCCTTCAGGACGCCGAAATCCTCCAGGCCCAGTCCCCGATCGGTCACCCGTTGCTGCTGAACTCGCTCAGGCGCAGCATCCACGCCGAGTCCACGCCGGGCGTCGCCGAACGCCTCAAGCGGCTCCAGGCCGACATGGTGAGCCGCCTCAAGTTCGGTCATCGCCGCCGACGCTGATTTGGAGGGGCGGCGGCGCCGGTTTCGCCGGGCCTCCTCGGGTACACTGATGGTTCTCCCGGAGGAACTTTTTCCTGCAAGGCGCGCGACCCCTCTTGGAAAGCCACACCCCTCGAATTGACGGCCTCTCCGACCTTGTCCTGGTCGGCGTCGGCGGCATGGGGGCGGTCTACCGGGCGGTCGACACCGAAACCGGGGCGCTGTGCGCCGTCAAGCTGGTGCGCCGCCAGCCCGGGGCGGTCGGCCCCGCCCGCCGGTTCCGCCGGGAGTTCGCCGCGGTCGCGCGACTGCGGCACCCGAACATCGTGGCCGTGCACCGCTACGGCATCTGCAACGACGGCGAGTACATCGTCATGGAGTGGGTCCCCGGCGGCGACCTGTGGCACGTCTCGGGGCGCCGCGCGCGCAAGGAGCCGGACCCCCGCCCGCTGCCCCCCCAGTGGGTCGCCCCCGTCATCGCCACCGCCGCCCAGGTCTGCGACGCCATGTCGTACCTACACGGCTGCCGCATCCTCCACCGCGACCTGAAGCCCGAGAACATCCTCGTGGACAGCGCCGGCCGCGCGCGCCTCGTGGACTTCGGCATCGCCAAGCCGCTGGCCCTGGACGGCGTGCAGCAGCTGACCGCCGTGGGCGAGACCGTGGGCACCGCCCGCTACATGAGCCCCGAGCAGGCGCGCAGCCTCGACCTCGACGGGCGCGCGGACCTCTACAGCCTCGGCGTCATCCTCTTCGAGGTCATCTCCGGCCGGCCTCCGTTCACCGCGCCGTCGCTGTTCGACCTCCTCATGGCGCACGTGACGGACCCCGCGCCCCGCCTCGCCGACTACGTCCCGCACCTGCCCCGCAGCCTCTGCGACTACGTCAATCGGCTGCTCGAGAAGGACCGCTCTGCCCGGCCCCCCGACGCCGGCGCCGTGCGCGACGAGTTGCTCAGCCACCTCGCCCCGGACTGCACCCTGCAGAACCGGAAGCCCGACCGGATGGCGGATCCGCGCGACCTCCCGCTGGCCGTCGTGTCCGCCCTGGAAGCGGCCGGCCGGCTTGAGGAGATCATGCGGGAGCACCCGATCCCGAAGGCCGGGATCCTCGGCCCCGATGGGATCCCGACCCCCGATCCCACCGCCGCCCACGGCGCCATCCGCGCCCCCGGCCTGGACCCCGGCACCTGGGACGTGCGCACCCCGCAGCCCGAAGAGCTGGCGACGCGGCCGTTCCTCGGCGTCAGCACCGACCCGGCCGAGGCGGTCACCCCCGAAGCCCCCATCCGGCCCGAATACCAGGAGGACGTCGGCGCCTCCAGCCTCTTCGCCCCCATCGACGACGTGCTCGCGATGGACGACATCGCCGAGCTGTTCGCCCCCGCCTTCCGCGGCCGCGATCAGCTCGTCACCCAGGCCATCTTCGCGTTCCAGTTGGAGACCGCGCAGCCCCCCCTGCACTGGTTCCGGGGCCCCAGCGGTGCGGGTCGCACGCGCTTGCTCGCCGAGTTGCGGGACGTGCTCCGGTTCGAGCTGAACGCCATCGTGCTCGCCGCCCGGGGCATGGACCCGGCCGTCGGCATGTCGATGGTCCGGGTACTCTTCGAGAGCGCGCCCTTCTACCTGGGGAGCGTGCCCGCGCGACGGATCGTGGAGGCGCTGGGTGCAGCCGGGGCGATGGCCCTCGACTTCTGCCCCGGCCTCCAGCCGACGTTCGATCGCATGGGCTTCCAGCCTCCGCCGGAGCCGGATCCCGCCTCCCGCCGGGTGCTCTACTACCAGGCCGCCGAGCGGCTGCTCGCCCTCATGGTGGAGCAGGCTCCGGTGGCGCTGCTGGTCGACGACTCCGAGGCCGCCGACCCCGACTCCCTCGACCTCCTTCGCTACCTCGCCACGCCGCCGCCGGACGACACGCCCCTGCGGGGTCGCCCGCGCCTGATCGTGGTGGTCGGTGACGGTGAACCCGAGCCCTGGGCGGGCGCTGGTACGCCGCTTCCGCCGCTGCTCGGCGCCGACATCGCGGTCACCCTCCAGACCGCCCTGGGGTGGAACGTTCCGCCGACCCGCCTCGCCCGGCGCGCGGTCGTCGAGCGGGTCAACGAGACCCCCCGCGCGCTCCTGGAGTGGGTGCGGTCGCTGCTGCACGAAGCCGGACGCGCCTCCGGCCGGGAGGCCACCGAGGACGATCTGCTGGCCGTTGCCTCCGGCGATCCCCGCGAGCGCTGGAAGGCCCGAATGCGCGACCTCACCCCGCTGGCGTTGGAGGCCATCGGCGTGCTCGGGTTGGTCAACCGCCCCGTGGTGCTCGAGTGGCTGCTCGCCACCGGCGAGTGGGACGAGGACGACTTCATCGAGGCGATCAACGAGGTCGTGCGGCGTGGCCTCGCCCACGAACGGCCCGCCCGCGGAAGCTGGGGCCTGGAGCTGGCCGACCGCGAGTCCGGCGACATCGCCTGGGAGCTCCTGTCCGCCGACGAACGCAAGGCCGCCGCCGGCCGGTTCGCCGTGATGGTGGTCGAGGATCACCCCGTGCACCCGGCCGCATCCGACGAACGCCCCGCGCTGGCGGCCCGTGCCTACCTCCGCGCCGGGGTGCCCGAGACGGCGCTGCCGTTGCTCGCCGCCGCCACCCGCAGCGAGCAGGCCTCCGGCCGCACTGCCACCGGCCTCGCCATGGCCGACCTCTGGGTCGACACCGCCGCCTCCATCGGGAGCCCGGACCTGGAGGACGCGCTGGAAGCTCGCGTTCACCTCGCCTGCGCTGCTTGCGAGTGGGGCCGGGCCGAGGCCGACCTGGAGCTGATGCGGGAGATCGCCTCGACCGATCCCGCGCGCCTGCTGCGGGTGCTCACGTCGCGTGCGGCGATGTACGAGCAGTCGCAGAACCACGAGGGCGTCATCGGCGCCGTCGAAGAGGCCTTCTCGATGGCGCTCCAGGTGGACGCCCCGCGGGAGACCCTGTTCCACCTCAGCCACCTCGTGGCCACCGTCGACAAGCGCGCGGGGAGCCTCGTTGCGGCCCGCGACCGCTGGCTCGGCATCGCCGCTGATGCCCGCCGCATCGTGCATCCCTACTGGGAGATGGTCTCGCGCGCCGCCGCCGCCGCCGCCGACCTGCAGTTGGGCGAGTTCGATGCCGCCGAGGCCGGCTTCCACAAGGCCCGACAGCTCGCCGACGACCAGTGCGACGACCTCGTGGCCCTGGGGATCGAACTGGAGTTGGCCACGCTCTACGGGTTCCGCGGGGACCCCGAGCGGGCCCGCGCCGAGTGCCTCCGGGCGGCCGACCAGGCCAACGACATGGGCGCCCTCCGGGTGCTCGGTCAGGCGCTCACCCACCTCGGGGAGATCTGCCGCCGCCTCGGGCTGCTGGAGGAGGCCGATAGCCACCTCGAGCGCGCCGAGCGCATCCTCCAGGTCACCGAACAACGCGTGACGTTGGCGCAGTGCCTCTCCGAGCGGGCCGTCACGGCCCTCGCTCAGGGCGAGGGCGACGCCGCCCAGAACTACGCCGCCAGCGCCGGCATGGCCGCGTCGTTGGCCGCCGGCGTGCAGCTCGAACAGGAGCGGGTGCACTGCGCGCTCGGGCGGGTGGCGGAGGTTCGCGGCGACCGCGCTGCCCTCGCGGCGGCCCGGCAGGCGACGATCAAGTGCCTGGAAGCGCAGGCCCGGTACCTCGGCCCCGAGCACCTGGGACGCTGGGTCGCGGTGACGCGCCGGCTCGAGGTCGTGTCCTGGGCCGGCTGGAGTCCGTCCCCCGGACGATGACGTTGTCGCTCGTGCCCGCCGAGGGCGAATCCCTCGACCGGCTGTCCCTCGATCGCCAGGTCCTGCAACGCTCGCGCGGACACCGCAGCGGCACCGACGATCTCGTCGCCGCCTACCTGATCATGCGGATGTTCCCCACCGGGGGGCGCGTGCTCGACCTGGGCTGCGGCCACGGAACGGTCACCCTGCTGCTTTCGGCCCTGATCCCGGAAGCGGAGTTCGTGTGCGTCGAGGCGCAAGCTGTCTCCGCCGATCTCGCGCTCCGGAACATGGCGCTCAACGGGCTGACCGACCGCACGACGATCATCGAGGGCGATCTGCGCGACGTGGACGTCGGCGGCGGGTTCGACATCGTCACCGGCACGCCGCCCTTCATGCCGGTGGGCAGCGGAGTCGAGAGCGCGGACCCGCAGCGCACCGCCGCCCGCTTCGAGCTGCGGGGCGGGATCGAGGCCTACGCCGAGGCGGCTGCCCGCGCGGTGACCGCCGACGGCTTCGTCTCCCTCGTCATGGACGCGAGTCAGGACGCGCGCTGCCTCGCCGCCCTCGCAAGCGCCGGCCTGCCGCTGTGGGCGGTGCACGTGGTGACCCCCCGCCGGGGCGGTCGGGAGAAGTACCGGGCCTACATGGCGGGGCCGGGGACGCCGCCGGGGCACGCCAAGATGGGTGGCCCCCTCGTGCTTCGCGAGGAGGATGGCAGCCTGACGCAGGGCTGGCGCACGATCCGCCGCCACCTGAGGGTCGAGTCATGAGCCTGACCGAGTTCTTCTTCAAGCTGACGCCCGAGCGCGTGCTGGACGCCGTCGAAGTCGGCGACCGCCGCTGCACGGGCCGCTTCATCGTGCTCAACAGCTACGAGAACCGCGTCTACCAACTGGAGCTGACGGACGGCTCGTTCGTCGTCGGCAAGTTCTACCGGCCCGGCCGCTGGACCGAGGACCAGGTCTTCGACGAGCACGACTTCCTGATCGATCTGGAGGACCTGGAGGTGCCCGTCGCGGCCCCCCTGGAGCTCGAGGACGGGGCCACCCTGGACGAGATCGAGGGCATCCGGTTCGCCCTCTTTCCCCGGTTCGGGGGGCGCGCGCCGGACGAGATGGACGACGCTCAGCTGCGCGAGATCGGCCGGGTCATCGGGCGCATTCACACCGTCGGGGCTTCCGCCGAAGCCGAGTATCGATGGCACATGACGCCGCAGAAGTGGCTGGGCGACAACCTCGACTTCCTCCTCGAGCACGACCTGATCGACCCCGCGGCACGCGAGGCGTACAGCACGACGGTGCGCCGTCTGCAGGATCTGGTGGCGCCCTGGTTCGAGGGCGTCCCCCTGCATCGTATCCACGGCGACTGCCACCTCGGCAACGTGCTCCGAACGGGGCAGGGGTTCGTGTTCCTCGACTTCGACGACATGGTCGTCGGTCCTGCCGTCCAGGACCTGTGGATGCTGCAGGGGAGCAGCGACGCGTGGGGACTGCGCCGCCAGGAGCTGCTGCTGGAGGGCTACACCACGATGATGCCGTTCGATCGGCGGCAGCTTCGGCTCATCGAGCCGCTCCGGGCGATGCGGTTGGTCCACTTCGCCGCCTGGATCGCCCGGCGGTGGGAGGACCCGGCCTTCCCCCAGGCGTTCCCGTCCTTCGGGACAGCGATGTACTGGCAGCGGGAGGCGGGGCAGCTGGCCGAGCAGCTGCGTCTGGCGATGGCTACGCCGCCGTGACCGTCAGCGTGTAGGGCGCGCTCAGGTTCCCCGCCGAGTCGTCGATCCAGAAGCCGAACGTGTAGCTGTAGGTTGCGGTCAGGCCCCCGATGAAGAAGTCGACCTGGCCGGAGCAGCTGAGGCTTCCGCCCGTCAGTGTCGCGGGCGACTGCTCGACGCCGTCCACGCTCCAGTAGATGGTCGGGAGGCCGAGGTCGCAGTCGCCGTCGGACATGTAGATGGTGAACTCGAACTCGCCGGTGCTGCCGTTCCAGTTCGAGGTGACGGACGTGATCGCGGGCGCGCCGGGCGCGGGGGTGTCGTCGTCGTCGTCGCCGGGGGGCGGAGTGGTGTCGTCGTCGGTTGCGTCGTCGTCGTCGTCGGTTGCGTCGTCGTCGTCCCCGCCGGCCTCGCCCTCGCAGTCGGGGGAGCCGAAGCAGCCGACGTCTTCGCAGTCGAACCAGCCGTCCAGATCGTTGTCCGCGCCGTCGGTGCACTCGCCGGGCTCGTCGCCCTCGTACAGGCCCCCGTCGGTGGTGTCGTCGTCGTCGGTTGCGTCGTCGTCGTCGTCGGTGGCGTCATCGTCGTCGCCGGCCGCGTCGTCGTCGTCGTCGGTTGCGTCGTCGTCGTTGGAGGCGTCGTCGTCATCACCGAACGTGGCCGGGGAGCCGCCGTCTTCCTCCCAGCCGGCGGTCGAATCGCCCCATCCGGACCCGGAGAAGCCGCCGTAGCCGACGAGCGAGAGGGTGAGAACGAGGCAGGTCAGGCGAGGCACAGTCCTGCCTTCTTAGCTCGCTTGCTAGGTGTCAAGGAAATGTGAAGACGCCTGGACAACTCAGGGGGCGACGCGCACCCCTTCGAGCATCCGGTCGAAGGCGGCGTCCTGGCCTTCGCCTTCGGTTCGCATGGCGAACCCATCAGGCACGGAAGCCGGGGCCTCCTTCGCGAGCCTGTGCACCGTCGCGGCGCCGGGGCCGATCACGGTTGTCGCGTGCACGCGCGCGAGGGCGACGTCCTTGAGTGCGACCGTTCCGATGGGCTCCCCCTCGGGATCGACCCCGGCGATGGCGACCCGCCATCCCCGCCCCGCGGTGGCGTCCTGGGAGCCGCGCGCGCGATGCACGCCGCCCATGTGCACGAGGAAGTCGGTCATGCCCTGCAACTCGAGGATGTCGGCCGTGCGATCGACCGCGTAGGCCTCCCGTTCGGCCCGGGCGAGCTCGGGGCTGCTGTCGGGGAGGGCAGCGACCCGCTTGGCCTCGACGATGGCGAGGTCGGCCGCGGCGCGCGCGGCCTCCTGACCCGAAGCGGGGGAGACGAGTCGAATCTGCAGACGCCCCAGCGACAGGTCGCCGTCGACGATCAGCTGAACGATGGGCGAAGGCGTGGGGGCCGCGGTCGGCTCAGGCGGATCCGGTTCGGCAGGGGGAGCCGGGGACGGAGCGCAAGCCGTCAGGAGGAGAAGCAGCGCGGTGAGGCGCAACTCTAGAACTGGACGAAGGCGCCGCCGCGGACGGTCAGCACACCGGTCGTGGGCTGCCATTCGGCGTTGACCGTCTCCTGGATGCGGGCCGCGTGGCTGACACCCGCCTTGATGCCGGCGAACAGGCCGACGTTCTTGTGGATGACGAAGTCGCAGCCGGCGTTGAGCGCGACCACGGGGGCGAACAGCGGCCGAACCGAGGTGCCCGTGCCCTGCGCCACCACCGCCTGAGCGTACAGGAGCAGGCCGATGTCGACGCCGGCGTACGGGCGGATGACCTTGTGGAAGTCGCCGTGCCACTTGGCGCCCACGTAGAAGCTGGGCAGCGTGCGCACGGTGCGCACCTGGTTGTCGGCCTCGTCGAACTCGATGAGGGAGACGGCCCAGAAGGACGCAGCGGCGTCGATGGAGAGCCACTTCAGCGCGAACACGCTGACGTCGAAGCCGTACTCGAACATGCCCAGCGACAGCGTCTGCGGGTAGTACAGCGTCCAGCCAGCGCCGGCCTTGATGTTCACCCAGGGGCGGTTGCCGGAGGTGGTGCGGGCCGAGGCGGTGTTCCGACGGGGGCTGTAGGTGCGGCCGCGGTCGTCGTAGTCACGGTCCCGGTCGTCGTAGCTGTTGCGGCTGTAGCTGTCGCGGCTGCTGCTGCGACGGTCGTCGCGGTCGTAGCTGTCGCGGCTGCTTCCGCTGGAGTCGTCCGACGGACGAGCCCGGGCGCTGCGGTCGTCGCGGTCGTAGTCGCGATCGCGGCTGCTCCGGTCGTCGCGATCGTAGTCGCGGTCCCGGCTGCTGCGGCTGTCCCGGTCGTCGGGGTCGCCATCGTCGTTGTAGGCGAGGCGGCGGTCGTCGTCTCGGCGGGTGTAGCCGTAGTCGTCGTCGCCGGAGTCGCTGTCCGAGCGGGAGAAGTCCCGGGCCTTGGAGTAGCGGTCGCCCTCGTCGTCGTAGTCGGTGCGGCGGCGGTCGATGGAGCGGCGCTCGCGCACCCCCGTGTCACCCATGATCTGGCCGGGGCGCAGCTCCTCGGGCTCGGCCTCCTCCTCGTACTCGTCGTCGTCCTCGATGACGAAGCCGACATCGTCGTCCTCGACCACGATCAGGCCGGAGCCCAGGGAGATCGACGAACCGAGCACCAGCCCGTCCTCGTCCTCGTCCAGGTCCACCGTGTCGTCGTCGTAGCGGCTGGCGGTACGCTCGTCGTCGCGGCGGCGGTCGTCCTCGGCGCGTCGCTCGTCCTCGCGGCGGCGGTCGCGGTCGTCGGCCTCACGTCGCTCTTCCTCGCGGCGCTCCTGCTCGTACTCGGCGCGTCGACGCTCTTCCTCGGCCTCTCGCTCAGCGGCCCGGTCGGCTTCCCGACGGCGCTCTCGCTCGCGGTCGGCGTCGGCCCGGCGTCGCTCTTCTTCGCGGCGCTCGCGCTCGGCCTCTTCGCGGCGTCGCTCCTCTTCCTCGCGCTCGGCGCGGAGGGCGGCACGCTCCTCGGCTTCCCGACGCTCCTGATCGGCGCGCTCGCGGTCGCGGCGCTCGCGATCGGCGCGGGCCTGCTCTTCCTCGCGGTGGCGGCGGTCTTCTTCCTCGCGCATCCGGCGCTCGCGCTCTTCTTCTTCGCGCTGGGCCCGACGGCGATCCTCTTCGCGGCGTCGCTCCTCTTCGGCGGCGAGGCGGGCGAGGCGCTCTTCTTCGGCCTTGCGCGCGGCCTCGCGGGCGTCGGCTTCCTCACGCTCTTCGGCCCGCTTGCGCTGGCTGTCGGCGGTGATGTCGTCCAGATCGAGGTCGTCGAGCTCCTCGAGGTCCAACTCGTCCTCGAACTCGTCCTCTTCCTCGACGTCGGCGTCGCGGATGACGCGGCCGCGCCGGTCCCGCTTCATCCACCGGGCGTCCTTGCTGCGTCGGTCGTCGGCGGCGTCGACGGCTCCGTCGTCGGTGTCCTCGTCGAAGTCTGAGTCCAGGTCCTCGTCGAAGTCGGCGTCGTCGAACAGGGGGCCGGAACTCTTGCGGGCAGCGGCGTCGTCATCCTCGACGACCGGCTTCTCGCCGGTGACGAGTTCGACCACGAGCAGCGGCACGGCCTCGATGAGGACGTCGGCGGTGCGCTCCATGGTGTGGGTGACGGTGCGGATCTGGCGGCCCGAGCGGACCTCGTAGAGCGTGGCGGCCACTTCGTACTGGCCGGCGACGGCGCGGACGGTTCCGCCGACCACGTGTTCGTGGCCGGAGTTCTTGCCGAAGGTCTTCAGGCAGCTGACATCGCTGCTGCAACCGGCTTTGTTCTCGCCCTCGTCGGCGGCGAGCACGAGGTCGTAGCCCCCGCGGATGTCGAGTTCGCTGCTGACCAGCGAGGTGATGTTCGAGGCTGCTCCGCGGCCTACGTCGCCGATGGCGTCGAAGTGCGCAATGCCGCACGTGCCGGCGACGGCGGAGGGGACCCAGATCATCTGGGCGAGCACGACCGCTGCGAACAGCAGCCGCATGGGCCTCTTGGCTTGTGTGGTCACGACTTCCATCGGACTCCCTTGTGGGGTTCGGCGTTGTGGCCGACGTACCCCTTTTGAGCGCACAACCAGTGTATTAGCGGCTCTTGCGCGCAGGAAGAGTAATCGGACCGCGCGCTACGCGCATGCGGATCTTTCAAGGGCGCTGCAACATCTCCGCAACAGGTGGCCGTCTCAGGCGGTTGCAGGGGCGCTGTCCTCCAAATGGGTCAGCACCACCGCACCCGCGGTGTCGCCCATGACGTTCACGACGGTGCGGCACATGTCCAACACGCGATCGACCGCGTAGATGGCACCGAGCGGCTCCAGGGGGAGCCCGACCGACTGAAACACCATCACCATCGTCACGATCCCGGCTGAAGGAATGCCGGCAGCCCCCACCGAGGCGGCCATTGCAGTGATCAGTACGACCAGTTGCTGCCCCATTCCCAGGTCAAACCCGAGCGCCTGGGCCACGAACAACGCGGCGATCGCCTCGTACAGCGCGGTGCCGTCCATGTTCATCGTTGCGCCCAGCGGGAGCACGAACGACGCCACCGGCGTGGGTACGTCCAGGTTCTCCTCCACCGATTGGATGGTCACCGGCAGGGTCGCCGCCGACGACGACGTGGAGAACGCGACGGCCATGGCGGGGCGGATTCCGCGGAACCACTCCAGCGGCTTGCGCTTGCCGATGAGCAGGACGATCAGCGGGAGGATGATGAAGCCGTGGATGCCGAGCGCCAGGAGCACCGTCAGGCAGTACTTGCCGAGATCCAGCAGCAGCCCCAGGCCGCTCTTGCCGAGCGCCTCGATGAGCAAGCCGACGACGCCGATGGGGGCGAGCCACATGATGTTGTGGACGACGCCCATGATGATGCGCTCGAGCCGCTTGAAGCCGTCGACCACCGGGGCCACCCGCTCCCCGATGAGGATCAGGCCGAGGCCGAACAGCAGGGTCACGGTGATGACCGTGATGATGTCGCCTTCCCGCAGCGAATCGATGGGGTGCAGCAGCGTGTTGCCGAACACCTTCATCAGCATGTCGCCGACCCCCATGTCGCGGCCTGCCTCGGCTTTGGCGGGGATGTCGTAACCCTCGAGGCTGGCGCCGTCGCCGGGGCGGATCAGGTTGACGAGCACGAGGCCGAGCGTCGCCGCGATCGCGGTGGTGCCCATGTAGTAGGCGGCGGCGCGACCCCCGAGCTTGCCCAGTCGCGACACGTCGCCCACGTTGGCGACGCCGACGACCAGCGAGGTCACGATGATCGGGACGATCAACAGCTTCAGGCAGGCGATGAAGAGGTCGCCGAAGAAGATGATCGGCGCGAGCAGCGACAGGAGCGCGTCGCTGGCGTGGGCGGCGAGCCCGAGCGGGGTCCCGATCAGGAGCGCGAGCCCGATGAGCCCGGTGAGCGACGTGGGGACACCGGCGGGGAGCCGTTCGCGGATCGCTGAGGGAAGCTGCTGGGGCGACATGGCCGGGCACCTTACCCCAGGCCTCCCAGCGCGCTACGTTGGCGGCGGAGGCGGCTGTTGAAGGTCCTGATCGCAACCCGTGTGTTTCCCCCCGACGTGCGCTCCGGCGTGGCGACGGTGATGGGTGAGCTGTGGTCTCGCATCCGCCAAGACTACGACGCGCGCCTCGTCGCGGGTTTCTGGACCGACGAGTCGCTGCTGCCGGCGGACGCCAAGGCGGTGCGCATGGACCCCGACCACATGCTCAAGTCGCGGGGGGCGATGGAGCTGGCGGTGCGGCGCGCGGCGCTGACCTTCCGCCCCGACGTGATCCTCGCCCACGGCATCGAGATCCCCGTCGACCTCGCCCCCACCGTCGGACTGCTCACCGATCCGCGGGCTGGCGAGCGCCTGTGGGGCCGGGTCCGAGGGGTGCGCAAGAAGCTGTACCTGCGGCGCATCGCGAAGATGGCCGTGCCGATCGTCCCGACCGAGGCCGCCCGCCAGCGCTGGGCCGGGTTCGGGGCCGCCCCCGACCGCCTCCGCGTCGCCTCTCCGGGGGTCGACACCGCGGCCTTCCGCCCACAGGAGCGAGTCAGCACCGACGGCCCCCTGCGCCTGCTGTACGCCGCGCGCATCGAGCCCGGGAAGGGGCAGCACGTCGCCATCGAAGCGGTGAAGGGGCTGCACCCGAACGTCCGCGACCGGGTGCACCTGGACCTCGTCGGCCCGGTGGCGGACACGACCTACATGGACGGCCTCAAGCGCCGCGCGGTCGACGCCCCGGTCTCCTTTCACGGCGACGTCTCGGACCTCGCCCTTCGGTACCGCCAGGCCGACATCGTGCTCTTCCCCACCGTCATGGAGGAGGTCTTCGGCTACTCCGCGGTGGACGGCATGGCCTGCGGCAAGCCGGTCGTGTTCAGCAAGATCGGCGCGGTCCGCGAGGTCACCGCCGGGGTCGGGGTCGAGGTCCCTCCCGGCGACGTGAAGCGATTCGGGGAGGCGATCCGCCGGCTCGTGAAGAACCCCGACGAGTGCCGGGAGTTGGGCCGTCGGGGGCGGGAGTTGGTGGTCGAGCGCTACAGCTGGGCCGCCGCCTGGTCGCGCTACCGGGCGCTGCTCGAAGAGGCCGCGGGACGGTAGCTAGCCCAGGACCGCTTCCAGCTTCAGGGCGAGGTCTTCACCCCAGGTCCGTCGGCCGAGGTCGCTGATGCCGTGGATCGCCAGCGATCCCGAGCCGTCCCCGATCCGCGTCGCCGTCAGGGAGATGCCGCCCGTCCAGGGGAGTCCGGTGAGGCCGGGAGACGGGGTCGTGCCGCCGAACACCGGCCACGGCCAACCGCTGTCGAGCTGAAGGAGATCCACGCGCGCTGCGCCGCCGATCCAGTCGAAGGGGCCCGGCACCGGGCCGAGGCCGTCTCGGATCGCGCGGTACAGCCGGCTGCGCCACTCCGGGGGGGCCGACTGGCGCAGTCCCTTGCGGAGGGCGTCGCCGAGGAGACCGCGGCCGTCCCGCTCGCGTCCTGCCTGCTCGTTGAAGCGGGCGGCGAAGTCGGCCAGGGACTCGGGGGTGTCGCCTGAGAATCGCACCGCTGCGAGCACCGCCGCATCCGGGGCGCCGTTCTCCCGCAGCGGGACCACGAGACCGGGCCCGAGGGAGCGGCCTCCGCCGGTCTGGCAGATCTGGCGCCAAGAGGGGCACCGCTCCAGCAGCAGCTGGTGGAGTGCCACCCCGAAGGCCCAGGCGAGCTCGGCGACGTCGGCGGGGAGCTGATCCCGAGTGGAGGCGAACAGCTCCTCCCGAGGCCCGTGGATCGTGCGGTCGAAGCCCCACTCAGGCGGGCGCCAGGCGTCCACGTACGTGCGCGTCATCTCCCGACCGAGCCACTGTGAGGTGCCCTCCGGCACCGCTTCGAGGAGCTGGTCGCTGCGTTCGAAGATCCGGATCGCGAACTGCGCTTGCGCGGCGGTATCGACCGCGGCGGGGGACCCGGCGAGCAGCTCCAGCGGAGGCGAGTGGTGGCTGCGCGAGGACTTGCTGACACAGCCCCAGGGCCCCTGAAGGCCGCGCGTGCGGTGCCCGTGGCGGGCCAGCTGGAGGGGCCGCCGGTCGGTGACGACCACCAGCGGCACGTTCATCTGGGTGTCGGCGCTGATGCGCTTGAAGTGACCGGAGGACCGGGCCGCGCCGAGCTCGACGGCGATCGTGGCGATCTCCCGACCGGCGGGGGACGGGACGACCCAGCCGAGGTGGCGGTCGATGAGGCCGATGTCCGACGGCGAGCCCGAGGGGATGTCGGTGACGCGGGCGACCCCTCCGACGTCGATGAGCAGCTTTCGGGCCTGCGGCTCCTCTTCCAGGATCTCGGAGGCGGCGCGCGCCCAGGCCGCCGCCAGGATCGTGCGCTCGGCGGGGTTGAGGTCCTGGGGACCGGCGGTTCGTCCCGCGAACGTGTCTGCGTCTTCCCCGCGGTACAGCGCCGCTTCCTGCCACGGGTTCGCCGCCTGCGGGGCCTCCCCGTGCTGTTGGAGGCGCTCACCGAGGGCGGCGTCGACGCGCGGCAGGAGCTTGCGTCCGAGCCCGTCCCGGCGGGGGTCGACGTCGTCCAACTGCGTCATCAGTGCGTCGGGGGAGAGCGGGGGCGGCTCCACGGGGACGACCGGGTCGGTCCCACGGGGAACACGCGCGAGCAAGGCCTGCATCGGGTTCACGGACTGCGGAGTGTAGCCGGGGGATGGGCCGCCCGCCCAGCAGGCCTTGTGGTACGGTCCGATAGCCGATGCGTCCATCGATCCTTGCCTTTCTCGCCGCCTGCCTGATCCCCGCCGTGGGGGCCGCCGAGACCCGCTGGGTCGACGCCGCGGGCAACACTCCGTACCTTGAGATCCAGGACGCGATCGACGCCAGCACCGACGGCGACGTCGTGCTCGTGTTTCCCGGCAGCTACGCCCCCATCGACTTCGTCGGCAAGGAGCTGGTGGTGAGGTCGATCGGGGGCCCCGGCCTCACCGTCATCGATGCGTCGACCGTCGGCGGTCCAGCGGTCACGATGGAAGAGACCGGTTCGGAGCTGCTGCTGTGGGGCTTCACCCTCACCGGCGGCGACGGCCTCTACGAGGAGTCGGTGCTGGCCGTCGTGGGTGGGGGCCTCGTCATCAACCGCAACGCCGCGGGGCGGGTCTCGGGGAACTTCATCTTCGCCAACACGGCGGACATGGGGGGCGGGGTCGCCATCGTGCAGTCCAGCCCCGAGCTGTACGGGAACACCATCGCCACGAACACCTCCACCGGCGCCGGGGGCGGGATCTGGATCCACGCTCCGGTCGCGGCGGATCCGGTGGTCCTGGCGTGCAACGACGTGCTCGGCAACACCGGGGGCAGCGTCGGCGGCATGTACATCGGCGACGCCCTCGTGGAGGGCACCAACCTCGTGTTCGATGCCAACGTGGGCGAGCGCGGCGGGCTGTGGGTCACGCTGGACGCCGACGGCTTCCTCCAGAACGCCACCTACGTCTCGAATGAGTCCACCGCGGCCGGTGCCGCCGGCCTGGAGTCGGAGTCCGACACGTTCGCCTTCAGCGGGAGCCTCGTCGCCTCCAACGAGGACGGCTGGGGCGTGATCCGCAGCTCGCTGACGGCGCCCTGGACCTACAACGACGTCATCGCCAACGACCTCGGGGACTACTCGGGCGCGGCCGGGGACCCCACCGGCGTGGACGGCAACGTCGCGGTGGCGCCTTCCTTCGTGACCTTCACCCCCGACGATGGCCTGGACGACGACCTCCACCTCGTCGCCGGCAGCGCGTTGCTCGAGCAGGGCGATCCCAGCGCCGGCCTGCTCGATCTGGACGGGTCCCGCAACGCGATCGGCTTCGAGGGCGGGCCGCATCTCCAGTGCGACCTGGACGGTGACGGCGTGCGCGCTGACGAAGGGGACTGCCGCCCCGACGAAGGCGGCTTCTTCCCCCACGCGTACGAGCTCGAAGGCGGCCTGGACAGCGACTGCGACGGCTACGGCACGATGACCCTGCACGACCTCGTGCTCGACGACGGCGGCTTCACCGCCCTGGGGCCGTGGACGTTCGAGCCGCCGACGGCGCTCCCCGGCGCCGGCTACCAGGGCGTCAACGCGTGGGTCACGACCACCGCCTCGGGGAGTCCCCTGACCGTCCCCCTGGATCTCACCACCATCACCCCCGGCACGGAGGTCCGCATCCTCCTCGTCCACGCCTGGGACGACCTCGGCGGGAGCCCGTCGTTCGCCCTCACCTTC
>JAAESI010000244.1 GCA_024229515.1 Pseudomonadota bacterium | reverse complement strand
GGGAAGACTGGCAAGTCCTTCCGCAGCTGAGCAGGATGGTCCGGCGGGCGCTCCCCCTGTCCCCGGGAACAGTGGCTGCGCTGCGCTGCTCCCCGTCGTCCGGCTTCCTGACGCCGTCCCAGCCCCCGCGCACTGTCATCGGGGCCATCCTGTCCCAACTGGACGCCGCCCCCCCCGAGGCAGGTGCTGCGGCCACGGACCGCCTCCCACTGGAGGCCGGAGGCATGGTTGTCCTTATCGCAACCGATCCCCGCCTCAAAGAAGCTCTGCCCGACTTATCTCCTGCTCTCGATGCCTTGTCAAGCCTCGTTTCCGACGCCGAGCTCGCCCGGGCCTGGACCGGGTTTGACACCGCCCATGAGGCGGCTGTTTTCCACGCGAAGGCGCTCGCGCTGACCCGGTTGCTTGCCGCGTCGGTGGCAGCGGCCGGCCCTGAGCGGCCGGACGGCCAGTCGTCAACCACGCCGGACGCGCCCGGCTCCGCCCGCGCGGCAGGCACTGCGGTCCCGGGGGAAACCCCACCGGACTGTGACCTGTCGGACTTTGCGGCGGCTTCCCGGACCGCGCCGGCTTCCGCCGGCGGTCGGCGGGTCTCGCCAGCGAACTCGCTCGCCGCGGGCGAGGGCACTCGCCCCACGGACCTCCGGGCTCGACTCGTCGGTGCCGTCAGCGCAGCGGCGGCCGACGCTGCTGGCAGGGCCAGCGCGCTGGGCTTTGTCGACGTTGCTCGCGAGCACTGCGCCACGGCACTCCTGCTGGACATGGACCCCAAGGGCCTCCGCTCCACGGGGGCTCCGGCGGACGCCGCTGCGGCAGCCTTCGTGAGGGACCTCGCTACGGGTGCCAGGCCCAGACCTATCGACGCCGCCCGGTTCCTTCGCACCGCGGCCCTCGCGATCTCGAGGGTTCGGGACCAGTCCCGCTACGCGCCTCCCGCCTTGGCGGGTGCGGCAGAGGCTGTGTCGGCCACGCTCCGCAAGGTGGCCGAGGACATCGAGACGGCCCTCCTTTCCTTCGGCGACGACGACCTGGCTCAAGACCGTGGTCCCGAGGCCAGCGAGGTCGCGTTCGCCAAAGCCATGACGAGCGCCCTGGGCAAGGCGCTGCGCCCCGTGATCGCCGAGAACGCCGTGTTCCTCAGCGTGTGCTCGGTCGGCCCCGCCTTCGGCCTCAGTCTGGCCGTCCTTTCCTGGTCATCGATTTTCCCAGTCACGGACGCGGGCGTCGACGCCACCTGGAGCGAGGCCGTCTCATATCCGCGTCGGCGGGCACCGCCGGACCGCCCGGCGTTCGTTCTGCCAACCTCTCGCGACATTAGCCCGTGGCTTAGCGTCCCCTCCGAGCCCACCCAGGCGGCGACCGCCGCTGCTGCCTCGGGGCGCGGCTCGGCGGCAGCAGCGACGGCGGCGATGTCAACCAGCCGGCCCCTCAAGTCCGGCTCTACCAAGCCGAGGACTGTTACCGCCGCCGTACGGCTCCTCCTCGGCATGTCGCCCCACGAGGCCTCCACGGCGATCTCGGACGAAACCGGCGACGTCGTATGGCTCGAGGTCGGCCGGGCCGCTCCCAAGGACCGCCTTGCTACCCTGAAGCGCCTGGCGGGACGTCCCGAAGCGACGGAGGCTGACCTGTGGGCCCGGCTCGCGGCCGCCGGCGCGTCGGGTACGGCCACCTCTCTCGCCGATCTGCTAAGGGGTCTGCCTCGCGTTGGCCGGTCGGATTTTCGAGGCTCTCCGCGGCGCTGACTCGGCGCCTCCGCGGAGTATTGCGTGAGGAGCGCGCCGTCCCAGCCGACGCGCGCACTGACGCACAGCCGAGCACTAGCCGCACACACGAGGAACTGTCGGCCGCGGCCACGCCAACGCCGCGCGCCTACAACCTCGCCCCGGTGGTCGCGCGGGGACCACGGCGCCGGGACCCCAGCGGGCCCTGGCCGCGTCGGGGGCGCCCACCCGATGGGCGGATGTGCTCCACGACGCGGGCCCGGCCCCTCCGGCGTCGCGCGGCTCCGCCCGGCGGCGCGCGGCCACTGTCCCCGGTCGTTCCGGACCCCACGCCGAAGCCCGGTGCCCTGGGTCGGCTGCGGTCCGCCCACGAGGACGGCCCGCCGGGGGCCCCGCCGGGCAGCACGCCGAACCCGGGTTCCGCGCCCGGCGGGCCCCCACACGACGGGCCGGCGGAGGTGCCCCTGCAGCCTCCGGCCCGTCTGCCGGTCGCCACGCCGTACCGGGCCAGCCCGGCTGCCGAGCGATACCGCAGCTCGCTGACTGCGCCGGCTCCGGTTGTCCCAACGCCCCCACAACGGGTCTCGTCCTCGGGGCAGTCGTGGGCGGCCCCCGGATCCCCCTCTGTACACTTCCAACGCGCGGCGGCCCTCCTCGCCGCTAATGACATGGACGTCCACTCCGTTCCGCCGGAGGAGCTGAGCACGTGGCTCGACGAGCTGTCCCGTTCCGGCGTCCTTGCTCCGGCCGTCGACGCGGCTGCGAACGAGGCCGCGACATCGGCCGGCGCCCGCCTCGACGGCTCGCCCGGCACGCTGGGGGACTTCCCCGTCGTGGCTCCGCTCGCCAATCCTGACGTGCCCCGACTCTGCCCTGTCGCGGTCCTGCGGGAGCTCCGGCGCCCGGGTGATTCGTCCTGGCATCACGCCTTCGCGTGCGCGCTCCTCGGCGCCCCGGCGGAGCTTTCGCACCCCGTCGCGGCCTT
>JAAESI010000243.1 GCA_024229515.1 Pseudomonadota bacterium | reverse complement strand
CGGCGCCCGCTTGCGATCACGGTCTCCGGAGGCTCAGAGAAGGGAAGCGATGATCGGTGTGAACATCCTCAATCGCATGACCGAGCTCGGGATGCCGGAATCGCGGGCTGTCCGAAGCTGAAACTCCGAGAGAGCCGCTCAGTGGCCCGATCCGTCCTCGCTCGGAGCCGTGCAACAACGCCCTACGATCGGGCGGCCCAGGCTGCTGTAAGCGGGTGTATGCAGATTCGGCCGGATCGAGGCGAAATGGGCGGAATCCGGCGTTCGGGCCTCCTCGGAAACGCTGTACGTCGCCCCTGCGTGAGCGTGCTTGACAGTCGGGCCCTGGCGGCGAGGGTCGGTGAAACGCGCGCCCTCGACTGGCCCCCACGGTGCTGACTCCGTACGATTGACTCGTCAATCAACGCGCCCCCGCGCGCTCGGCCGACCGGCGCTGCCGCGGTCCTCCGGAGCACCATGAGCATTCCCAACGAGACCGACGAACACCGCATGTTCCGCCAGACGGCCCGCGCCTTCGTGGAGAAGGAGCTGGCCCCCCACGTGGACGAGTGGGAGAAGGCCAAGTGGTTCCCCAGCGAGATCTTCCCGCGGGTCGGCGAGATGGGCTTCCTCGGCCTGACCGTGCCCGAGGAGTACGGCGGCATGGGGCTCGATTATTGGTACACCGTCGTCTGGTTCGAGGAGCTCGTGCGCAGCAGGTGCGCCGGCCTGAACATGGCGCTGGCGGTCCAGTCCGACATGGCCACCCCGGTCATCAACGAGATCGGCACCCACGAGCAGAAGCTGCAGTTCCTCAAGCCGGCTATGGAGGGCAACGCCATCGCCGCCCTCGGCATCTCCGAGCCGGGCGCTGGCAGCGACGTCGCCAACCTCCGCACGACCGCCGTGCGCGACGGCGACGACTACGTCATCAACGGCGCCAAGACCTTCATCACCAACGGCAAGCGGGCCGACTTCATCACCCTGGCGGTGCGCACCGGCGACGTCGGCTTCGGCGGTGTCTCGCTCATGCTGTTCCCGACGGACACCAAGGGCTTCAGCGTCGGCCGCCTGCTGGAGAAGGTCGGCAACCACTCGAGCGACACCGCCGAGCTCGCCTTCGAGAACTGCCGCATCCCCGCCCGCTACCTTCTGGGCCAGGAAAACGCCGGCTTCTACTACATCATGCAGAACTTCCAGGGAGAGCGGCTCGCCGCCTCCATCCTGGCCGTCGCGGGCACCCAGGCGCTGTGGGACGAGGCCGTCGCCTACGGCCAGGAGCGGACCGCGTTCGGGCGCCCCATCGGCAAGTTCCAGGTCTGGCGCCACAAGCTGGTCGAGCACTACACCTCGCTGGAAGCCGCCCGCTGCCTCACCTACAAGGCGTGCGCTAGGTTCGCCGAGGGCGAGGTCGACACCGAGCTCATCTCCATGGCCAAGCTCTTCACCTGCGACCTCGCGCAGAAGATCACCTACGACCTGCAGCAGTTCTACGGCGGCTACGGCTACATGGAGGAGTACGCCATCGCGCGCGCCTTCCGCGACGTGCGCCTGCTGACCATCGGCGGCGGCACCAGCGAGATCATGAAAGAGATCATCTCGAAGTGCCGCGGGCTCTAGGACCTCGACTCGCCCTCCTGGCGGCGCTGCTGGCCGGCTGCGCGTCTGGGCCGGCCCCGGCTGACGACGACGATGCTTCCGGCGATCCCGACGGCCCCTGGCCCGGGGGCGCGCCCGCCGCGTTGAGCCTCGCGTTCGACGACGGCGACGCTTCCCACCTCACCCATGGCGTCGACCTGCTGGAGGAGCGCGGCGTCGCGGGGACGTTCTTCCTCACCACCGCCTGGGTCACCGACTGGGACGCCTGGACCGCCGTCGCCTCCGCCGGCCACGAGCTGGGCTCGCACACGGTCGTGCACCCCGATCTGACCTCGGTCTCGGACACGCAACTGGAGGACGAGCTGGTCGCCAGCAAGGCCGCCATCGAGGCCGAGACCGGCGCCAGCGTTCGCTCCATCGCGTACCCGTTCGCGGCCGCTGACGGTCGGGTCGTCGAAGCCGCCCGCGCCTACTACGACGCCGGACGCCTCGCTCACGAGGGCACCCCCTGGAACCCCGCCGAACCCGCCGATCCGCTGCAACTCGTCAGCACCGCCCCCATCACCACGACCACCGCGTCGGACCTCCGGGCCGAGCTCGCCGACGCCGTCGCCGCCGGCGGCTGGCTCATCGTTCAGGTCCACGGGATTGAGGACTCGGCCTCGGGGTGGGAACCTGTGCCCCGCGTCGTCTACGAACAGCTCCTGGACGACGCGCTCCAGCAGGACGTCTGGATCGCGCCCCTCATTGAGGTCGTCGATCACATCGAGGGGAGGGGACGATGAAGTTGGTTACCGGCGGCGAGCCCGAGACGCAGGTCATCGACAAGGCCAAGTACTACTTCGACGACGTCGAGGAGCAGGGGCTCCCGCTGCGCACCGCCTACTGCCACGGGGGACTCGTCGCCGCCTGGCTGGTGGAGCGCGGATGCCTCGTGCGCGAGTTCGAGCCTGCCCGCCTCGCCCAGGACTACGCCCAGGGGCGGGCTTCCGGCTCGTCGACCCCGGCGCTGCTGTACGAGGAGGAGTTCGACGGCTGCCTCGTCTCCGACATGATGGACGAGCGCACCGCGACGTTTCTGGTCCAGCTGTTCGACTCGGATCGGGTCGACGGTTGGTTCGGGCTGCTCGGCGAGATGTTCCCCGTGAGCCTCTACCCGCCCGATGCGTGGACCGCGTACGACGCCATGAAGCCGCGCCTGGATGCGGCCTGGGAAGCCTTCGACCAGGCCGATCGGCTGGGTGCGCTGGCGGTCAAACACGGCTCCGTGGCGCAGCTGCTGGGGGTCGACGAGGGGGACCTGCGGGAGCTCGGCATCCTCATGGGCTTCGGGTTCGCGTGGGGCGCGCGCTGGCTGGCGGAGCGGGAGTCGGGGGCGCAGCTGCTGATCGACCGCGGCGGGAGCCTCGAGCGCGAGACCTTCCAGGGCGACACCGTCGAGCGGCTCTACGCCAAGGCACTGACCCGACGGGAGTCGCTGGAGGGGCCGCCGTCGCGCTCGGTGATCGTGTGGGACGGCTTCCACGAGGGGGACGACGCCCTGCTGCTGGAGCTGTTCGTGCCGACCCAGAAGGCTCCGCTGACGCTGCTGCAGCGCTACTGGCCGCGCGCTCAGCCCGGTCCGCGCATGCGGGAGTGGACCGAGTCGCTGCTGCCGATGAGCGACGACGACGCGCGCACCCTGGTGCTCGGGATCTGGCGGGGCATCGGCTTGCTCTCGGGCTCCATCGAGCACTGGGAGCCGATCCCCATCAGCTAGCCAGAACGAAGAAAGCCCGCGGACCGAAATCCGCGGGCTTTCAGGTGACTGTCCGTCGCGTGACGTTCGCCTCTCCAGAGTCTCTCGTTGCGAGATTCCCGCGCCGTTGATTGCGGCGCCACTCCCTCGGAGTTGGCGGGTAGTTCAGGGTATGTCAAGCTCGACTAGCGGCGCATTGGTTCACCGCCTCGGCTTCAGCCTTCACGCCTCTCGACGCCGACTCTTGCCGCTTTCGTCGAACCCGATAGCCAGTCGCGATTGCTTCTGGTTTGGGTTCCCCTCATCTACTTCGCTTCTCCCTCGGAGTTCCGGGTCCTTCGCCCGGCCAGCGTCCCGTTCGGCCCAAAGGCGGACCGTCCGTTGCAACTGGCTCCTCTCCTGAGGTCTATCGCCCCTCCAACGCTTCCAGCGTCGAGCGTCCACCATCCGCGGCCTTACCTCAGCCGCTTCGTTCCGTCCTCGCCGTTTCTCACGACCTCGACGGTTTGCTCCGCTCGTCGCCTTCCCGAGATCTCCCCGGGTTGCGCTCATGGGGTTCATCGCCCTTCAGGGTTGCTCCCGCTCCACACTGGGCGCCTCCGTTGCCGGCTGCGCCGTCCCCTCCTGGCCTTGCCGCGACCGCTCCGCGCCTCCGCGGGCGTCCCGTCACCGAAGCGACGTTCCGCGTGCTGCCGTGGTGTGCCTCCAGGGTGTTCCCTGTGAATCGACCGTATCCGTCTGCTTCCGGTTTCCCTTCCGCAGGGGACCGACCCCCTCCTGGGCTTCTTCTTCTGGAACCGCCGCCGAAGCTGCGGTTCCCGTCACGTTCCGAACTGTCAAAGAGCAGACCGTCACCGGCTTGCGAGGAAGAAACTAGGTTGCCTCACGGTCCCTGCCAAGGGGGTGTTTTGCCGTTTGGTGACGGCCGTTGGTTTCCCCTTCACTCACGCGGGGTTGGGGCGGAGTTGGGTTTGACTATCTGCCGCGCGGGGGGCGTTCCGAAACAAGGCCGTGGACGGCGTCCATCACTCACGCGGTGGGGTGGCGTGGCGTTCGGGTCAGGTGCCTGAAATCACAAGGCTCTGGGCGAGCCGTGGTTGGATTTCAAATCACGGATCCATGCAGACGAGCCAGTCGTAGCTGTGGCTGCTGTCCCAGCACCTCGTCTGGTTGTAGGTCTCGGGGTCGCAGTAGGACGAAGACCAGCGTCGGATGGCGCTGAAGCCGGTGCTGGAGTACTGCCCGCCCGTGCTGTTGGTGGAGACCGAGTAGCCGCCCCAGGTGCCGGAACTGGTGTTGTTGTAGGTAATGATCCAGGTGTGCCAGCTGTCGTAGCCGAAGGCGGTGTCGATCATCAGCTGGGCGTCGGACTGGTTGGCGGGGACGAACCAGTCGAGGCCGCGGTCCTCGCAGAAGGTGGCGTAGCTGGTCAGGGCGGCGTTGCTGTTGGACTGCCAGACGTACACCTCGCGGCCGGCGGAGGGGTAGGTGTCGTAGACGCCGCTGAGGTCCATCTCGGAGTCGCAGAACTCGTCGCAGCCATCGCCCGGGCTCACGTTGTTGTCGTCGCACTCCTCATCGGCGTCGAGGTAGCCGTCGCCGCAGACCCAGCAGGTGGGCTCGACGTCCTTGCAGCCGGTCAGGTCGTCGCAGTCCACGAACGTGTCGCAGTTGTTGTCGATGGTGTCGGTGCAGGCCTCGGCTTCGCTGGGCGAGATGCTGTCGATGAAGTCGTTGCAGTCCTCGTCGTTGCCGACGTAGCCGTCCGGGGCGGCGCAGGCGTCCAGGGTGGTCGTCGGGGTGCCGTAGGAGTCATCGTCGAAGTCGAGGTACCAGGTGACGATGGGGCCTGAGGCGTCCTCGTCGTAGGTGCCGTTGCAGTTCTGGTCGATGCCGTCGCAGAAGTCGGTGGCGCCGGGGTGGATGGTGTCGTCGGCGTCGTTGCAGTCGCCTTCGCAGAGCATGTAGGTGTCGGCGTCGACGTCGTCCTCGATGGCCAACAGGGCGCCGTCGCAGTCGTTGTCGAGGCCGTCGCACAGCTCGGTGGCGCCGAGGTAGACGTTGGTGCTGGTGTCGTCGCAGTCGTCGTCGTTGTTGACCCAGCCCGAGGGGCCGGGGGCGGCGCAGTCTTCGACGTGCACGGCGGGGTTGCCGTAGCTGTCACCGTCCAGGTCGAAGTACCAGTCCAGGGACGTGGCGCCGTTGTCGATGGCGCCGTCGCAGTCCTCGTCCTCGCCGTCGCACAGCTCGGGGGCGCCGGGGTAGATGGAGGGGTCGCCGTCGTTGCAGTCGCCGGCGCAGACGGTGATGGAGTCGCCGTCGCTGTCGGCTTCGTTGGCGGGGATGACGGTGTCGCAGTCGTTGTCGAGGCCGTCGCAGAGCTCGGGGGCGGACGGGTAGACGGTGGACTCGGCGTCGTCGCAGTCGCCGGCGCACATCTGGAAGCCGTCGGTGTCGCCATCGGATTCGTCGGCGGGGGTGATGCTGTCGCAGTTGTCGTCCACGCCGTTGCAGATCTCGGGGGCGCCGGGGAAGACGTTGCCGTTGGTGTCGTCGCAGTCATCGAGGTTGTCGGCGAAGCCGCCGGGGTTGGCGCAGGCGACGAGGGAGAAGGCGGTGGAGCCGAAGGTGTCGCCGTCGACGTCGAGGTACCAGGTGGGGGCGCCCGCGACGTTGTCGTCGGCGGTGCCGTTGCAGTCGTTGTCGAGGTTGTCGCAGACCTCGGTGCCGCCGGGGAGGGCCTGGTCGGTGGAGTCGTCGCAGTCGTCGCCCAGGAGCACGTAGTCGTCGCCGGGGGCGGAGCAGGACTCCTCGCTGACGTCGGGGTTGCCGTGGCCGTCGCCGTCGAAGTCGAAGTACCAGGAGACGAGGCCGGAGGCGCCGTCGGGGTCGATCTCGCCGTCGCAGTCGTTGTCGAGGCCGTCGCACAGCTCGATGGCGCCGGGATAGACGTAGATGTCGGTGTCGTCGCAGTCGCCGGTGCGGTCGACGAAGTCGGTGGGCTGGTCGCAGGAGACGACCTCGGTGTCCGCGCCCCAGCCGTCGCCGTCGGCGTCGACGTACCAGGTGGTGGCGTCCAGGGCGGAGTCCTCGTCGATGTCGCCATCGCAGTCGTCGTCGATGCCGTTGCAGACCTCGGGGGCGCCGGGGAAGGCAAAGGTCTCGTCGTCGTTGCAGTCCTCGCAGTCGAGGAAGCCGTCCTCGTCCTCGTCGACCTCGTCGGTGGCGTCGTAGTCGGGCTCGCCGTTGCAGTCGTTGTCGGCGCCGTCGCAGAGCTCGTCGTGGCCGGGGAAGGAGAGGGGATCGGAGTCGTCGCAGTCGCCGGGGAGCTCGACGAAGCCCTCGGGGGCGTCGCACACCTCGACGGTGACGTTGGCGTCGCCGTGGCCGTCGGCGTCGCTGTCGGCGAACCAGGAGGGCTTGAGTTCGACGTCCAGGTCGATGACGCCGTTGCAGTCGTTGTCGAGGCCGTCGCAGAGCTCGACCGCTTCGGGGTGGATATCGGCGTTGTCGTCGTTGCAGTCGGACCGAGAGGCCCAGCCGTCGTTGTCTTCGTCGATGTCCAGATTCGTGTTGTCGGTGGGACAGCCGATAAGGAGGGGGATGACGGTCAGGACGGCGAGCAGGTGGCGCACGGGACTCTCCAAAGTCGTTTGCGATTGACACCTTAGACGGTCCGCCGGGGGCGCGATCGGGGAACCAGGGTCCCGGACCGCGCGCGAGGGAGAGCAGTGATGGTGCAGGACGCGGTCAGGTGGGGTTGCTGTTGGGGCTGGTCGCGTGTCCGGGGACGGATCTGCCGGCGGGCGACGACGACGACACCACCGACGGCGTGGACGGGCTGGACGGGGAGTCGGACGACGACGACTCGGGCTCGGACGACGACGACTCGGCCGCCGATGACGACGACTCGAGCGCGGACGACGACGACGTCAGCGACGACGACGACGTCGGGGGGCCGGACGACGACGACGTGGGGCCGGATGACGATGACGTCGGGCCCGATGACGACGACACGGTCGGGCCGGATGATGACGACACGGTGATCGGGCCGGACGACGACGACACGGTCGCGGACGACGACGACACGGGGCCCACGACGGACTTCGCGTGCGCGGGGGATGCATACGTGGGGAACTACAGCGTGAACACCGCGGGGGACATCAGCGCCTTCTGCTCGGCGTACACGGTGATCGACGGCGACCTGCTGGTGCAGAGCACGTCCCTGCTGAACCTGAACGGGCTGGACTGCCTGTGCGAGGTCACCGGCGACGTGGTGATCACGAACAACTTCGCGATGAACGCGGTCAGCGGCCTGAGCGGCTTGATCGACGTGGGCGGGAACATCCAGATCACGGGCAACACGGACCTGCAGGCGCTCAGCGGCTTCGGCGCGTTGGACGCCGTGGGGGGCGCGGTGACGATTCAGAACAACCAGTCGCTGGACACGATCGGGGGCTTCGACTCGGTCGGCGTGATCGCGGGCGGGCTGACGATCTCGACGAACGCGGACCTGGACAGCGTGGCCGGCTTCGATGTGCTGACGACCATCGGGGGGAGCGTGCTGGTGACGCAAAACTGGAACCTCGACACGATCGACGGGATGCCGTTCCTGACGAGCGTGGGGGGGAGCTTCAGCATCGTGATGAACCCGGATCTGGACTCGTTCGATGGGTTCTTTGGGATCGCGTCGGTCGGCGGGAACTTCGTGGTGACGAACAACTCGGGGCTGCCGACGTCCAGCGCGGAGGGGCTGAGGGATGCGATTGGGACGGGGAACATCGGGGGGACGATCACGATCTCGGGGAATGGCTGGGGGTAGGGGAGCGCCGCTCCGAAGGCGATTGAATCGCGCGCGAGACCAGGGCCTCTTGGCGCCTACGGCGCGACGATGGGGGTTGATTCGAGAAAGTTGATCGAGGGCCGTTGACAGGGGCCAGATGGGGGTCTTATAAGTCGCGCCTCGCCGGGGTTTCCCGGGACGTCGCGGGGTGGAGCAGCCTGGTAGCTCGTCGGGCTCATAACCCGAAGGTCGTCGGTTCGAATCCGGCCCCCGCTACCAAAGTGATTACGGCTACTTAGGGATTTCCTGAGTGGCCGTTTTCGCTTGGTGGTGCCAGAGCGGTGCCACTCGGTGGTATCGCCTGGGATCGGGGGTGGATCAGACGGCCTTCGGGGGCCGGTGCGCGCGGTGACTCTAGCGTGCGGCGGCGCTGTCGGGGCGGGTTCGAAGCTGCTGTTCGAATCGTGCCGCCAGGTCCCGACCCTGGTGCTCCATCCAAGCTCCGATTTCGAGATCGCCGAGCAGCGCTACCGGGTGGACCGGAGGGGTGCGTTCGGCCTGCTTCTTCCAGAACTTCCTGGTGTCCTTGGCAGCTTGGGTCAGGCGGCTGCGGGTCAGCTGGGGGCGGTCGAGGACGTACTTGTTGAGGTCGAGGAGGCCGGCGTGGATCAGGAAGAGGCCGATGACGTAGCTGGACAGTCCGGCCTGCTTGAGGACCCAACTGGCGAGGTGTCGGGGGAGGGCGGTTGGGCGGCCGGATGAGATGAGGCCTCGGCGGCGGAGCATCGCTTCGTCCTGGCGTGCGGTGAAGGTGGCGGCGGAGCGTTCGGCGAGGGCGTCGGAGAGGAGGCTGGCTTCTTGGATGCGGGAGGCCAGTGCGCGGGCGGCGCGGCGGAAAGTGTCTGGGTCCGCGGCTTCGAGAGCAATGAAGGCGTCGTCGTTGAGGAACCCGTCGAGTATCGGAGCCTCCGGCAGGTGGTCTTGTGGGAGCTGGGCGAAGAACTCCCCGATGCTTCCGTCGGTCTCCAGCCAGCCATGACGCTTGGCCGATCGTCGAGCGGTAGCGAGGAGCTTCGGCCACAGGTCTGGCTCGACGCCTGGCGGGGCGGGTGAGTGCGAGTCGAATAGGGCCGCTCGGCGCTCCATGAGGGCTTTGGACTCTCTGGCCTGGGGTGTCTTGCTGTCGGTCTGGCACTGCTGAAGGACGAGCGTTGTCCACCAGGCGATCCCGGCGGCGCAGTCGAGGGCAGCCGGGACCGTGGGGGCCGAGCCGACGATCAGGGCGAAGGTGACGGGCGAGAGGGGGACTCCGGTGGCGGGTGCGGCTTCGGGGGGTGAGGGGCGGCCGTCGAGGCTGGCCAGCCAGCGGCTGCGGTGGGTTTGGAGGGAGCCGGTCCAGTCCGTGCCGAGGTGGGCTTCGAGCTCCGCGGCGACCGCTTGTCGGGTTGCTGTTTCGGAGGTGGCGCGCGCTGCGCGCTCGCGGGCGAGGCGGGCTTCGCGGTTCTGCGCTGCCCGCGCTGCGGCGGGGAGCTTGGCGGGGGTGGCCGTGGGCGGTCTGTCGGTGTTGCTGGGCTGCTTGTTGAGGGTCGTCATCTTCACCTCCGGATGAAGGTTAGCCCTCGCGTTCGGGGCGCGCCACGAGCTGGCCGGGGGGGCTCTCTGCAATCAATGAGGCCGTAGCTGGTGGAGGCGGCGGGGACCTTGTGCCCATTGCCTCGCTCTGGCTCCGGAGTCCGGGCGATGTGATTCCCGCCGCCGATGGGCACCTCCGGATGTGTCCCCGGCGTGTCCGAGGTGGGTGGTCGCCTTCCCCCCAGGCAGACGCTTGTCGACCGCCTCCCCGGAACTCGCCGCTCCAGATCGCGTTCGACTGCAGCGACGGCGTCGGTCACGGTAGGCTCGACGAAGTCCCTCAGGAGGGTTCGAGATGAGTCGAGGACGCGGAGGCCGCTCGCCTGACGGCCCTGGAAGTTGCGAGGGGGGCAAGACCGAGAAGGAAGGCCGCCGCTCGTCGCGGACAGCCGTGCGAATGACCGCCGAGCGAGCTCGGGCCATTCAATCGCACGCTGACCGAACAGGGAGCAATCAGGACTGGAAGGCTCGCGCGGCGGGCGCCGCCGACCGGAACGAGGCCGAGGAGGATTGAGTGCCGACTTGGGGGGACCGCGGCGTCTGGCGCCGAGACGGCGATTGGCTGGTTGCCGCCGAACACGTCGATCCGAACTGGCGAGAGCTGGCTGCTCAACGGGCTCTCTATCGTCTCCGTCAGCTCCGGGCCCGCCCACGCGGAGCAGTGCACCCCCTGGACGCCGTTCTTCGTAAGGGAAGGCTGGCCCTTCGCTTCCACCCCGGAGATCTGGACGGAGCTGCTCCTGACGACGGTTTCTCGCTCCCCCGATGGGTCGCGCGTTCTCTGCTGCCTCTCCTCGGGACGATGGCGACGTGCCACGAGCAGGGAGTCGTGGGCCTCGGGAGCTCCCCGATCTCCGGCGGGCGCTGGGTGGTTCCGCCCAGCTGGTTCCTCTCCTCTCCGGCCACCGCGAGTCTCGATGGGGCGATCCAGAAGGACCGCGAAGCGGCACTCGGGTGGCTGAGCGGAATCCGCAGGAACCGTGGACGCGCGCGCGACCCGCGGGACAATCGGTTGCTCGACGCCATCGAGCGGGACCTCAGCTCCGGCGCTCCTCCGAGCGCCGTCCGCCAACACGTCGAACAGCGGGTCACCCACTGGCTGCAGGAACGATCCGATGCCGCCGACCCGCCCGTCTTTCTGGCGCTCCTCACCGAGGCCGAGTTACTCGAACGACTCGGGACCATCCACCGCTACCGTCTACTCCGTCCCGAGCAACTCCAGGAGATGGGCATTCGAGTCGGCCGAGAGCTGGTCCTCGAACTCGACCCGGGGTGGAAGGACCCCCACTTCCCGACCATCGAGCACCCGGCGGTGCAGGAGATGTGGGAGGAGCTGATCAACGAGGCTCAGGCAACGGTCCAGCTCAAGGTCCACGAGGAGCCGCCCAATACCCTCCAGAAGACGAGGAGGCCTGGGGACAAAGACCCGCCGTTCCTCCGCTGGATTGCGGTTCACGACGACCAGCCCCTGATCTTCGTGGAGGACCCGCGCGCGCACATCCCCAAGCAGGGTTGGCTTCATCCGGTGTTGCCTGGGGACGACGCACTCTTGAAACGGAAGCGAATCTTCACCACCTTCGCCGGCAACCACCCCGCTCTGGACAGTCATCTCGAACGGCCGGCCCCGCGGCGACCGTTCCAAGGCAACGACGTCGCCCGCGACGATCTAGAGGAGGCGATCCTTGGCAGTCGCGGCGTCTTCGTGGTCCAAGGACCCCCCGGGACCGGGAAGACGCACCTCGCCACCGAAGTCGTGATCCGCTACCTGGCTCGGGAACCGGCGGGCCGGGTCCTGGTGTGTTCGAAGGAGCACTTCGCCCTGGGGCACATTCGAAAGAAGATCACGTCGGGGCTGGAGCGAGCCGAGGTGCCGTTCCGTGCATACCGCTCCGTCTCGCTCGCTCGCATGAGCCGCCGAGGTGTCGATCTCACCGACCCGTGGCTCGGCGGCAACGCGGCCCGCGAACTCGGCTCTCGCGGATGGCGGGAGGACGCGCGCGGATGGTTGCCGTGGCAGGCAGCAACGGCCGACGACCACGACGGCCGACTCGACAGTCTCGCTCGAGACTCGGCGACGGTGTTCTTCTGCACGACCATGGACGCATCGATGGTCGAGTTCCTCGGGACGGAGTCCTTCGACCTCGTCATCGTCGAGGAGGCGGGCAAGTGCTACCCGTCGGAGATCCTCCACGCGATCTGCCTCGGCCGCACCGCGCTCCTCATCGGCGACCACCTGCAGCTCCCGCCCTACCAGGAGCGGCGTACCAAGGAGGCCGTCGAGGCGTGGACTGAAGTCATCCGAAACACCCGGGACAACCGCTTCTACGAGACTGCCCAGCGTCGGTTCGGCCGGGTCTTAGGCGACATGTTGCATCTGTCTCGAAGCCGGCCTCCACTCGAAGACGACGAGGTCGGCTGGCTTCGGACGTTCATGTTTCTCTGGGAGAGGGCGCCCGATCGCTTCCGTCTTCAGGAGCAGTTCAGGATGGAGGAGCCGCTCTCGGATCTGGTGGGAAGCGTCTTCTACGGGGAGCCTTTCGTGCATCGGAAGGGCGAGCTCGTTCAGCAAGGGTTGATTCCGGCCAATCCGCTGGGGAGCCTTTTGCCTGAAGCTCTCGATCTCCCATTGCTCTGGGTCGATACGCCCCACACGAGCGAGGAGCCCGACGCCGGCGAGGACCAGCGCAAGACGGGTGTTCGCGACAACCAGTTCGAGCTCGACCTCATCGCTACCTACCTGCGCCGCCTCCGGCCGGATGGTGACTCCGACTTCGTCATCCTCACCCCCTATCGGGCCCAGAAGAAGTTGTTGAGCGAGTCGGACGCGATCCAGAAAGCGTGTGCTCGCCTCACGAAACGCCCCGCCCAGGAGATCGTGAGGACAACAGACGAGTACCAAGGTCGCGAAGCGGAGCTGACCATCCTCTCGCTGGTGCGAAACAACGCGCAGGGGGCCCGGGCGTGGGGGTTCATGACGGAGCTGGAGCGTCTGAACGTGATGTTCTCTCGCGCTCGGTTCCGGCAGGTTGTCGTGGGTTGTGGGGCCCACATCGACCGGCATGCTGCCGAGGCTCCTTGGTTGGCGGATGTGTGGCTTGCGTATCAGCGGGCAACCGACGCCGGGACGGCACGGATTATCACGCCTCGGGATCTGCGCCGTGGGTAGCCTATCGACTCCCCGCGGTCCCCGAGGAGTACCGCGCACGCTTGTCCGGATTCCCGGGTTTCGGATCCGGGGCACGCTCCTGATCCCGAAGGCCCACCCCCACGCGCTGTGGCTGCTGGCTTACGCCCAAGATCTGCTGGCAGGCCGCGCTCTGGACGACTTGCTTCGCTCGCCTCCATGGCCTGTCCCGGACGATCCCGTCATTGGACGGCTACTGGTCCAAGAGCTTGCCGACGAAGGCTGGGTCACTCCCGACTGGGAGTCGGGGGGGCTTCGCTTCGATCCCGGTGTCGAGGCGGGCTACCGGGCCGGTGGCCGCGACCAGTTGGCGCGGAAGCTCTTCGACGCGAAGGAAGTCGAAGGCGAGTGGTGGATGGACTCGATCACGGGGACGCTGCTCAGCAGCGCGATGGCGAGCGCTTTCGACTGGGACCGCTCGACCAAGGCCGACCACGTCCTGGAGTCCGATGCCGATCCCGACGAGGTCCTCGAAGGAGCCGAACCCGAGATCCGCGAGCTGATCGGGAAGCTGAATGACCCGAGTGTGGGGTGGTCAGACCGAGATCGTGCCTACCTGGGCTCCCCTCTCATCGTCGATGAGAAGTTGGACCTTCTGTTCACGATGTGGGGCCCACCCGAGCGCCGGTTGTTGCCCGATGAGCTGTCGGACCTCGAACCGAGGCTGAAGGAGTCGACGCCTGAGCTGTTCGGGCGGGCGAAGGTGGGAGCTTCACGAGTGCTCAGGCTTCCTCGCCGGCCCGTTGAGGCCGTCGCACGGGCGGTCGAGGCCTTCCCTCTCGAGGCAACTGAGCTCCCACCCGCCTCCGTCGTCGAGCGGCAGGTAGCGGCGCTCCGGGCGCTGGTCGCGCGCAGGGGGGCGGACTTGGTCGATTGGCTGGTCGAAGGCCTGGCGGTCCGGCCGGTCACTGGTCCGGCGGACGTTCACTTTGCGGCGTTCGAGGAGATGTGCGCCGCGGCGCATTCGGAGGACACCGTTCTGCTGGCGAGCGCCTTCCTGAACCCGGAGCACGCTGCCGATCCGAGCGGCTTGGCCTCGGCGCTTCGGGCAGCTCCGGCTGGAGTCCGATTCGTCCTTGTCTATGGCCACGCAGACGACAGCCCCTTGACCCGGCAGCACGCCGACATCGAGGAGTACCTGACTGCCTTGGGCCGGGCCGACTCCGCCGCCGCGGCACGACTGACGGTCGTTCCCGGGCTCCGTCGCTCCCACGAAAAGGTCGCCGTCACCAGCTCAGGACACTGGATGCTGGGAAGCTGGAACGCAGCGAGCTCCCGTCCAGGAGGTCTCTTGTTCGAGTGCGGGCTTGCCGGCCGCGATGTGTCACTGGCAGCAGCATTGGTCCGTCTCGTCCGCACGAACGTCGAGCAGGACGCCGTCGGAGCGCAACTCGAGGGAATGGCCCACAGACTCGACCAGCTCGGTTCCTCACCTTCGACGGGGGCCGAGGAGGCAACGGTCGCCGTCGAGCGCCTCGATGCAGCCTGTGCCCTCTTGCTGGCCTCGGTTCCCCGCCCCGACGGTTCGTGCGGCGAAGCCTGGCCGCACTCGGTCCGGGCCGTTCGCGCCGCCCTGCACCCGTTTCGCACCGTGGCGCATGTCCAGGTGGTCGACGAACAGCAGACGCGGGAGGTCTATCTCCAACACGTCGGTGCGGCCCGCAAGGACGTCCTGCTCGCTTCCGATCGGCTTGGAGAGAGCGGCCTCGATCCCGCGACCCTCGGCGACTTGCAAGGTCGGAGCCGATTGGTTCGGATTCTCTGGGGCCGCGAGTGGGGTGGTGAACGGCGCCCGGGCCGCTCCATGAGCCGACAGCTGCAACGAGCCCGGCGCACCGTCCGGGATGCCCGCAAGATCCTCGGTCGCGGACTGCTGACCAGCGATCAGCCGATGGAGAACCACGCGAAGGGAGTCATCGTCGATGGTCTCCACGGCTTAATCACGTCGGAGAACCTCCTGTCGTATGGCGGGGAGAAGGGGCAGAGAGAGTCTCGAGAACTCGGTCTCTCTTTCGCCTCGCCGGTCTTGGCGAGGGATTTGTTCGGTCGGATGGTCCTTCAAAGGATCGGAGTCCTGGAGCGCCCGGACAGCTCGGCCGGGGGGCCACCCTACCCCTGGTTTGCCGCGGTCAACGAGACTTGGCACGCACTCGCGCCGCTCGCCGAAGAACTCGACTTCGCCTGGAGCGAACCTGAGTTTCTGGGCGCCGCGGTTCAGGATCAGGCGGCGGAACTCGCCGAGGGGGACGAAGGCGAACGCCTCGACGCTCTTGCCCGGCTCCGCGAGGCGCGTGGTGACGATCCGTTTCCGCTCCTCGCCAAGGAGGCGCGACGGCTTGGGCTCGCGGTGGAGGACGACAAAAGCTGGCTGCCGTGGGACTCGGGCGTGCCGGTCGATCTCGACGCCCTGCTCTCGAGCGCTAGAGAAGCAGTGGACGCATTGCCGCCTCCCCCCGCTGACCCCGCAGGGTCGCAAGGCGGGACTGCGGCGCGGCGAGGAGGGAACACCGACCCCATCGTCCGCAGAGTCGAGGCGACCCTGGTCCGCATCCCGGCGGGCCGGTTCCGAATGGGAGACGACCGCGCGCCTGGAGAAGGCCCTTCCCACGACGTCGTCATCTCGTGGCCGTTCTTGCTGGCGAGGACGGGTGTCACACAGGCTCTGTGGCGGGACGTCATGGGCGACCTCCCCAGGCTCCGGGACATCGAGGCCGGCCCGGACATGCCGATCGTGAACATCTCCATGCGCGAGATGCGGCAGTTCCTCGCCCGGCTCAACAGCCTGTCCGGCAGCGGCGACTTCGACCTGCCGACGGAGGCTCAGTGGGAGTACGCCTGTCGGGCGGGGTCGACCGCCGCCTACTGCTTTGGGGAGGACCCTGGGCATGCCCGTCGTCCGGGGCTTCTCGAGGAGTACGCCTGGACGAAGCGCAATTCGGGGCATCGAAGCCACGAGGTTGGGGTGCTCCGCCCCAACGCATGGGGACTGTGCGACATGCACGGTCTGGTCTACGAAACGGTGCGAGATGGGAGGCGCGAGTTCACGCGGGACGAGGTCACCGACCCGGTCGGCCCGGATCGCCCCCCGTGGGTCGCTCGCGGAGGAAGCTGGGGCAGGTTCCCGACAGGACGCCGACAGCGCGTTGACGAGCACTTCCGGTCTGCGTCGAGGCAGGTCCACGAGCGCTCGCATCGTGTTGGATTCCGCCTCATGCGCCGAGTGGAGGATTGATGGCAACGCTGCGCCGCATCTGTCTCGTGGGGGTTCGGGGAGTCGGCAAGACGACTCTCGTGAGGTCGGTCCTGCCCGAGCTGGAGGGGGTCGAACACATCGTCGGAAGCGCGGTGCTCCGGGAGCTTGCGGGGGCGGAGTTCGACCGCTTCGACCACCTCGCACCGGCCCGCAAGCAGGCCTATCGGGAGGAGGCGATTCTATGGATGGAGCGCCACCAGGAGGCGACCCAACGGCACGTGTTGTGTGACGGTCATACCTCCCTGCTCGACGAGAGCACGGGCCGCGTGGGTGTCGTCTTCACCGAGTCGGATTGTCGGTTCTTCCGAGAGCTGGTCCTGCTCGAAGCGCCACTGGTGGAGGTGTTGAGCCGACGTCGGGCCGACCCCTCGAAGTCTCGAAGTCTGGACCCGGAGGTCGTGCGTGCTGAGATGGCGGGGGAGTCGGAGAGCTGCGTCAAGATCGCCGACCGGTGGGGGATGCGCCTGCATCGCCTACCGACCGAGCCGGACGCCGCGCGAGTGAGACTGCTGGAGGTACTGGCGTCTTGAGCACACTCCCCCGGAGCCCGACCGAGAACATCGACCGCATGCGGATGTTGCTCGGCCCGCACATCACCCGGAGTGAGGGACGGGAGATCTTTCTGGTGGACGCCGACCGGACCCTCTGCGCTGAGGACACGAGCCGTGGCTTCCTGAGCCGTGCGGGCGGGGATCCAATGGCGGTCAAGGCTCGCTTCAAGGAGCTCGGCTACTGCTTCGAGTCCTTCAGGTTTCACGCCCAGGCCCACGTGGAGCTCGGCTCAGCGGTGTTCGCCGAGCTCGCCCCACAAGTCGCTTCCGAGGTCGTGCTGCACCCGGGTGCGGTCGACTTCCTCGCGGCGGCCGCCGACCGCGCAGCCGTGTTCGTGGTCACGTCGGGGATTCCCCGAATCTGGCGCTCGCTGCTGGAGCAGCATGGCTTGGGCGCAGTGCCCGTGATCGGCGGCATCGACCCCGGCGCTCCTTTCGTGTTCGGGCGGGCTGAGAAGGGCTGGGCCGCCCGCGCGTTCCAGGCGGGCGCGCGCACCCTCGTCGGCGTTGGGGACTCCGATGTCGACACGGAGATGCTGTCGACGGCCGATCACGCGGTGGTTGTCGTGAACCATCGCCAGAACGAGGACCTGGTTCCCCACCTGCATGGGCACACTTCACTGCACCAGGTGGTACCGCGAGGCCAACCTCACCCCGGGATCCGCGAAATCAGATTCCAGCAGGTAGCCGCACTCCCTGATCTCCCCAAACCCAAATCCAATCACGGTGCATCGTGTCCCTGACCCACTTCACCGACCGCCACCTCGTCCGGCTACTCGCCACCCAGTCGCGCCGCACGGACATCACCCCCCAAGCGCTCAGCCGCTCCCACGTTGCTCTCGGTCGGTTCCTCGTCGGAGAACTGGTGGAGCACTTCGAGCTCGAGTCCGTGTCGATCCAGCACCCGCAAGGAACCCGACAGGGTTTCGGCCTGGTCGAGGAGGAGAACATCTCGGTTCTCTGCTTCATGAGGGCGGGTCTCTACGTCGTCGAAGGCGTTCGAGAGGTTCTCCAGCGGGCTCCTCTCTTCCACGTCTCGCCGCGCCGCGGGGAGGGCTTTTCGGCGGCTGAGCGCGATGAACTCGGCGACCCCGCAGGACGTCGTTTCGTCGTCGTGGACTCGGTGATCAACACGGGGGCGTCGCTCGAACCCGTGCTCCAGTACTTGGAGGCCGGCGGCGCGCGCTCGATCGATGTCCTGGCCTTGGTGAGCCCGGTACCGACGGCGGAGAGACTCGAGACGACATGGCCCTCCGTGCGATTCCTCCTGGCGCGGCTGTCCGAGAATCAGTACGTGGGCCGTGGCGGGACCGACACAGGCAACCGGCTCTTCGGGACGCTGCCGGGCCGCGCGGGAGGGTCGAAGTGAGCGGCATCGAGCGGGTCTGCATCTCGGTGAACTCGGTGTGCAACCTGAAGTGCACCTATTGCTACTTCTTCCTCGAGCCGGACAAGCTGCCCGGTCCGAAGGTGTTGAGCCGAGAAGACCTCGACGTGATCCTCGGCAACGTCGAGCGATACGGTCGGCGGGCCGAAGCGAACAAGCCGGTCAAAGTGAACTTCGTGGGCAGCGGCGAGCCACTGATGGAGTGGAAGTCGATCCACGGGGCGATTGCGGGTCTCCGAGAGCGTCGCCCCAAGCACACGGTCCGCTTCTACACCGTCACGAATGGGCTGCTGCTGAGCAGGAAGGTCGTGCGCCAGATGCGGGACGTGGGCCTCGGGCCCAGCATCTCCCTCGATGGTCCAGCCCACATCCACGACGCCACGCGCGTTCGCCACAACGGGAGGGGCTCCCACCGGGCGACCATGAAGGGGATCGATGCGCTTCGCGCTGAGGGGATGCCTGTTGCGATCAACGTCACGATGACCCGAGAGGTGGTCTCGAACCTCGAGGAGGTCTTCGACTTCATTCAGGAGCAGGGGTTCGAGAAGGCCATCTTCGGTCGGCTCGTGGACGTGCCGGAGGAGCACGAGGTTTCGACCGCCGAGTTCTACGGCGCCCTTCGGCGCGTTGCAGAGTTGAAGGCCGAGCGGGGGCTGCACCAGCTCGAGGTTGGAAACCTCGAGGCATATCGCCGAGCGCTCAGCGGTGCGCCCGACCGGGTGTGCACGATGTTCGGGAGCACCTGCGGGTCAGGCTTCCACAACATTATCTACATGCAGCGGGACGTTTACCCGTGCGGTCGCATGGTGGGCATCGACCGGTGGAAGCTGGGGCGGTTCGACGAGCCGCTGGAGCGGTTTCCGGAGCGGATGGCGGGGATCACCGGAACTTCGGGCTGCGGAGCTCGATACGCTGAAGCAGATCGAGATCCCGCCGGGGTGGATTGCCTGTTGGAGAGGGAGCGAGAGGATTACGATCCAGCGCCCCGGAAGGTCTTCGTGCAGTGGATGGGTGGGGCTCGGGACGCGGGTCGATTGGACCGTGCATGACGGCCCTGAAGCTCGCCGAAGTCGCTCTCCCACTGGCCACCATCAACCGTGAGTCTGCCCGGGAGAAGTCCCCACGCAAGGGCCACCCCTCCGGCCTCCACATCTGGTGGTCGCGCAAACCCCTCGCATCCTGCCGCGCGATGACATTCGCCCTCCTCGTCGACGATCCCTCGGCGCGCCCGGACTGGTTCCCGACCGTCGAAGAGCAGGACGTCGAAAGAGACCGGCTCTTCGCGGTCCTCGAACGACTCGTCCTCTGGGAGTCGACGACCGACGCGTCCGTGATCCACGCCGCCCGGCGCGAGATCGCACGGAGCTTGGCCCGGGAAGCCCTCGACCGTCGTCCTGCAGATCCGACGGCGCAAGCCATGGTGGACGGGGAACCCAGCGAAGAGGAAGTCGTCGCGTTCCTGCGCAGGGAAGGCCCGGTGGTCGAGGACCCGTTCTGCGGTGGGGGCTCGATCCCTCTCGAAGCGGCGCGCCTCGGCCTTCGAACCCGCGCCTACGACCTCAACCCGGTCGCGTCCCTCATCACGAGGACGCTGGTCGAACTGCCGCAACACGCATCGGACATCCCGTCACTCCATCCGAGCTCGGACGGCCCCAGACCGCACCTCGCCGCCGATGTCCTCCACTACGGACGATGGGTTCTCGCTGAAGCACGGCGTCGCATGGCGTTGTTGCACGGCTCCGAGCGAGGCCGGATCGGGCCACTGAGCGGCTCTCTCGGAGTTTCAGCTTCGGACAGCGTGCGATTCCGGCATCCCGAGCTCGGTCATGCGATTGAGGATGTTCACACCGATCATCGCT
>JAAESI010000242.1 GCA_024229515.1 Pseudomonadota bacterium | reverse complement strand
CTGCCAGTCCGTCCGCGTCGATCTTCGGTCTTGGACCGCGGCGAGCCGACGAAGGCTCCAGCGAGGCCGTCTGTCGCTCCTGCCGGACGTACCGCTTGACTGACTTGTGGCTCACGGAGAACCGCTCCGCGAGCTCACGCATCGAGCCCTCCTTCCGCTTGTACGCATCCACGATCCGGGTACGCAGATCCACCGACGTCGCAACGGGCATGACCACCTCCGTGAGGGAGTGGATCACGTCTGCGGACAGGGGTCAATAAACTCGGGCAGCGCGATCAGATCGATGGGGCTGGCCGCCCTGGCCGTCCGGGACGTGGTCTACGCCAGCGCTTCGGCCTCGGCCTGCGTGGTCGCCATCATCTCGTCACGACGGTCCAGGTCCTCCTGGATCGCTTCGATCGACCAGTCGGCGCGGACGAAGCCGGCGGGCGGGCTCACGAGGCCGGCGAGGGCCTGCGCCATCATCAGGAGATCGGTCATGTCCACGTTGTGGGGGACCTCCTCCATGCGAATGCCGCAGGAGTGGTTCGGGCCGTCATCCTTGGCCATGAGGTCGCATCGGGGGCACCAGAGGTGGCTCACGGGGTCTCCTTCTTCGAGGCTGCTGCTCGCTGAACGCGCTGGCGCCGGTCCACGACGGAACGTGCGCGGCCGTTGGTGCCGCCCCGCTCCAGGTGTCGCGAGGCAGGCTCATACCAGTCCCGCCCCACGGCCAGCAACGACAACAGGTGCTCATTGTCGGGATCGTCTGCGATCAGCGGCCCCAGGGCTTCCAGGAGCCGCTCGGTCCGCTGCTCTCGGTCGCGTTCGTACAGGTGGGGGAGGGCGGCCATCACCGGGGCGAACGCCGGGTCCAGCCGTCCCAGCAGTCCCTCGGGGATCTCGGGGAGTCCTTCGATGCCGCGCTGGGGGTACTGCAGCGACGGCCGGTCGTCCGTCAGGGGCTCCGCGGAGGCGAACGCGGCGCGTAGCCCGGCGTCGTCCTGGAGGTGCTCCTGGGCCAGTGAGCGGCCCCCATAGCGATCCAGGTCGGCCCGCACGGACGGCTCCGCGAGGCGGACCGCGTCCAGATCCAGCGGCTCGTCCGAGCCCAGCAGCACCCACTGGTAGCCGTAGCCGTAGTGCAGGGCGACGTGGTCGAACTCGGCGACGAACGCGGCCGTGATCGCGGTGGTCTCGTCGTCGGTGAGCTGGAACACGGGGAGCCACTGGGCGAGCACCCCGCCCGGCTTCAGCGCGCCCTTGGAGGCCCGGTAGAACTCCCGGGTGTAGAGGTTCACGACCCCGGCGTCGGTGGGAGGCGGCGGCTCCGACGTGATGGCGTCGTAGCGGCGCCCGGACGTCAGCAGGTGCTTGCGCCCGTCCTGCACGATCGTCTCGACCCGGGGATCGGCGAGCGGATCGCTGCCGTGGACCTCGGCGAAGTGGCCCGACATCCCCAGCACCTCCGCGGCGATGTCGACCACGTCCAGCCGCTCCAGGGTCGGCCACGTCAGCAGCGAGCGCGCGGTGTTGCCGACCCCGTAGCAGATGAGCAGCGCCTCGCTCGCCTCGGTCGAGGCCGCCATCGGCAGGTGAGCCATCAGCCCCATGTACCGCTGCGCCCCGATCTGGGTGTCGCTCATCGTCACGCCGGGGGTCAGCAGGAGCAGATAGGCGGGCTCGCCGAACCGGTGGCGGCGTGCGACCGCGGCGGTGGTCGTGGCCCCCTCCCGCAGTTCCACGAGGCGGCTGTCGGCGCCGTGGAAGCCGGCGAAGTAGGCGCCCCGGAGGTGGTCGATGGGCACGAGCGCGGCCATCGTCCCCACCGTCGCCGCGGCCGCCGCCCCAAGCAGCCCCACCGGCCGGGCGATGGGCTGCAGCATGCCGATGGCGAGGGCCCCGGTGAGCGTCGCGATCGCCGCCAGCACCAGCAGCGACAGCTGCACGCCCACCGCGGGCAGGAGCACGAAGCCGGCGATCGTGGAGCCCGCCACCCCCGCGAGGGTGTTGGCCGCGTACAGCCGCCCCGTGGCTCGCCCCGCGTCGCCCGCCTTGACCGCCGCGGCGGCGAGGAAGGGGAAGGCGGCCCCCATCAGGAGGCAGGCGAGTGCTTCGAGCCACACCGCGCTGCCGAGGGCGAGAGCGAGCACATCCCCGGGATCGGCGCGATGCACGCCCCGGATCGAGGGCAGCAGCCGGTTGAAGCGTTCGCCCCACGCCGGCGCCGCGACGATCGGGAGGAACGCCGCCGGCCCCGTGAGCGCGAGCAGGAGCGCCGCGATCGGCAGCGGGCGGGGCGACCGGTCGGCGAAGGGGGCCGCCAGCAGCGAGCCCAGGGACAGGAACACCAGGAACGTCGCCAGCAGCACGGCGAACGACGCCGCCTGGCCCATCGAGAAGTGGTGGTGGACCCGGCTCCAGAGTACCTCGTACCCCATCGCGCAGAACCCGCTCACGGCGTACAGCACCACCGGCCCCATCGGCACGGGGGTCTTGGGGCCGGCCGTGGCCGCGGGGGCCGGCGCTTCGACGCGGACGGCGTGCACGAGCCCGGACACGAGCAGGTTCCCCGCGGCGGCCACGAACGCGGTCGCGGTCAGGCCGATGGCGGGCACCAGGAGCAGGTCGGGGGCCAGCGCGCCGGCCACCGCCCCGGCGGTGTTGATGGCGTACAGCTGCCCCAGGACCTTGCCCGAGACGCCCGACCGGACCAGGGCGCGAGCCATCACCGGCAGCGTGCCCCCCATCAGCGTTGTGGGGAGCAGCATCAGCGCACCGGCGATGAAGAACTGTGATCCGGTCCCGCCCGCGATTGCGCTGAGGGGGGCGCCGCCACGCAGCAGAAGCAGCGAGACCCCCAGCCCCGTGACGCCGATCCCGAGCTCGATCGCCGAGTAGAGCTTGAGGGGGGCGTCCTGCTGGTCCGCCCGGGGACCGACCAGGAGGTTGCCCAGGGCGAGGCCGCCCATGAACGCGGCCAGCACGGTGGCGATGGCGGGGGCGGTGGTGCCGAACTGGAGCCCGAGCGCGCGGACCCACAGGATCTCGAAGATCAGCCCGCAGGCGCCCGAGACGAAGAAGAGGACGTAGAGAAGCAGGGAGCTCGGCGTACTACTTGCCCAGTCCGCAGGCGATCATCGCGCTCTGGCCGGGCCCCATCATGCCGCTGCTGAACCCGATCTCGCCGCCCAGGTAGCCGACCCCGTTGAAGCCGTAGATGCTGCGCAGTCCGTAGTCCCACTTGACGTGCACGCCGTCGTCCATCGCCTTCCAGACGTCGCAGGGAATGGCCGCGAGCTCAGACCGGGTGTCGACCTGGCCGCTCCGGTTGCCGTCGTACGCCTTGACGATGATCGTCTCGACCGCGTCGTCCCAGGCCGAGCCGCCGCCTTCGGCCGAGATCCCGCGGATCTGCTGCGCGACCGCGCCTCCCGCGCCAGCCGTTCCTACCCCTCCGCCCGCCGTGGGGGGCGCGGTGGTCGGGGCGGCGGAGAGGCAGTGGGCGAGCCGCGCGTCCGCTTCCACGCGGATGGACTCATCGAACCCGATCGCGCCGCCCACCCAGCTGTAGTCCGCTTCGAAGCCGTAGATGGTGCGCACCCCGTAGTCCCAACTCTCGAGCACGCCGGCGTCCAGCGCCCGCCAGGTCCCGCACGGGATCCCGGTGACTTCGGGGCTCTTGTTGATCGAGCCGCTCCCGTTGAGGTCGTAGGCGCCGGTCATGATCGGCAGCACCGCCGAGTCCCACTCGCCGCTTCCGCCCTTTTGGTAGAGCCCCGCGATCTTGCCGGCGACGCCGTCGGGGCCGGGACCGATCGGTGCTCCCCCCGTTGCGGGCGGGGTCACCACCGCGGGGATGTAGACGGGGGTCTCCTCCTTCGGTGCGAGGAACAACAGCGCCCCCAGACCGACGACGAAGAGGCCGCCGCAGACGACCATGCAGCCGAGGCCGACGGCGATGAGGATGGTCCCAGTGTTCTTGTCGGACTTCGGCATTCGGATCTCCTGCAGCCGAACCGCGTCGGCGACGCAATTCAACTCCCCCTGAGGCGTATAGTCCAGCCGTCGTGCAGACCGCGCAGTGTCCCTCTTGCGGCTCCCCCGTTGTCTTCCGCCACGCGGCGGCGGTCACGGTCGTGTGCCGGTCGTGCCATTCGGCGGTCTACCGCAGCGATCAGTCGATCATGGACCTCGGCGTCGTCAGCTCGATGGCGCGGGACCTCAGCCCGATCCAGATTGGCGCCCAGGGCCGCTTCGGCAACCGCCTCTTCTCGGTGGTCGGGGTGCTCCGCAAGGGCCGCGACCGGGTCCGTTGGAACGAGTGGTTCATCGACTTCGGCGACGGCAGCTTCGGCTGGCTGTCCGAGGGCAACGCGGAGTACCAGTTGTTCCTCCACACCCCCGTCAGCGGCCGGCTCCCCGATCCCCAGGGGATCCCGTCGGGCGGGCGCTTCCAGGCCGGGGGGATGGACTGGACGGTCACCGAGTCCGCGTCCGCGTCCGTGCTCGCGGCCGAAGGGGAGCTGCCGTTCAAGGTCGGCCCCAACGAGCACTTCAGCTACGTCGACATGAAGTCCACCTCGGGCCGCGCGGGCACCCTCGACAAGGACGCCTGGGGCGAGGTGCAGCTCTGGATCGGCGACGTGGTCGACCTGCAGAGCCTGCAGATGCGCGGGTTGCGCGCCTTCGCGGGCTGGACCGACGAGGCCGAGCTCAACTTCGCCGGCCCCGAGCTGACCCACGTGCGCTCGCTGAAGTGCCCCAACTGCGCCGCTCCCCTGGAGCTGCGGGATCCGGGCCAGACGGCCAAGGTCGGCTGCGGCTACTGCGGCAGTGAGCTCGGCACGTCCGAGTCCGGCGGCGGCATCGCCCTGGCGATCCTCAAGGCGTCGAGCAACCCGCCGTTCCAACCCAGCCTGCCGCTCGGCTCCATCGGCTCGATCCGGGGGATGCGCTGGCAGGTCATCGGCGCGATGGTCCGGTTCGTCCGGGCCGACGGGATCGACTGGAACTGGACCGAGTACCTGCTGCATGCCCCCTACCGCGGGTACGCCTGGTTGGTGCAGGACAGCAGCGACCACTGGTCGTACGTGCGCAAGCTCCCGGACGTGCCCGCGGCCGACAGCCGCCGCGCCGTGTACCGCGGAACAACCTTCAAGTCCTACACGAGTGGTGTCGCACAAGTGCTCGCCGTGCTTGGTGAATTCTACTGGGAAGTTCGCGAGGGAGATCGGGCCGCGACCAAGGACTACATCGCCCCCCCGGCGATGCTCTCGATGGAGCGGACCAAGGGCGAAGTGCACTGGTCGATGGGCGCCTGGCTCAGCTCCGCCGAGATCAGCGAGGCCTTCGGGCTCAGCCGCACGGTGCGGTCCGAGGGGGTCGCCCCCCACCAGCCCAACCCGTACCGCGACCCGGCGGTCCAGCGGCTCTCCAACTACGGCAGCCTCGGGCTGCTGCTGGTGTTCGGCGTGCTGTGGATGGCGGCGGCGGCGCTTCTGCCCGCCCGCACGCTGATGGACGCGTCGTGGCTCACCCAGGGCGGCGACGAGGCGGTGCTCATCAGCGACGAGTTCGAGGTCCGGGGAGCGCTGCGTCGTGACCTCACGATCGAGGCGCTGACCCCGATCTCACCCAAGGACGCGACGCTCCACGTGGCGCTGGTGAACGTCGATGACGGCAAGGCGTTCCTGCCCTGGCCGCGGCGCAAGACGACCTCCAAGGGGACGGACCTGACCGCCTTCATCCCGCGCCCCACGGTGGGGCGGTACGTCATCCGCGCCGAGGTGGCGGCGGCCCCCGACGAGGCCGGCGTGCTCGACCGCAAACTGGTGACCGTCAAGATCGTGCAGCGGAAGGGCTGGATCCGGCCCGTGCAGGCGGCGGGGCTGATCGTGCTGCTGGCGTGGTTGGCCCGGTTCGTCCTGTCGTCCCGCTTCGAGCAGGCGCGGTGGCTGAACTCGGATGACGCCATCGAGTCAGACGAGGTCTGGCGTCCTCGGGGAGGGATGGCATGAACTCCATTCGCACCGTGATGACCTTCGCGCTGATCGGCGTACTGCTGGCTGGCGGCGTCGTGCTGACGGGCTGGCGTCCGGCGAACGTGACGACCGAGGAGGTCGCGCCGTCGGTGCGCGGCAACCCGGGTTCCTACAAGCCGCTGTACGCGTCGCACACCGGCTACCAGCGCTACCAGCGCGCCTCCGGTGGGGGCGGCGGGGGCGGTGTGGTCTACATCGGGGGCGGCTCGCGCAGCTCCGGTGGCGGCCACGGCTACGGCAAATAGAGGAGGAGATGAGATGACTGAACTGCTCGATCCCCAGGTGATCCTCGCGACCCTGGTCTACTGCGCCATCGGGGCCGTCGTCTTCGGGCTGACGACCATGGCGGTGGTGAAGCTGGCTCCCTTCAGCGTGCGCAAAGAGATCGAGGTCGATCAGAACACGGCGCTGGGCATCGTCATGGGCTCCCTGATCATCGGCTTCGCCATGATCATCAGCGCGGTGATGATCTCCGGGTGATCGGCGGACGACGGGGGCCGGCACTGGGCCGGCTCCTCTTCTTCAGCGCGTTCCTGATCGCGACCTGCGGGCTCGTATACGAGCTGATCGCGGGCTCGATGGCGAGCTACCTGCTGGGCGACTCGGTCACCCAGTTCAGCCTCATCATCGGCACCTACCTCAGCGCGATGGGGGTGGGCTCCTGGCTCAGCCGCTACCTCGACAAGAACCTGCTCGCCCGGTTCGTCGAGATCGAGGTCGCCATCGCGCTCCTGGGCGGCTTCGAGGCCGCCATCCTGTTCGGCGCCTTCGCCTACAGCAGCTCCTTCCGCCTCGCCCTCTTCGCCCACGTCTTCCTCGTGGGCACGCTCGTCGGGCTCGAACTCCCCCTCATCCTGCGGATCCTCAACGAGGACACGACGCTCAAGGAGCTCGTCGCCCGGGTCCTGTTCCTCGACTACATCGGCGCGCTGGCGGCCTCTCTGGCGTTTCCGCTGCTGCTGGTGCCCCGCCTGGGGCTGTTCCGCACGGGCCTGTTGTTTGGCCTGCTGAACGCGTCGGTGGCGCTGTGGGCGACGTTCCTGTTCGTGGGCCCCGACCGGACCGTGCGCCGGCTGCGGTTGATGGCCGGCTCCGCGGTGGTGCTGCTGTGCCTCGCGATGCCGGTGGCGGCCCAGGTCGAGCGGGGCATGGAAGGGGACCTGTTCGCCGATCCGGTGGTGTTCCGGCAGACCACTCCGTACCAACGGATCGTCGTCACCGATGCGGCGGCGGACACTCGGCTGTTCCTCAACGGCGCCCTGCAGTTCGCCAGCTCGGACGAGTACCGCTACCACGAGGCCCTCGTGCACCCCGCGCTCGCGGCCCACGGGAGCCCCCGGCGGGTGCTGGTCCTGGGGGGCGGCGACGGCATGGCGGTGCGGGAGGTGCTGCGCTGGGACGGCGTGGAGACGGTGACCCTGGTCGACCTGGACCCCGCCGTGACGCAGCTGTTCACCGAGCGCGAGGAGCTCGCGGTCCTCAACGGCCTGGCTCTACGCGACGACCGGGTCGAGGTCGTCAACGCGGACGCGTTCGTCTGGCTGCAGGAACCCGGGATCGAGCCCTACGACGCAGTCGTGGTCGACTTCCCCGACCCCAACGACTACGGCGTGGGCAAGCTCTACACGACCCACTTCTACCGGCTGCTGCGGCGCGCGATGGCGGACGACGCGACCCTGTCCATTCAGGCGACGTCGGCCTTCTTCAGCCCCGAGGCGTACTGGTGCATCGTGCGCACGATCGAGCACGAGGGGTTCGCGGTGCGGCCGTACCACGCGTACGTCCCGAGCTTCGGGGAGTGGGGCTTCGTGCTCGCCGCCCCGGGGCGCCGGCTCGAGGGCTTCGCCGCGTTGCCGGAGGGGCTTCGCTTCCTGGACGCCGCCGCGATGGACCGGCTGTTCGTCTTCCCCGGCGACATGGGCCGTCGGGAGGGACCGATCAACCGATTGAACAACCAGGTGCTGGTGCGGCTGTACGAAGAGGATTGGCTGGACCTGTGGGACTGAGCCGGCGCGGGCTGCTCCAGGGCCTCGCCGCGGTGTCTCTGGCTCCGCTGGGCTGCTCGCGGCCGACCGAGGCGCTCCCCACCCTGACGGGCACGATCCTGGGCCGAGAGCTCGCCGAACGGGGGCACCGCATTCGCGGCGCGGCGCCTCGCCCGTGGCGTCCCGGGGTAGGGGAGTCGTGCGACGTCGCCATCGTCGGCGGGGGCGTGGGGGGGCTTTCGGCGGCGTGGCGGCTGGCCCGGGCGGGCTACACCGGGAAGGTGATGCTGCTGGAGCTGGGGGACACCGTCGGCGGCACCTCGTCGCAGGCCTCCTCGGCGGTCGGACCCCACCCGCTGGGGGCGCACTACATCACGCTCCCCAACCCCGGCTGCACCCACGTCCGGCACCTGCTGGACGAGCTCGGGGTCATCACGGGCTGGTCGGGAGGCCGGCCGACCTACGACGAGCGAGCGCTCTGCTTTGCGCCCCAGGAGCGTGTGTTCGCCGCCGGCGCGTGGTCCCCGGGGCTGTGGCCGGCGGTCCTGTCGACGCCCGCCGACGACGAGCAGCTCGCCGACTTCGACGCTCACTGCACTCGCTGGCGGGACCGGCGGGGGGCCGACGGTCGCCGCGCCTTCGACATCCCCGTGCACCACAGCTCCCGCGACCCGGAGATCACCGCCCTCGTCGGCCGCTCCTGGGCCTCCTACATCGCCGAGCAGGGCTGGGACTCCCCGATGCTCGGCTGGTTCCTGCAGTACGGCACGCTGGACGACTTCGGCACGACCCTGGAGCAGACGTCCGCGTGGGCCGGCCTGCACTACCACTGCAGCCGCGCCCCCGACGCCGCCAACGACCGCGATCTCGGCACCCGCGTGCTCACCTGGCCGGGGGGCAACGGGCGGCTGGTCGAGGGGCTCGCGGCGGCCGGGCGGGCCGAGGTGCGCCCCGGCGCGGTCGTCCGGCGCGTCGAGCAGGGCCGCGTCACCTACGAGGATCCAGGGTTCGACGGCAGCTACCAGCTGACCGCCCAGCACGTCATCCTCGCCGTGCCCCGCCGCGTCGCTGCGCGCCTGTTGGGAGCGGACGTCGGCGCCCAACCCGACTTCGCACCGTGGCGCGTCGCCTCGCTGTACGTCGATCGGGCGCCCGCCTCGCGCGGCCTGGGGACCGCCTGGGACTCGGTGATCTACGGCAGCGACAGCCTCGGCTACGTCAACAACAGCCACCAGTCCGGCAGCTACGGGGGGCCGGCCGTGCTGACCTGGTACCAGCCGCTGACCGACGGCGATCCCCGCCCCCTGATGGCCGCGACCTGGGCCGACGAGGCTGACCGGGTGCTCCGCGACCTCGCCCGCGCCCACCCCGACCTGCGGGCCCGGGTGCAGCGTCTGGACGTCATGCACTGGGGCCACGGCACGGTGAGGCCGCTGGTCGGGGTGGACCCGTTGGCGCCCGCTCCGGCGGTCGAGGGGGTCTCCTTCGCGCACACTGACGGCTCCGGGATGAGCCTGTTCGAGGAAGCCTCCTGGCACGGGGTGCGCGCCGCCGAGGAGGCGATGGCGGGGCTGGGGCACGACTTCGGGGCGTCCTGGACGTGACCGAACCGCGCCGGTGGCTGGTCTCGCCGGCCTTCGATCTCGGCCTCGTCTCCGGCCCCGCGCTGGCCGCCGTAGCCGTCGCATTCGCGCTGCCCGACGGGCTCGAGCTCCCCCTCGCGGCCTGGATCGGCTTGATCGTGTTCATCGACGTGGCGCACGTCTGGGCCAGCCTCTACCGCACCTACCTCGACCCCCTCGAGCGGCGCCGGCGGCCGATGCTCTACACCGTCACCCCGCTGGCCTCGCTGGTGGGAGCGGCGGCGCTCTACAGCCTCGGCCCCGCCTGGTTCTGGACCGTGCTCGCCTACGTCGCCGTCCACCACTTCATCAAGCAGCAGGTCGGCTTCGTCGCGCTCTACCGGGTGCGGGAAGGGCTTCTTACGCGGGACCGGGACGCGCGGGTCGAGCGCGCCGCCGTCTGGGCGGTCACCCTGTTTCCGATCCTGTGGTGGCACGTGCACCTGCCCCGCACCTTCGAGTGGTTCGTAGTCGGGGACTTCCTCGTCGGCGTGCCGGCGTGGACCCTGATCCCGGCGGGGGCGGCGGCGGGGGCCGTCGTAGGCGCCCACGTCGTGCTTCGGATCCGCTCCCGTCGCGCCGCCCCGGGCCGGGATCTGTGGATCGCGACCACCGCCGCGGTCTGGTTCGGGGGCATCGTCCTGACCGACAGCGACGCCGCCTTCACCGCCACCAACGTCGTGCTCCACGGGGTCCCCTACATCGCCTTGGTGCTCTGGGTCGGCCGCTCGCAGTGGGCCTCGACGGAGCAGGGACCGGCGCTGCGAAGCCTCTTCTTCGGCCCCGGTCTGGCGGTTGCGGTGGGCCTGCTGCTGCTGCTCGCGGCCGTCGAGGAGGGGCTCTGGGACGCCCTCGTGTGGCACGACCGGGAGGTGCTGTTCGGCGCCTGGGAGGTGCCCGGCTGGGTGCCCGCCGTCGCGGTCCCACTGCTGGCGGTCCCCCAGATCACCCACTACGTGCTCGACGCCTTCATCTGGAAGCTGCCGAGCAACCCCGCTCTGGGGGCGGTACTGTTGCCCGCGCCGCATGAAGATCCGCCACCTCCTCGCTGACCTGCACGGCTGCACTGCGCCCCTGCTGGATGACGTCGACGCCCTCCTGGGGCTGCTCCGCGCGGCGGCCGCGAACGTCGGCGCCCACGAGTACGGCCGCACCACCGCTCGCTACGTGCCCCACGGGGTCACCGCGGTGCTGATCCTGGCGGAGTCCCACATGATCGTCTCGACGTGGCCCGAGCATCGCCTCGCGCTCGTCGAAATCCTGCTGTGCAACGAGGACATGGACCCGGAGGAGGCCTTCGGCGCCATCCGCGAGGGGCTCGTCCCCGACCACGTCGAGCTCCACCAGACGGTCCGCGGCATCCACCCGTGACCCGGCTGCTGGCCTGGCTGGGCGGCGCCATCCCCCGCCACCCCTGGCGCTTCGTCCTCGTTACGGTCCTGCCCTGCCTGCTGCTGGGAGGCGTCGCGGCGACCACCCCCACGGACTTCGGTTTCGCCAGCATCCTCGATCTGAACGACCCCACGGTCGCCCAGTTCGCCGACGTCAACACCAGGCTCAACCTCGGAGGCCGCGCCCTCCTGGTCGTCGATGGGGAGGAGTCCCCCGTCCTCGATGAAGCGGCGGAAGCCCTCACCGCCGGGTTGGCGGCGGACCCCACCATCAAGTGGGCGACCACCGGCCTGCCCACCGATTGGCTGGATCGCCAGGGCCCGTGGGCGGTGGGCCGGCCGGTCTTCGATGACTGGCTCGCGTTGGCCACGGACCCCGCGGATCTGGACGCCGCCCGCCGCCTCGCCGACGCCCGCGATGAGCTCGAGGTCGATTCCCTGGTTCTGACGATTCCCGAGGGAATGCGGCTGGTTGTAGTGCAAATGCTAAACGACCCCCCCTGCGGCTCCGCTTCGGGGTCGTGGATCGGGTCTCGGGGTGGGCCGTCGCCCACCCCTGGCTGAGCGTCGCGCTGGCCGCCGTGGCCGTCACCGCCGCGGCCGCGGGCACCCCCCGGTTCCACTTCGAGACCGACCTGACGAAGGTCTTCAGCCGGGACGTGAAGTCGGTGGCGGTGATGCAGCGGGTCGGTGATGAGCTCGGCATGAGCAGCGCGCCCTGGCTCGTGCTCGCCGACGATGTCGAGGCCGCGCGCGCCGTGCACACCGCGTTCGAGGCCTCCGACGACTTCGGCCGGGTCGTCAGCGTCGCCTCGCTGCTGCCCGCCGATGGGGAGGACCGCCACGCGCGCCTGCAAGCGGCGGACGAGGCGATCGACGCGCAGCTGCGCCGGTACCGAGGGCTGAGCCTGCTCGGCGGGGGCCTGGGCGGTGGCGGCGAGGGGGTCAAGGGGCCAAGGTCGCGCTCCAGGCGCTGGCCGACGCCCGGGACGACGGACCGCCGACAACCGACGGCCTGCCCGAGGTGCTCGCTCACGATCTGATCGCGCCAGACGGTCGGCCGATCGTGACGATCCACCAACTCGCCTCGACCATGGACGGCAAGGACGCCAAGCGGGAGCGGGTCGCGGCGCATGCCATCGACTCCCGGGCGGCGAGCTTCAACCAGCTGTACGAGTTGACGATGGCCAGCGACCGCCCCTGGATGCGGCCGGTCGCCTACGGCATCGGCCTGTTCGTGCTGTGCATCCTGATCATCGACCTCCGCAGGCTGCGCGACGTCGTGCTGGCGATGGCGCCGGTGCTCGTCGGGGGCGTGGTGACGTTCGGGCTGATGTGCTGGATCGACATCTCGTTCAACCCCCTGACGGTGATCGTCGTGCCGCTGCTGGTGGGGCTCGGGGTGGACGACGGCATCCACGTGGTGCACCGCTTGCGCGAACACCCCGACCGCCCCGCCAACGAAGCCGCGGCCACCGTCGGCACCGCGATCGTGCTGACGACGCTGACGACCAGCGCCTCGTTCGCGGTGTTCGGGCTCGCGGACCACGTCGGCATGGAGTCGATGGTGCTGGCGATGTGCCTCGGCCTGCCGATCTGCCTGCTCGCGTCGATCGTGCTCGTCCCGGTGCTGCACACGCTCCTGCCCGGGGGCGGGGGGCCGGTCCCGGAGTAGACTCCTCCCGATGCGCGCACTGCTCCTCCTTCTGCCCGCCCTGCTGCTGCTGGGCTGCCCGGTCCGTCGGGAGCCCACCCCCGACGACGACGACGACGCCTCCACCGACGACGACGATGCCGCCACGGACGACGACGACGCGGCCACGGACGACGATGACGCGGCCACGGACGATGACGACGCGTCCACCGATGACGACGACGCGTCCACCGACGACGACGACGCGGTCGACGACGACGACGCCACCCCCGACCCCGCCTTCTGCATGCTGAAGGCGCTGGCGGCGATCGAATCGGCGGGGATCCTGGGACCGACGACGCCCCTGGGCGACCTGCCGTCCCAGTCGATCTACTCCTGCGAGACGTACCAGATGCTGGGCGTGAACCTGCTCGTGGCCAACGCCGAGACGACGGGGGCGGGCGCGCTGCCGAGCTGGACACTGACGGGCTACCCCGAGCTGTCGATCAACGACGCGGCGGCGCCTGCGACCCTGAGCCTCACCGGCTGCAATCCGTACACCTGCGACTACTACACCAACGCCATGAACGTGACCGCGTCCGTCTCGTTGCTCATGGCCGAGGGCACCGGCCCCGGCAACGTGCCGATGCTGGACATCATCTTCTCGGGGGTGACGCACGACACGCAGGCGCGCATCCAACCGAACTCGATTTTCACCGGCTGCAGCCTGGGCAACCTCAACGAGGATCTGCAGGCCAACGGCGTCGACATCTTCGATGTGGTCGTCAACGACCTGAACCCCCACATCGGGGTGGCCATCCAGCTGCACCTGTACGACGTCGAGGTCGCGGTCGAGGAGGCGTCGATCGCCTGCCTCGCGGGACGCTAGTGCCTAGGGCGCGACGACCTTGAAGATCTTGCCCCCGGAGCCGCCCACGTAGACGTTGCCGTCGGCGTCCACCCCGAAGGTGGAGGCGGCGACCTTGCCGCCCTCGAGCCGGTGCACCTTGGCGCTGCCGTTCCAGCTGCTCGGGTCGGTCAGATCCGAGGCGCTCAGGTCCAGGGCCCACATCTTCTGAGAGACGTTGTCGGCGAACAGGTAGTAACCGTTCAGGCCCGGCACCGCGGACCCCGTCTGCACCACGCCGCCTACGATGGCGAAGCCGCCCGTGGGGGCCGACTTGCCTTTGCCATCGCCGTACTGGAACAGCGGCGCAGTGTGCCGATCATCCGCCGGCGCCTCCCCCTTGGCGGGGTGGTTGAGGGTGCCGTCGCGCACGCTCCAGCCGTAGTTGCCGCCGGCCTGCGCGATGTTGACCTCTTCGTACCGGGCCTGGCCGGTGTCGGCGACGATCAGCTCGCCCGTGGCGGTGAACCACATGCGCCAGGGGTTGCGGAACCCGTAGGCGAAGATGAGCGGGTCGTAGCCCTCCTGGCCGATGAACGGGTTGCCTTCTGCGAGCGCGCCCTCGGCGTCGACGTCCATGCGAAGCACCGAGCTGTAGACCTTGCTGTGGTCCTGGCCGCGTCCGCAGGGGTCCATCTGCGCGCCGCCGTCCCCCAGCGACAGGTAGAGCATGCCGTCGGGGCCGAACAGGAGGTGGCCGGCGTTGTGGCCTTCACCGGGCTGCAGCCGCGTCAGCACCACCCGTTTGCTCGGCTCGCTGGCGGGGTCCTCGCCCATCGTCCACTCGGTCACCCAGAAGGAGCCGCCGCAGCCATACAGCTCGCCCTTGGCGCAGATCGCGTCGCGGTTCTTGGTGTTGAACGGGGGCATCCGGTCGCACTCGCGGTTCGCTTCGTCCGTGCGCGGGGTGAGGTGGTAGGTGAAGAAGCGACGGTCCTCGGGGAAGTTGGGGTGCAGGGCCAGCCCCAGGAGTCCCCGCTCGGGGTTGGCGGAGCCGACTCCCTCGAGCTTGAGCAGCGTCGTGGCCGCCCCCGTCGCGAGGTCGTACGCGACCACCTCCCCGTCGGTGTCGTTGATGATGACGTGCTCGGGGCCGCCCGCCGTCAGGGGCGAGAACAGGATGGCGGTGGCGGTGCTCGCGGTGACCGCCTTGTCGCCTGCCGTCAGCGGCTCGAGCTTGATCTTGATCGGCGTGCAGTCGGTCCACCCGGTCTCGGGGGTGCAGGGCTCCTCGTCCGCGGCCGGGGCCGCCGCTCCGGCGGTGGCGGGGAGCGCGAGGGCAACGGCGAGCAAAAGCGAGCGGGTACGCATGACGCGGACTTTACGGCAGTCGCTCCGGGACTTCGAATTCCGCCTTCCCGATCTGATCCGAGAAGGTGACCGGCACCTCGACCGAGTAGGCGCCCGCCGCCAGGATCCCCAGCTCGAAGCGGACGGACTCGCCCGACTCGTGGGGGATGGTCCAGGTCCGGGGCTCGCCCGAACAGAGGATGTCGCCGACGCGCTCCGAGCCGCCCGGCTCGATCAGGCGGAACGAGTGGGCGAGGCAGAGGTGCGGCGTCTGGAACTCGATGGGGGAGCCGCAGCGGTTGAACACCACCAGCCCCAGCGCGAGGGCGTCACCGGCCCGGAGCTCCCGCTTCGTCGCGTCCCCCGGCCGCACCTCGGTATGGAGCTCCAGATCGTCCACCGTGCAGACCCGGGGAGCCTCCGGCTCGGACCCGCACCCCAGCATCACCGCCGCGCCGGCCATCAGGGCGAGCGCGGCGCCCACGGCACGATGCTCGACCTGTCGCCGCTGGGGACCTACCCGGAGATGGGGCTGCTGGGGCTCGCTGTTCATCCGCAGTTCGCCGATGGGAATCGGCGGCTCTTCACCTACCACACGGAGCGGAAACGGCGGGGCGCGAGGGCGAACTCCTGGTCGCCAGGTTGGGCCCCGGAAGGGGGATTTTCCTCCTCCAGATCGTGTCGATCCGACCGATACTGTTCCTCGGACCCTTCTGTAAGGCGTCCGCTGGAGGCTTGCTCTGGCGACGAAGACGTCGATCGATGCGACCGCGAAAGTAGCGGCCTTGCCCTCTGGGCCGGCCGACGTGACTGTCGTCGAGCTGCGCCCCGTCCGGGCGGCGCCACCCCGCAGCTTGTTCGACCGCGTGACCGCCCCCAGCGAGGACATTCAGGACGAGCTGGAGCGCACGCGCGCTCGCATCCTGTCGGCGATTCTGCTGATGAGCATCCCCATCGGGGTCGTTGGCGTCGTCGCGTTCGTGCTCACCCGGGAGACCGCGCCGGCGCTCCAGGTGCCCTTCATGGCGGCGACGGTGTCGGTGCTCGCGATCGCGTGGTGGATGAGCCGGACGCCCCACTGGCGGGTCGCGGCCGGCCTGACGGTCGTGACGGTGATGGCCAACAGCCTGCTCGCGGCCTGGTGGGCCCCGGACGCCGTCGGCGTGCAGGCGGACATCTTCTACACAATCCTGCCGGTGCTCCTGACCGCCGTGATCTGCCCGATGTGGACCACCTACCTGGTGGCGGGGCTGAACCTCGTCGTGATCGCGGTGGTCGGCGGACTCCATCCCGAGTTCATGGTCACCGCCCAGATCGATGCGGTCCTCATCGTCGGCACGTGCAGCGTGATCTTCGCCATCTTGTCCGGCCTCGCGGAGCGCTACATGGGCCAGTACGCCACCTCGGCGGCGGAGCTGGCGGTCAGCGAGGAGCGGTTCGATCTGGCCGCCCGAGCTGCGAACGACGGCCTCTGGGACTGGGACATGAACACCGGCCGAGCCTGGTTCTCGGCACGCTGGGGGCAGATCCTCGGTATCCAGATCACCCAGGCCGACGAGGCGTTGTCGTCGTGGTTGGACCGCGTCCACCCCGAAGACAGCGCCAAGCTCCGCTCCGACTTGAGCGCCCACGTCGCGGCGCTGACGGCGGAGTTCGACAACACCCACCGCATCCGCCACGAGGACGGCACCTACCGCTGGGTTCACGCCCGGGGCCTCGCGGTGCGGGACGACGCTGGCCGGGTCAACCGAATGGCCAGCTCCGCCACCGACGTCACCGAGCAGAAGCAGTTCGAAGAGCAGCTGCTCCACGACGCGTTCCACGACGTGCTCTCCGGCCTCCCCAACCGGGCCCTCTTCCTGAACCGCCTCGCCCACTCCATCGCCCGGGCGCACCGCCGCAGCAGTCACATGTTCGCGGTCCTCTTCCTCGACCTGGATCGGTTCAAGATCATCAACGACTCGATGGCGCCGCCTCGAGGGATGCGTCCGCCCCGGCGACACCGTCGCCCGCCTCGGCGGGGACGAGGTTCACGATCCTGCTCGACGACATCGAGGACCCGCGAGACGCCGAGTTCGTCGCCGACCGCATCCTGTTGTCGCTGAAGAAGCCGTTCATGATGGAGCGGCAGGAGATCGTGATGTCGGCGAGCATCGGCATCGCCCTGAGCACGACCGGCTACCACCGCCCCGAGGACCTCATCCGCGACGCCGACACGGCGATGTACAAGGCCAAGGCGGCGGGCAAGGCGCGGCATGCGGTGTTCGATCGCAAGATGCACGAGCACGCGGTCGCCCAGCTCAAGCTGGAGGCGGACCTTCGGCGGGCCGTCGCCCGCGACGAGTTCGTCCTCTACTACCAGCCGATCATCTCGCTCCAGAGCGGCTCGATCGAGGGCTTCGAGGCGCTGGTGCGTTGGCAGCACCCCGAGCGGGGGCTGGTGATGCCCAACGAGTTCATCCCCATCGCCGAGGAGACGGGGATGATCAACCCGCTGGGCTGGTCGGTCCTCCGCAACGCCTGCCAGCAGGTCAAGATCTGGCGCGAGAGCTTCTGCAAGTACCCCGACCTGATGCTGAACGTGAACCTGAGCGGGCGGCAGTTCCGGTAGCCGGATCTGCTCCGCGGCATCGTCTCGATCCTGGGCGACACCGGCCTCAGCCCCGAGGCGCTCAACCTGGAGATCACCGAGACCGTGGTGATGGAGAGCGCACAGGAGTCCCGGGACACGCTGGCGAAGCTGCGGGATCTGGGCGCCCGGATGTGCATCGACGACTTCGGCACCGGCTACAGCTCACTGAACTACCTGCACGACTTCGACATCGACTCGCTGAAGATCGACCGCTCCTTCGTCAGCCGCATGGCGGCCGGTTCACGGCCCGAGATCGTGCAGACGATCGTGGACCTCAGCCGGAGCCTGGGCATGAGCGTGACCGCCGAGGGGGTCGAGACCGAAGAGCAGCTGGCGCAGCTTCGGGAGCTCGATTGCGAGCTGGCGCAGGGCTTCCTGTTCGCCCGCCCGATGCCGCCCGCGGACGTCGAGGCGCTGCTGGGCCGCGATCCGATCTGGTAGCGCCTAGCCTCCGCAGGCAGGCGACTCCATGCGAACGCCGTTGCGCTCTTCCCACTGCGCGGGGGTCAGCGCCTCGATGGCGAGGGCGTGCAGGCCCGCGTCCAGCTCCGCCTTCAGCGTCTTGTTGACCATCCGGTGGCGCCCTACGAGCCGCTGTCCGTCGAAGATGTCGGCCACCACGAGTACGCGGAAGTGGCTCTCGCGTCCCGGCGGGCCCTTGTGCTGATCGCTCTCGTTGATGACCTCGAGGTGATCGGGGCTCAGCGCCTCGTTCAACTTGTTGGTGATGCTGGTCTCGATCGCGCCCATCAGTAGACCTCCACCATCGCGCGGGCGGTGGGGCGGACGCGACGCTTGATCCGCTCGGCCGGCCACTCGTTGGGATCCACGCTGTCGAACTCCTCGGGCACGCTCAGGTAGTGACGCCCGAGGCCATGGTAGGCGAGCGTGCGGACCAGCCCGATCTGCATGCCATCGAGGCCGCACACGTAGAAGAGGCAGCGGTTCGAGTCCAGCAGCGGCTTCCAGTCGCCCATGCGGCGGTTGATGACCTGCTGGACGTACTCGCCTCGCTCGCCCCCGTCGGGCCCCGGCTCGCGGGAGATCGCGACGTCGTACTCGAAGTTGTCGTGCTTGGCGGCGAGGTCGCACAGCCAGCGGTGGTAGAGCAGATCGGTGCGGTAGGGGGTGCCCATCACGAGCACGACCCGGGAGGTCGTGGGGTGCGGCCCGTCGAACAGTTCCTTCAGGAAGCCCCGGAATGGCGCGATGCCGGTGCCGGCGGCGACGAAGAAGTAGTCATGCTTGCTGGTGTCGGCGGGGAGCAGGAGGGTCTTGCCCGACGGGCCCGTGACGAGCACCTCGGTGCCCACCGGGCTGTCGCACAAGAAGTTGCTGCAGACGCCCAGGAAGAGGCTGTGGTCGTCCGGATCGGCGCCCTTCTTGTAGGGCTTGTGCTCGTCGATGACGCGCTTGCAGGTGGTGGACAGGACCGCGCCGGCGCCGTCCTCACCGGCGGAGCCGCAGGCGATCGAGTAGAGCCGCGCGTTGTGCGCACGACCGCGGTCGTTGGTGCCTGGAGGGATGATCCCAAAGGCCTGGCCGGCCTTGAACTTGCCCGCCAGCGAGGTGCCCGAGATGTCGACCTCGATGTGGCGGACGAAGCTGGGGGACTTGCCGTTCATGCACAGTTCGCTGCGCACGATCCGGCCTTTGACGGGGGCCTTGCGGCGGACCAGGTTCATCTCGACCTCGGTGAGGATGGGGTCGAACTCGGGGTTGTGGGACGGGGCGTGGCTGGACATGCTCGGGAGTCTACCGATCGCAGACCACCCCGGCTCGGCCCAGCAGGACCACGTCCCGCCACTGCCCCAGCGGCTCCCACTCCGGGGCCGGGGCGGTGCGGGCGACGGCCAGCGTCGAGCCGTCGCCATCCAGCCCCTGGAGCCCACTCACCGACGCGAACTCGGCGGTCCCGAGGTGGCGCGCCAGGCCCGCCCGGTACTGCCACCACGTCTGGTCGGTGGAGTCCTTGAGGGCGCCTTCCTGTACGGCGAGCCGGTTGGCCCGGCAGCGCGCCACCTCGGCCCAGAGCTCCTCGCGGTCGGGCGCGAACTTCGGGGGACCCATGTCCGCCCGCATCCAGCCGGTCTTGGCGTCGGTGCTGTCGATGCTGAGGCCGCGGCCCTTGAGGAAGCCGTGCTCCCGCTCGCCGGAGGCCGACCAGCGCGCGTTCAAGGGGTTGGGGGAGCCGTGGTGCACGTCGGCGATGACCAGCAGCGCGACCGCGATCCAGGCCGCGGCGAGGCCCCCGCGGAGCCGGGCCGGCAGATGGTCCAGCCCTAGCACCGCGGCGAGCACCAGGACCGGGGCGAGCGTCAGGAGGAACCGGGGGTCGGCGGGGGGCACGAGCAGAAACAGCACCGCCCATTGGCCGGCCGCGGTCCCGACCACGAAGGCGCCGCCGCGTCGGTCGCGCACCGCCCAGACCGCGATCAGGGCGAGCACCAGGAGCGCCAGCAGAGGCGAGAAGAGGGCGGTGGCGAGGTCGACGGGGTACGCGGCCAGGCGATCGAGGCTGAAGGGCTGGAGCTTGCCGGTGAGGCCGTCGAGCAGGCTCCCGGTCCGGGTCCATGCCCCCGGGTCGCCCATAGTGTTGTCGCTCATCGCGCGCCAGGAGACGTCGGTGATGCCGAACCACCAGCGCACCAGCAGGCCCGTCGTAATCGCCAGCGCAGCGCCCGCGCGGATCCGCCGGAGCGCTTCGGCGCGGCTCCAGCGTTCGCCCTCGGCGTGGGCCAGGAGCGCCCCTCCCAGCATGACGACCCCGAACGGAAGGGCAGTCCACTTGGTGATCGCGGCGGCGAACCAGAACAGCCCCGCGACGGCGCCCGCGACCTCGGGGAGCCGGGGCCGAAGCAGCAGCAAAGCCGCGGCGCCAGCCCACAGCAAGGCCGTCATGGGCAGGTCGAAGTAGTAGGTGAGAGAGACAGCCGCAACCCCCGGGATTGCAGCGGAAAGTGCTCCTGCTAGATAGGAGGACTTTTTGTCCTTGGTGATCGCCCACGCGCCCGCGCCGACGGACGCCGCAAGGAGCACGAGCCAGAGCACCATCGTCCGCCCCACGGCGGCTTCGCCATGCCCCACCACGCTGCCGAGGGCGCCCATCCACCAGTGCAGGCCCGGCGGGAAGATCGTGTCCGTCTGGGCGACGAACTGCCGCAGGGTGCTGTCACTGGCCCAGGCTTGCAGCGTCTGCACGCGGGCCAGATGCTCGGCCCAGTCGCCGCCTCCCTCAGCGCTGCGGAAGAGCGCCTGATCGTAGGGCCGGCTCAGGATGAGGGCGCAGGTCGCGCCGACGGTCGCGAACGCTCCGAGCGCGGGCGGCGAGGGGGTGCGCGGCACGGCCCCAGTCTACGTGGGATACTCCCGCCGCATGCGGAACGCGGTCGCTCGAGCTTTCCACGACGAGGGCACCCCGGCGTACCGGGTGCTCCACAGCATCATCTGGGCGCTGGTCGCCGCCTCCGTGGGGCTCGTATCCATCGATATCTGGCTCCCCCAGGAGTTCTCCGAGAGCCGCCCCCTGCGCGTGCTCGACTTCGCCATCCTCGCCTTCTTCGCCGTCGAGCTGGTGCTGCGGGTGGTCACGTACCGGCCCCCGGCGTTGGACTTCTGGGACCGCGGCTACTTCGGTCGGGCCAGCGTCCACGTGATGGAGCGGCTCCGCTACCTGTTCACCCCGATGATGCTCATCGACCTGGTGACCGTGTTGGCGCTGGTTCCCGCGCTCCGAGGGCTGCGGGTGCTGCGGCTGCTGCGCTTGTTCAAGGTGCGCGACTGGTTCCGCCACACCAACCCGCTGCAGGGGGTGCTGCGGGCGTTCCATGAGAACCGCCTGCTGTACTTCTCCGCCTACGGTCTGCTGGCCGCGGGCACCGTACTGGGCGGGCTGACGATCTACTTGATCGAGGGCGTGGACGGCTCCAACGGAGGCATCGACTCGATCGTGGACGGGATGTGGTGGGCGATCGTCACCCTGACCACCGTCGGGTTCGGCGACATCGCCCCCGTCAGCGGGCTCGGGCGGGTCGTGGCGGCGTTCTTGATGGTCGAGGGCATGTTCGTCCTCGCCCTGTTCGCGGGCATCGTCGGCACCACCCTGATGGGGGCCGTCGGAAGCATGAGGGAGGAACAGTTTCGGATGACCGGCTACACCGACCACGTCGTGATCTGCGGCCACGACGCGGGCACCCGCATGCTGCTGGACGCGCTCGTGCGAGAGCCCTTGTTCGGCGACCGCGAGATCCTCGTCTTCGCCCCCGGCGACCGGCCCCGGGATGTGCCCGCGGAGCTCACCTGGGTCAGCGGCGACCCCACCAAGGAGAGCGAGCTGGGCAAGGTCAAGCTGACCCACGCCGGCGCCGTGATCGTCGCGGGCAAGCGGGACACGACACCCCAGTCGGCGGACGCGCTGACCCTCCTGACCGTGTTCACGATCCGCTCCTGGATGGGCCGCCAGCCGGAGACTCCGTCGCGGCGGGAGCCGCTCTACATCGTCGCGGAGATCCTGGACGAGGAGAACGTGGGCCACGCCAAGACCGCCGGCGCCGACGAAGTGATCGAGTCGACCCGGCTGGGGTTCTCGCTGCTGGCCCACGCCATCGCCATGCCGGGCACCGCCGAGGCGGTCGCGGAGCTGGCGGGGGTGGACGGCCACAGCGTGTACGTCGGGCGACCCAACGGGAGCGTGGACCTGCCCGCCCCCTTCGAGGACGTCGCCCGGGGCCTCAAGCAGCAGCTCGGCGTGATGCTGATCGGGGTGCGCTCGTCCAAGACGGGACACGACGAGCTGAACCCCCCGGACAGCCGGGAGGTCACGAAGGAGTGCGGTCTCGTCTACATCGCGGAGGCCAAGACGCTCCCCCGCTGGTGAGCTAGCCGAGGATCTCGTTCATGTAGGTCTCGAAGTCGGCCACGGTGGGGCCGGCGGCGTTGTACTCGTCGGGGCCGGAGATGCCCACGCCGGCGTTCACGGCCTCTTCGATCTGGGGGTTGTCCCAAACGTCCGTGTCGTGCACACGCTCGCTCTCGACGGCGAACTGCTTCAGGACCGCGAGGCCCGTGACGTCCGCGGCGATGCGGTCGGCGGACACGATGTGCACGCCGGGGGAGTCCTCGAGGCCACTGGGGTTGCCACCGATCGTCGGGCCCCCGCGCACCACCGCCTCCCAGCCGTCCAGGAACGTCAGGGTCGGGGTCACGTGCTGGTTCAGCTGCGCGATCATCTTGTAGAGCTTGTTGTCGTTTGTGGGGTGGTACGCCAGGTTCGCGTCCCGCGCCCGGTCGGCCGGGTGGGCCAGGCCGATAATGTTCTTCATCCCCATCGTGAACTGCGAGATGAAGTGCGTCTTCACGATCGGGAGGTTGAAGATGACGTCCGCCTCGACCACGGGGGTCGGGAAGCGGAAGCCGCCCTGCCAATCGGGGGCGTCGTCCTCGGTCACCATGACCCAGTCGATGTCCGGATCGTCCTCGTCCAGCACGAGCAGCTCGGCGCCCGCGTTGGCGGCGGCCTCGACCGCGCCGTTGGCCACCAGGTTGCCGTAGGTGTTGGGGTCGCCGAAGAAGGAGCGGTCGCCCACGATCACCCGGCTGGCGCCCTGGTCGAGGCACCACGCGGTGAGCTCTTCGATCATGCGCGGGCGGGTGCTGTAGGGGTACGGGTCGCCCGAGTTGCTGTTCACCTTGAGGAAGACCACGTCGCCGGAGTTGACGACCTCGGCGAGTCCGTCCCGCGCGATGGTCTCGTTCATGGCCGCGGACAAGGCGGTCTTGTAGCCCTCGCCCCCGCCCATGCCGACCAGCGAGTTGATGACCTCGTCGACGCTGTCGTCGTCGTCTCCGACGGGGCCGCAGCCCGGGACGAGCACGCCGGCCGCCGTGGCGGTGGAGGCGCGCGCGATGAACTGGCGCCGGTTGAGTTCCTTCTCCCGGAACTCCTGCAGGAGGTCCTTGGAGCGAATGATTCGGCCCTTCGGCGGCCGGTTGGACTTGGTCATGGAGTTCCTTCTTCCGGGTCAGGAGTGGGCGACAATACCAGGGTCGACAGCGGCCTTGACGACTGTTCGTCTCGCGACGGCGTCCAACGCTTCATCCAGGTGATCGAGGTCGTACCGGGCGGTGATCATCTCCCGCCAGGGGAAGCGTTCGTGGTGGCGTCCCATCACCGCGATCGAGCGGTGGAAGTGGGAGAAGTCCGAGCCCCAGGAGCCGCGGATTTCCACGTGCTTGCGGTTGATCTGCCAGTGGGGGTTCAAGCCGATGTCGCCGTTGTCGGTGTACTGCCCGCAGACCACGACCCGGCCGCCGTCGCGCACCAGGTCGAGCGCGTCGGTGACCGCCTGGGGCGGTCCCGCGGCCTCGATGACCACGTCGGCGCCGCGCCCTCCGGTCCAGTCCTTCACCAGCTGGATGCGCTCCTCACGGGGCTGACCCAGGCTGAGGGTCTTCGTCGCCCCCATGCGCTTGGCGAACGCGAGCCGATCGTCCGGCGCGCCGATCGCGATCACCTGGTTGGCCCCCGAGAGGGTGGCGAAGGTCACGATGCTCTGTCCCACGGGGCCCACACCCAGCACTACGACCGAGTCGCCCAACCGGATCTCCGCCCGATCGGTGGCGTGCATCGCCGTGTTGAGCCCGCAGCCGCCGCCGCAGTAGGTCTCGGCGTCCAGCCCCTTGGGGAGCCGGAGCAGCTTCACCCCGGGCTTGAGCCAGATGGCCTCGGACCACCCCCCCAGCAAGCCGTGCTCGGCCGGGTAGGTGATGCCGTAGACCTTGCGCGAGGGGCACCGCGTCGTCTCCTTCGCGACGATGCAGTAGTGGCAGGAGCCGCAGCTCTCGTGCACGTCCATGAAGCCGACGACGTCGCCCTCGTGGAAGGGGAGCCCGTCCACGTCGGTGATGGTGCCCCGCATGCCCGCGATCTGCCCCACGGAGACGTGCCCCGGGATGATCGGGTAGGGCACCCCGCTGAGCTTGCCGTGGTGGAGGTGGACGTCGGTCCCGCAGACCTCGGACAGGATGGTGTGGAGGACCACCCCGCCCGGCTGAAGTTCGGGGGCTCGGAACTCCCTCACCTCGATGGGCTGGTTGGGTCCCGGCATCACGGCGGCGCGGTAGTGAGATCGCATGCGGCGGGGAATATCACTTTTTTCGGAACCTTTCCTCTGGAGGCTGGTCGAGAGGGGTGGCGCTCCTGCCCTTGGCCGGGGGGACGCGCGTCGAGGACCGACCCCGCACCTGGTACGAACCGCCAGGGCAGAGACCGGAGCCTCTGTGCCCTCCCGCAAGAACAAACTCGATCAAGCCGCCGACGCGCTCCAGCGCCTGGGCGACTCCTCCCGTTCCACCTCCGACCTCGGCGTGCAGCCGGGGGCCCCCCCGGTGCTCGAAGTCGTCGAGCTCTGGGGCGACGCTGTGCTGGAGGTGCGGCACTTCGACCGTTCGACTGCGGCGGTGAAGCTGGGCGAGCCCAAGCCGCGGGGCGTGCGCCCCTGGTCCACCGCGTTGGTGGTCGCGCTGCTCGTCGGCGTCGGCGCGTTGGTGGTCCGCCACACGACGCTTCCGGAGCCGCCACGCCTGCTGGAAGGCGACCAGGAGCTGATCGACGGCTGGTCCGCCGCGGACGAGGCCGAGCGGGCCGCGATCGCGCAGGTGGCCCGGGACAAGGCGGCCAAGGAGAAGGCGGACCTGGAGGCCGGGATCGAACCCCCCGCGCCGGAGCCCGATCCCCTCGACGAGCTCGGCGACCCCCTGGCCGAAGCCAGGACCGCCTACGACACCGCGGAGGCGGAGCGGATGGAGCAGGCCGTCACCGACGGCGCCGACCCGTTCGTGCTCCGAGCGACCGCCCAGCCGTTCGATGTCACCGCGTTGGAGGAGCCCGAGGCGTTCGTGGTCGAGCAGATGATGCTGGTCGCCCGCCAGCTCGCCCCCGCCGGCCGACTCAGCCGGGCCTGGGCCGCGGTGCTGGAGGACTTCGAGTTCACCGAGGAAGCGCTGTCGATCGAGGCGGCGCAGCTGCTGTACGCCGACGCCGTGGTCAGCAACTCGATCACCCAGCGGTGCCGCGCCGTCGACCGGCTCGTGACCGCCGGCAGCGACAGCTTCGAGCACTCCAGCCGACAGGCTCTCTGCCTGCGCCGCCGGGGTTTGCTGGATGAGGCCGCGCCGTTCGCCGCCGCCGCGTTGGGCAAGGCGCCGAAGCGTCCCGCCGACCGCGCCCAGGCTGAAGACCTCGCCGGCCTGTACCGCCTGACCGCGGAGTTGGCGGCTCGTGATCCCGCCCTGCGCGCGCAGGAAGAGGCGGCGTGGATGGCGCTTCGGGAGTTCGTCATCGACGAGTTGAAGGATGGCGGCCTGCTCGCCGTCGCCGATGCGGGCGTGCACCGCATCCGTTCGGACGAGCTCGCGGCGAAGCAGGACAGCCTCGTGCGGGCGGCGATGGCGCTGTCGTTCTTCGTCGCGCTGCTGCTGCCCATCGGCCTGATCGTGGATGAGCGCAAGGACCGCCGCGGCGGCCCCGACTTCGACGCCCCCGAGACCTCCCTGCCGGTGCACCCGTTCCCCCTCGTGGAGCGAGACGGCGACGACGTGCTGGTGGCCCTGCCTCTGCACGGGACCGCCTGCCTGACCGAGAACGGCGAACCGATCTATGCCCCCGAGCTGGCTGCCCGACCCCGCACCGAAGACGTGGGGGGATGGCTTCGCACGCCGCTGCCGGAGCGGTCGCAGTACTTCGTCGAGCTGGGGAACCGGGTCTTCGCGATCCGCGAGACCGAGCGCGCCGCGGCGCTGCCCCCCTCGTCGGTCGACGACTACGACTGGCGTTTCGCCGGCATCCTCGCCGCCGTGCTGCTGATGGGGGCGTCCGTCGCCATCCTCGGCACCCTCATCGACCTGCCGCCGGGCACCGAGGTGCTGACCAACCAGGTCTCCCAGACGGTGATGCTGCAGCCCCAGATCCAGGAGCTCCCCGAGGCCAGCGGATCGGACCCGGGCGAGCGGGCCGAAGGGGACGAGGGCGCCTCCGGCGATCCCACCAGCAACGTCAAGAGCCCGCGGGCGCAGATCGCGCAGCGCAAGAGCGACCGCGACCGGGCGATGGTCAACGACCTGCTCGAGTCGATGATCGGCGATACCCAGACCGTTGGCGGTGATCCCAATGGCCTGGACACGGCGATGGCAGGGCTGAACCTGACCCACATCCCCGGCTACGGACCGGGCGCCGGACGCTGGCGCGGCGGCCCCGGGGGGGGCGGCGATCGCAAGGGACCGTCCGGGATCTCGATCGACGGCGCCGGCACCGGCGGCCCCGGGGGACCGGGCCGTGGACCGTGGACGTCCGTTCCCAAGAAGAAGGACCGGCACCCGCGGGTCACCACCAGCGAGCCGATCACCCTCTCGCCGTTCGACAAGTCCGCCATCGACCGGGTGGTCAAGACCCACCTCAGCGCGATTCGGTACTGCTACCAGCAGGAGCTGACGAAGAACCCCGCCCTCAGCGGCAAGGTCGTCATCAAGTTCGTCATCGCGCGCGACGGTACGGTCAGCCAGGCGACCGTGAAGAGCTCGTCCCTGCAGAACGTGATCACAGAGAAGTGCATCACCGGCAAGTTCATGCAGATGCGGTTCCCGCGGCCGAAGTCCGACGGCATCGCCGTGGTGGCGTACCCGTTCGTATTCGATTCAGCCGGCTGAGCCGGCGCGTCCGGGCTACGGGACGGTGAGCGTCTCGATCAGCGTCCCGTAGTCGTACGTGTCGATGTGCAACTCGTAGGTGCCGGACGGCAGCGGCGTGCCGCTGGGGGTCTGGATCGCCGCGAGGGTGTAGGTGTCGGTGGTGGGGGCCGCGCCGCACACCAGGTCCTCGATGCGCACGCCCGCGCTGCAGGTGCGCTCGCCGCCCTGCGGCTCGCCCAAGGCGCTCCAGACGCTCGTGCCGAACAGGCACTGGCTCCCGTAGACCGCGGTCTCGGTGCCGCCCCCCACGTTCTCCAGGCTCAGCGTGATCGTCAGCGGGCTGCCCTCGGCGTAGCTGGTGGTGACGGCCCCCGAGGGGTCGGTCAGCACGGCCGTGGGCACCACGTTGGGTGGGTTGGAGCAGGGCGGGGGACCCGAGTCGTCGTCGTCGTCGCCGCTGTCGTCGTCGTCGGCGCCGGAGTCGTCGTCGTCGCCGCCGTTGGGGTCGCAGTCGACCTCGATCGTGAACCCGGACGTCGCCTCGTCGTAGCCGTCCACGACGATGTAGTAGGTGTTGGCCACCAGGGCCGCGAAGGTCGCTTCCTCGCTGTCGGCGGTGCCCGCGGAGCTGGCCACGCAGCCCAGGGGATCGCACTCCCCGGCGGGGCCGGCGGCGAGCACGAACAGGTCCAGGTCAGCTTCGAGCCCGCTGATGCGCACGGCGACGTCGCCGGAGTCAGTGGGGGTGAAGCTGTAGGTGAACTCGGAGCCGGTCTCGCCGGATCCGCCGCACGAGTAGCTCTCGAGCACGTCCGTCGACCCGGGGGCGGCGTTGTTGCCCGCCTGCACGTCGCCGCAGGACAGCGTCACCGCGGGGGCGCACTCCGGGGGCGGGGGATCGGTCGCGTCGTCGTCATCGACGATCACCGAGCTGTCGTCGTCGTCAACCGTGTCGTCGTCGTCGATCGTGTCGTCGTCGTTCGCGATGGTCGTGTCGTCGTCGTCCACCGGAGGCGGCTCGGGATCGGTGAACTGCTCCCAGCAGCCGGACCCCACCAGCACCACCAATACCGCTGTCAAGAAACTGCAAAGTCGAGTCATGGAGAGCATGTTTCCACACTCCGGGATCGCTGCAAAGGGCCGTCCCTGCCCGATCCCCTCAGCGGAGGGTGTGTTCAGCGCCGTAGGCCCACAGCCAGGTGGCTCCCCCGTCGCGGTCCAGACCCCCCATGTATTCCAACGCGGTCGCATCGACCGGATCATCGGGGATCCACAGCATTCCGTCGCCGTAGCCGGGCGCACCGTCCGGCTTGACGTAGGTGTCGGTCCCCTCGGCGTCGACGAAGAACCCGTACGACGGGGTGGTGTCGGAGTCGCCGCAGACGTCTTCGGCCCAGTCGTAGTCGGTCGCCCACCCGATCGCGCGCTCGTGGGCGGCTTCGTAGTGATCGTCGCCGCCGTTGTCGACGAACACGCCCAGCCCGTGGCACTTGCTCGCGCCGATGGAGCGGTCCGGTCCGAAGTAGGTGTCGTCGCCCCCGTCCTCGACGAACACCGTCACGCTGAAGTCGTGGGCGAGGCCGATCGCGCTGTGGATCGGCGGGACGTCGGCGTTGTAGGTGTCGTTGCCGCCGCCCTCCAGGAACGCCGCGACCCCGAAGTGGGCGGTGGCCCCCTGGGCGTAGAAGAGGCCGTTGTAGCGGTCGTCGCCGTCGGCGTCCGCGAGCACCCCCAACCCCATCCAGTACGAGACCCCCTGGACGAAGACTGAGCCGTTGTAGGTGTCGTCGCCGGCCCGATCCCGGAGCAACGCGATGCCGCCTCCGAGGTGGGTGCCGGTGGCGTCGCGGCGCCACCCAAACGCCGAGCTCTGGCCCAGGGAGTTGTTGGCCGCGCCGGGCTGTTGGGGGGAGTAGAAGAGCACCGGCTCGACGGGCAGCCCGTAGGCGTCGTTGCCGTCGGCGTCCAGCAGCGCGCCGAAGGAGGAGACGAAGCCGAACCCCTGGGCGTGGGCGAACGCCCGGTAGAGGTCCTCGCCCCCGCCGTCCACGAGCAGGCCGATGCCCACGACGGCCGCGCCCTAGGCGCCGTTCTCGGCGGTGTAGGTGTCGTCGCCGACGTCGTCCGCGAGCACCCCCACGCCGAAGGCCGCGAAGCCCTGGCTCTTGCGCAGCGACCGGTAGGTGTCGTCGCCGCCGCCGAGGTCGACGAGGAAGCCGTAGCCCAGGCGCCCCGCTCCCTGCCGGCCGAGGTGGCTGCGGGAGTAGGGGCCGTAGTAGGCGTCGGGGGCGTGGCGTCCGGCGGCGTCGCTGGGGAGCAGCCCCTCGCCATCGAGGTCGTGGGGGACCTCGGGGTAGGCGTACAGGTCGTCGCCGCCCAGGTCGATGTGCACCGCGACGGGGTGATCCTCCGACGTGTTGGCGCCGGCGGGGGTACGGATCTCGTCGTTGCCGCCCACGTCGACCACCAGCAGGACTTCGCCGGCGAGGTCGGGATCGGCGCTCGGGTCGTAGAGGTCGTTGCCGGTACCCCGCAGGACCACCAGCCCCAGGGGCGTGTCGATGCGGACGTCGAACTCACCGCCTTGGCCGGCGGCTGCCGCCCAGTCCGCCTCGTCGATCGCCTGCGCCAACCGGACTGCGCCGGAGTACAGCGCCCCGCTGCCTTCGTCGGTGCCGACGAACATGTCGGAGGCGCCCTCCCAATCGGTGTTGATGGTGCTCCCTTCGCTGACCAACAGGCTGTTGCCGCCGTCGCGGAAGTAGGTGGCGAAGTAGGTGGCGTCGCCCATCACCTCGAGGGCGTCATCGCGCAGGTCGGCCGCTTCGTCGGCGCCCAGGAGCACGCGCGCGACCGCCTCCTTGAGGGCCTCCGGCAAGGCCGCGGCGGCGTCCCGGCCGTCCCAGTCCGAGCCGCCGTGGAGGGAGTCGACGGCGGCCAGCAACGGGTCTCCCTCGAGGACGGGCCACGGTCCGCCCGCGGTGACGGCGACATCCAGCTGCACGGCCGCGTCCGCGATCAGGGCGGCGAGGGCGTGGTCGGAGTCGGTGGCGGTGTCGGTGCGGGCGGCGAGGTTTCCGGCGTGGCAGGGGACCTTGCCGAAGTCCTCCTGCAGGTCGTGGAAGAAGTCGAGCCGGGTGGGATCCGCCGCGAAGGCGCCCCCGCGGGCCTCGTACCAGGAGCGCGGGATCCCGATGGACCGGTCGAGGTCGAGCTCCGCCAACAGCTCGCCGAGCAGGTCGTCGTCGGGATCGACGGCGACGGGGCAGGGGAAGGGATCGGTCAGCGTCCAGGGCGCGGCCTGCTCCCACCGGCCGGGGAGGGGAGGCTCGGGCTCGGGCTCCGGCTCGGGGCAGGAGATCGCGAGCGGGACCAGCAGCAGGGGGACGAGGCGGCGCATGGCGGTGAGCCTAGCCCCGGACCGGGGATCCAAGAACAGTCGTGCGCGCGGTTACCCGCCGGCCGGGACGGCGCTCGGCCCGGGTAGGGGGAGATCCGGAACCGGGGAGCCGGGGAGCTCCCGGTACCGGTCGAAGAGGTTGGTCTGCCGGCTGGTCAGGTCGACCTCGGCGCCCCCGATGAGCATCGTCTTGACGCGGGTGCTGATCTCCAGCGGATCGCCGCTCCAGATGACGAGGTTGGCGTAGGCGCCGCGGCTGATCTCGCCCCGGTCGGTGATCCCGAAGACCTCCGCCGGGGTCGACGTGATCGAGCGCACCGCGTCGGTGTGGTCCATGCCCCCGCGCACCGCGTTGCCCGCCATCTGCCGCAGGCCGCGGGCGAAGTGCGCCGAGGAGGTGGAGATGATGACGTCGACGCCGGCCTCCGACAGCAGGCGCGCGTTGTCCGCCCGCCCTTCGCGCTGGTCGAAGCTGCCCGGGCCGTAGACGTAGGGGTTGATGATCACGGCGATGTCGGCCTCGGCGAGGGCCGCCGCATGACGCCAGCCCTCGGCCGCGCCGCGGATCACGAGGCGGATGCCCTCGTCCTCGGACCACCGAATGAGGGCCTCGATCTCGGAGGCTCGGTCCGCCCCCAACACCAAGGGGACATCGCCGGCCAGCAGCGGCTGCAGAGCCTCCAGGTCCAGCCGTGAGGCGACCAGGGGGCGGCTGCGGTTCTCCTCGAAAGCGCGGCGGTTGGCGGCGTAGCGTCGCGCGTCGTCGAACAGCTCCGACAGGCGGCGGAGTCCTTCGGACGGCGAGGGGGTGACGACGGCGCCGGGCATCGCCACGGACGTTGCGATGACGGTCTCGGCCTGGGTCGCGCCGAGCAGGTCCACCCAGGCGGAGCTCCCCGCGATCATGCCGCCCGTGGGCTCGACCACGGCCGAGGTGATCCCCTGGATTCGCTGCACCGCGATGACGGAGCTGCGCGGGTCGTAGGAGTTCGCGACCACGTGGGCGGCCCGCACCTCGTCACCGCCCGCGTCGTGCGTGCGGGTGGCGCCTTCCATCCCGACCTCCACGAGGCCCAGTTGGCCTCCGACGGTGACCAGCCCGGGGGTGATGACGTCGGTCGCGGCCAACTTCACGAGGGTGCAGGTGCGGTCGCGGAAGAGCAGTCCTCCGGGGGCCGGGGCGAGGCCCAGGTTCGACCCGACATCGGCGACGCGCCCGTCGAGCACGACGACCGAGAACCCATCGCGGGGCCCCTCGGGGAGGTGCACCCGCGCTCCTTCGTAGACGGTGCAGTCGCCCGCGAGGGCGGGGGCGGCGAGGGGCAGGGTGAGGGCGGCGCAGAGCAGCGCGAGGCGGGGGCTCATCGATCCACCCCTTGCCCGACTTCGAAGTCGGACCACTGCCCGGGACGTTGCTTGTCGTAGCGCAGCCGGCCGTTGACGAAGACGAGCTCGGCGGAGCTGTAGATGCTGAGCGGGTGACCGCCCCAGACGACGACGTCGCCGCGCTTGTCCTTGGTCAGCGTGCCCGTGGCGCCGTCGATGCCGAGGGCCCAGGCGGGGTTGGCGGTGACCCACCGGATGGCGTCGTTCTCGGTCAGCTCGATGCCCGCGTGGCGGCCGGTCCAGTAGGCCTTGCTGGCCTCCTGGTTCAGGCGCTGGATCCCGATGCCCGAGTCGCTGTGGATGATCGCGAGCGCGCCGGCTTCGGTCAGCAGCGCGGCGTTGTGGGGGATGCCGTCGAACGCCTCGAGCTTGAAGCCCCACCAGTCGGCCCAGGTCGAGGAGGCGACCTGCCGCTCGGCGAGCACGTCGCGGATCTTGTAGGCCTCGAGCGCGTGGTGGAATGACCGCACGGAGAAGCCGAACTCGTCCGCCAGTTGGAGGATGGAGAGCATGTCGTCAGCGCGGTAGCAGTGGATCTGAGGGAGGATCTCACCCTTGAGCACGCCGATCAGGGTCTCCGTGTTCAGGTCGCGCTTGGGCGGCTTCGGCGAGTCGTCGTTGCCCTTGCTCTTGCCCTTCTTGCCACCCTTGCCGGCCTTGGCGGCCTTCTCGTCCCAGTCGTCCCACTCGTGCATCGCGTGCTGCGCGTCGAGGAACGCCTGCCGGTGGCTGCGGAGGTTGCCCATCCGCGTGCTGGGGGCGCCGCCCTTGCCACCGTAGACGCGCTTGGGGTTCTCCCCGCAGGCCATCTTCACGGTCTCGGGGGCGCCGGGAAAGCGCATCGCGCGGCTCCCGCGGTGGGGGACCATCTGGAGCACGACGCCGCGTCCTCCGATGAGGTTGGCGGAGCCGGGGAGCACCTGGATGGCGGTCACGCCGCCAGCGACGGCCCGCTCCAGCCCGGGGTCCTGGGGCCACACGGAGTGCTCGGCCCAGACGCCCGGGGTCGTCGGTGAGGTCGACTCGTTGCCGTCGCTGCTGGCCTTGCCGCCGGGGGAGGCGTAGACGCCGAGGTGGGAGTGGGTGTCGATCAGGCCGGGTGTGATGTGCTTGCCGGTCTGGTCCAGCACCGTCGCCGCGGGCACGGTCGGGGCATCGCCCTCGCCCACCGCGAAGATCCGGCCGTCCTTGAGGACGACGTAGCCGCGTTCCCAGATGTCGCCGTCCGCGGTCCACACGGTCGCGTTGGCGAGCACCACCAGGGGAGCGGGGCCTTCGACCACCGGTTCGACGGGGGCCCTTCCGGCGGCGTCGAGTTCGGCCCGGGAGGCAGGCGCGGCGGCGTCCCCCGCGAGGGCGGCGACGGGCAGCAAGAGGGCGGCGAAGAGAAGGGAGCGAGGGCGATTGAGCATGTCCGTCCTGGTGGCAGGGCGGACAAGGATACCGATGGCTCCGTCAGTCGTCCTCGACCCAGTCGGAGGCGTCGGCGAAGACCTCGGTGAGAGCGTCCTCGTCCAGCCCCAGGACGGTCAGGGAGCGACCCGGATCGGCCTCCTCCTGGCCGGGGAGCCACCCGAAACCTGCCCGGCAGGCGCCCGCCCAGGCGACCACGAGCACGGCGCGGGCGCGTGCGTCCACCCGGCGGCCTCCGTGGCGGGGGGAGCTGTGGTGGTGGCGGGCCAGATCCACGATCCAGCTGTCCAGCTGCCACCGGCGCAGCAGCTCGGCCGAGACCTCCTCGTGAGCGTTCGCGATCCCCGCGCCGACCTGGGCGAGGAACGCCTCCTCCCTCCAGGACGCGGTGCGCGGTTGGCGCTCGGCGAAGACCCGCAGGAGGGCGAGCTCGCCGAGGTCGACCATCATGGCCGCGACCTGGAGCTCATCGGGCCGGGGGACCCCCGCTCGAACCGCGATCTCGCGGGCGCCGTACGCCTTGATCTGGGTGTGGCGCCAGAGCGCCGACACGATCTGCTGGACGGGACCCGCACCGACGGCGAAGAGGTCCCGGAGCACCGCTTCCTGGGCGAGGGCGAGCACCCGCTGGTTCCCCAGCCGCATGCAGGCGGTCCGCAGGGTGCGGATGGGGCTGGGCGGTCGGTAGCGGGAGCTGTTGGCGAGCCGGAGGATGTTCGTCGCCACCGCGGGGTCTTGCCCGACGACCTCCAGCACCTCGCCGACCCCCGCCTCGGGGTCGCGGAGCAGCCGCTGCACGTCGGCGGCGATGGGGGCGATGGCGGGCACCTGGGCGTCTCCCGACGCGATCTCCCGGACGATCCCGCTGAGGTCCAGGGCCCCGGGGCTGGGAGCCTGACCGCTGTCGATGCTGGTGTCGGACAGGAGCTGCCGCAGCTCCCGCTCCAAGGACGTGCGGGCGAAGGGGTTGGCGAGGAACGCGGACGGCCGTCCCCGCAGCGCCGACAGAACCTGAACGCTGGTGCCGGGGTCCCCCACCGCGAGCACGGCCGTGGCGGCGGGCCAGCGGGCGAGTTCCTGGAGCATCGCGGCTCCCCGGAGTGTTGGCATGCGGACGGTGGCGATGACGGCGGCGAAGGGATGACGTCGCAGCGTGCTCACGGTCTTGGCGCTTCCGTCCGTTGCCGCGGCGGAGTAGCCCATCTGGCACAAGGCCCGGGCGATGGCGGTCCGGTACTTCTCGTCGTCGTCGGCGACGAGGATCGCGGGGCGCGCGTCGGGCGCGGGTAGGGATGAGGCCATCAGCACCCTCATCGGAGATGCGGCGCAGCCCTTGAGGGAGCTCAGGAGTTGAGAACGGCCAGCAGCTCGTCGTGGATGCCGGCCCCGGCGGCCACGATCATCCGGTCGTCCAGCCGCCCCCGCCGGCCGGTCTCGTCCGTCACCCGGCCCCCCGCTTCGCGGACCATGAGCCCGCCCGCGGCGACGTCCCAGGGGCTCAAGTAGAGCTCCCAGAAGCCGTCGAGGGTGCCGGCGGCGACGTTGCACAGGTCCAGCGCGGCGGCCCCCGGCCGGCGGAGGGCCCGGCTCCTGGGCATGACCTTGCCGAAGAGGGCGTAGTTCTCCTCCATGCGGTCGACCTGGTAGGCGAACCCGGTGGCGAGCATGGACTCGGCCAGCAGCGTGCGTGAGCTGGCCTGCAGGGGGCGCCCGTCGCGGCTCGCGCCCTCGCCCCGGATGGCGGTGAAGAGCTCGCCGCGGGCGGAGTCGAGGACCACCCCGACCTCGACCACGCCGTCCACTTCGAGGGCGATGGAGACGCAGTAGTAGGGGAAGCCGTGCGTGTAGTTCAGCGTGCCGTCGAGCGGATCGACGATCCAGCGACGTCCCCCCGCGGTCCGCGCGCCGCCCTCTTCCTCTCCGAGGATGGCGTCCGTGGGGACGTGGTGGGCGAGTACCCGCCGGATCGCGGCCTCGGACTCGGTGTCGACCTGGGTCACCAGATCGATGGCGGTGGACTTGCTCCGCACCTGCAGTTCGCCGGTTCGGCCCGAGCGGTGGATAGCCGCGGCTTGCTGCGCGGCGGCGATCGCGATGTCGAGGTCGCTACTCATGCTTGGTCTCGTCGGCGAACAGCACCGGCTCCCCGACGAAGGTGCGCGAGCTCTTCACCAGGATGGTGGTCGGCATCTGCCCGAGCATGACCTCCATCCGCTGGAAGAACACCTCGGCCTCCTCGACCTCGGGCAGGCCGATGCCGAGGATGGCGAGGTCTGCGTCCTGGCTCTCCTCGCGCATGATCCGGTGGATCGGCCGGCCCTCGCGCAGGATGACGCGCACGTGAGCCTGGATGCGCGCGTCCTCGATGATCTGGTCCTTGGCGCGGCCCGTGTTCTTGGCCGCCTCCTCGCTCTCGACCACCGTCAGGAGGGTCACTTCGGCCCCCCGCCAGCTGCGGTCGGCCTGCAGCAGGTGAGCGAGCAGCAGCATGAGCCCGCCGTTGCCCTGGAAGCCGCCCCACCAGATGTGGATCTGGCGTCGCTTGCCGAGCTTCCGTTCGGGGTCCCAGTGGACCAGGAAGATGCTCTTGTCGAGCTGCGACAGATCACGCAGGAGGCTGACGTAGCCCTCGCGGTTCTCGTGCTTGGTGGGCCAGCCGAGCATCACGGAGTTGGCCTCGAACGGGCCGACGCCGTACGACTGCGCCACCTGCGAGATGCCGGGGTAGACGTCTTCGGCGATGTCGACGCGGAAGAAGACGTGGGGGAGCGTCTCGGCGTACTGCTGGTCCAGGCGCACCAGCAGCTCCTTGCGGTCGGCCGCGCGCGCCTTGACCGTGCCCGTGAGCAGCAGGAAGTAGGTCACCAGGCCTCGCTCCTGGACCATCGCGGAGCCCAGGTGCAGCAGCCAGGGCCGCTTCTCGGGGTTGCCGCCGGCGATGACGAGGTTCGGCCGCCAGTTGCCGGGGTGGAACGCGAGGCGGCGCATCGCCAGGAGGGAGCGGCGGGCCATGGCGGCCCAGATGCCGTGCCGCGCGTCGCCGTAGGTGGTGCCCAGGTCGCGGCGCTCGGTGAGGATGAACAACGCGGTGGCGAACCCCGTGGCGACGAGCATCGCGCCGAGGTTGATGACGCTCATGACGTAGAAGCAGGCGGCCGCTCCCAGGAGGCTGACCCACGCGGGCACCGCGAACGCGGGTCGGAACCCGGGGCTCGCGGCCCACCGCTCGAGGCCGCAGGCGAGGTTGGTGATGCCGTACGTCGCGAGGAAGAACATCGTCAGGATCGGCGCGATGACGTCGAGGCTTCCGAGCAGGATCCCGGTCTCCGCCAGCGCGAAGGTCAAGGCGAGGGCCACGCGGGGCTCGTTGGCGGGCCCGCTGCCGCGCCCCAGGATCTCGGGCGCGATCCCGTCCGCGGCCAGCGCCTGCAGCGTGCGGGGAGCCGTCAACACCGAGCCCAGGGCGCTGGACAGGGTCGCCCCCCAGACGCCGACGAAGATCAGCGCCGGGATCGCAGCGAGGCGCCACGCGATGTCGGTGCTCTGGGTGAGCTCGTAGGTGCTCGCGTTGCGCGCGAAGAAGACCGGCAGGATCAGGTAGACGATCATGCCGCCGAAGATCGCCGCGAGGGTGCCGTAGGGGAGGTCCTTGCGGGGGTTGCGCAGGTCGCCCGACATGCCTACCCCGGCCATGATTCCGGTGACGGCGGGGAAGAAGACGGCGAACACTTCGGCGAATCCGACGCCGGTGTCCGCGGTCCACGCGATCTCCGTCGGGGGTCGGGCGCTCCCCCCGAGGAACAGCGAGCCCAGGGACAGCACGATGGCCGCGAGGATGAAGTATTGCGCCTTGATCGCGAGCTCGGCGCTCTTGCCCGACAGGATCACGAGGCCGATGAGGACCGCGGAGCCGACGAGGCGCTCGTCCATCCCGGGGAACAGCGGGCGCAGGGATTCGGTGAACCCCACGATGTAGAAGGTGACGCTCAGCGCCTGGGCGAGGAACAGGGGGATGCCGACCGCGGCACCCGCGGGGGCCCCCAGCGACCGGCTGATGATGTTGTAGGCGCCGCCGACACCGACGGTGCGGTTGGTCGCGATGGCGGAGATCGACAGACCCGTCGCGAGCGTGATCGCGTGCGACAAGACGACGATGGCGAGGATGCCCGCGAGTCCGGCGTGGCCGGTGGCCCAGCCCAGCCGCAGGTACATGATGACGCCGAGAATCGTGAGGATGCTCGGCGTGAACACGCCGGAGAAGGCGCCGAACCGCTTGAGTTGGTTGTCCTCCACGGCCGCTGAGGGTACCTGAAATGGGAACCCAGTGATGTCAAGCACTTAGCCGTAACCAGTGACGGTTGCGGGGTGCAATCGTCGCCGGACTGCGGGGGGCTCGAAGCCCGGGGCTGGAGACGGTCCAGAAAGTGAAACGAATCACGCTCGCAAGCGGTTGAAATCGAGGCGCTTTCTCGCGCCTGTGGACAACCGGCGATCCAGCCCCTTGCCCCATTCGGAGGGACCGCCTAGTTTCTTCCTGCACGGCGGTGACGCCCTGCTCATTGACAAGTTGGAACGTGACGGAGACCGCAGCTTCGGCGGCGGTTCCAAAGAAGAGAGTCCAGGAGGGGAGCGGCCCCCGGCGTACGGGAAACCGGAAGTCGGCGGGAACGGTCGCTCCGCAGGGAAGACCCTGAGGGCCCAGGCAGCGCAGCACGCAATAGGTCTTCGGACCCGGAGCCCGCGGAAAGGCGGGAGGCGCAGCATGAAGGTCGAGAGGGGATGGTCGAACCGGTGACGGTGAGGCCCAACGCGGAACGGGAAAGCCCTTGAAGGACTGCAAACCCCAAGAGTGGTACCCGGGGAAATCTCGGGACGGTGGAAAGCGGAGCAAACCGTCGAGGTCGTGAGAAACGGCGAGGACGGAACGAAGCGGCAGAGGCAAAGCCGCGGTTGGTGGACGCTCCCACCTGAAGCGCTGAAGGGGATGCGAACCTCATGAGAGGAGCCTGCAACAGCAGAGGCCGCTTTTCGGGCCGATGCGACGGGCAGGCCGGGCGGAAGGCTCAGAGCTCTGAGGGAGAGATGAAGTTCACGAGGGGAGACCCCACCGGAAGCGTAAAAGCGACTGGTTGCGGGCCTCGGTGAAGACGGCAGGGACCAGCGTCGAGAGGCGAGAAGGTCGAAGCCGGGGTGGCAAACCAATAGGCCGCTAGCCGAGCTCGTCAAACCCTGAAGAACACATCGACTCCGAGAGAGTGGCGGCGCGCAAGCACCGCGGGTCCAAGCACCGAGAGACTCTGGAGAGGCGACGTCGCGACCAACTTCGAGAGCTGGACGCCACGACCGTGCATCTGAGAGCCGGCAGTCTTCGGACTGCCGGCTTTCTTCATTCCGGAGCGGCGCTCTACCGTGTGGGCGGCGGCCCCAGCCGGGCGAAGAACAGCAGCAGGTACAGCGGCGGCAGGGCGAAGGCGCGGTTGAACACGTCGCCGGCTAGCAGCGAGATGATGTGCTTCTTCAGCAGCCTCACCCCGGGTCGATCCGGCGGCTGCATGAAGACCTTCCGGAAGCCGTCGTCGTACCAGGCGTAGATGAACTTGCTGAACACGGCGAGGGCGGCGCGGCTTCGGCGCTCGAACGGGCGGAAGTCGCGGGCGACGGGCACCCGCCCCCCGCGCAGCGCGCGCACGGCGAGGTCAGCGACCTGCTCGGCTCCGCACATGGCGAGGTGGACCCCCGAGCTGAACACCGGATCGAGGAAGGCGCCGGAGTCGCCGACCAGAACCCAGCCGTCTCCGGCCAGCTCCCGGCAGCGGAACGAGAAGTTGGCCTTCACCTCGACGGGGCGGCTCTGGGTGGCGTGGGCCACCCGACCCCGGACCGCCCGGACCTCTCCGAGGATCCGGGCCCAGATGCCTTCGCGATCCAGCCCTTCCTTCTTCCAGAGCTTGAACTGGGCGCTGTGCGCGACGGCCCCGACGGACGCCCGCCCCCCGCTGAAGGGGATGAACCACATCCAGCCCCAGTCGGTGGCGACGATCCCGATGGTGCCGGCGTCCTCGTCGGCGGCGAGGATCACGTCGTCGTAGTGCGCGAACAGGGCGACCTGGTCCAGCACGGGATCGGGCTCCCGCAGCCCCAGCTGCTTGCCCAGCAGCGTCGCCCGGCCCGCACAGTCCAGCGTCAGCCGGGCGGAGATCGTGTGTTCGCCGTCGTCGGTGGTGACGGTGACGCCCGTGATCCGGTCCCCGTCGGTGTTGAACCGGGTCACCCGCGTCTGATCGAAGCAGGCGGCGCCCGCCTCGACGGCGGCATCCCACAGCACCTTGTCGAACTGGTCGCGAGGCACCTCGTAGGCATGCTGGGCCTGGGCGAAGGCGGCGTTGCCGAAGTGGAAGTACTCGGTGTCGTCGCCGTCGGCGAAGCAGAAGTAGGCGCCGTACTTCTGAATGAACCCCGCTTCTTCGAACTTCGGGATCAACCCGAGGCGCTCCCACACGCGGGTGGTGCAGGGCAGCAGGCTCTCGCCGATGCAGAACCGCGGATGTCGCGACCGTTCGAGGACTACGACGTCGAATCCGGCCTTCGCCAGGAGGTGCGCGCAGGTCGTCCCGGCGGGGCCTCCGCCGACTACCACGACGTCACAAACTTCGGGCAATCGGTCCATCAGGGGGCGGGAGTGTAAACGACTTGGCCGCCTGCCCATAATCCGAGGGCCCCGAGGGTCTATGCTGATCAAGCTAGGACGTGCGAAGGGGCGAGGTACGTCTCGCGCACCAGGACGGAGTCGAACGGAAACTTGTCCCGATCAGGACGAAGCGCTGATCCATCTGAGTTGCGAGCGTCGGGCGATTTCGTCCAGGCGGGCCGCATCCATGAGAGTCGGCACGAGATTCAGCAGGCCATTGATGCCTACGTGTCGGGTCGCGCCTGGCAGGAAGCGGCACGCCTGCTGAGCTTCCAGGGGCGGTTCCGCGATGCGGGCATGACGCTCCTGCGCTCGCTCCCCGATCGGCCTACCCCCGTCATTCGAATCTCGCCGGACGTGCGCTGCGACGCGATGAACGCGGCCCTCTGCTTCGCCCGCGGGGGCGCCCGCAAGGAGGCCGTGGGGTTGCTGATCAACCTCGGTGAGCACCAGCGCGCCGCGGGGTTGCTGCAGATGGCCGGCCTGCGCGACGAGGCGGTTCGCGCCATGCGAGGCGAGCACATCGAAGGGAGCCCGTGGCCTCCCGGGATCCTGTTCAACCTGGCTGCTTCGGGCGGTGATTCGCAGGAGGCGGGCCCGTCCTGGTCGAGCCAGGCGCCGACGCCGGCGGCTCCGGCTGAAGATGGCGCTCCGTGGGAGTCGGGCCGAAGCGGGGCCTCGCAGGTCAGCCGCCGCCCCCCCACGCCGCGTCCCCCGGTGCTGGAGGATCGCCTCTCTGCCACCCCAGAGCCCGGGCGCTACACGACGCCCAATCCGATGGCCGCGCCTCGGAGCCCGACCCCGCCGCCGATGCGGGCGCCGGATCCGAACCACCTGTCCTCGTCGCTGGAGTTCACGCCGCTGGGGCTCGATGACTCGCAGCCCGGGAGCCGTCCCCGCCGGGCCGATCCGCGGGAGGCGCCGCTTACCCGCACCCCGTCGCCGCTGAGCCGCACGCCCAACCCGGGCACGGGATCAGCGCCCCGCAACCGCCGGAGCGTGCCTGGGGTCCGCGGTCCGGGCCGACTCCGCCGAGGCACGCCGGGGTCCCTGGTCCAGCAGGAACTTGCGTCGTACCTGGGCACTTCGCCCGACGATCGCTCCTACCCGATCGCAGTCAACCGCATCATCGAACTGGTCTGGAACGCGGAACTGCTGTCGGCCCGCGTGACGCGGTTCCTGGACGACTACCTCGCCCGCGTGACCAACGGCCCGATCGACTCCACCGCGTTCGCGACGCTGTACGCCCTGGGCCGCCTGTTCGAGTTCCACGACCGCATCGACGGCGCCAAGCTGGCGTACTGCGGGCTGCTCGGCGTCGCGTCGGACTACGCGGACGCTCAGCTCCGGATGCAGAACATCGAGGCGGGGTTGGCCGAGGCCGTAGGGGGCACCTGGCAGCCGGTCCACCTCCTCATTGACGGCGTCCACAAGTTCTCGCCGCTGCCCGACTTCGACGACATGCCGGTGCTCGGGGAGTCGCCCACGGGGACGGTCCGTCCGCCCGTCGCGGGTAGCCTGGATCGGGACGCCGCACCGCCCCGGCCCCGGTCGTCCACGTCGGACGAGACGATGGACTTCACTGACTACAACGTACCCCCGCCCCACCAGACTCCGATGCCCAGCGGCCACCGCCCCGCCACCAGCGACGACACGATGGACGTGGACGACTGCATCACCGCCAGCTCGATGCGCTCGGTGACGGGGCCTGACCCGCGGACGACCACGGGCGGCGGTGGTGCCAGCGGGCGGCACCAGAGCTCCGGCTGGTCCGACGAGGGCTACTCCGACATGGGTGACGACGGCGCCATCGTCGAAGGCACCGTCATCGCCAACCGCTACCAGATCAAGGGCCTCATCGGCTCCGGCGGCATGGCGCACGTCTACGCCGCGACAGACCTTGAGCTCGAAGAGGTGGTCGCGATCAAGGTCTTCCAGCAGGTGGTGCAGAACCGCGCCGGGCTCGACCGGTTCCGCCGGGAGATGAAGCTCAGCCGGAAGTTGGTGCACCCGAACATCGTGCGCATCTACGAGTTCGGCACCTGGAAGGGCGCGCGTTTCATCACGATGGAACTGCTCGAGGGCGACGACCTCGAGAACTTCATGAACAAGCGGGGCGGCCCGATTCCGCCGTCGGAGGCGCTCCGCCTCTGCATCCAGGCCTGCGACGGCCTCGGCGCCGCCCACGAAGCCGGCGTCATTCACCGCGACGTGAAGCCCCAGAACCTGTTCGTGATCGAGAACGGTACGCGCCTCAAGGTCATGGACTTCGGCATCGCCAAGGTGAACAACAACGCGGCCTCGATCTCGGTGACCGGCGTGCGCGTCGGTACGCCCCGGTACATGAGTCCCGAGCAGATTCAGGGCGATGCCAAGGTCACGCCCGCCTCCGACCTCTACGCCCTCGGCGGCGTCATGTACGAGCTGCTGACCGGCACCCCGGTCTTCCAGGAAGAGGACCTCGTCCCGCTCCTGCTCAGCCACATGACCAAGGCTCCGCAGCCGCCGACCGAGCGCAACCCCTCGATCAAGCCCGAGGTGGAAGAGATCATCATGCGGTTGCTGAGCAAGTCGCCCGACGATCGTTACGACAGCTGCGCCGAGTTGAAGAAGGCCCTGCTCAAGGCATTCGTCGACTCCCAGCGGTAGCCCGCACCGAGCCTGTCCGTGCGTCCGCTCGATCTCCTCGAAGCAGCCGATCTTCCCCTCAGCCTGGGACAGCTCACGCTCGTCGCGGTGAAGGGCGCGGGCTCCACGGGGCACGTGTTCCGGGCCGACAGCCGCGGCATCGGCGGCCTCCCCCGGGTGGTCGCGGTGACCGCCCTCGCCCCCGTGGGAGGTCTCCCCTCGACCGAGCCGTGGGGCGATATGCTTCCGGCCGTGCACGCCGCTCGTACGCTGCGCCACAAGGGGATCGTGCAGACCTTCAGCGCGGGGGAGCGCGACGGGCTCCCGTTCGCGGTCACCGAGCTGGTCGAGGGCGTCACCCTGAGCGAGCTCGTTCGGGGCACGGGGGCCCTGCCGCCGCGAAGCGTGCTCGACGTCGGGATCCAGGCCTGCAACGCGCTCGCAGCGGCTCACGGAGTCGGCACCGCGGACGCGGTCGGTCAGCTCCACCGCGACCTCCGACCGTCGCGGGTCATGGTCGGTGCGGACGGCGTGGTGAAGCTCCGCGGGTTTGGCTTCGCCCGGCTCGTTGATCCTGGTGGGGGAGAGGGCGGACGCGCTGCCTTCAGCGGACCGGAGGTGCTCGGCGGCAAGCCGGCCACGCCGGCAAGTGATCAGTTCGGCCTGGGGGCGATCCTGGCGTGGGCGCTGCTCGGTTCGCCGCCCTTCGAGGTCGGGCCCGGCACCTCGGCGGCCCAGCAGATCGCGGGGATCGTGCGGGCCTCCACGGGATCACTGGCTGCCCGCCTCGATGCGATCGCCGACGGGGTCGGAGCCGTGTTCAGCCGCATGGTCGCGCCCGAGCCGTCCCACCGGTACGAAACCGTGACCGAGGCCGAAGCGGCCATGCGTGAGCTGCGGGGCGGGATGCCCCGGGGCGAGCGTCTGGGCCGCCTCGTGAGCCGACAGTTCGGTCGTGACCTCGCCGACCTCACGGTGCCGGGCCCGACCCCTCGGCCTCTGTTGGACGGCCCCGCTCCGCTGCCCGTGCCGGCGCCTCGAGCCGAGAAGCGGAAGCCGCCTCCGGCCCCCCGATCGTCCCTGCCCGAAGCGGACGAGGAGCGTCCCGACGGGGCGCCAGTCCCGCCGCCGGTGGAGGTCCCCCTGCGGGAGCTGGTGTCGGCGCCGCGCATGCTGGAGTTGGACGAGACCGAGGACCTCCCCACCGAGGGGGGCCGCGCGGAGGCCGAGCTGGAGAGCCTCGACGTCCTCCCTGCCGTGGACGACGCAGCTCTGGCCCTGCGCAGTCAGGTCGAGTTGGAGCCCACCGAGATGCCCACGGTCGTGCCCCGACCAACCTCCCGGGCGGCCGAGCTGACCGGGAAGGCGACATCGCTGGCGGGCCACGGATCCTCGACCTCGATGCCTCCGGGCGAGGACCTGAAGCCGACCCCGAGCCTCCGCCCGAGCCCTCCGCCGATGTCTACGGAAGCGCCCACCGCACCGCATGCGGTGCCTCCCCGACGTACGCCGATGCCGGCGCCGCCGCCGGCTCGCGCGGTGCGGACGGCGCCGCCCGCGGTCCTTCAGCCTCCGCCTCCGTTCGAGGACGAGCCTGAGGAGCCGGAGGGAGAGGGGCGTAGACTCCGCATCTTGATTCGGGTGCTGGCGTTGGCGATCATCGTGCTCGGCGCCGTCTTCATCGTGCTGAAGGTGATGCTCATGCAGCAAGGCTCCCCGCCGGCGGCCTCGGAGGGGAGCGACGCCGTGGTCGACGTCGTTCCCGTCGAGGCGCTCGAGCCGGGGGCCCAGGACGACGCCAAGGCCACCGCGAGCGCCCCCGAGGTGCCCGAACCCGTCACCCCCGAGCCGCCGCCGCCGAAGGAGCGGGAGTCTCGGGCGGTGGAGCCCAAACCGGAGCCCCCGGCCGTCCGTCCGGCTCCCAGCGAGCGCGTCCGGGTCGAGGCTTCCGAGCCCCCCGAACCGGCGCCGTCGAACCTCCCTCCCGGCAGCGTGAGCCTCGATCTGGCGCACCGTCCCGTGACCGCGGGGGACTCCGGCGCCAGCGACCTCGTGCTCGCTCGGGTGGACGGCCCCGCGGACACCCGGGTCGTGCTCCACGCGGGGCCGGCGGGGGGACCGTTCCAGCAGACCACGCTGAAGGCCCGCGGCTCGGGACGCTGGGAGACGTGGCTGAAGTTCTCGGTCCCGTCGGGGTCCCGGATGGAGTATTGGATCACGGCGTCGCACCCCGCCGCGGACGGCGATGCCTCCTCGGCGAGTCGGTCCGCGCCTCACGTGGTCGACGTCCGATGACGGCGCCCGGGCGGTCCGTCTCCGGGGTCGAGTGGGTCTGGCTCGCGGCTGACCGCATCGCTCCTCCCTTCGCCAACCAGTTCGTGATCGAGGGGCGGGGGGACGGCGTCAGCCCGGAGGACGTCGCCCGCGCGGCGGCAGAGGTCGCGGCCGTGCAGCCGGGGAGCCGCGTGCGCCTGAAGGGCCAGATCTGGACCACCGACGGTCCCGTGCCGCGGGTCCGCCCCGGCGACGGCTCGGAGTGGGACGGTCGCAGTCCCGTTGGCGCCCCCTTCCTGCTGGATCCGCTTCCCCCGCAGTCGCTCACCTGCGAAGTCCTGGTGGTGCGGGGCGACCCGTGGCGCGTGGTGGTCCGCACTCACCACGCGGCCATGGATGGACAGGGCACGCTCCTGTTCGCCGAGGGGCTCTTCGCCGCTCTCCGGGGCGAGACGCCGGCGGGCGCGGAGGCTGGGCCGACCACCGACGCGGCCCTCGCCGCGACCACCGGACGGACCCCCGATCGGCCACCCCCGATCGACTGCCCCGCGCCCGTGCGGGGTGCTTGCGGCGGCGCCTCCCGAGGAACCACGTGGCGCCGGATCCGGGTGCCCGGCCGCCCTCGGGGCATGCTCGCCGCACTGGCGTTGGCCACCGCGCAGGCCGCCGGAGGACCCTGCCGGGTGGACGTCCCCGTGGACCTGCGGCGGCTGCAACCGGACCTGCGCAGCAGCGCCAACCTCACCGGGATCATCCGCCTCCCGGTGCGGCCGGAGGAGGAGCCGGAGGCGTTGACCGCTCGGCTCAAACAGGGACTCGAGGTGAACCTCGCCGCGGACTTCGTGCTCGCCGCGTCGCCGCTGCGTCGACTTCCCCTGGGGCTGCTCGCCGCGGGGGGCCGGAGCAAGGCGGCGCGCAACCTCACGCTCGCCCGCTACGGCACCACGGCCACGCTGAGCAACCTCGGCCGACTCGACCTCGCGCGTTTCTCGGCCCCTGGCTTCGACGCCTCAGCGGGGTTCTTCATCCCCCCGGGGAGCCCCGGCCTGCCGCTGTTCGTGGCGTGCTCGGGGGATGATGAGGGGGTGGAGATTTGTGCCACCATGCCGGCCGCGTTGGCTTCCCACGGCCGCATCGAGGGGTTGCTGGAGCGGCTCGCCGCCGCCGTGCGAGCGATCGCGTGAAGATCGCCGCCGGGGACCTGTCCGGCCGGGACCGCTACCTCCGCCTGATCGACACGATCGTGCCGCGCCCGATCGCGTGGGTGCTGACGCTTTCACCCACCGGGGTGCCCAACCTCGCCCCGTTCTCGTTCTTCAACGGGGTCGTCGCCCGGCCCCCGATCGTGTCGGTGTCGGTCGGCGCCAAGCCGGTGACGGACGCCGACGGCGGGCGCCGCTACGTCGACAAAGACACCACGCGGAACATCCGCCACCACGGCGCGTTCGTCGTGCACCTCGCCCCCCACGGTCGGGCCGACCAGGTGCAGCGATCGGCCGAGGACCACCCGGACGGCACCGACGTCCCCGACCTGCTCGGCCTGGAGGCCGTTCCGTCGACGTGGGTGGACGTTCCCCGCCTCTCGGCGCTCCCGATCGCGATGGAGTGCCGCCTCCACCAGATCGTGCCCGTGGGCGAGCCGGCCGCGTCGCTGATCCTCGGTGAGGTGCTCGGCTGGCATGTGCACGACGAGCTGGTGGATGCCGACGGTCGCGTCGCGGCGGGAGCGTGGGACCCCCTCGCCCGGTTGGGCATCGACGGCTACGGGCGCACCGTCCCGAACTAGAGCGCGATCGGCGTTCCGCCCAGGCTGGCGGACCGCTCCAACGCTTCGATCCAGCGCAGGTCCGCGAGGCCGTCGGCGGGGGACCAGCCCGTGGCCGGCAAGCGTCCGTCGAGGCGTGCCAGCCAGTCCCTCACGCAGGCCACCACTGCCTGCCCGTCATCGTCGAGGGCAGCCTCGGGGGCGGGGGAGGGGACCTCGAACAGTACCTCGCCATGCAAGCGGATCGACTGGGTGACGTCGACGCCGTCGATCATGCGCCCCACCCGCTCGACCGGTACGTCTCGCGCGCCCGCGATGGACCAGCGTCGCACCGGAGCGCCGCTGGCGATGGAGCCGCCGTCTCCGAGGATGTGCCAACGGCCGCCCAGCCAGGGGGCCTCGGGCCCGAGGTGGTGCCCCTCTCCCTCCCGCAGCTGCACGACCGCGCCGCCGACCGTGAGGATCGTCCCCGCAGTCAGCGGCTCACGCTCGATCCCGCGACCGAGATCGACGCCTGTCAGAGCACGCATGCCGCTGGCCCGGACGGCCTCCGGGCGCCCCAGAAGCACCCGGGCGACGGCGGTGGCGTGGTAGCGGTAGCCGGCCCCGTCGGACGCGATCATCCGCACCTCTCCGATGAAGCCCTCCTCCACCAGTCGAGTCCAGAACCGAACCTCGGGGAAGCGGGGGTTCTGCTCGGCCAGCTCAACCGGCACGCCCGCTCCGTCCAGCGCGTCGAGCAGCCCCTGGCCGTCGTCGGCCTGCATCGCCAGCGGGGTCTCCAGCAGCAGGGGGAGATCGAGGCTGAGCAGCTGACGCGCGACGTGGTGGTTCTCGTGGCAGCTCACCGCGACCACCGCGCCCCGGGCTCCCCAGGAGGTGGCGTGGTCGACCGTGATCGACCACGGCACCTCCAACTCGGCGGCCAGGGCGGCGGCTCGGGCTTCGCCTCGACCGATGACTCCGACGAGCTCCACCTCGTCGGCGAAGGCCTGCGTGAGTACGCGTGAGTGCAGGCGTGCGCGGCTACCCGCGCCGATTAGAACGACCGGGAGGGGCGTCATTCGCCGTGCAGGGGAATGGAGAACTCGGCCCGGAACTCGGCGCCTCGGTTCAGGGGCAGGCACAGGCTCCCCGAGCAGGCCTGCAGGGTGACCCCGCCGGCCTCGTGGACCCACGCGCTGCGGCCGGCGAGCAGACCGTCGGCGTCCACGTCGGGGCGCATGTCGTCCAGCGGTCCGATCGCGACCGCGTCGAAGGCGAGACCGTCGTCGCTCACGGTCCACACCCAGGTGGTCGGAAAGCCAGGCGACTCGAGCGTCCACGAACCGATCTGGAGGCTCGATGCGACGCTGCCTCGGAGATCGCCGGCGACGATCTTCGCGATGTACGCCTGGTCGCTCAGGCCTTCGCGGAGTTCGGGATCTGCGAGCTGCCGGGCGAGGGTGTCGCAGCCGTCGCAGTTCTCGGCGGAGACCACGAGCCAGAGTTGGCGGCGGCCGAACGTGCGGGCCCGGCGCCAGTTCTCGACGACGACCTCAGTGGCGTTCAGTACGTCACTCACGCCGACAGCCAATCATCGACGATGCGGGGCAGCGCGGTCTCGGCCCCCTCCGCCAACACGTGCTTGAAGGGTCCCCCGGCTGGATCCGGGTTGATCTCGATGCAGACCGCCCCGACGCTGCGGGCGCCGGAGCTGAACCCCGCGGCCGGGTACACGACGCCGGAGGTGCCGACGTTCACGAACACCGTGCAGGCCGCGAGCATCGAGTAGATGGTCTCCATGGCGTAGGGCATCTCGCCGAACCAGACCACGTCGGGGCGAAGCCGCCCGCCGCAGTCCGCGCAGGCCCGGTCCCGGTCCTGGAGGCTGGTGACCGCGACCCGGGGGCAGGCGTCGGAGCGCTCGCACTTGAGGCGGCGGAGCGAGCCGTGCATCTCCACGACCTCGTCCGCGCCGGCGATCCCGAGGAGCCCGTCCACGTTCTGGGTCACGAGGAAGCACCGCTTCGGACCCCACGCCTGCTGCAGCCGGACGAGGGCGTCGTGGCCGGGGTTGGGGACGACCCCTTCGACCAGCTCACGGCGCATGTCGTAGAACCGACGCACCAGCTCGGCGTCGGCGGCCCAGGCCTCCGGGGTGGCGAGGTCGGTGGCGCGATGCCCCTCCCACAGGCCCCCGGGACCTCGGAACGTGGGCACCCCCGAGGCGGCGCTCAGCCCCGCGCCGCTGAGGATGACGACGCGGTCGGTCGGCCCGGGGCGGGCGATCTCGGTCACTGGCCGCTTCCCCGGATGAGGGCCAGCGCGAACCACTCCTGGGGGTCGGTCCACCAGCCGGTGACCCGGAGCCCGGCCGAGGCGGCCCGCGAATCCAGCATCGACCGGGTGTACTTGCAGCTCAGCTCGGTGCGGATTTCGCCTCCGGCGGGCAGCTCCATCGGCTCGCCTCCGCCGGGCATGCGCCAGCGGGTGGGGCGCACGGCCCGCAGCCACATCTCGATGCGCGACTGGGCTTCGTCCCAGAATGCGTGGTGCTCGAAGTCCTCGACCACGAAGCGCGTGTCGAACTGCCGGTTCACCGCGGTCAGGATGTTCAGGTTGAACTTCGCCGTGACCCCCTGGGCGTCGTCGTAGGCCGCCTCCAGCAGCTCGCGCGACTTCACCAGGTCGACGCCCACGAGGAAGGAGTCGTCCGGCCCCGTGCGGTCGGCGATGTCGCGCAGGAAGGTCGTGGTGCGCGCGGGGTCGAGGTTGCCGATCGTGCCCGCCAGGAGCATCACCATGCGCCGGCCGCCGGGGCCCAGGCAGCCCAGGTCGTCCAGGAAGTTCCCGACGACGCCGCTGACCTCCGCCTGGGGGTAGCTGTCGCGCCGCCGCTGGACGGACGCCTCGAGGAAGCTGGCGTTGATGTCGAACATCGTGCAGCGCTTCAGCTGACCGGCGCACCTCATGGCGTCCAGGAGCAAGCGGATCTTCCGGCCCGCGCCGGAGCCCAGCTCGGCCAGCTCTTCGGCCCCAGCGGCAGCCACGATCGCGTCGGCGTTGACCTCGAGGATCCCGATCTCGGTGCGGGTTGGGTAGTACTCCGGCAGCTGCGTGATCTGCTCGAGCAGCTCACTGCCGAGGTCGTCGTAGAAGAAGCGGGCGTCCAGCTCGGGGAGCGGCCGTAGGAGGCCGGCCCGAACGGCGGCGGTGTCGTCGATGGAAGCCGAGGTCATGGACGGGCGAGCGTAGCAGACCGCCGCCCCCCATTTGACCCCCTCGAAGCGGTCCTGTAGGCACGGTGCATGGTCGCCCCGTCCGCCGAACGCAGCATCTTCCGACCGGTTCCCCGCACCGGTGTGATCTTCGTGATGACGGAGGCCGGCAAGCAGGGCTTCCACTACGGGAACCCGGACTGGGCGAACCTGGGGCAGGGAGCCCCGGAGACCGACGGTCTGCCCGGCGCGCCGGCGCGGATCGAGTCGATCGATCTGCCCCCCGAGACCCACGAGTACGCCCCCGTGGGGGGCCTGATGGAGCTCCGTGCGGCGGTCGCGGATCTGTACAACGCCCGCTTCCGCCGAGGTCTGCCGTCCCAGTACAGCGCCGAGAACGTGGCGATCAGCGCTGGCGGGCGGCTGGGACTCACCCGGATCGCGGCCTCCCTGGGCAACATCCACCTCGGCCACTTCCTGCCCGACTACACCGCGTACGAGGAGCTCATCGAGCTGTTCCGGGCGTTCGTGCCGATCCCGATCCTCCTGGAGCGGAAGCAGGGCTTCACCCTGCCGGTGGAGCGTCTGCGCGCCGAGATCGTCGGCAAGGGGCTGGGGGCTCTGCTTATGAGCAACCCCTGCAACCCCACCGGCCAGGTGGTGCGCGGCGGCGCGTTGCGGGCGTGGGTCGACTGCTGCCGGGAGCTTGGCTGCTTCCTCATCCTCGACGAGTTCTACTCCCACTACCTGTACGGCCCCGCGGCCGAAGCGGAGGCGCCGGCGCTGTCCGCCGCGCGCCACGTCGAGGACGTCGACCGCGACCCCGTCGTGATCGTGGACGGGCTGACCAAGAACTGGCGCTACCCGGGGTGGCGGCTGTCCTGGACCGTCGCGCCCAAGCACGTGATCGAGGGGCTGACCTCAGCCGGATCGTTCCTGGACGGCGGGCCGTCTCACCCGATGCAGCGGGCCACCCTGCCGCTGATTCAACAGGACCACGCCGACGCGGAGGCAGCCGCCATTCGTGCCGCCTTCTCCGTGAAGCGGGACCTCGTGCTGGACCGGCTGCGGGCGATGGGGGTCGGGCTCCAGGCCGAGCCGTCGGGCTCCTTCTACGCGTTCGCCAATCTCGACAACCTGCCGCCGGCGTTGCGCGACGGCATGGACTTCTTCCGGGCCGCACTCGAGGAGAAGGTGATCGTCGTGCCAGGTGAGTTCTTCGACGTGAACCCGGGCCAGCGACGCGGTCACATCCCGTCCCGGCTCAAGCAGTTCGTCCGGATCAGCTTCGGCCCGAACCTCGAGACCGTGCGCACGGGGCTGGACCGCCTCGACCGGATGATCAGCGCGGGCTGACGCCCTCTTCGATCGCGACGAGCATTCCGTCCCACAGCGCGATTCGCGCCTCCAGGGCCGCGCGGGCGGCGTCGGTCGCGGCCTCCCATTTGTCCGTGTCGTCCGCGCACAGGCTCATGAGCATGCGGCGGCCCATCGGACCGTGCTCCTCCCCATCCAGGTGCACGTGGCGCTTCAGGTACAGGCGGAAGTTGGCGCGGGGATCGACGGCGCCGGTCCCGAGCCGTCGGGCCACCCGGCCGGCGAGCCCCCTGCGCCGGTCCATCTCCCGCACGAGCCGGTCGAACATCACCGGGATCAAGTCCTCGCGCGCCAGCAGCAGGGCGGCGGCGACCTCGTGCTCGGACTGCTCCGCGACCGCCAGCGTCGACAGCACGAAGGTCTTGACCGCCTCGACGATCGGCAGGGGAGCGAGGGCCTCGGCGGGGGAAGCACCGTCCCGGAGCGCCTGCTCGAACTGACGCATCGGCCCCGGATCGGCCCCGATCTCGCCCATCGCCTTGAGGTACAGCGCGTAGTGGCTGAGGTACTCGCCGTCGTCGACCTCGTCCGTCTCCTCCCCCAGCACGATCTCGTTGATCAGCCGCGCCGCCAGCGGGTTCGGGGCGGGCAGCCAGGGCACCTCGATCGACGTCAGCCGATGCTGCAGGGATTTGGTCAGCGACATGAAGTCCCACACCGCGAACACGTGGTGGGTCATGAAGATCTGGAGTCCGCGCTCAGTGCGCACCCGAAGGTAGATCGGGTGGGTGGCGAGCTTGGCCTGAAAGGGCTCAACGCGGCGGCAGAGGATCGCGAAGGGGTCTTCGCCGTAGCGGAACTGGCGGGTGCCGGGTTGGATGGCGCCTCCTGGCGGGCGAGTTTAGCCCACGGGTGAGCCGCTGCTACCCTCCGCGACCGTGACCGACGACCAACGCTTCGAACGCCTCTTCCTCCCCAGCTTGTTCCTGCTCAGCGGGATCAGCGGGCTCGTCTACCAGGTCGTCTGGATGCGGATGCTGATCCGGGTCTTCGGCATCACGATCTACGCGACATCGACCGTCATCGCCGTCTTCATGGGCGGCCTCGCGCTGGGCTCGTGGATCGCGGGCAAGTACGTGACGAAGGGGAATCCGACCCTCCGCACCTACGCCAAGATCGAGGTCGGGATCGCGCTGTCGGCGCTCGCCGCGACGGTCGCGATGAGGGCGCTGCCGGCGGTGTATGCGTCGATGTTCGGAGGCGAACTGGGTCGGACCGGAGGGGCCTCCGCGACCGAGGTCGGACTCCGCCTGCTCCTGTCCGGAGCGGTGCTCGCCGCGCCCACGATCCTGATGGGCACGACCCTGCCGCTGATCACCCGTTGGATCACCCGCGACGACAGCGAGGTCGGGGGGCGCCTGGCGCTGTTCTACGGCCTCAACACGGTCGGAGCGGTGATCGGCACGTTCGCCTGCGGCTTCTTCGCCATCGCCCTGCTGGGGGAGTACGCCGCCGTGGGGGTGGGGGTGGCGATCAACCTGACCATCGCCGCCGTCGTCTGGTTGCACTCCGCGGGCGCCCGCCCGGCCTCGGACGCGGCACCCTCGACGCCGTCGACCGGGGAGGCCGACCCCGCGAGGATCCGGGTGTTCCTGATCCTCGCGGGGGCCTCGGGCGCGTGTGCGCTCGCCTACGAGGTGATCTGGACGCGGCTGCTGGTGCTCGTGCTCGGCAACTCCGTCTACGCCTTCTCCACGATGCTGGGGACCTACCTTATCGGTATCGCGCTGGGGAGCCTCATCGTGCGCCGGTTCGCCGATCGGATCGGCTCGCCGGCGTTGGTGTTCGGCGCCCTCCAGCTGGGGGTCGCCGCGCTCGGGGTGTGCAGCCTGCAGGTGTTCCGGGCGATCGGGGCGCAGGCCACCGCGCCGCGGTACCTCTACTCGCCGCTGACCGAGGCGGCGGACATCAAGCTCATCTTCCTGTACGCCGCGCTGGTCATCCTTCCGGTGACCCTGCTTCTGGGCATGATCTTCCCGCTGCTGGGGCGGATCGTGACGACGGACTACCGCCAGGTCGGCAAGTCGGTGGGCACGCTGTACGCGGCCAACACGGTCGGCGGCGTCGTCGGCGCGCTCGCTACCGGCTACCTGCTCGTTCCGAACGCCGGAGCGCAGGGCGCGTTCTACCTCGCGGCCACGATCAACCTGGCGATCGGCGTCGCCGTCATCGCGATGATCGGGGGTCTGAAGGAGCCGAAGATCGTGGCCGGGGTGCTCGCCGCGCTGCTGGTCATGGTCGGTCTCGGCAAGACGGACAAGGACGTCTTCTACGAGGTCATCGAGCGCCGCCTCGTGCTGCTCAACGACATGGGCCCGGGCCGCGTCTACTTCCACCACGAGGAGACCGCCGCCGCCCTGACCGGATACAAGGCCCCCGACAACCGCGAGATACTGCTCATCAACGGCATCATCACCAGCGGCAAAGGCATGCCCGGCGCGCTGATGGCTCACGTGCCTCTGCTGCTGCGGGACGCCCCCGAGCGGGCCCTGGTGGTCTGCTTCGGCGTCGGCACGACGTTCCGCGCCGCGGTCGAGCACGTGGGGAACGTGGACGCGGTCGAACTGGTCGCCGGCGTGGTCGGGAGCTTCCCGATCTGGGAGCCCGAGGCAGCCGACTTCCCCCAGCGTGACGACGTGCGGATCTTCATCAACGACGGCCGCAACTACATGCTCCTGGCCGAGGACAAGTACGACCTCATCGTCGTCGATGCCGCCCCCCCGATCTTCTCGGAGGGGACCGTGAACCTGTACTCGATGGAGTTCCTGGAGCTGACGAAGGCGCGGCTGACGGACGACGGCATCTTCATGCTGTGGGTGCCCACGCCCTGCTTCGAAGATGACTTCTGGTCCATCGCGCGGAACTTCAGCGAGACGTTCGACCACGTCGGCATCTGGAGCCTCCACGACATCGCCGGCGTGCTGCTGATGGGGTCCGCCGCGGAGATCGACCTGTCGGTCGACCCCGTTGTCCGCCGCATGGCCGAGCGGAACATGGCGGAAATGGCCCCGTGGCTGACCCGCGAGCTGTTCGAGGAAGGGATCGTGATGACCGAGGCGGAGCTTCGCGCCAAGGCTGCCGCCTACCCCATCATCACCGACAACCGCCCGCGCACCGAGTACCCGCTGGGCCGCTTCGTGCGGGACGAGACCTTCTGGTACCTGCCCGGGTTCGTGCCCAACCAGCGGAAGCCCGCCCGATGACCGCGGTCGAGTTCTGGTTCGACTTCAGCTGCCCCTACGCCTACCTCGCCAGCGCCAAGATTGAGGGCGTGGCGGAGCGCACCGGCACCGCGCTGCAGGTCCGGCCGTTCCTCCTGGGAGGCGTCTTCCGCGCTCGGGGGGTCGCGCAGAACCTCGCCCACACGCTGAGCGAGTCCAAGGCCCGGCACAACGCCCGGGACCTGGCCCGCCACGCCGAGGCCTTCGGCGTGCCCCTGAACACGCCGCACCACCACCCAATGCGCACGGTCACGGCGCTGCGCACGCTCATCGCCGCGGGGCCGACGATGGACCTAGTGCACCTCTTCTACGCCGCCTACTGGGTGCGCGGGATCGACCTGTCCACCGACGCCGGGGTGGCGGTCGTACTCACCGAGGCGGGGCTCGACGCCGACGCCCTCCTCGCGTGCGCGAGAACCCAGGAGATCAAGGACGACCTCCGCCGCCGCACCGACGAGGCGCTGGAGCGCGGGGTCTTCGGCGCCCCCGCGATGGTGGTCGACGGGCAGCTGTCCTGGGGGCAGGACCGGCTCGACGAGGTGGAGCGCGCCCTGGGCGGAGACCCGCCTACGCCCGTTGCCGCCGACGCCTTCGAGGGTCCCGTGCGGCCGGTCGACTTCTGGTTCGACTACAGCTCGCCGTTTGCGTACCTCGCCTCGACGCGCGTCGACGGCCTGATCGGCGACGTGGTGCGCTGGCGTCCCATGCTCCTGGGAGGCGTCTTCGCCCTGGTCGGCATGGCGAACGTGCCGCGGCTCGCCATGAACGAGGCGAAGCGGGCGTGGTCGGACGCGGACGGCCAGCGGCAGGCCGCCGAAGCGGGGGTGGCGCTGAACTGGCCGGAGCTCTTCCCCCTGCACACGGTGCTGGCCCTGCGGGTCACGATCCTCGCCGATCCGAACTCCGCGTCGGGTCGGGCGCTGGCCCACCGCATCTTCGACGCCTGCTGGGTCGAGGGGTTGAACCCGAAGGACCCGGCCCTGATCGAGCGGCTGTGCGACGAGGTCGGCCTCGACGGCGCAGACCTGGTCGCGCGGGCGTCAGATCCCGACACCAAGGCGGCGCTGCGGCAGGCCACCGACGATGCGGTCGGCGCGGGCGTGTTCGGCGCGCCGACGTTCGTCGTCGGCGACGAGCTGTACTGGGGCAACGACCGGCTGGCGTCGGCCCTGGAGGACGCCCGCCGCTAGTTGGCGTCGCAGATGACCGGGACGCGGCTGGGGTAGGCCATCCCGAACGTCACGCACATCTCCTGCGGGAAATCGAGCTCGTGGTCCTGGTCGTTGAACCAGGTGCAGGTGGTCGTGAAGGTGTCGTCCGGGGTCACGACGAACCCGCCCGGCGCGTACTGCGTGTACTCCGGCGCGTCCCGGAGCACCGGCTCCCACTCCTTGACCTCGTAGATCGTGGTGGTGTCGCCGTTGACGTCGGTGTGCTCGGTCTTGAAGGACACGCCCCACTCGTGCAGGTGACCGCCGATGTAGAGCAGCTCGAACGTCTCCTCCCAGCCGCAGTCGAAGCTGAGCGCGTACTCGGCGGTGTTGGCGGGGATGCTGAACTCGGTGACCGTGTTCACGAACGGCGCCGTCCAGGTCGTGATCGTGTCCTCTTCCACCAGCTTCAAGTACGCGGCGTCGCGCACGAGGATGGGATGGTCGCGCACGTTGAGGTAGTGCGACTGCAGGATGATGCGGGTGCCGCTCTCGATCGGGGCGCCCATGCCGGGGGGGAGCACGAACTCGTTCACCACGCCCTGATCGTCGTACAGGATGCCGCCGCCGATGAGGATCGGCTCCATCGACGTCATGTCCAGCTGCTCGGTCTCGGTGCAGTCCCACTGCTCGCCGTCGGCGATCTGGTGGTGGGGCGTGCTCGTGCCGAAGATGGTGACGTGGTGGCCGTTGAGGCTCTGGTAGTTGATCTGCTCGGTGATGCCCATGCGTCCGTGGGGGGGCATCCGGCCAGCGCCGCCGAGAGCGCCAGGAGGGGAAGAAGTCGTTGCAACATCAGGGGTTCCGTCAAAGCGGGGCGACGCTACCACGCGCCTCCCTGGGGACCCATGCCGCGATCCGCCCGGTGACAATCGCCGCTGTCGCAGGCACGCTTCGCGGATGCGACGCTCTCAGAAGTTGATTCAGTCGACTCCGTGGCTCCCCGTGGCCATCTTCCCCCTCCTCATGGCGGCGAGCTCCTGCGGGGCCCTCGACCCGACGTTGAGCACGATCAACGCCGAAGTGTTCGAGGGCAGCTGCGCGTTCGAGTCCTGCCACGGTGGGCCGAGCCCCGAATCCGACCTCGATCTGTCGTCGGTGGAGGCAGCCTACGCGACCCTGATCGACGTACCTGGCGAGGCAGCCGATGTCGTGCGGGTCGTGCCCGGCGACCCGGACAACTCCCTGCTGTACCAACTGCTGCTGACGGAGGTGGAGGACGCGCGCAAGATGCCGGTCGGCGCCCAGCTCCCGGACAATGAGCTCGAAGCGATCCGCCAGTGGATCGAAGACGGCGCCGAGAACAACTAGGTGAGGTTCTTCGCGCTCGCGTCCGTCGTCCTGCTGACCGTGGGATGCGGCGGGCGCAGTCCGTCGGCCCAGGCCGCCCCCGAATCAGCGACCCCGCCCCCGCCCGGCCCTCACGTGGCCGAAGGCGCTCCGCTTCCCGGCCCCTGCGCCACCCCCCATGCCGGCACCGACCTCGCCCTCGCCCCGGTGGTCGCGGGGCTCCTGCGTCCGGTGCTGGTGACGGCCCCACCCGGCGACCCACGGCTGTTCGTGGTGGAGCAGAACGGCATCGTGCGCGTGCTCAAGGACGGCGCCGTGCTGCCCGCCCCGTTCCTCGACGTCGCATCCGAGGTGCGCACGCGGAACCCCGAGCAGGGGCTGCTGGGCATGGCGTTCCACCCGAAGTTCCCCGCGGACCCGCGCGTGTTCATCCACCACAGCCAGCGCGACTCCGGCGACACGGCGGTGGTGGAGTTCCGTGTCGACTCCGCGTCCCCCGACGTTGTCGACCCCGCCTCCGCCGCCCTGATCCTGGAGGTCGAGCAGCCGTACGGAAACCACAACGGCGGGCACCTCGAGTTCGGCCCCCGGGACGGCTTCCTGTACATCGGCCTCGGCGACGGCGGCTCCGCCAACGATCCCAAGGCGAACGGCCAGAACAAGGCGACGCTGCTGGGATCCATGCTCCGCATCGACGTGGACAACGCCAGCCCGGGGCTGACCTACGGCATCCCTGCGGACAACCCGTTCGTGAACGACCCGGGCGCGCGCGACGAGATCTGGGCCTGGGGGCTGCGCAATCCGTGGCGGTACCACTTCGACCCCGTCACCGGCGAGCTGGTGATCGGCGACGTCGGCCAGCACAGCGTCGAGGAGCTCGACTACCACGCCCCCGGCATGGCGTTCGGCGCGAACTACGGCTGGGACGTCTACGAAGGCGGCGAGTGCTTCGAGCGGCATAACGCCTGCGGCGAGGCCGGCTTCGAGGCTCCCCTCATCGCCATGGAGGCCTACGCCCCCTGCAATTCGATCACCGGCGGTCCGGTGTACCGGGGGCAGTGCCTCCCCGATCTGGCGGGCACCTGGTTCTGGTCGGACTACTGCCACGACTTCGTCGGGACCTTCCGGATCCGGGACGGCAAGGCGGTCGATCGAGCCGACCTGACCAAGCGGCTCGACCCCAAGCACACCGCCCTGATCGGGGTGTCGAGTTTCGGGGTCGACGGATTCGGCGAGGTCTACGTGCTGTCGCACCGCGGTGGGGTGGTTTATCGACTGGTCGGGGGTTAGCATTCGCGCCTCTATGGCGAGCACTACGCACCCCTACTACGACTGGTTCGGCGTTGACGAAGCGATGCTTTCGAAGGTCCTCAGTGAGGCCCTCGGACGCGGCGCGGACTACGCCGATCTCTACTTCGAACACAGCCGCTCCGGTTCCCTGACGCTGGAGGACGGCATCATCAGCCGGGCCAGCTCGGCGGTGGACCGCGGCGTCGGTATCCGCGTCGTCGTCGGCGACCAGACCGGCTACGCCTACAGCGAAGACCTCGACCTTCCGTCGATGCTCAAGGCGGCGCGTACGGCCGCGACGATCGCGCAGGTGTCCACGGATGAGGTGCCGCCCCAGACGCTCACGCAGCGCGGGCACGCGGACCTCTACAGCATCGACCGCAACTGGGAGGACGTCGGCGTCGCCGAGAAGCTCCCCCTGCTGCAGCAGACCGAGGCGTTCGTCCGGGCCATCGAGCCCGGCCTCGAGAAGGTCACCGTCGCGTGGGCGGATTCGGACGACCGCGTGCTCATCGCCACCAGCGACGGCCGCGTCATCGCCGACCGCCGGCCCATGTCGCGGCTGTGGTGCTCGGTCGCCGCCTCCAAGGACGGCGAGGTCCAGACCGGCAGCAGCAACGTCGCCGGCCGCCACGGCATCGACTGGTACACCGACGAGCGGCTCAAGACGATGTGCCAGGAGGCCGTCGACCGCACGATGATCCTGTTCGAGGCGCGCCGCCCCCCCGCGGGCGAGCTGCCGGTCGTGCTGGACGCGGGCGCCAGCGGCATCCTCCTCCACGAAGCCGTCGGGCACGGCATGGAGGCCGACTTCAACCGCAAGGGGACGAGCATCTACTCGACGATGATCGGGGAGACGGTCGCGCCCGAGTGCGTGACCATCGTCGACAGTGCGCTGCACCCGTTCGAGCGGGGGGCGCTGAACATCGACGACGAGGGGAACCCCACCGAGCGTACGGTGCTGGTCGAGAACGGCGTGATGCGGACCTACCTGCACGACCGCATCTCGGCGAAGCACTACGGCGTCGAGTCCACGGGCTCGGGCCGGCGTGAGTCCTTCCGCCACGTGCCCATGCCGCGCATGCGCTGCACCTACATGGAGTCGGGCGAGCACGACCGGGACGAGATCATCGAGTCGGTGAAGCTGGGGATCGTCGCGGAGACGTTCACCAACGGTCAGGTCCAGATCGGGGCCGGCGACTTCACCTTCTACATCAAGAACGGCTGGCTCATCGAAGACGGCAAGGTGACCGCCCCCATCAAGGACTGCAACATCATCGGCAACGGCCCGGCTGCCCTCAAGGACATCTCGATGGTCGCGTCGGACATGAAGCTGGATACGGGCGGTTGGACCTGCGGCAAGGAGGGGCAGCGGGTCCCGGTGTCGCAGGGCATGCCCACGGTGCTCGTGAACAAGCTCACGGTCGGAGGCGTCGATGCGTGAGGAACTCCTGGAGCAAGCCCGCACCGCCGTCGACATGGCGAAGCAGGCGGGGGCCGACGACGCCGTCGTAGGTGTGAGTCGCGGACGGTCCATCGACTTCGCGTGGCGCGAGGGCAAGCTGGAGAAGGTGCAGGAGGACACCAGCCGCGGGCTGGGGCTCAACCTGTACGTCGACGGCCGATTCTCGCGGCACAGCACCAACGACCTGGATCCGGATCGGCTGCGGCCGTTCATCGCCGAAGCGGTGGCGCTCACGCGCCTGCTCGAGGTCGATCCGTTCCGCAAGATCACGGATCCGAAGCTGTACGAGGGTCGCCAGGACATCGACCTCGATCTGGTCGACGCGAGCCTCGTCAACCTCACCCGTGAGGTGCGCACGCAGTGGTGTCAGGAGCTGGCCGACGCCGCCTCCGCCCACGACGACGTGATCTCCGCGACCTCCGGAGTGGCCAACGCTCACGGCGTGAGTGCACGCGTGAGTTCCAACGGCTTCGAGGGTGCGTCCGAAGGCAGTTCGGTCTGGTACGGGTCCGAGGTGACGGTCTCGGACGGTCCGACGAAGCGGCCGGAAGCCTGGTGGTGGGTCGGTGGGAGCCACCTCGAGGGGCTCCCCTCGCCGAAGGAGACGGGCGCTGAGGCGCTGCGTCGGGTGCTCGCCCGGCGGGGCGCGACGAAGGCCCCCAGCAGCAAGACGACGATGGTCGTCGACCCGGAGGCGGGCGCCTCCTTGATGGGCCGGATCTTTGGCGCCATGTCGGCGGGTGCCATCCAGCAGAAGCGGTCGTACCTCGCCGACCAACTGGGCAAGTCGATCACGTCGGATGTGCTCACGCTCACGGACGATCCGTTCCGCCCCCGCATGGGCGCCTCCCGGCTGTGGGATGGCGAAGGCATCGCGACGAAGAAGCGGACCGTCATCGAGGGGGGCGTGCTCAAGACCTTCTACGTCGACACCTACTACGGGCGGAAGCTCGGCTGGGAGCCGACCACGGGGTCGCCGTCGAACATCGTCTTCGAGGGGGGCAAGGGAGACCTTGCGTCGATGCTCGGGGACGTCGGCGAGGGGCTGTACGTCAACTCGTGGCTGGGCGGCAACGCCAACATGACCACGGGCGACTTCTCGTTCGGGCTCCGTGGGCACGTCATTCGCGACGGCGCCCTGGCGGAGCCGATCTCCGAGATGAACGTCACCGGGAACTACGCCGAGCTGCTCCAGAAGCTGGTGCGGGTCGGCGACGATCCGGTGCCGTGGTCGACCTTCCGAACGCCGACGCTGGTGTTCGAAGGCATCCAGTTCAGCGGCGCGTGAGCGTCCGCGTCGAGCGGGTCGGAGCCATCTGGACGGTCGTGTTGGACCGCCCGGAGCGGCGCAACGCGGTGGACGGACCGACGGCGGCGTCGCTCGCTGAAGCCTTCCGTGAGTTCGAGGCCGACCCCGACTCACGCGTGGCGGTGCTCTGGGGCGCGGGCGGCACGTTCTGCTCCGGGGCCGACATCAAAGCCATCTCCGGCGACGGCGAACCCAACCGGCTGGCGTCCGATGGAGACGGGCCGATGGGACCGTCGCGCATGCTCCTGGACAAGCCGTGGTCGCGGCCATCGAAGGCCACGCGGTGGCGGGCGTGTTGGAGTTGGCGCTCTGGTGCGACCTCCGCGTCGCCGCCGAGGACGCGACCCTCGGGGTCTTCTGCCGACGCTGGGGTGTGCCCCTGATCGACGGCGGAACCGTCAGGCTCCCCCGCATCGTGGGGCTGGGGCCGATCGACGCTCTGCCTACGCCGCTCTGGATCTCCCGTTGGATCGGGCGCTCGCGCAGGAGTTCGAGGGCGGGCTTCAGGCGGTCGCCGAAGAGGGACTCGCAGGAGCGGCGGACTTCGCCGGCGGGGCATGGCGGGGCGGAAGCTCGCGGAACTAGCCGAGCACGATTTCCTCGGCCGGTGCGCGCAGGTTGTAGCTGGACGACATCACCCGCCCGTACGCCCCCGCGTTCTCGATCAGCAGCACATCCCCAGGCTGCGTCTCCGGCAGCAGCCGGTCGCGCCCGAGCACATCCCCGGTCTCGCAGATCGGCCCGACCACGTGGGCGTAGCCGGTGGCGGTCTCGTCGATCCGCGTCAGGTTGTGGATCGAGTGCCACGTCCCGTACAGCGCGGGGCGGATCAGCGAGTTCATGCCGGTGGCGACGCCGACGAAGCGCACGTCGCCCTTGGCCCGCACCTGCGTCACCGGCGCCAGCAGCACGCCGCACTCGCTGACCAGGTACCGCCCCGGCTCCATGCGCAGCTCGATGGAGCCCAGCCCGGCCGCGATCTGGGCCAGCGAGGTGTTCACCGCGTCCAGGTTCAGCGGCTGCTGCCCCGGCCGCTCGACCACGCCGAGGCCGCCGCCCACGTCGATCCAGCGCAGGTCCGGGAGCCGCTCCGCCAACGCGGCGAACAGCTCGGCGGTGCGCGCCCACGCGCCCGCTTCCAGGATTCCGCTGCCCACGTGCGAGTGGAGCCCGATGATCTTCTTGCCGGCGGCCCGGGTCGCCTCGAACAGCGCGTCCAGCTCGTCCATCGGCTGGCCGAACTTCGCGTGCGCCCCCGCCGTCCGCACCTTCTCGTGGTGGCCCAGCCCTTCGCCGGGATCGAGCCGCACGGCGAACTCGTCGCCCACGAACGGCAGCAGGTGGGGGCCGTCGATCGTCACCTCGGCGCCCTTGCTGGCGGCGTACGCGTACTCCGCGGGCGGGCAGAAGTTCGGGGTGAACAGGATCGGAACCTCGTCGCCGAGCACCGACCGCACGCGATCGACCTCCGCGGCGGACACGCACTCCATGCCCAGCCCCTCGCCCGCGATGGTGCGGAGCACGTCGGGGTGGGAGTTGGCCTTCATCGCGTAGAAGACGGTGCCGACGTGCGTGAGTCGTTGACGCAGCGCCTTCGCCCGGGCTCGCACGGTCGCCAGATCGTAGACGTAGCGGGCGTCGCCGTCGGCGCACAGGGTCAGCAACTCATCGCGCCGCGACCGCCACCAGCGCTGCGACGAAGCGGAAGCTTCGGGGGCGGCGCCCCCGCTGAGCAGCTCCCACGTCGGGCCGAACCGCTCGCCCCCACCCTGACGGGGCAGCAGCCGGGCGTGGAGCGCGGCCACCAGCTTCGGCGCATCCGGCTCGTCGACGACGAACGACAGGTTCAGGTCCTCCGACGACTCGGACACCAGGTGAACGTGGTGCTCCCGGAATACCGCCATCGCGGGGCCGAGCTCGTGCAGCACGGTGCGGATGCGCCGGCCGACGATCGAGACGACGGCGCACGGATCGACCACCGTCACTTCGCCCAGCGAGCCGAGCCGGGCGAGCAGCTCACCGAAGGACTCGCCGCCGGTGCCGCCGGGGATGAAGTCGAGCGTGAGGCTGACCGCCGACTGCGACGTGGCGACCAGGTCGATGCTCATGCCGAGTGCCTCGAAGTGGGCGAACACCTGCGCGAGGAAGCCCGAGGCTCCCCACATGTCCAGCGTCTGGATGGTCAACAGGGTGACCCCGGAGCGACGCACCACGGCGGTGACGGCGGGATCGCTCTCCTCCACGTGCCCGATGCTCGTGCCGGGGCCGTCGGGGTCGCGGGTGTTCTTGACCCGCACCGGCACGTCGGCCCACCGAGCGGGCCCGAGGCACCGCGGGTGGAGCACCTTGGCGCCCATCGCGGCCAGCTCTTCGGCCTCGCGGTAGCCGATGTCCTTGATCAGCCGGGCGGCGGGGATCTGGCGGGGATCGGTGGTGAAGAGGCCGTGGACGTCGGTCCAGATCTCCAGCGCCGCCGCTTCGGTCAGCGCGGCGAACAGGGCGGCGGAGGTGTCCGAGCCGCCGCGGCCCAGCAGGCAGGTCTCGCCGCGGGCGTTCGAAGCGATGAAACCCTGCGTGAGTACAAGGGAACTTCCGTTGGCGGCGGCATCCGCGCCGGCGGCGTCCTTGCGGGGGGCGACGTCTGCTTCGAGGTACCGCAGTTGCTCGGGCCGGCCGGTCGCGTAGGGGACCGTCTGGAGCAGGTCGCGCGCGTCCACGCGCTGACCGTCGAGGCCGTGGTGGTGGAAGGCGGCGATGCCGAGGTGGGTGGAAGCCAGCTCCCCGAAAGACATCACGCGGGCGCGCAGGCGAGGCGACGCCTCCCGGGTCAGTCGAATCCCCTCCAGCAGCTTGCGCAGCTCTTCCAGCAGCTTGCCCACGGGGGCGTAGTCGTCCGGGGAGATCCCAATCTCGCGCGCGAGGGTTTCGTGGGCGTCGCGGATCCAGACGAAGGACTCCAGCGGCTCGTCCGCCAGCGCCTCGGCGATGGTCGCCTCCAGGCGGTTGCTGACCTGCGACAGGGCCGAGGCGACGACCCAGACCCGGCGCGTGGGCAGCAGCTGGCGTACGCGGTCGGCGATGCGACCCCAGTTGGCCGCGGTCGCGACCGAGGTGCCGCCGAACTTGAGGACGATCCAGGGGTGGGGGCTCATGTGCAGTCTCCGAAGCGCGAGGACATTGCAGCAAAGCGGGGGCGCTGTCCATCGCTCAGAAGGCGTGCACCGAATCCCAGGCGGGGAAGGTGTAGGTGGTCCGGTCCGTGGACGGGAGGTTTCGCGTCAACCGCGGCAGGTCCACCTTGACGCCCTCCCAGCGCGGTTCGTCCTTGCCCCGGAAGAAGTCGCCCCAGTGGCAGAACACGACGTGGCGGGGGGCGAGGAAGTCGATGATCGACGGTCCGCGGCCCCGGGCCTGGATGTTGGCGCAGTCCATGGCGAGCAAGGCCACGTCCACCGGCCGTTCCGCCAGGATCGCGGGGTCGAAGAAGCCGTCCGGATAACCCCGGCTGGAGGTCTGCACGTAGACCCGGTGCTCGGGGAAGTCGACGAGGTAGGCGAAGGTGTCGCCCTCCTGATAGTCGCTGGCCTTGATCGGCGGCTCGGTTCGCGGCTCCGTCAGCCGCTTCTGGAAGAGGTGGATGCCCGGGACGTTGTCCGGGTGGCCCGACGCGATCGGCAGCACCCGCAGCGCCCCCGCTTCCAGCCACTGGCCCACCCGATCGTTGACCACGACCACCTCGCGGGAGAGCCCCGTCGGCGCGAACGTGTGGGCCATCGTCGTGCTGCCGAAGATGCGCGCTCGGGGCGCGAACGCGGGCGCGACGGCGGGCAGGTCGAGCAGGTGGTCGTAGTGGGCGTGGCCGACCACCGCGGCCTCCACGTTCCCCATCAGGGGGAGGTACGGCTCCACCTGGGGCGGGTCCGGGACCACCGGACCGTGCACCACCCGCTTCAGCTTCAGGTGGCTGAAGAAGGGGTCGGTCAGCAGCGCCGTGCCTCCCGACTCCACGAGGAAGCAGCCGACGCTGAAGAAGCGGACGACGATCCCGGCGGCGGCGGTGGGGGCGGCGCCGACGTCGAACGCGAACCGCCGGGGCACGGGGTTGCAGGCGGCGGTCATCGCCGCCCCCGCCGTCAGCAGGAAGTTCCGGCGTGATCGGCTGCTCACGGCACCGGGCAGACGATGTCGATGGCGCTGAAGAAGCCCGCGCGGACCGGTACCGGGATCGTGCCGTCGTCCTCCAACGCCCAGGTGAACGAAGCCTCGTCGCAGGGGCCCTCGGGGGCCGTGAGCACCAGCTCCGCGGTGCCGGGGGCGAGGTTCAGCGCACCCCCGCTGCCGCTGCTCGTGGTCGCAGTGGCCGACGCCGAGGCGAGCCCGAGGCCGTCGGCGTAGAACAGGCTCCCGTCCGGCGCGAGCAGCTCCCCCTCGACGTCCGTCACGCGGGGGGTGTCGACGCCGTCGAGGTTGAGCCCCTCCCAGACCAGGAAGAGGAGGTGCCCGAGCTCCGGGTCCAGCTCCGAGTCCAGGCGGTCGGCGTGGGTCTCGACCACGAACGGGGGCACCGCCACCTTGTTCCAGGCGTACCAGTCCAGCGCCGTATTCTGGGGGAAGAGGGTGGGTACGAAGTCGGCGTGCTCGGCGGTGATGGCGACGTCGGTCTCCAGGGGCAGGCCGGGCAGCTGGAAGGTGCCGTCGGCGTTGGTGGCGACGCAGTCCACCTCCGGCAGGTCCGGGGTGCACAGCTCCATGCCCTCGATGGCGGTCCCCCCGAGGTTGCTGAAGGCTCCGAAGAAGCAGGCGAAGTCCTCGCTGCCGCACTCGGGCGGTGGAGCGGGCCGGCCGCACGCCGCCAGCAGCCCCGCGGCGAGCACGATCCCGGTAGCCTCCCGGCCCATGCGAGTCCTCCTCCAGCGCTGCCTTCGTGGCTCCGTCACCGTGGATGGAGCCGTCGTCGGCGCCATCGAACGCGGCATCGTCGCCCTCGTCGGAACCACCACCGGTGACGACGAGCCCATCGCCCGTCGGTTGGCCGAGCGGGTCGCGGGCTATCGCATCTTCCCCGATGAGCAGGGCAAGACCAACCTGTCGGTGCGAGACATCGGGGGGGCGGTCCTGGTGGTGCCCCAGTTCACGCTCTACGCCAACACCAACAAGGGGACGCGTCCCTCGTTCGTGCGCGCGGGGGATCCCACGTCGGCGGATCGGCTGGTGGCTCGGTTCCGCGCCGACCTGGAGGCTCTTGGCCTGCCGACGGCGGCGGGGGTCTTCGGCGCGGACATGAAGGTCGAGCTCGTCAACGACGGTCCCTTCACGATCCTGCTTGAGAAGACGAACGACGCGGGCTAGGGCTCACCCACCAGCGCGGTGTAATCCAGGGGGCCCCGCCCCGAGTTGACCAGCACCAGGGTGGCGCGGCCGTTCGCGGGCAGCGTGAACCCGCACTCGGTCGAGGATCGGCCGAGGGTGCCGGAGACGCAGAGCGTGCCGGTGCGACCGACGACGAGCACTTCCAGCTGCCCGCGGGTGCTCTCGACGAACGCGGTCATCGCGGTGGCGTCGGCGGTCGTGATCGGGATGGCTGCGGACTGGCCGGGGGCGAGCCCGCCTTCTTCGTACAGGCAGTCCGAACACGGGTCGACGCTCGGGGCGAGGCAGATGACGGCGCAGGCGGACAGCGCGACGAGGAAGGAGAGGTCTCGAACGAGGGACATGGGCAATCTCCGGTGAGGGTGAGTCCCTCTCCGAGATTGCAGCGGTCATGCCAGCTCGATTCCGGCCCTGAGAGGCCGGAATCAACGATTTCTACCACCAGTGCTGCGTGCGCACACCGTGCGCACACCGCTCAGCGGCGGTCGATGTCGATCACATCCTCGATCAGCTCGCCCTCGCCGAACTCAGCCACGAAGTCGGCGACGTCCTTGAGCACCTGCTCCACCGGCTGGCGGTCGGGGCCGATCGCGCAGACCCCGAGCGTGAGCAGGTTCCAGACGTCCTGGCTGTCGACCTCGGCGATGGCGACGTTGAACTTGTTGCGGATGCGGTCCGTCAGCATGCGGCGGGGCCGTCGCTTCTCTTTCAGCGAGCGGCTACCGTGGAGACGGACGACGAGGCGGAGGCTTCCGACGACCATGCGGCATCTTGACGGTCCGACGCCGTCTCCGCCAGGTACCGCCGGACCAGGCGCCCGATCTCCGCGTTACTGAGGCTCCCCAGATCCGACCACGCCGCCTCCCGGCCGAAGCCGTTGAGCCAGCGCATGCGCCGCCGGCTCGCGCCGTGGGACGGATCCGCGAACCGAACCGCCGCCCGCAGCCTTCCGAACCGGGTGACCGCCTCGCCCAGGCCGGCGGGCAGGGATGCGGCCACACGATCCCGCAGGCGTGCCGCCAACGCGGGTCCAGCACCCCCCGTGCTGACGGCGATCTGCACCGGGCCGTCCCGGTGGATCGCGGGGAAGTAGAAGTCGCACAGAGGCTTGTCGTCGGCGACGTGCACCGGGATCCGGCGGGTCCGGCTCGCCGCCGCGATCAGCTTGCTCACGGTCGGATCGTCGATCGCCACGAGCACCAGCTCGGTGTGGGCGAGGCGAGGTCCTCGACCGACCACCGCCGGGCCTCGGCGGTGATCTCGCTTCGCGCCTGCCGTCCGCGCAGCTCCGCGCTCAGCCGGGGAGCCACCACGTGGACCTCGGCCCCCGCGAGCAGCAACGCCCGCACCCGGCGCGTCGACACGCTCCCCCCTCCGACCACGAGGGCCCGACGTCCTTCGATGTGCCACGCCACCAGGAGCGGCCCCTGGGCCGACGCGGGGGCGATGTTGGGGAGGCGCGCGCTCATGACACCGACCCGGTTCGGATCAGCCCGGGATCGCCCAGCGCCTTCTTCGTGGCGGGGGTCGCCCGCGGGAACGCCGCCTCGCCGCGGAGGCGGAGCGTCAGGCTGTGCGCCTCCTCGACGAACAGGCCGGCCTCGACCACCAGCCTTCGCAGGCGGTCCCGATCGGCGGCCACGTCCTCGGCGTCCTCGGCGCGCGCCTCGAAGAAGTAGTGGCCCACCCCTTCGAAGATCCGACCGACGTCGTAGAACCGGAGGCGGAACTCCCGCTCCACGATGTCCGGACGCTGCTCGAACACGTTCTCCGTCGCCAGGATCGCCCGGGCCGCCTGGAGCATCGCGTCGTTGGCGGCGGCCACGATCGTTCCCGTGTCGCCCCCGTCTTCCAGAAGCTGCAGGGCCGTGTCGGCCTCACGGTCGGCGCCCGCCAGCAGCAGGTCCGACTGGTCGACCACCTCGCCGGCGCACTCGCCCTTGCCCACGTTGACCGCGAACAGGGTGTCGCTTCCGGGCTCCTTGTACATCTCAGGCGCCTCTTCGAAGGGGGGCAGTTCGGTCAGATCGGCGAGCTGGGCCTTGAACTCCGCCCGCCCCAACCGGCGGGCGAAGTGGCCGAAAGTGACGCCGTCCCCCTCGGCGAGGAACAGCTGCGCGATGCGGCTGATCGCCTCCGGAACGCGGCTGGCCGGGATCTTCATCACGGGCAGGCCGAACGCCTTGCCCGGCTGCTCCGCTCCCGTGCCCCCGGCGAGCCCGCCGAGCATCAGCATGTAGTGCGGCGCCGCCGCCCCTCCGGCTCGCCGGCCCCCCCCGAAGAAGCCGATGTCGGCGATGTGGTGCTGCGCGCAGCTGTTGGGGCATCCGCTGACGTGGATACGGAGCGCCTCCAGCCGGGGATCCCGGGCGAGGGTGTCGAGCATCGGCTGGATCGACCGCGCGAGGCTGCGCGGGCTGGTGATGCCCAGCTTGCAGCTGTCCGCTCCCGGGCAGGTCACCGTGTCCCCCAGGCCGCCGGCCCGCTCCAGGCCGAGATCGAGGGCCGCCAACGCATCGCGCACGGCGAGCAGCCGGTCCGTGGGGACCCAGCGGATCAGCAGCGCCTGGTCGGGGAGGATGCGGAGCGTGTCGCCCGTGTGCTCCCGCAGGAGCGCTGCGAGGCCTCGCAGCTGGGTGGGGTTCAGATCGCCTCGGGGCACCCGCACCTTCACCGCGCGGTAGCCGTCTTGGGCCTGGGGGTGGGTGTTCGTGCGCAGCCAGGCCGCCTCCACCGGGGTGCGGTGGGTCGGCTCACCCGTCCCGGGGCCGTGCAGGGGGGGCGTCGTCCCACCGGGTCAGCCGACCCAGGTACGCCGTCCACTCGTCATCGTGCTCGAGGCTCCGGCGGGCGGCGTCGACCTCCTCGCGGAATCGTTCGATGTCCCACTTCGCCACGAGGAACTTCATCCGCGCGCGCGCTCGGTTGGCCTTCTCGCCGTGGATCGCGAACACCCGCAGCACCGCCTGCGTGAACGGCAGCAGCTCCTCCTCGGGGAGGAAGTTGGTGTACTCGACGGCCTCGTAGGGGACCGCGGCCAGGCCGCCGCCGACGACCACGCGGAAGCCCCGCCGGGTCGAGCCGTTGGTCCCGCGCGTGCGGGCCGTGAAGCCGAGGTCGTGGAAAGCGCCCAGGTTCCAGACCGGGGCGTCGGTGCCGGACAGGTAGATCTTCACCTTGCGGCCCAGGCTCTGGCCGTCCGGGTGGCGCAGCAGGAACCGGGTCAGCTCCAGCCCGTGGCCCGTGACGTCGAACGGCTCGTCCCGGGCGACCCCCCCGTTGCCGGCGGCGCAGACGTTGCGGACGACGTTGCCGCAGGCCTCCTTGGAGGTCATCTCGGCCCGGTCGAGCGCCCGCATCACCTCGGGGGAGGAGTCCAACGAGACGAAGTGGATCTGGATGTCCTGCCGGGTGGTCAGATGCGCGACGCCGTGGCCGTCGCCCTCGGCGATGTCGGCGAACGCGTCGACCTAGCCGGCGGTCATCAGCCCCAGCGGGAGCTTGCTGCGCATCATGTGCACGCCGGGCTGACGCTGGCCGTAGACGCCCATGCGGAGCCGTTCTTCGAGGAACACGTGCTCCGGCACGTCACCCGCCTTGATGCGGGCGATGGAGGCGGCGAAGCGGTCGATTTCGGTGGCGACGAAGTCGCGCGAACCGGCCGCTGAGCGGCGGTAGGGGAGGGTATGGATGGTCATCGGGAAGGCTCCTGGTCGAGGATGGGGAGGCGTTGGTGGATGCCGCACTCGGTCTTTTCGAGACCGGCCCAGCGGCCTGCGCGTTCGTCGCCGGCTCGCGGTTGGGAGGTGCACGGCTCGCAGCCGACGCTCGGATAGCCCTGCAGCAGCAGGGGGTTGATGGGCACGTCGTGGGCCTGCACGTAGCGGTCGACGTCGTCGCGGCTCCAGGCCGCCAGGGGGTTGATCTTCAGCAGCCCGAACTGGTCGTCCCACTCCACGGCGCGGGCGTCGGCGCGGGCGGCGGACTGGTCGGCGCGGATGCCGGTGATCCAGGCATCGACCCCCGCCAGCGCCTCCTTGAGCGGCGCCACCTTGCGGAGGTAGCAGCAGTGGTCGGGGTTGCGCTGCCACAGCCGGGGGCCGTGGGCGGCGGCCTGATCGGCGAGGTCGAGGCGCGGGCGCACCGACCGGATCGCGACGCCGTACCGCTGCTCGACCCGCCGCTTGAGCGCGTAGGTATCCGCGAACAGCAGGCCCGTGTCGAGCAGGAAGGTGGGCACCGTCAGGCCCATGCGGTGGGGAGTTCAGGGGGAGAGAGGCTCACGGGGGCTCCCGGCCGCGGGGTCGCGGCGTACGGGGTTGCTGGCTGCGTTCGGATAAAAGAAAACCCGCCGGGGTCAGCGACCGAGGCGGGTGAAGCAGCGAGCTAGCTCGGATCTACGTCAACACACCCCGGTCTGCGGACAGGCGCAACACAGGCAGTTCAGGGCGTGAGGAATCGCGAACATCAACTCAACGCTAGCGTTACCAAATCGGGTTCGCAACGTGATTTGATCGGCCCGATGCCGGTCATCAACCGCGAATCACTGCTCGCGCCGGAGCTCTCTCCCGACACTCGGGCCCGCCGAACAGCGGCTCTGGACCTCGTTGATCGGGCCCTCGCGTCGGTGGATGCGGAGGCGGCGGTCGCGGCCGCCCTGGGCCGCCTCGACCTGCCCCCAAACTGCACGGTATTCGCCTTCGGCAAGGCCTCGGTGCCGATGACTCGGGCGGCACTGGCCAGCGGGTGCGCAAAGGGTGGGATCGTGCTCGGACTCGGCCCCGACCCGGGGACCCTGGGGCCGCTGCAGTACCGCGTCGCCGGCCACCCGGTGCCCGTCCCCCACGCCGCCGACCAGGGGGCGGAGGTGCTCGCCCTCGCCGAGTCCCTGACCGCGGACGATGTGGCGCTCTGCCTCGTCTCGGGCGGCGGAAGCGCGATGCTGGAGCTCCCCCGAGACGGACTGTCGATGGCCGACATCGTCCGCCAGACGCGCCGCCTGCTTCGCGAGGGGGCCGACATTGCCGAGCTCAACGCGGCCCGCGTGCGCATGAGCCGGCTCAAGGGGGGGCGCCTCGCCGAAGCGATGGCTCCGGCCCGCGTGGTCAACCTCGTGATCAGCGACGTGGGAGGCCACGGGCCCGGCCTCGTCGCGTCGGGCCCCACCGTCGACGACCACGCCGAGACCGTCGTCGTCGCCGACAACAGCACGGCCGTGGACGCGGTCGCCGCCACCGGGCTGGAGCTGATCCCGGGCCTCATCCACGGCACCGCGCGCTGGGCGGGGGCAGCCTTCTACGGAGGAGGCGGGGGGAGTGCCCGCGCCGCCGGGGGCGAGTCCGTCGTCGAGGTCCTCGGGGACGGGCGCGGTGGCCGCAACCAGGAGTTCGCGCTGGGGGCTGCGGCGGCGGCGTGGTCGGGGGGGCTGGTCCTGTCCGTCGGCACCGATGGGATCGACGGCACCTCCGACGCCGCCGGCGCCTTGATCGACGAGGCGGTAATGGCGCGGGCCCACAGCCTCGGCCTGGATCCCGAGGACTTCCTCCGGCGCAACGACAGCCACGCGTTCTTCGCCCAGGCAGGGGGCCGAATCGTCACCGGCCCCACCGGCACCAACGTCGCGGATCTGGCGATCTTCCTGCCCTGAGGGCGCGCGCGCCTTCTAACCACTCGGTGCGCGTTGTCAAACAGGAAAAGGACAGCAAAATCATCCACTTACGTTCTTGACAGGCTCCGTCTCGGCCTCAGGTTGAGCCCGTTGCCGGATGGTCCGGCCAGAAAGGAACGAGACATGAACCTGGTCCTCCGAGACCCCTTCTTTGGCGACCTGGACGCGCTCTTCCCCGGCTTCTTCCGGGGACCGCGCCGGACCGCCGGCCCCACTCCGGAACTCCCCCGGCTCACCTCCTACACCGACGAAGCCGGCTACGTGCTGGAAGCGGAGGTCCCCGGGCTCGCCCCCGCCGACGTGGACGTGACTGTCGACGACGGCGTGATCACGCTGAAGGCGTCTGCCTCCGGTGAAGAGAGCGATGACGACGGTCGCATCACGCGGCGCTTCGCCAGCGGCTTCGAGCGCAGCTTCCGGGTCCCCGCGGACGTGGATGCCGAGGCGATCGAAGCGAGCCTGTCCAACGGCGTGCTCGCCCTCCGCCTGCCCAAGGTGGCGGCTTCCTCCCCGCGTCAGATCCCCGTCGGCTGACGGCTAGAGCTGTCCGAGGGCTCGGTCCGCCGAGCCCTTGGACCGCACGCCGTGCCTGATGAACGTGACGATCCCGTCCCCGTCGATGACGACGGTCGAGCGGATCACCCCCATCGACACCTTCCCGTACAGCTTCTTCTCCCCGTAGGCGTCGTACGCCTTGTGGACCGCTAGGTCCGGGTCCGACAGCAGGGGGAAGTTCAGCTCGTACTTGGCGCGGAACTTCGCGTGGCTGGCGAGGCTGTCCTTGCTGACGCCGAGCACGACGGCGTTCTTGTCCGCCAGGGCCGCCTGGCGGTCGCGGAAGTCGCACGCCTGCACCGTGCATCCGGGGGTCGAGTCCCGGGGGTAGAAGTACAGCACCACCGACTGGCCGCGGAGCGCGTTGAGGGTGATGTCGTCGCCGTCGTCGCGGCTGAGGGTGAAGTCCGGGGCGGCATCGCCCACTTGAAGGGTCGTCATGGCGGCGGAGGGTAGCGCCCGCGGACGGTACAATCCACATCGTGCGCGTCCCCGCCCTCGACCTCGCTGCCTTCGACGGCGTGCCCTTCCCGGTAGCCACCCGGGCGGAGCTGCGGCGCGACCGCGTGCTCGCCGCCGAGGGCATGGGGCACAAGCTCGTCGTCGTCTGGAACCACGGCCAGCCACGCGTCTACGAGGACTCCTGCCCCCACCTCGGCCTGCCGATGTCGATGGGCGTGCTCGAGGACGACGTGCTCCGCTGCCGTTACCACTGGTGGGGCTTCGACCGGGACACCGGGGCCGTCACCGATCAGCCGACCCTCCGCAAGCAGCGCAAGTGCGCGCTCAAGCGCCACGGCTGCGTGATGGTGGGCGGCCTGGTGTTCGCCTGGATCGGGGACCCCGACGCCGTTGACGCCGCCCGCGCGCAGCTCCCCGCCGACATCTCGGAGGACTTCGCCCTGCACCGCGTGGAGTTCGGGGCGCCCTTCTACCTCGCGCTGTTCAACGCCGTGGACTACGCCCACTTCGCCGAGCACCGCTACTACAAGCCGCTGTACAGCCTCTACCGCCGGTTCCGGCGCGACGCCCACATCCCGGGCCATCCGTTCCGGTGGGAGGTGACGGGGGAGGACGACGCGGCGGTGCACATCCGACTCGAGTCGGCGCGCCGCGATCTGTCGATGTACGCCACCTGCGCCGATTTCCGGGACGACGGCGGCGTCAATCGATTCCAGACGTTCGTCACCCCCCTGGGGCCGTCCCGCACGCAGTACTGGGAGTGCTACTCCGCCCGCACCGACAGCCCCTTGACCCGCGCCGCCGCCAAGCTCCTGTTCCACACCGTGATCGTGCGGCTCCTGGAGACCGAGGATCGCGACTGGACCACGATGTCGGCGCCCAACTTTCTGGACGGCCGAAACATCCACCTGTCCGAGACGGATCTCCCTCTGGGGCAGCACCTCCGCAAGTTCGTCTTGCCGCGTGTCAGGGCAGCGGCGCGAGCCTCGGGCTAACCTCATGCTGTGAAGCCCCCCGCACTCGACCTCCAGGCGTTCCCCGACCTGCCATTTCCCGTAGCCCACGTGCCGGATCTGCGGCGCCGCAAGATGGTCAAGATCACGGCCATGGAGCGGGATCTGGTGGTCTTCTGGAACGACGGCGACCCCAAGGTCTACGTCGACTCCTGCCCTCACCTGGGTCTGCCCATGAGCCTGGGCAAGGTGGAGGGCGACACCGTCCGCTGCGCCTACCACGGCTGGTCGTTCCGCACCCAGGACGGCGAGGTTGCGGACCAGCCGACCCTCCGCAAGAAGCGCCCCTGCAAGCTCAAGCGGCTTGGTTCGCTGCGAGCCGGCGACCTGATCTTCGCGTGGACCGGCGACCCCGATGCGGTCGAAGCGGCCCGCGGCCTGCTCCCCGAGCAGGTGCTCGATGGGTTCGCGCTGTTCCGGGTCGTCTTCGAGTGCCCCTTCTACCTGGCGCTGTTCTCGTCCGTGGACTACGCCCACTTCCCGTTCCACACCGGCTACCGGCCCTTCTACAAGCTCTACAACCGGTTCCGCACCAACACCCACCAGCCGGGGAGCGCGTTCCCCAGCAAGGTGGTGGACGAGACGGACCGCCGGGTCACCGTCAGGATCGAAGACGCCGACCGCGACATCCACATGTACGCCACCTGCGCCGAGATGGACGACGCCTCGATCAACTTCTTCCAGACCTACGTGACCCCGATCTCGCCGATGAAGACGCTGTACTGGGAGTGCTACCGGCCCCGCACCGAGAGCCGGGTCGTGAACATGCTCGCGCGGACCACCTTCCGCACCGTGACGACCCGGCTGCTCAACGGTGAGGATCGCCTCTGGACGCGGCTGTCGGCCCCCAACGTCGTCGCCGGCGACAACATCCACCTGTGCGAGAACGACGTGCCCCTGGGAGCGCACCTGCGCAAGTTCGTGCTCCCCCGGCTGAAGGCGCACAACGCAACGGGCCCGTGATCGCTAGAGTACGCAGGTGACTCGGAGCGTTCCGTTCAGCCTGCTTGCGGCCGTCCTCCTGGTCGGGTGCGGCAGCGGCTGGGAACCGGTCGAGCCGCCCACCTCCACGCCCGCGGACGACGACGACGCCACCGGGCCCGAGACCGTGACCCTCGTCCCCGAGCTGCTCGAGGGCGCCGTGCGCAACCCCGACGCCGGCTGGATCGCGAGCAACCCGAACCGAGACTGGGGCGCCCTCACATCGACCGCTGGCGGCGATCCGTTCCGGGTCGCGTCGGTCATCCAGGTCACCGGCACCCTGCGTGAGTGGTACGAGCCGGGCGACGGCTCGAACCCCGATGGGCTCGCCAACGGCAACAAGGCCGGCTTCATCGACGAAGCGATCGACCGGGGGCGGTACGCCGCGCTCCGTCTGTACGCCGACACCGTCGAGGACCTTCCCCCCGCGTGGCCGACGAACACCGACCCGCCCGAGCCGTTCCCCGACGGGGTCATCGCCCTGGTCACGATCGGAGAACCGACCGGCGACGACGACGACTCCGCGGGTGACGACGACGACTCGGCGGGTGACGACGACGACTCGGCGGGCGACGACGACGACTCCGCGGCCGAGACCGGCGGCGGCGATGGCGTCATCTACCGGCCGCACTACGGCGACCCCGACTACTTCCTCTTCGTCGCCCCCATGATCGCGGCCCTGGGCGACGAGTTCGGCGACGAGGTGGGCCTCGCCTACGTCGACGTCTCCGGCGTCGGAGTGGGCGGCTCCTGGGACTTCGAGCACCCCGAACTCTGGTTCGACGGCGGCCCGGCGACCTTCTCCGAGACTTCCTGGGCGGCGGGCGTGGCGACCTGGATCGACCAGTACGCGGACGCGTTCGACGGCGTTCCCCTGTTCCTGCCCTACCGCGCGCTGTCCCACGCGGGGGTGCAGGCCGACACGCTGATCGAGTCCCTTCCGTCGGACAACGTGCAAATCCGGGACGACTGCATGGGCTGCCCCGAGCCTGACTTCGATCGATTCCCCGACGAAGGCAGCGGCGATCCCTACCCGGCGGACGACCCCTACGGCGGCTTCCTCCCCGCCGAGCTCTGGCCCGATCACCGGATCCTGTACGACGCCGCCTTGTTGGACGGCCTCGGCGCGTGGCGGTTCGCCGACACCGCGGGCACGTGGGACGAGGGCACCTACGGCAGCTTCGCCGCCTTCTTCCAGCGCACCCTGGACGTGCGGTTCCAGTACGCGCCGCCCTCGATGATGGTGCTCAGCGGGAAAGCCTGCACCAGCGAGTGGATGATCGCGGCGGCCCCGCCCAGCACCGCCTGCGGCACCCACTCGGACGACGCCGTGTGGGCGCCCATCACGAGCTACGGAGATCAGCTGGGCTACCGCTACGTCGTGACCGAGGTCCGGCTGCGCCCCGATTGGGAGAACCTGACCGTGCTGGACGTCGAGTTCGACGTGGCGAACACAGGCGGGACCCGGGCCTACGCCGACCGCGTGATCGAGGTCGCGCTCGTGGACGTCGCCAGCGGAGAGGCCCAGACCCCGGTGGTGGTCGAGGCCGACCCCTCGACGAGCCAGTGGGGGCCCGGCTCGACGCGCACCCTCACCGCGTCCATCCCGCTGGGCACGACGTCGTTCGACTCCACCGACGCCTGGGCCCTCACGGTCCGGTTCGTCGAGCCGCGGGCCTTCGGCGGAGGCATCAGCCTCCCCCACGCGACGGTGGGGGACGAGGCGCGCCACGTGCTCGCGTCCTGGCCCGCCGCCGAGTGATGCCCGGGGACGCGATTCCGCTGGGACCGTTCGTGCTGGAGGCGCCCATCGGGGGCGGCGGCATGGGCGAGGTCTGGCGCGGGCGCCACGCGGCCCAGGGGGTGCCGGTCGCGATCAAGGTGATCACCGCCGACGTCGCCCGCGATCCCGAACTGCAGGCCGCGTTCCGCAACGAGGTTCGAGCCGTCGCTCGGCTCGACCACCCGGGGATCGTCCGCGTGCTCGAGTTCGGCGCCGTGGGGTCCGATGCCGCCGAGCGCTCCGGCGGCCGGCTCGTTGAAGGGAGCCCCTACTTGGCGATGGAGTTGCTGGACGGCGGGGTGCTGGACCCTTCGGTCCCGCTGGATGACTTTGAGGCCCTCCGGGCCACGCTGCTGGACCTGCTCGCCGCCCTCGCCCACGCGCACGCTCGCGGGGTCATCCACCGCGATCTGAAGCCCGCCAACATCCTGTACGCGGGACCCGACAACGATCGGCCCGGCCTCCGCATCACCGACTTCGGCATCGCCCACGCCCTGGAGTCGGACGAAGACGTCGAAGGGGAGGGGACCACGGGTACGCCCTGGTACATGGCGCCCGAGCAGCACCACCACGCCTGGCGCGACTTCGACCCCTCGACCGACCTGTACGCGGTCGGCTGCATCGCCTGGGAGCTCATCTGCGGCCGGCGGCCGTTCGCGGGCCAGGACCTGTTCAGCGTGGTGTGGGGGCACCTGAACACGGCGCCGCCGCCGCTGGACCCCCGCTTCGACGTGCCGACGGGGCTGGACGAGTGGGTCCGCCGGCTCCTCGAGAAGTCCGCCCGGGCCCGCTTCCGCTGCGCCGCGGACGCCGCCTTCGCCCTTCGGGAGTTGGAGGAGTCGCTCATCTTCGGTGCGCCCCCCCTGCCCAGCTCGTGGAGACCGCCGCGCACCGCCCGTCGGTCTCCGGTTCGCCTCGGCGGCGCCGGCCTGGGGCTGCACGGCCTCCGCAGCCTGCCGGTGCTCGGTCGGGAGGAGCAGCTCAACGACCTCTGGAACAACCTCCACGAGGTCTGGGCCACGGCCGGCCAGCGGCTGATCCTCTTGGAGGGCGCGCCCGGTTGCGGCAAGAGCCGGATCGCGGAGTTCGTCAGCGAGCGAGCCGAGGAGGTCGGCGGTGCCTCCGCCCTGCGCGTGGTGCACGACCCGATGCCCAGCCGCACCACCGGCCTGCGGGGCCTCGTCACGACCCTGCTGGGCTGCCACGGCCTCAACCGGATCGAGGTGCGGTACCGCGTCGAGGACGTGCTCAAGCCCGAGGGGGTCGACGACGCCTACGAGTTCGAGGCGCTCACCGAGTTCGTGTCCCCGCGCCAGGAGTGGGTCGGCAGCGAGGCCGACCTGCCGGTGCGGTTCCTCGATCCCGCCCAGCGGAACTCGCTGCTGCAGCGGCTCCTGCGCCGGCGCGCGGCCGAGCGGCCGCTGGTGCTGTGGCTGGACGACGTGCAGTGGGGAGGGCAGGCGATCTCCCTGGCGGAGCACATCCTCAGCTCGCCCCCGTCGGCGACCGGCCCCGTGCTGATGCTGCTGACCGTCAGCGCGCCCGCGTTGGCGGAGCGGCCGATCGAGGCTCGCCGGCTGGACGAACTGATGCGGCTGGAGCACACCCACCGCCTGGAGGTCCCGCCGCTGGGCGTCGAGCACTGCCGCCAGCTGGTTCGGGACGTGCTGGGGCTCGAAGGCGATCTGGCCGCGGCGGTGGAGGCGAGGGCCGGGGGCAACCCGCTGTTCGTGGTGCAGCTCGTCGGCGACTGGGTGCGGCGCGGCCTGCTCCGCCCGGGGCGGGAGGGGTTCCGCCTCAAGGGCAAGGGGCACCACCCCGCCCTGGTGCTCCCCGGCGACCTCAACGAGCTCTGGCGGGACCGCATCGAACGCGTGGTCGAGGGAACCGGCGGGCAGGTGCGGGAGACGCTGGAGTTGGCCGCCGCGTTGGGCCTGCGGGTCGATGCCTTCGAGTGGAACCACGCCTGCGGGCAGGCCCAACTCAAGGCCGATCCCAGCCTGATCGACACCCTCCTGAACGACGGCCTCGCCACCGAGAGCGAGAGCGGGTTCGCCTTCGCCTCCGAACTCCTGCGGGACACCCTGGAGCAGAGCGCCCGGGACGCCGGCCGCTGGCAGCGCTGGCACCTGGCGTGCGTCGGCATGTTGCGCGGGCGGTACGCGGACGACGCCTCGGGGCTCGCCCGGCGGCTCGGCACCCACCTGCTCGAGGGCGACAGCCTGGACGAGGCGATCACCCATCTGGGCGAGGCGGCGTGGGAGCTCGTGGAGGTCAACGAGTACCGCGAAGCGCTCCAGGTGGTGGCCCGGCGCGAGGAAGCGCTGGTCCGCGCGGCGGCGAGCAAGGCGGACCCTCGGTGGGGCGAGTGCCTGCTGCTGCGTTGCGGCGCCAAGGTCCACCTCGGCTTGCTGGAGGACGCGCTCGAGGACGCCCGCAAGGCGGAGGTTCGAGGTGCCCGCTACGGCTGGGCCACGGTGTTGGCCCGGGCGGTGGGGCAGCAGGGCATCCTCGCGCGCCTCGGGGGCGACATGGACGAGGCCGTCGAGCGCTGGGAAGAAGCGCTGAGGCTGTGCCCCGCCGAGGATCGGGCGACCCGCGCGCGCGTGCTCTTCTACCTGGGCTCGGTCCGCCGCCAGGAGTGCGACTTCGCCGGCGCCCACACGCTCTACAGCGAGGCATTGGAGCTCTACGGGGAAGCGGGAAGCCAGCTGGGGGAGGCCCAGTGCCTGCACGGCATCGGCACGATCGCCCAGGACACCGGCGACCTGGACACCGCCGAGCAGGTGTTCGAATCGCTCGCCGACCTGTTCCGCACGATGGGCAACCGCTTCGGCCTCTCGCAGGCCATCAACGGCCTCGCCGCGGTGGCCTACCTGCGCGGGCGCCTGGACGACGCCGAAGCGGGCTTCTGTGAGGCGTGGGATCTGCTCACGTCGATCGGCTCCCCCGCGGCGATCGTGACGGGGCTGAACGTCGCCCTCATCCACGCGCTGCGGCGTGACATGAACGCGCTCAGCGAGACCCTCTACCGGATCGAAAGAGCCCGGGCGGCGGCGGCTCAGCGGCCCTGGCTGGGGCAGCTGCTGGTGTACCGCCTGCCCGTGCTCGCGGACCGGCGGGACTGGAGCGGCTGGGACGACGCCCTGGAGCGGGCGGTGGAGTTGCTCGGGGAGCGGGCCGGTGCCCCCCAGGACATCGCCACGGTGGCGCGCCTGGCGGGCGAGGTCGCCCTGGATCAGGGGGAGACCGGCCGGGCGCGGGAGGCGTTCCTGCTCGCCCGCCAGCAGTGGGAGCTGCTGGACGAGGAGGTGGGGCTGACCGTCATCGACGGCCTGCTGTCGCGGGTGCCCGGCTGAGCGACCGTGAGGTCAGCTCTCTTCTTCCTCCGAGAGCACGGCGAGGTCGGCGAGTTCGTCCTTGAGGACATCGAGCGTGGCCAGGATCCGCGCGATCCGGTCGGCCGTCGATTCTCCGGCCCCGGCAGCCTGTGCGTCCGCCTTTCTGACGTCTCCCTGAGCCTCCTCCATGCCCGTCATGATCACGCCGATGAACAGGTTCAAAATGATCATCGTGGCCAGCAGCACGAAGGAGCTGAAGAAGAACGCGGCGATCCAACCGTAGGCCTGCGGCTGGGTGCAGGGGTGAGTGCTGGTTTCGTCGTACCCGTACTCATCGCAGCCGTACATGTTGATGTACATCACGTCGGTCCAGTCCTCGAGGGTGGAGACGCGGTACATCGAGAGGTGGGCGGTCTGGAGGTCCCGGAAGTGGACCGGATCGTTGGCCTGGAACAGGAACGTGCCCAGCACCGAGTAGAGGTAGAAGAGGCCGAACAGCAGAAGGGCGATGTAGAACATCGAGGGGATCGACTTCAGGAGCGCGCCGACCAGGATCTGCAGCTTCGGCAGCGCCTTGACCAGCTTCAGCACGCGCAGGAGCCGGGCCAGTCGGAGCACGGCGACGTACTCGGCGCCGATCGGGAGGAAACAGACCGCCACGATCAAGAAGTCGAAGACGTTCCACGCATCGAAGAAGTAGCGCCACGGCTTGCTGCCTTCGGCGCCCATCTTGACCACGATCTCGGCCACGAAGATCCACAGGATGATCGAGTCGAGCAGGTCCATGGTCGTGCCGTATTTGGCGACCATTGAGGGGTACGTCTGGATCCCGACCAGCACACCCGCGGCCAGGATGATGACGATGATGAAGTTCTGGAACCAGGCCTGATCGCGCAGGTTGGCCAGGAAAATCACCGTCGGATTGGTGCTGCCGGTTCCGATGCTTTCGGTCATGGGTTCTTCCTCTCCTCCATGGAAGTCGCGGGAGAATGCCACACGTGTATCCTCGCGCGGCAATGACTCCCCTCAGTGTGTTCAGGGATGGTCTGTTCGATGGCAAGACCGCCGTCGTGACGGGCGGCGGCAGCGGCATTGGCAAGGCGATCGCGATCGAGCTTGGGCGCCTCGGCGCCAAGGTGATGATCGGGGCTCGCAAGCAGGAACGGCTGGAGGCCGCGACGGCCGAACTGACGGAGCTCGGCATCGACGTCGCGTGGTCCGTGTGCAACATCCGCGAGGATGAGCAGATCGCCGCGATGATGGTCGCGACGGTCGAGCGCTTCGGCTCGATCGACATCCTCGTCAACAACGCCGGCGGGCAGTTTCCGAGCCCCGCGGGCTACGTCCGCACCAAGGGCTGGAAAGCGGTCCAGGAGACCAATCTTCAGGGCACGTTCGTCTGCTGCCGCGAGGCCTACACCGCCTGGATGCAGAAGCACGGCGGCGCGATCGTGAACATCGTCGCGGACATGTGGCGCGGGTTCCCCGGCATGGTCCACACCGGCGCGGCGCGGGCAGGGGTCGTCAACATGACGCAAACGCTGGCCGTCGAGTGGGCGCACAACGGGATCCGGGTCAATGGGGTTGCTCCGGGGATCGTGATGTCCTCGGGGGTGGCTACGTACGACCCCTTCTTCCAGGAACAGTTCCTGGCGATGAAAGAAAACATTCCCGCCAAGCGCCTCGGCACGGTCTGGGAGGTCGCCTCGGCGGTCGCCTGGCTGGCCTCGCAAGGAGCCGCGTTCGTCAGCGGAGACACGCTCCGCGTCGACGGTGCGGGGAGCCTGTGGCGCCTCCACTGGGAGGTCCCCGAGCACACCGCCATGCCCCCGTACGGCGGCGAGTGAGCCACGCCCGCGCCGGGTGGGCCGTGCTCGCGACGCTGCTGGCCGCGAGCCCGGCGGCGGCGACGCAGGCGGAGTTGTTCGGGCCCTCGATCAAGAGCGCCTCGATGGGCGGTGCCTCGGGTGCGCTGGAGGACGGCGCCCACCCCCTGACGACCAACTCCGCGGGGTTGGGCCTGCTCCGGCACGACGCCTTCCACCTCCAGTACCTGGGGGGCCACGTGTTCCTCTCCGAGGTGGATGGGGTGGTCCGGCGGGACGGCAGCGACGAGGTGATGCCGAAGGTCACCGTGCAGCCGCACGTGTTCGCCATCGGCTTCGCCAAGATGCTGGGTCCGTGGGTCACCGCGGCCGCCCATGTGCAGCTGCCGGTGCCGTGGATCTACTTCCACGAGACGAAGGACCCGTGGGTTCCGTACTCGATGCGCTACCAGAACCGCGTCGCGCGGGGTATGGGCACGGCGGGGCTGTCGGTCCGCCTCCCCGTGCGCGGCGCTCCCAAGATCGGGGGCGTGCTCCTGGACGACGCGCTCCAGGGCGGGCTCTGGCTCGGCTTCGGTCTGTCGGTCCGCCCCCGCGGCATCATCAACGTCGACCTCGACATCATCGGCATCGAGGGCGACCCCCCGCAGGTCGAGGCGACGCTGAACGACGTCGACCTGGCCGCCCGCTACGTCATCCGCCCCCAGGTCAGCGCGCTGCTGGACTTCGGCACTTTCGACAAGCGGCTGGAGGGGCTGCGTCTGGGGGCCTCCTGGTCGCCCGCGTCCCGCACCGAAATCTCTCCTATCGCACTTGATGTCGAGGTCATCAACCTCGCTGCCCTCAACGGTTTGTTCGGCCTCGTCGAGCTGATCAAAGCGGAGGTCTTCCTCGGCCTGACGGACATGTTCGACCCTCACCAGGTGCGCATCTCGATGGCCCTGGATCGGCCCCGTTTCGCCATCGAAGCGGACGCCCAGGTGAACCTCTGGTCCCAGCTGGCGGCCAGCTACGGCCAGGTCGTCACGGGGCTGAACGGGGAACAGGGGAGCCTGTCTATCGACTTCGGCGGCGAGAGCGGACCCGACGTCTACGAGGCGGTCTCCGGCCGGGTGCTCGACGACAACCCCTTCCACGACACGGTCGACGCCAACCTCGGCGTCGAGCTGCGCCCCCCCGGCTGGGCCATCGCGGGCAAGCCGGATCCGCTGGAGCTGCGCGTCCGCTTCGGCGTGCGCTGGCAGCAGAGCGCGGTCTCGGCTAGCCCCGGCGCTTCGGGACTGCTGGACGGCCACAACCTCGGGGGCGGCTTCGGCCTCGGCGTGCTGCTCCCGGTCAAGCCCGGCACCCTCCTGACCGGGCCCGTGACCATCGACTGGGGGCTGCAGGTGCAGCGTCTCTTCCCGGTCGATCTGCCCAAGACCGACGCCGGCCTCGGCGACGTCATCGTCCCGGTGCAGTACGCCAGCGATGCCCGATGGCCGGGCGGCTGGGTGGTCGCCTCGGGCCTGTCCGCGGGGCTCTCGTTCTGAGCCTGCGGGCCTCCCCCCGAGCCTGCGCGGCGCTGGGCACCGTGGTGTTCGCGGGAGTGGTCGCGTCTCAGATTCACGCGCGGGGCGCGCTCTCGATGGACGAGCTGCACACCGTCCTGGTGGGGGCCGCCATCGCCGACGGCGACATTCCCTCGTTCTACGTCGGCTCGGTGTCCCGCTACGAGGGCGGCTCCTGGCTGATCGCCTTCCCGGTGGGGCTGCTCCTGGCGCTGGGTGCCTGGGCGGCGGCGGCGGTGTCGTGGGCGGCGGCGGCGATCTCGATTACGACCGTGGCGCTGGGGTCGGTCTGGCTGGCCCGGCACGTGCGCCCCACCGCGGGGCTGTTCCTGGGGCCGGTGCTGGCCTTCGCGGCGCCCGAGGTCGTGCACTACAGCTACCGCGCGTGGGGGAGCCTGCACGAAGCGCTCGTGATGCTCCCGGTCATCGGCCTGGCGGGGGCGGCGTGGCTCGACCGGGGGCGCCCCCGGTCCGGAGCGGTCGGGCTCGGCGTATTGCTCGGGATCGGACTGGTCCTGTCGTACGTGCACTTCATCACGGCGCTGGCCGTCGTAGGGGTCGCGGCCTTCGAAGCGAGGAGCGACCGTCGCCGGATGGCGGTCGATGTCGGCCTCGTCGCGGCGGCCTCAGTGGTCGTCCTGGGAGTCTGGATCGTGGCGATGGTCCCCATTCCGGCGGAGGCGCTGGAGGTGCGGGGGGGACGCTCGCTGGCCTCGACGCTGCCGTCGCTGCTGCTGGTCCGGCTGGATCTCGTACTCACGTCCCTCCCGCTGGCCTGGGTGGGCGCGGCGCAGGACCTCACCACCGCCAAGCTCGCCGCCGGGGCGGGCCTCGTGGGGCTCACCGCGGCCGCCGCCATCGCCGTCTGGCGGGCGGGCGGCCGAGGGCGGCACCTGGTCATCGCCGCGGCGGTCTGCGTGCCCGCGCTGAGCGTCGGACACTCCCTCGTCGAGGCCCCGATGGTGCTGCGCTACTACCTGCCGCTGCTCGGCCTCAGCGCGGCCCTGATCGTCGCCTGGGACGACCGCGCCGCCGCCGCCGCGGTCGCTCTGGGGCTGCTCTTCTGGATCCCCTCGGGGCTCGTGATCCCCGGGCAGGACCCGGTCCGCTCGCACGCGGAGCTGGGCGGCAACGCGCTGCATCGGTACGCGCCGCAGCCCCACGCCAAGTTCCTGCTGCTACGCGCCCAGGCATCCCCCGCGGTGCGCCCCCCGTTGGCCTTCGGCTACGGCCGGGACACGGGACTCCGCTTCTCGTCTTCCTGGAGCGGCATCCAGAGCGGGGCCCCCGCCAGCGGCGAGGTCGATCCGACCGCCGATCCCCACCTGTACCTGTTCGAAGCGCGCGCCTGGATCTCGGCCTACGACGGCCTCAGCGACGTGCCCGACCGCGCCGCCTTCTTCCAGGGGCTGGGCGTGGGGCTGGTGCTGGATCACACCTTCGATGACGCCGAGCGGGTCCTCCTGGACGCCGCCGCGCCGGGAGATCGGGCTTCGATCATCGAAGGGATGGGGGCCGCCGCTCGGGTTCGACCCGTTCCTGGCGACGTCATGGCGTTGGAGGCGGAGTTGCCGGAAGCGTGGGCGCGGGGCTACGAAGCGGCAGCTTCGCCGCGGGGACTGGGGCGTTTGATGAGCCTGCCGCTGGTGGCGACGCCCGAGTGATCAGCCGCGATCGTCGAGGCGGACGCAGGCGTCGGGCTTGATGTCGAAGCGCATGCCCTCGGAAGCGACGAGGATGGGGCCGTTGTCCATCTGGCTGGAGGCGAACTCGGAGGCCTGCTCGCCGATGGCGTCCAGCGCGGCGTCGCTGCGGTCCGGATCGTGGTGGAACAGCAACGCCGTGTGCGCCTGGGCGCCCTTTGCCAACTGAAGCACCTGAGGGACCGTGGAGTGACCCCAACCCGCCTTCGCGGGGAGGTCTTCGGGCATGTACTGCGAGTCCGCGATCATCAGGCCCGTGCGGTGGGCGAACGCGGCCTGTTCCTCGGGCGTGGTGCGCGCATCCCCGGGGGGCACGAGCTCGTTGTCCGTGAGGTACGTCAGCGAGGCGCCATCGGCGTCCTGGATGCGGAAGCCCTGGGCTCCTCCGGGGTGGTTCAGCTTGATGCGGGAGACGCGGGCTGAACCGATGCCCCAGTCATCATCCGGCTCGCCGCCGGGATCGAACTCGATGCGGGAGGGGAGCTGGGAGAGCTTCATCGGCGTCTGGATGCCGTCGAAGATCTGAGCGCGGGCCCGTCGGCGCTCCTGCACCTCGTTCTCGATCGGGTGCACGATGAGGTGGAGTTCGGGGGTGTAGATCGGCTCGAAGAAGGGGAGGCCGATGATGTGATCGTAGTGACGGTGGCTGAGGAGGAAGTGGACCGGGCCCTTGTCGAGCCCCTGCTTGAACAGGTCCTTGCCGAAGGCCCGAACCCCCGTGCCGGCGTCGAGGAACAGGCGGGTGCCGTCGGCCAACGTCGCGGCCACGCACACGGTGTTTCCTCCGTATCGGAGCGTCGAGGGCCCAGGCATGGGCATCGAGCCTCTCACCCCGTAGACAGTCGCCAGCATCCGCTTCTACAACTCCTACAATTTCACGACTATAGCAGTGATTGCAATCACTTCGCTTCAGCCAGGGTCCGGGTGATGAGGCGATCCACGGCGTGGACAGGGGCATCGTGGCCGGCCATCAGGTCCTTGATCGAGGAGTAGACGAGACGCTGGCGCTTGACCCGGTTGAGTCCGTCGAATCTGTCCGATGTCACTGTGATCTCGTAGTGGCCGCCGCCTCCACGCACAGCCAGGTCGCAGCCAGGAATGGCGGCGTTGACCTGGGTTCGAATCGCTTCGAGGGTCGCCTCAACCGAGAGACGTCCAGGGTGCGTCATAGCTCCTCCTCCGCTCGCACTAGACCAGATTGGTAGGACAAGGTCCACCGGACCCGATGTCACCTCGATGACAGGTTGCGAGGGTCCGGCTTCAGGGAGCGACGAGTGACTCAGACCTTTCAAGAATTCTTGAGATTCCTGATACTCCGTAGTCCCAACTGACGACCTGTCCATCGTTCAGGAGCACCGCAGTTGGGAGGCTTTGTACCTCGTAATCCCACTTGGCGTACCCCGTGTCGTCACGACCGAGGGGGTAGGTCTTGGTTGAGTTGGCCAGGTGGCCGGTGAGCACGTCGAGCTCCTCGTTGGAGATCGCGACGAACTGGATCTGATCCCCATGCTTGTCGAAGGCCCGTTGGACCTGCGGCGAGGTCTTGCGGCAGGGACCGCACCAGGTGGCCCAGAAGTAGAGCACCTGGGGCTTGTCGCCGGCCTGCGCCGAGGTGAGGCGGCTCCCGTTGGGGCGGAGTCCCTCGACGTCCCAATCGAAGGCCTCGCTGCCGGTGAAGTGCTTGCGGCGCCAGACCTTCATGTTGGGCGGCTTCTCGATCATCGCCAGTTCGACGCTGAGGGGCTTGCCGTCGCGCAGCACCTCGATCGCCAAGGTGCCGCCGATCTGAATCTTGCGGGCCTCTGCGATGTAGTCCTGGTACTGCTTCACGGGCGCGCCCGCGGCCTTGACGATGACGTCACCGCGCCGGAGTCCGGCCTTCTGCGCGGGGCCTCCGACGAACGCGCGTTGGATGAGCGCGCGGGCGTCTTCGGGGGCGCCGGCCACCGCGTCGTTGCTGTTGCCTACGGAGATGCCCAGCCACCGCTTGGGCTTGGGCGTGGCGGGCTCCTCGGAGCCGACGGGGGGGAGCTTCTCGACCTTGACCGCCCCGGGCGTGGAGTCGGGCTCGGGGGTGGGGTCGTCGGCGGCGGTCGGGGTGGTGGCCTGGGGCTCGGGGGTCGGATCCTCGCTCAGTTCGTCGCCGCCACAGGACAGCAGCAGGGCGAGGGCCAGGATCGGGAAGACGCGGTGCATGTTGAAGCCGGCGGCTTCCATCTCTAACATCCCGAGCCGCCATGCACGACCCCGTCACGCCCCACAACTTCGACGTCGCTGTTGCCGGAAACGAGGGCCGCCTCGTCCGAGCAACCGTCACGATCCACCAGACCATCCCTGCCGGAGGCATCGAGCTGTCCGTGTTGTGGGACTCCGACAGGGGCGACGTGGTGGAGGTGAAGCCCTGGCGGAACCTCGGTCAGTTCATCCTGGAGGCGCTCGCGGCCAAGGCCGGCGGGAGCGTCGGGCACTAAGCCAGCCCCTCCCAGGGATCCGCTTCGGCGCCCAGCGCCGTGGACACCCGGGCATGCTCCTCCCGCCACGCCTCCCCGTCCGGGTCCCGCACCCGATCCTCCAGCTCGCACAGCGCTTCCCAGAGCTCCGCGCGGTCGGCGCTGTCCGCCGGCCTCCGGTAGTCCCTCAGCTCTCCGCGTAGGAACCCGCCCCACGCCGCTTTGCTGCGCCCGCTGGGCCGGAGCGGGAGCTTCGCCGCGAGCGCCCGCGCCAACGGCGCCATCGCCTCGGCGTCCCCGGACTTCAGCTCCACCTCCACCTCGAGGATCGGCACGCTCCGACCCGCGGCGCGGACCTCGCCCCGATCGAACGCCAGTTCCGCGACGGCACCGTCGACCTCCATCGTGATCGCGCAGCGTTGGATGTCCGTTCCGAACCGCACCTCCGGCCAGTGCGTCACCGGCAGTCCGGCCGCCTCCAACGGCGCGGCGACGGCGTCGGGGAGGGAGTCCCCAGGCTCCGCCAGTCGCTCGACTTCCACCTCGTCCTCCGACCGGGTGCGGATCCCGGCGACGATCGGGCCGGGCCCCTTCACCGTGGCGACGATTGGCCCGCCCTCGTCCCGGCACCGCAGCGTCCAGCCGGCGGAGCGCAGGCTTCCGTCCGGAAGGTCGTGGTAGCGGGCCTGGAGGCGTGCTCGGGTGACGGAGCGAACCGCCCCCAGGGCCTCCGCCGCGGCGAGCACCTCGGCCTCGGTCAGCGGGGCGGCGGCCGCGAGCTTGATCTCCAACTCCATGGCGGCGGAGTCTACTTGACCTGGACGCCTACTGAAAATATGTTCAGCATGTGCCCTCGCCACCCCGCATCGCCTGCGTCTTCGTTCCGGACTTCCGGCTCCAGGTGGCGTTGCAGGAACTCGGGGGGGAGCCCGAGGGGGGGCTCGCGCTCGTCGATCCGGACGACGGCCGCCGGCTGATCGTCGCGGCCAGTGAGGGCGCCCGCACCGACGGCGTGCGCCGCTCCATGACGTCGATCGCGGCCGCCGCCATCGCCCCCGATCTGGTCGTCCGCCCCATCGACCACGTCGCCCTCGCGGAGGCTCACGAGCGGCTGGAGGAGGCCATCCGCTCGGTCACTCCCACCTTCGAGACCACCGGCGCGGGCGTGGTCTACGCCTCGTTCGCGGGGCTCGGCCGCCACTACCTGGAGACGGGGGAGGGGGGCTTCCTCGACGACCTCCGCCAGGCGGTGATGCGGCTCGACCTGCCCGTCCGCGTCAGCCTCGCGGGCACCCGCTTCTGCGCGCGCGCCGCGGCCGTGATGGAGGGGCGGATCCCCGGGCACAAACGCTCCATCCAGGTCGCCCCGGGGCGGGAGCAGTCGTTCCTGTCGCGGCTGTCGGTGCGTCTGCTGCCGGACGCCGGGGACCTCATCGCGGCGCTGGAGCGGCTCGGGATCCACAGCCTGGGGGCGTTCGCGGAGCTGCCCGCCGCCGGCATCGTGCGCCGCTTCGGGGAGTCCGGAGTGGCGCTCCATCGGCTCGCGGGCGGCTACGACCGGGACACCCTCATCTGCGCGGTCGAAGCCCGCCGCCACACCGTCACGGTGCACGCCGAGTACCCCGTGGTGCAGGCCGAGGCGCTCCGCTTCCTGCTGCGCCGCCCGCTGGAGCAGCTCATCGGCCGGCTCGACGGCGAGGGGCTGGCGACGCGGTGCCTCGAGTGGACGCTCACGGTCGAGGGTGGGGATCCGGTGACGATGCAGACGTGGTCGGCGGCGCCGTCGGGGTCGCTGCCGCTGTGGACCGACCTGGTGAAGATCGAACTGGACCGCCTCCGCTGCAAGGGCGGGGTGCTGTCGGTCGCGCTGGAGGCGTTGGAGACCGAGCCCCGGCCGGCGTCCCAGGAGCGGCTGGTGGGGCCCCGCTCGGCTCCCCCGGGGGCGCTGGCGATGACGCTGGCCCACCTCGCCGCGGAGCTCGGGCCGGACGGCTACGGCACCGTCGCCCCCACGCCGGCGCTGTGGCCCGAGGAGCGAGAGGTCCCGGCGCCGTTCGTCGCCGTCCCCTCCCGGCGCGCCGTGGCCGATCCCGTGGTCCCCGATCGGGCCCGCCCCGGCGAGCTCGCCTCCGCCTTCCGCCGCAGCTCCCCCCCGGAGCCGCTCAAGGTCGAGCTGGAGGGGCCGGACATCGTCGCCTTCCGCCACCGGGGAGGCCGCGTGCGCGTACGCAAGACGCTCGGCCCCTGGGACGTCTCCACCGCGTGGTGGAAGGAGGGAGGCGGGGCCGCCCGGCGCTACTTCCAGGTCGAGGGTCGCGACGGCGTCGCCCAGATCTTCTTCGAGCCCAAGGCCCGACAGTGGTTCCTCGCCGGCTGGCTCGACTGACATGACCGACTACGCCGAGCTGCACGCGTATTCGTGCTTCTCCTTCCGCCGCGGCGCGGCCACGCCCGAGGACCTGATCGAGTCGGCGCAGCAGCAGGGGATCGAGGCCCTTGCGATCACCGATCGGGACGGGCTGTACGGCTCGGTGCGGCAGTGGCTGCACACCAAGAAGCTGCTGGAGGGGGCCTCCCATCCGGTGCCGCGGGCGATCTACGGCGCCGAGTTGGGCATGGCCGACGGCTCCCGCCTCGTCGCCCTCGTCCGCGACCGGGACGGCTGGCGCAACCTCGCCGCGCTCCTGAGCGAGTCCCGCATGTCCTGCGAGAAGGGGACCTCGGTGCTCCCCCGGGAGAGCCTCATCCGCCGCGGGGCTGGCCTCACCATCCTGTCGGGGGGCCGCTTCGGACCGGTGGACCGCGCCCTGCTGGGCATGGACGCGCGGCGGGAGCCCAACCGGTGGAACCCCAAGGGGGCATGGCGGCGGCCGCTGGGCGACTGGATGGACGACAGCGGGCTGTCGGTCCGCTCGGCGGTGGAGCGAGGCCGAGACGACCGCCGGCAGCTGGCCGCGTGGCGCGACGATCCCGCCTCGCGCCTGCGCCACGCCACCGAAGCCGCGGCCGAGCTTCGGGACGCCTTCGGGGACCGCTTCTTCCTCGAGGTCACCGACCACCGCCTGCCCGAGGACCAGTGGCTGCGCGGTGTGCTGCGCGGGATCTCGGACGACCTCGGCATCCCCCGCGTCGCCACCAACCTAGTGCACTACGCCCGCCCTCACCAACGCCGCCTCCAGGACGTCGTCAGCTGCGTGCGGCTCAAGACCACCCTGCGCGACGCGGGCACCCGTCTGCTCCCCAACGGCAGCTTCGGGCTGCAGTCCCCAGCCACGATGGCGCGGCTGTTCGCCGACGATCCCGGCGCCATCGCCCGCACCATCGACGTCGCCCGCGACTGCGACTTCGACCTGGCCGATCTGCCGTACGCCTTCCCCATCTACCCGGTGCCCGAGGGGCACACCCTGCAGACCTTCATGGAGGAGCGGACGTGGGAGGGAGCCGCGATCCGGTACGGCGATCGGCTGGAGACGGACCCCCGCATCTCCGCCCAGATCCGGCACGAACTCGACGTCATCGGCCGCATGGGGCTGGCCGGCTACTTCCTCATCGTCTGGGACATCAGCAACGAGTGCCGCCGCCGCGGGATCCTGTGCCAGGGGCGGGGCTCGGCCGCCAACTCCTGCGTCTGCTACTGCCTCCGCATCACGGCGGTCGATCCGATCGGCCTGAGCCTGCTGTTCGAGCGCTTCCTGTCGGAGGCCCGCGGCGGCTTCCCCGACATCGACATCGACATCAGCAACACCCGTCGCGAGGAGGTGCTGCAGTTCGTCTACGACAAGTACGGCCGCGACCACTGCGCGATGGTCTGCAACGTCATCACCTACCACCCCCGGTCGGCCATCCGGGACGTGGGCAAGGCGTTCGGGTTGGGGTTGGATCAGGTCGACCGCATGGCCAAGTCGCTCAGCAGCCTCAGCGACTCGGGCGACCTCAGCATCATCTTCGGCGAAGGCGGCGAAGGCGGCGAAGAGGCGATCACCGACGACGCCCACACGCTCAAGCAGGTGCTCCACTACACCGAGCAGCTGTGCGGCTTCCCCCGCCACATCGGCATCCACAGCGGCGGCGTGGTCATCTCCGGGGTCCCCATCGGGGAGGCCTGCCCCACGGAGAACGCGACCATGGAGGACCGCACGGTGCTCCAGTGGGACAAGGACGACGTCGCCCAGACGGGGCTGGTCAAGATCGACCTGCTGGCCCTCGGCATGCTGTCGGTGATCCAGGAAGCGGCGCGTCTGCTCGCGATGCGCGGCATCCACTTCGACATGGCCGACCTGACGGCCGACGACCCCGCCGTCTACGACATGATCTGCGAGGCCGACACCGTCGGCATGTTCCAGATCGAGAGCCGCGCGCAGATGAACACGCTGCCCCGGCTGCGGCCCCGCAGCTTCCACGACCTCGTCGTCGAGGTGGCGCTGATCCGGCCCGGCCCGATCCAGGGCGACATGGTCCACCCGTACCTGCGCCGGCGCGACGGCGTCGAGCCCATCGAGTACGCCCACCCGAGCCTCGAGCCGATCCTGAAGCGCACCCTCGGCATCCCCCTGTTCCAGGAGCAGGCGATGAAGATGGCGATCGCCACGGCCGGGTTCAGCCCCGGGGAGGCCGACCGCCTGCGCAAGGTGATGGGGTTCAAGCGGGGGACCGAGGAGCTGGAGCGTCTGTTCACCAAGATGGTCGAGGGGATGAAGGCCAACGGCATCGATGAGGAGACGGCGATGCGGATTCGGAACCAGCTGCGGGGGTTCGCGGCGTACGGCTTCCCCGAGTCCCACGCGGCCAGCTTCGCCCTGATCGTCTACGCCTCGGGCCACCTCAAGAAGTACCAGCACGCCGCGTTCACGGGCGGGCTCCTGAACTGCCAGCCGATGGGCTTCTACAGCGCTGCCACCCTGGTCAACGACGCCCGCCGCTGCGGCGTCGTCGTGCACCCGCTGTGCGTGAACCGGAGCGACTGGCGGTGGCGTCTGGAGGGCGAATACGGCCTCCGCGGGGGGCTGCTTCAGGTCAAGGGGCTGGGGGAGGACGACGGCCTCGCCATCGAGGAGGCGCGCCGGTCGGGGGGGCCGTTCCGGTCCATCCGCGACTTCTGTGACCGCGTCGAACTCGATCGCAGCAAGCTGGGCAAGCTGGCCGAGGCGGGGGGCTTCGACGGCTTCGAGGTCGACCGCCGGCAGGCGCTGTGGGAGGTGACGGGGTGGCGGCGGCGGCTTCCCCTGGAGGGGCCTCCCAAGCAGGTCGTGCTCCCCGGGTTCGCGGCGCTGTCCAGCATGGAGGTGAACCTCCTGGACCACAGCACCTCGGGCTTCTCCCCCGATCAGCACCCGCTGCTGTACGTGCGCAAGTCGTTGGCCAGGCGCGGGATCATCACATCGCAGGGGCTCAAGAAGCACGCCGACGGATCCTGGGTCACCACCGGCGGCCTGGTCATCACCCGGCAGCGGCCGATGACCGCCAAGGGGGTCTTCTTCATCACGCTGGAGGACGAGGAGGGCTTCTCCAACATCATCGTCCACGAGACCACGTTCCTGAAGCACCGCCGCATGCTCAGCCGGGTCAAGTTCCTCCAGGTCAGCGGCAAGATGCAGCTGCAGATGGGGGTGGTCAGCGTGCTCGGCTACGAGTTCGTCGATCTGAGCCGTGAGAACCTGCTCATGAAGGCGGCGCCGGCGAACATCGAGAAGTGGGCGACGATGCCGTCACGCGACTTCCACTGAGCCCCTACTCGCAGAACCCGTCGTCGCTGGGACCGCCCTCGTGCTCGCCCAGGGGACACCAGTCGGGGACCACCACGAGGAGGCGGGTCTGCACGTCGCCCAGCGTGGGGTGGCTGAACTCCAGATCCGCCTCCCCGGTGTCGCCGCCGGCGAACAGCGTGCCGGTGTCAGCGTCGAGCTCCGGGGGGAGACCGTCGGGGATGTGGGGGTCGGGGTAGCCCGCCCCCGGATTGGACTCGAGCTCCTCGGCGGCGGTCCAGTTCGACAGCGTCGCTTCGACCTCCGCGAAGGCGACATCCCCGATCCGCTCGTCGTCGTTCATTCCCTGCTCGGCGATGCCGTTGGGGCCGCGGAGGTAGACGCCCAGGGACGGCGTGTACTCGCTCATCCCAGGCTCCCCACCGCCCTCGGCGCGGACCCACATGTCCAGCTGCAGATCGTACGCCGCGAGGCTCGTGAGCTGGTCGTGCTCGTAGCCCAGGAAGGCGTCCGGTTGGTCATCGAGGGCGATGACGAAGTCGACGGCGCCGATGAGGTCCGCGCGGCCCGTCATGCCGCTGGCCTGGACCTCCAACTCCACCGGACCGGCGTACGCCGGCGTGCCGGTGATGATGCCGTCCGTGTCCAGGCTCAGCCCCGCCGATAGCTCCCCGGCCACGATCTGCATGACCACCGGGCCGCTGTAGTTCGGGACCCGGATCACGCCCGTGTAGGGCACCCCGTAGACGCCGTCGGGCACGCCGCTGAGGTCGAACTGCCCGTTGGTGTCGTCGTCGTCGTCGTCGGGAGCGGAGTCGTCGTCATCGCCTCCACCCCGTCGGGGGGTGGGGCAGGCGGCGAGGGCCAGGCAAAGGACCAAGAGACCGAGGCGGGCGTGCACGCCTCGATCATGCCTCAGATCGGGCTAGGGGCAGGTCACCTCGATCTCGAACTCGCCCTCGGCGCCGTCGTAGCCGTCGACCACGAACGTGTACCAGGTGCCCGGGTCGACCTCGATCTCGAAGCTGTTGAACACCACCTCGATCGCGTCTTCGGCGTTGCACTGCATCTCGCCGCCGCGCAGCACGATGATGTCGAGGTCCAACTGGGTCGAGGACTCGGCGACGAAGCCGACGTCGACCGTGGACTGGCCGCCGCTGAACCAGGCGTAGCCGACCTCGGGGCCGGACCAGTTGCCGGGGATGCTGGGGTAGCCGTCGTGCACGTCGCTGGCTTCGGCCGAGGCGGTGGTGCCCTGGACGCGGCTGCCGCAGGTCAGGGTCTCGACGATCGGGCAGGAGGGCAGGGTCGACTCCGTCACGTCGATGAACATCGAGTCCTCCGCCACGAGCACGCCGCTGGCGCTGTAGCCGCGGGCGATGAGGAGCCGGTGCTCGCCGGTCTCGTTGAACGTGTACGTCAGGTCGTAGTCCTCACCGACGCCCTCGTCCGAGCCGGTGGCGTCGTCGGTCAGGGGGTAGCCGTCGACGCGGTACCGGACCGTCTCGATGCCGGAGGCTTCCGCCGTCGCGCTCATGTTCCAGGTCATGCCGCCGGCGGGGCTGGCGTGCACGTCCAGCACCTCGGAGGTGTTGACGACGTCGAACGTCACCGACTCGCTGTCGAGTATCGCGCCGGTCGAACCGAACACCTTGGCGGTCACCGTCTTGGTGCCAAGAGGCGCGTGGAAGAGCACCTCGTGGTTCGCCGGGTTGGCCGCCGTCGCGGGGCCGAGCTTGTAGGGGCCGAGCCAGTACTCGGTGGTCTCGGCGTCGCCGCCCCGGGAGGCGACGAGCATGGTCGGGTTGCCGACGACATCGCCGGGGGTGGGGGTGATCCAGCCGACCTCGCCGGGCTTGCTGCCGGCGTCCTCGGGATCGTCGATGCCGCCGCCGTCCTCTTCGGGGGTGCCGGCGCCGCAGCCGTCGCAGGCGCCCGCGCCATCGCAGGTACCGCAGGAGCCGCCGCCGCTGAGCGAGCCGGAGCCGTCGCAGGTGCCGCAGTCCTCGTCGATGCCGTCGATCAGGCCGTCCACGACGCCGTCCAGGTCGAAGCCGCCGTTGACGTCGCCCTCGGCGATCGCGTCGCTGCAGTCGCTGCCGTTGCCGTAGCGGAAGCACTTGACCAGATCGAGGTAGTCGCCCCAGGGGAAGTGGTCGCCCGGGTCGTAGCGGTGGGACGCGCTGCCGGGCACCTCGCGGTGGCCGATGAAGTGGTCGCGGTCGATCGGGATGTCGTATTCCTCGGACAGCCACGCGCTCAGGCGGGCCGACGACTCGAGCATCGCGTTGGTCCAGGTGGCCGCGTTCCAGGCCGAGCCCTCATGCTCGATGCCGATGGAGTCGGCGTTGCCGCCGCGGGCGTGCCAGGCGCGCCGGCTGTCGCGTACCATCTGCGTGACCTGGCCGTCGCTCTTGCGGATGACGTAGTGCGCCGAGACCTCGCTGGCGGGGTTGCGGAACCAGGAGATGGCGCCTTCGTAGGCACCCTCGGTGGTGTGGATGACGACCTTGTCGATGGCGCCCACGCCGCCGCTTCGCGAGGACTGGTTGGCGGAGTGGGCGGCCACGAACCGAGCCGCGCCGGGGTAGTCCGTCGAGCCCTCGTCGCGGGCCTCGTCCTCGACCGGCGGGGGGCTCATGGTGATGGTGCCGAGGCCGGGGATGTCGCGCGGTTCGATGGTCACGTAGTCACCGTCCGAGGTCCACGCGCCCAGGCCGTTCTGCAGGCTGGCGAAGACGTCCGCGGCGTACTCGTCGGCGCTCCACGCCTCGTCCAGCGAGGAGAACTCGGTCAGCACCGGCCACCACCGCTCGTTCAGCGTCCAGCCCGTCGCGCCGGGGGCGAGCTCGTCGCGAAGCTCCGCCAGCAGCAGGGCGCCCGCCAGCAGGGAGGCGTCGCGCTCCTGCTCGATCGCCTCGGGGCTGAGGCCGCTGAGATCGGCCGCGTGCGTGATCTGACTGTCGGTCAGGCCCAGCCACCCATGGAGGGGAGCACGCTCGTCGTGATCCGCCTCCAGGGGCGAGAAGGCCGAGGCCTTCCACGCAATGGCGAGCAGCAGGTCGGTGGGGAGGTCCGCTTCGTCGGCGGCGATGGACGCGGCGCCTTCGACGTCCCGGGCGCCCATCGCCCCGAGGAGTCCGTCGGGGGCGGTCGCCGGATCGACCACCGTGCCGTAGCAGGCGGTCAGGCCGAGGGTGAGAAGGGCGGTCAGTGCGGTGCGCGTCGTCCTCATAGAGCCATGTCACCTGGCGACCCCCGAAATCCGACTGTGGAGATGTGGAGAGATGATGAATCCATTGATCCACAACATTGCTGAAAGTATGTTCAGTATGTGGCTGCGACCGCGATCGACACCTCGACCCAGCTCGACGAGCTGCGCGAGCTGCTCCGCACGAAGTTTCCGCGTCAGGCGGTGCTGGATCGTCCCGAGTACGGGGCGATCTCCAGCGGTCTGGAGGCGTTGGACGGGCAGATCTTCCCCGGCGGCCTGCCCCGGGGGGCGATGACGCTCCTGACCGGGGGTCCCTCCTGCGGCAAGACGTCCGTCGCGTTCACGTTCTGCGCAGAGCTGACGCGCGCGGGCGGGAGCGTGGCGTGGGTGCACCCGGGCACGCTGTCGGCGAGCTCCGCCCACCACGCCGGGATCGACCTACGTCGGCTGCTCGCGGTGCGCGCTGAGTCGTACACCCAGGCCCGCCGCTGCACCGACTTCCTGCTCCGCAACCAGGCCTTCGGACTCATCGTCGTGGACTGGCCGGGGCCGGGCGGTCGAGGCGCCGACTGGAACCGCATCCACCGCCTCACCACCGGCAGCCCGCAGGCCCTCCTGATGCTCGCGCCGCCGCTGCGGGGAGGCGACCCGCTGCCGTACTGCGCCTCGGTCCATGCGGCCGTGCACCGCACCGGGGCGGGGGCCGAGGTCGAGCTCCTCAAGTCGCGCTACCAGCCCATCGGTGCGGCCGTGCAGGTACGTCGGGGGGGCATGCCCGGGGCTCCGCTGCGGCTCCACCCGGACCTGCCGGGGCTCGGCCAGGACTGGCACGACGAGGTCGGCTGAGGTGGTGCTGGATCCCACCGCCCGCGATCACTTTGCGGCTGACCGCGTCACCACCATGCGGGAGCTCGCGGCCCGATCACCGATCCCCGCGCGCGCGGGGAACATCCCCGTCGGATCGGCCTCGTGGACCGACCCCACGCTGGTCAAGTCGGGGCTGTTCTACCCCCGCGGCACGAGCACGGCCGAGAAGCGCCTTCGCTACTACGCCAGCCGGTTCTCGATGGTCGAGGTGGACGCCAGCTACTACGCGCTGCCGACCCCCGCGCAGGCGCGTGTGTGGGTGGATCGAACGCCCGATGACTTCGTGTTCAACATCAAGGCGTACGCCGCCATCACCGGCCACCCGATGGAGCTTCGGGCGCTGCCCAAGGACCTCAAGGCGGAGCTCCTACCGGCCCTCGCCACGCGCCGGCGCGCCCGCCCGCGTGACCTCCCCAAACCGATCATCGACGCCTGCCACGCCCGCTTCGTGGAGGCCCTCCAGCCGCTGGTGGAGGCCGACAAGCTCGGCGCGGTGCTGCTGCAGTTCCCGCCCTGGCTGACGTCGGCCCGGGGCGCCGTGCGCTACCTCGCGGGCTGCCGGGACCGCCTCGGGAGCCTGCCCCTGGCGGTGGAGTTCCGGCACCGCTCCTGGGTCGATCCCGGCCGGTGGGACCGCATCCGGGACGTGCTCAAGGGGCTGGAGATGAACTTCGTCGCGGTCGACACGCCGGGCGGCTACGACACAACCCTGCCGCCGATCACCACGGCCACGAACCGGGATCTGGCGATGGTCCGCTTCCACGGCCGCAACCGCGGCGCCTGGGACCGGGGAGGGGACACCGCCGCGGAGCGGTTCGACTGGCTGTACAGCGAACAGGAGCTGGCCGAGTGGGTCGGCCCCCTGCGGGAACTCAGCAACGAAGCGGAGACGGTCCACGCCGTCTTCAACAACTGCACCTACGACGCCGCCCAGCTCAGCGGCTACGGCATCGCCGCCCTACTCACGGGCTAATGGTCGACCTCGACCCGGATGATGTAGGTGACGAGCTCCTGGTCCCAGATGAAGGTGACCGTGCCGGAGGACTCGTCGGGGGAGGCGCCGCTGGCGTTGTAGCGGGGGCCGAACGTGACGGGGGTGCCGCCGGGCTCGGCATCGAACGTCTCGGACGCGGTGACGATCCAGCCTTCGCCGATCTCCAGGTCCCAGTCGATGTCGAACGTGATCGTCTCGTCGGTGTTGTTGGTGCCCGTGACCGCCATCTGGGCGTTCTCGCCCTCCTGGAGCACGCCGAAGTCCAGCTCCCCGCTGTTGTCGTCGATCAGCGGCGGATCCCAGGTGATGTCGGGGATCTCCTCCGGACCTCCGGTGGGGCAGGCAGACAGCACGGCGGCGATCGCCATGAGGGGGACAAAACGAAGCATGGGTCGATCCTCTAGGCGCCGTCGTTGATCGAGACGGCCTTGGCTTCGCCGCCCTCGGACTCGTCGATCCGCTCGCGCAAGTGAGCGTGGTAGTTCACGAGGTACTGGGACAGCTCCTTGAGGCTGCTGACCTCGGCGCGCTTGACCAACGCCATCCGCCCGCGCTTCAGCGCCTGCTCGGTGTCGAAGATCTCCCGTTTATTGAGCTTGAGCTTGTTCTCGCGGAGGAAGGTCTCGAGCGAGAAGAGCTGCTTCTCCACCTTGTGGCGAAGCTCCTCCATCTCCTTGCTCATCTCCTCGTTCTCGTCGTACTGCTCCAGCTCGTTCTTGGCGTCGTCGATCTCCTGCTGCGACATCGACGAAGGCGAGTGGATGGTGACCCCCTGCTGGGCGCCCGTGCGCGCGTCGCGCGCCGACACGTTGAGGATGCCGTCGGTGTCGATGGTGAGGGTCACCTCGATGCGGGGCACGCCGCGGGGCGCGGGCTGGATGTTCGTCAGCTCGAACTCGCCGAGGCTGATGTTGTCCTTGGCCAGCTGCTCCTCGCCCTGGAGCACGTGGATCTTCACGGTGCTCTGGTTGTCGATGACGGTGGAGACCATCTGGGTCCGCACCACCGGCACCGTCGAGCCCTTGGGGACGAGCTTGGCGAACTTGCGGCCCTCGACCTCGATGCCGAGGCTGAAGTTGGTGACGTCCAGCAGGGTGACGTCCTTGACCGACCCGCCGAGCATGCCGGCCTGCACGGCGGCGCCGACGGCGACCACCTCGTCCGGGTTGAAGCTCTTGTTGAGGGGTCGCTGGAAGACCTCCCGGATCATCTCCTGAACCTTGGGGATGCGGCTGCTGCCGCCGACCAGGACGACCTCATCGATGGCGCCCGGCTCCAGCCGGGCCTCCGACAGCGCCTGCTCGCAGCACTCGATGGTCTTGCGGAGGAGGTCCTCGACGAGGAACTCGAACGTCGCGCGCGTGAGCACCGTCTGGAGGTGCTTGGGGCCGGTCTCGTCCGCCGTCAGGAAGGGGAGGTGAATCTCCGCCTCCATCGACGTCGACAGGTCCATCTTGGCCTTCTCGGCCGCCTCGACGAGCCGCTGGCGGACCATGCGGTCCTCGCTGACGTCGATGCCGTTGGCCTTCTTGAACTCGCTGGCGAGCCAGTCCACCAGCCGGTTGTCGATGTCGGTGCCGCCGAGGTGGTTGTTGCCCGCGGTGGCACGCACCTCCGCGATGTCGGCGTCCACGTCCAGGATCGAGATGTCGAAGGTGCCGCCGCCGAAGTCGTAGACCGCGATCGTGGCCGCTTCCTTGCGACGAATGGTGTAGGCGAGCGCCGCCGCGGTGGGCTCGTTGATGATCCGGAGGACCTCGAGGCCGGCGATTCGGCCGGCGTCCTTGGTGGCCTGGCGCTGGCGATCGTCGAAGTAGGCGGGGACGGTGATGACGGCCTCGTCGACCACTTCGCCGAGGAAGTCCTCAGCCGCCTTCTTCACCTTCTGGAGGATGAACGCCGAGATCTGCTGGGGCGTGTACTGCTTGCCCTGGACCTCGACCGCGACCGCCGCGCTTTCACCCTCGACGATCGAGTAGTTCACGCGGTTGATGTCGCCCTTGGCCTCCTCGAACTTGCGGCCGATGAGCCGCTTGACCGAGTGGATCGTGTTCTCGGGGTACATCAGAAGCTGCCGCTTCGCGATGTCGCCCACGAAGCGATCGCCGTCCTTGCTGAATCCCACCACGGATGGGGTCAGCCGGCCGCCTTCTTCGTTGATGATGACCCGGGGTTCGCCGTGCTCGATGTAGCAGGCGACGGAGTTCGTCGTTCCCAGGTCGATCCCGATGATCTTGCTCATGGACCGCAGCCATCCTCAGTTTCGATAGACGTCGAGACTAACATTTTTCGGGTTATTCCTCGCGCGGGCGCCCGACCGGGTCACGACGAGGAAACGAAACGCCTCTGGAGGAACGGGGTCGTTGACACGGCTTTCGGCGCTGGCATTGTGCGGCCGCCGCTGAGGTTGCCCGGGTAGCCCAATCGGTAGAGGCAGGGGACTTAAAATCCCCCGAGTGTGGGTTCGACCCCCACCCCGGGCACCAGGAGGAATTCAGATGCGTACGACCCATGGATTGATCGCTCTCACCGCGCTGTCGCTGATGCTGACGGCGTGCCCCACCGACGACGACGACGACCCCTGCGCGGTCGAAGGCGCGATGGATGAGGATCTGGACGAGGACGGCGAACCCGACTGCAGCGACGACACGCCCACCGGCATCGCCCCCGTCATCAACGACGTCGAGGTGTGCGAGGTCGCGGTCCTGCCCGACGGCTGCCAGGGCAACATGGCCGCGGAGTTCCGCATCAGCGTCACCGACGAGGACTGCAACTTCGACAACCCCTTCTACGTCTTCACGCAGGAAGGCAACGCGTTCGTCGACGACCGGTTCGAGGGCTCGTTGGGCTGCGGCGGGCTGCTCCGCATTCAGGTCTGCGGCGAGTGGGCGCGAGGCTTCGACTTCGCCTACGAGCTGTGGGTCGAGGACGATCTCGACAACGAGAGCAACCTCTGGGAAGACAGCTGGCTGGTCCCCGCGGTCGCCGGCGACGACAACTGCGGCCCCCTCTAAGGACCCCATGCGCAAAACCACGCTCCTGATCGCCGCGCTCGCCGCCGTTCTCCTCCTGCCCGCCTGCGCCAAGAAGCCGGTGCAGGACTCCACCGACGTCGCCGGCCAGACCGGTGAGGTTCCTGCCGTGCAGGCCACGGAGCTGCCCGAGGTCGACGCCCTGTTCGATCACGAACGGCACACGCGCGAGGGCACCGAGAAGGCGATCGAGGGGTACGAAGCGGCGCTCGCAGCCAACCCCGATCGTGCCGACGGCAAGGACATCCGCGTGCGCCTCTCGGTGCTGTACTACGGCCTCGCCTACTACTACGACCGGGCCGAGTCCAAGAAGCACAAGATGGGCACCTACCTGCTCGGCAAGGAGCACGGGTGGGACGCGATCATGGGCTCCAACCCGGAGTTCAAGGCGGCGATCGACGGCGGCACCAAGATCGTCGATGCGATCCCGCTCATCCGCGCCCAGGACGTGGACGCGGCGTACTGGACGGCCTTGAACTGGGCCCGCTGGGGCGAGCAGAAGGGCATCCTCCGGGTCGCCATGGACATCCCCAAGGTGCGCGGCATCAACGACCGCATCCTGGAGGTCGGCGAGGACTACTACCACGCCGCCGTCCATCGTTTCTTCGGTGCTTTCTTCGTCGAGATTCCCCAGTTCGCAGGGCAGGATCACGAGCGTGCGAAGGCCCACTTCCTGCGCGGCATGGAGCTGGCGCCGACCTGGCCCGAGAACGAGGTCAACTACGCCTGGTACTACGCCCGCCGCAGCAACAACAAAGAGCTCTACGTCGAGCTCCTGACCAAGGTGATCGAGACCCCGATCCCGGAGGACTCAGTCTTCCGTTTTGAGTACACCGTCGCGCGCGCAGACGCCGAGGAGATGCTCGCCAAGGTCGACGACCTCTTCTGAGATGGAGCCGCTATGCACACCCGACGCATCCTCCCCGCCGCCGCGATCCTCATCCTCGCGGCCCTGCTGCTGAACCCCTCGGCCGCCGACAGCGGCGAGGTCTTCGAGATCAAGTTCGGCACCCTCGCGCCCGACGGCACCCCGTGGAGCGAGGTGCTCTACAACTTCAAGGAGCGGGTCGAGGCCGACAGCGGCGGCCGCATCAAGGTCAAGGTCTGGCTCAACGGTAGCCTCGGCGATGAGAAGGCGATGCTGCAGAAGATGCGGTTCGGCCAGCTCAACGGCGGCGGGTTCAGCACCGGCGGCATCAGCACGGTGGTCCCCGAGCTGCAGATCCTCGAGCTTCCGTTCCTCTTCGACAACCACGCCGAAGCCGACCACATCATGGACGAGGTCATCATGGGCGACCTCAAGGCGGCGCTGTCCAAGAAGGACCTGCGGCTGTGGATCTGGGCGGAGAACGGCTGGCTCGACTTCGCCGGCAAGCACCCCATCCGTTCGCTGGACCAGCTCCGCGGCGGCAAGGTCGCCATGCAGGAGTCGACCGTGCAGCTGACGATGTACGAGGCGATGGGGGTCAAGGCGACGCCCTTGCCGGTGCCCGAGATCATGGGCGCGTTGCAGACCGGCCTCGTGGACAGCTACTCCGGCTCCCCGATCTTCTCCACCGCCGCGCAGTGGTTCGCCTACACCACCCACTGGGCTGACAGCGACCACAGCTACCAGCCCGCCGCGGTGGTGTTCAGCCAGCGTTTCTGGGACACCCTCCCCCCCGACCTGCAGACCATGGTCGACGGATACGCGGACGACATGACCAAGGAAGTGCGCGACGCGGTGCGGGGCCTGGACCCCGAGCTGTTCGAGGGCTTCAAGGAGAACGGCATCGAGGTCTACGAGTGGACCCCCGAGGAGCGGGCCGCGTTCAAGAAGGCGGCGTGGCCGTCTCATGCCGAGATGGTCAAGCGGGGGGCCTTCCCGCAGGCCCTGCTGGACAAGACGTACGGCGCCCTCGAGACCTACCGCGCCTCCCACTGACCCAGGCCTCTACCGAACGGCTGAAACCATGGTGAAGAAGCTCCAGGCCGTCGACCGCGTGGTCGCGGCGATAGAGAAGCTCGTCCTGCTGGTGATGGTGGCGGCGATCGTGCTGCTTCCGCTGGCCCAGATCATCCTTCGGGTGGTGGGGCACGGCGGCTTCCCCTGGGGCCACGAGGTGGTCCGTACGCTGATGCTCTGGATCGCGTTCGTGGGCGCGTCGTTGGCCACCGCGGAGCGGCGCCACATCACGATCGACCTGATCGATCGCAGCCTCGCGCCCAAGGCCAAGGCCGGCTTCAACATCGTCGTGCAGACCATCGGTCTGCTTCTGACCGGGTACCTGGCGTGGGTCGCCAAGGCCTACATCGAGATGCAGAGGGAGTTCGGAGACACCTCCGCGATCCTCCAGATCCCCGTCTGGATGGCGCAGGTGATCATCCCGATCTCGCTGGTCGTCATCGCCTGGCGCATGTTCGTGCTCAGCGCGGAGGACGCCCACGGAATCGTCACCGGCGAGCTGGACTACCTCGCGGGACCGGACACCGAGGGGAGGCTCTACTGATGGAAGCCTCCCTCACTATGAAGGAACGGTTCGCCGAGGAGACCAACTGGGTCGCGGTCGCCCCCCAGCTCCTGGGCGTGTTGGCGCTGGGCGGGGCGCTCTGGGTCAAGTTCGGCTGGGCCGGGCTGCTGCCCGCGATCTTCCTACTCCTGGCGCTGCTGGGCGAGGCGTTGTTCGTCACGCTCGGGGTCGTCGGGCTGCTCGGCTTCGCCTACATCCAGGGCTTCGGCCTGAGGCTGGACGACTACGGCGTCAGCGGCGGCACCCAGGTCATCCTCGAGATGGTCGAGCTGACCAACAGCCCGGTGCTCCTGGCGATCCCGCTGTTCACGCTCGCCGGCGCGATCATGACCTACGGCGGGATCAGCCGACGCCTCGTCCGCGTGATGCGGGCCGCGATGGGCTGGCTTCCCGGCGGCATCGCGATGTCGACCATCCTCGCGTGTGCGTTCTTTGCCGCGCTGTCGGGCAGCTCGGCGGTCACGATCATCGCCATCGGCGGCATGCTCGCCCCGAGCCTGGAGAAGGACTACGGCAAGCCGTTTGCGCTGGGTCTGCTGACCTCCTGCGGAGCCATCGGCATCCTCGCCCCGCCGAGCCTGCCGCTGATCATCTACGGCGTCTTCGCCGAGGTGGACGTCAATTCCTTGTTCATCGCCGGGATCATCCCGGGCGTCATCACCATCGGGTTCCTTGCCATCTACAGCGCCGTCCGCGGTTGGAAGCTCCCCCGCCAGGAGTTCAGCTGGACCGAGCTGGGGGAGGCCTCCAAGGAAGGCCTGTTCGCCCTCGCGCTGCCCCCGCTGCTGCTGGCCGTGATCTTCACCGGCCTGGTGACCCCTGCCGAGGCGTCGGTGCTCGCGGTCGTCTACGCCCTGGTGGTGGAGTGCGTGCTGCACCGCGAGGTCGACCTCAAGGCGCTGCCCCAGATCGCCATCGACACGATGATGTTGGTCGGCTCGATCCTCATCATCCTGCTGATGGCGCTGGCGTTTTCGGCGTTCCTGAAGGCCGAGCAGGTGCCCCAGCAGGCGACCGCGTTCATCCAGACGTACATCGACACGAAGATCGGCTTCCTCATCGCGCTGAACGTGCTGCTGCTCATCGTCGGCTGCGTGATGGACATCTTCTCCGCCATCGTCGTGATGACCCCGCTGGTGCTGCCGATCGCGACCAGCTTCGGCGTGGATCCCATCCACCTCGGCATCATCATGGTGGTGAACCTCGAGCTCGGGTTCGCGACCCCGCCCTTCGGCATCAACCTGTTCATCAGCTCCGCCTTCTTCCGCCGCCCCGTGGCGGAGATCTTCAAGGCGACACTGCCGTTCTTGGCGCTGCTGGCGATCGCCCTGCTGATGATCACGTGGTGGGAGCCGCTGTCCCTGTGGCTGGTGGGTGTCGCCGGCCTCTAGCGCCGACTGATTGACTCCTCAGTCAACCGACTTACTCTGTCGCGCATGACCGAGCTGTCCTTCGACGCCTTCGCTGGAACCGACCGATACATCGCCGAAGAGGCGCTCACCCGCGACGTGAACGCGGCGATCGCGTTGGGCCGCCCGCTGCTCGTCAAGGGCGAGCCGGGCACGGGCAAGACGCTGCTGGCCCACGCGATCAGCGAGGCGCTGGGCATGGAGCTCATCCGCTGGCAGGTGAAGTCGACGACGAAGGCGCAGCAGGGGCTGTACCACTACGACGTCGTGCAGCGGCTCAACGACAGCCGGTTCGGCGGCGGCGACGTGGGCGACATCGCGCACTACATCAAGCTGGGGCCGCTGGGCCGGTCCTTCGACGCCGAGAAGCGCTGCGTGCTGCTCATCGACGAGATCGACAAGGCGGACATCGAGTTCCCCAACGACCTGCTCCACGAGCTGGACCAGATGAACTTCTACATCCCCGAGCTCGACAAGACCGTCGAGGCGAAGCACCGGCCGGTGGTCCTGATCAGCAGCAACGCCGAGAAGGAGCTGCCGGACGCATTCCTGCGCCGCTGCGTCTTCCACTACATCTCGTTCCCCAGCCGCGACCTGATGCGCCAGATCGTGAACGTGCACTTCCCGACGCTGGAGACCGAGCTGCTGGAAGCCGCGATCGTGAAGTTCTACGAGCTCCGCGGCATCGACGGTCTGCGCAAGAAGCCGTCGACCTCGGAGCTGATCGACTGGCTCTTCGTGCTCATCCGGGGGGGCGTGCCCGCCGCCGACGTCGCCAAAGCGATCCCGTTCCTGGGGACCCTCCTCAAGCAAGAACAAGACCTCGAAGTCGCCAAGCGCCGCGTAGCCTGGGCCTGATGTTCCAGGACTTCCTCTTCGCGTTGCGCCGCCACGGGGTTCCCGTAGGCACGCAGGAGTGGATCGCGCTTCACCAGGCGCTGAGCAAGGGGCTGATCGCCGACAACAACGCCCTGTACGGCCTCGGTCGCGCGATCTGCGTGCACACTGAGGCCCACTTCGACAGCTACGATCAGGCCTTCCTCGAGGTCTTCGAGGGGATGGAGTTCCCCGACATCAAGGATGCGCTCCTGGAGTGGCTGGAGAATCCGGTGCCGGAGGGGGACATCAGCGCCGAAGCGTTCGCCCAGGCGACGGGGATGAGCCTCGAGGAGCTGCTCAAGAAGCTGGAGGAGACTCTGGCCGAACAGAAGGAGCGGCACGACGGCGGGAACCGCTGGGTCGGCACCGGAGGCCGCAGTCCTTTCGGGCATGGCGGCAAGAACCCGCAGGGGATCCGCGTCGGCGGCCCGGGCGGGAACCGCTCGGCGGTCCAGGTCGCCGGCGAACGACGCTTCCGCAACTACCGCACCGACGTCACCATCGACGTACGCCAGTTCAAGGTCGCGCTCCGCGCCCTGCGCCACCTCGGCAAAGAGGGGCCTGAGGAGCTGGCCATCGATCCCACGATCGACAAGACCTGCGACCAGGGCGGCGAGATCGAGTTGGTGTTCGAGAAGGAGCGCAAGAACACGGTGCGCATCGCGCTGTTGATGGACGCGGGGGGCTCGATGGACCCCTACGCGCGTCTGGTCGACCGCCTCTTCTCCGCCGCCAGCGAGATCGGCCACTGGAAGAGCTTCGACCACTACTTCTTCCACAACTGCCCCTACTCACGCGTCTATACGAGCATCGAGCGGCTCGAGTCGGTGCCGACAGCCGAGCTGTTCCGCAAGCACCCGGCCGACACGAAGTTCGTGTTCGTCGGGGACGCCTGCATGGCGCCGTGGGAGCTGACCGCGGTCGGTGGCGTGCTGTCGCTGTGGGAGAAGAACCAGCGCAGCGGGCTGGATTGGATCAATCACTTCAAGCAGACCTTCAAGGACTGCGTGTGGCTGAATCCCGAGCCCGAACGGTTCTGGCGCCACGAGACGATCGCAGCCATCGGGCGGGTCATTCCGATGTTTCCTTTGACCCTGGATGGAATGCAGGACGCGGTTCGACACCTCCGCAAGGGGAGCGTACATTCGTCCGCGCGAACGGCCTGATTGGGGCGTCGTCCAAGGGTAGGACTCCGGTCTTTGGAACCGAGGATGGTGGTTCGAATCCACCCGCCCCAGCCAATCTCGCTTGACCCTCTTCTCCTGGCTCTGTAAAAGGCCGCGGGCCCGTGATTCCAGTCGGCGTCGCGTCCACGTAACTCGTCTCGAGAAGAGCGATGCAATACGGTCCGTTGAAGATTCTCGCCGGGAACAGCAACCCGGACTTCGCCGCTCGTCTGTCTGCCTCCCTGGGGGTCGACCTGGGACGGCGTCGCCTCAGGCGCTTCGCTGACGGCGAGTGCTACTCCGAGATCCAGGACAACATTCGCGGACGGGACGTGTTCCTCGTCCAGTCCACCTGCGCGCCCGTGAACGAGCACCTCATGGAGCTGCTCGTGCTCATGGACGCCGTGAAGCGGGCCTCGGCCGACCGGGTCACCGTCGTGCTCCCGTACTACGGCTACGCCCGGCAGGACCGCAAGGTGACCCCCCGCACCCCCATCAGCGCCAAGCTGGTGGCCGACCTGCTCCAGGTCGCGGGCGCGGACCGGATGCTGACGCTGGACCTGCACGCGGGTCAGATTCAGGCCTTCTTCGACATCCCGGTGGACAACCTCTACGCCAGCCCGGCGCTGATGCCGGAGGTCCGGCGGCTGTGCAAGGGCAAGGACGCCGTGGTCGTCTCGCCCGACGCCGGCGGCGTGCAGCGGGCCCGCGCCTACGCCCAGATGATCAACGCGCCCCTGGCCATGATCGACAAGCGGCGCGACCGCCCCAACGAGATCGCCGAGATGAACATCATCGGCGACGTGGAAGGCCGCTACGCGGTCATCGTCGACGACATGGTCGACACCGCTGGCACGCTCTGCAAGGCGGCCGAGGCGGTCAAGGGAGCGGGCGCTACGGCGGTCGCGGCGGTTGCCACCCACCCGGTCCTGTCGGGCCCCGCGGTGGACCGCATCACAAACTCTGTGCTGGACCGGGTCATCGTCTCGGACAGCATCCCCCTGCGGGACAACGCCCGCGCTTGCAAGAAGATTCAGGTGGTCTCTGTCGGCCCTCTCCTCGGTGAGGCGGTTCGGCGGATCCACACGGGCGACTCGGTGAGCAGTCTCTTCGAGCCCTCGCAACGTGATTAGGAGAACATGATGCAGACCCAGACCCTCCAGGCCTCTCTCCGAGGCGGTACCGGCAAGGGCTCAGCCCGCAAGCTGCGCAGCGAAGGCCTCATCCCGGCCGTCGCCTACGGCGCCGCGGGCGAGACCGCCTCGTTGGCCCTCGACCCGCAGCAGCTGCGCGAGCTCCGCAGGAGCTCCCTCGGCTGGAACATGCCGGTGTCGATCGACGTCGACGGCGGAGACAACATCCCCCTGGCGCTGCTGCGCGACGTGCAGAAGCACCCGATCAGCCGCGCGCTCCTGCACGCGGACTTCCTTCGCGTGGATCCGGCCGACGAAGTGGTCATCCGCGTGCAGCTTCGGCTCGAGGGCAAGGCCCCCGGTGCCGAGCTCGGCGGCCTGATCAACCAGCCGAACCGCGAGCTCCTCGTGTCCTGCAAGCCCGCCGACATCCCGGCGACGATCGTCATCGACATCAGCGGGCTCGAGATCAACGACCGGCTCCTCCTGAGCGAGGTGCCGATGCCCAAGGGCTGCCGTGCCGTGTTCAAGCACGACGGTACCGCCGTCAGCTGCATGGGCCGTCGTGGTGGCGGTCTCGACGACGAGGACGGCGAGGAGAGCGAAGAGCTCGCCGAGGGCGAGGAGGCCGAGGAGGCCGCGGAGGAGTAGGTGCAGCTGGTCGTCGGTCTCGGGAACCCGGGCGCTCGCTACGAACGCACCCGCCACAACGTTGGCTTCGATGTCGTCCGCCGCCTGGCGGACCGCCACGGAATCAACCTGCGGGACAAGCGCTTCAAGGCGGTTCTGGGGAAAGGGAACGTCGCCGGAGAATCAACCGTCCTGGCCTGCCCGCAGACCTGGATGAACCTCTCGGGCGACTCAATCAGCCCGATGGTCGGTTGGTACAAGCTGGCCCGCGAGGACGTCGTCGTCATCCACGACGACCTGGACCTGCCCTTCGGGGTGGTGAAGGTCAAAGGGGGAGGCGGTCACGGTGGCCACAACGGCCTGAGGGACCTCGTCAAGAAGATGGGCGGGGCAGATTTTGCGCGAGTCCGGGTCGGCGTAGGCCGTCCCGACGGGCCGATGGACCCTGCGGATTGGGTCCTGGCGCGATGGACTTCAGATCAATCCGCGTCGGTGCCCGCGATTGTTGATGCGGCCGCCGACTGTGTGGAGACCGTCCTGACGGACGGCTTCAAAGAGGCAATGAATCGCCACAACGGGGCTGGCCCCGTCGGTGGCAGGTAGGAGAAGGCATGTTCGCCAGAGAGTACGAACTGACCTACATCGTTCGTCCCGACGTCGATGACGACGAGACGACCAAGGTGCAGGAGAAGATCACGGGAGTGATCGAGGACCAGAAGGGCACGATGCTCCGGGTCGACGACTGGGGCGTGCGCAAGCTCGCCTACGACATCCAGAAGTTCAGCAAGGGCCGCTACGTCCTGCTCAGCTTCCTGTCGGACCCCGAGGCCATCGCCGAGCTCGAGCGCACCATGCGCATCGACGACCGCATCATGCGGTTCCTCTCGGTGAAGGTCGAAGAGCGGGTTGAGGTCGAAGGCCGGATCGCAGAAGAGGCGACGCGCGAGGCGGCTCGTGTCGCCGCCGCGGCCACCGAGGCCGCGGACGACGCGGGTGCTTCTGCCTGATCCGGTCGGGCCGGAGGCTCTGCCGCCCCCGGCGCCCCCATGGCTGACCGCTGCGGTCAGCGGGGTGTTTGCGGCGGCGATCTTCCTGGCTCCCGAGGGGCTCAAGCTCCTCGCCCCCGTTCCTCTGCTGATTCTCGGCAGGCGGCGCGGGGTGGGAATGGCGGTCCAGGCCGTAGTGATCGGGGCACTCGCCGCGCCGGTCTTCGCGGCCATCATCGCGCTGGCGGGCTCTGGCTCGGGCGGCGCGGGGATTGGGTTGCAGTTCCTGGTGTTGGTCGGGGTTCCGGCGGTGCTCCTTGAGCGCTGCCTGGCCTGGACCAAGAACGCTCAGCGGGCGCTGGAATTGGCGGCCGCGGGCTACATCGCCGTCTGTCTGGCAGTCATTGGACTGGCAGGCCTGGCGGTCGAAGGAGGTGCAGGGCGGTTGGTCGCCGATCAGGTCGCTGACGCGTTCGATGGACGCTGGGCAGCGATGGAGGCAGAAGCCGGAGGATCCCCGAGCGACGGGGACACCGAAGCGTTCCAGCGTTTGCGGAACGAATGGGAAGGACGGATTGTCCGCCTCTTCCCGGCGCTGGCCTGCTCTCTGCTGATCATCGGCTTCTGGCTGAACGTCATGTACGCGCGTTGGTTTGTTGGAGGTGAGAGCGAAGACGACGACCTGACCACCTGGCGGCTTCCCGCCCTGGCTCTGCCGCTGACGATGGCGGCGATGGCGGGGGTGGTCCTCCAGATAGGCCCGATCGGGGAGCTCATTCCCCCATCTACGGTGCTGCTTTACAGCGCCGCGGCCTCTCTGGTGCTGTTGGGGGTGCTGTACGCCTTGCAGGGTGTAGCGGTCGTCAACTGGTGGTTCGTCCGCCTGCGTTTGAGTCCGCTGATGCGGATGGTCGGAATCGGCGCGCAGGCAGTGTTTTTGATGTCCGCTCCGGTGATGTTCACCGCGGTGGGATTGACCGATGCCTGGTTCGACTTGCGGAAGCTCGACGACGAGGCAGAGGCCGAAACGGGAGATGAGAGATGAAGGTCATCCTTCGAGAAGAAGTCGACGCCCTCGGCAACGCGGGCGACGTGGTGAACGTCAAGGACGGCTACGCGCGCAACTTCCTGCTGCCTCGGCAGCTGGCAGTGCGGGCTGACGCCCGGAACACCAGGCAACTCGCGCACGTTCAGCGAGCCATGCTCGCTCGGCGTGCCCGCCTCGAGGACGCTGCCAACGCCGCCAGCAAGGAGCTCGAAGAGCTCGCCCGCGTGGTGTTCGTTCGCAGCTGCTCCGGCGAGCGCAAGCTGTTCGGTTCGGTGACGACGCGCGACATCGCCGCGGCGCTGCTGGAGCGTTCGGTCGAGGTCGATCGCCGCCGCATCGTGCTGCACGAGCCGATCAAGACGCTGGGTGACTTCGACGTGAGCATCAAGCTCGGCCAGGGCGTCAACGCGGGGATCAAGGTCTCCGTGGAGCCGGACGAGACGAGCGCGGAGCTCATCGCCCGGGCAGCCGCTCAGGCCGCCGATGCGGGCCCCGCCGAGGAAGCCGCCGCAGAGACCGACGCGGAGTAGCCGAAAAGGCTGGTTCCTTCCGGGTCGCGAGGCATGATTGTCTCGCGGCCTGGCCCCCCGCGTCTGGAGTCTTCGCCCCGTGTCCGACAATGGACCGTCGTCCAACGTTCGTAAGACCCCTCAGGATCCGAGCGCCGAGCGCGCGATCCTGGGCGCGATCCTGCTGAGCCCCGAGAGCCTCGACAAGACCCAGGAAGAGGGGCTGTCGAGCGACGACTTCTCACAGCCGCAGCATCAACTCCTGTTCGAGACCTTCACGGAGCTCGCCCGGTCGGGCAAGGCCGTGGACGTGGTGACGGTCGCGGGCCGGCTCGATGAGCAGGGCAAGCTCGAAGGCGTCGGCGGGTACACCTACCTGTCCGGCCTCAGCGGCGCCGTGCCGAGCGTCGCGAACCTGACCGAGTACGTCGTCCGCGTCCGCGAGAAGAAGATCCTGCGGAACCTGCTGGACACCGCCAGCACCATCAGCGACTCGATCCTGTCCGGCGAGGTGGGGGCCCAGGAGGGGCTGGAGCGCGCCGAGGCAAAGATCCTGGACCTTCGCCAGGGCCGGGACAGCGGCAAGCTCGCGCGGCTGGGCGACGTCGTCGAACAGGTCTATGAGAACCTCCGCGCCCGCGCCGAGAACCCCAGTGATGTCACGGGCATCGCCACCGGCTTCCGGGACCTGGACAAGCTCCTCGCGGGGCTGCAGCCCAGCGACCTGATCATCATCGCGGCCCGCCCTTCCATGGGGAAGACGGCCTTTTCGCTGAACCTCTCGGCTCACGCGACGCTCCGCGAGGGGGCCGGCGCCGCCTTCTTCTCGCTGGAGATGAGCAAGGAGCAGATCGCCACCCGAATCCTGACCTCGGAGGCCCGCATCAACGGCATGCGGATGCGCACCGGCCAGCTGCGGCAGGACGACTGGGCGCCGATGCTCGAGGCGATCGAGCGGATGGATCAGGGCAAGGTCTTCATCGACGACACGCCCGCGATCACGGTCTCCGGAATCCGCGCCAAGTGCCGCCGCCTGATGGCCACGGGCGACCTGGATCTCATCCTCGTGGACTACCTCCAGCTCATGAAGGGGGACGGCACCGAGCAGTCCCGCGAGCAGGAGATCTCGGGGATCAGCCGTGGCCTCAAGGCGATCGCCAAGGAGTTCCATGTCCCCGTCGTCGCGCTGTCGCAGCTCAACCGTGGGGTGGAGCAGCGGGCGGACAAGCGGCCCATGATGAGCGACCTGCGCGAGTCCGGTGCCATCGAGCAGGACGCCGACGTGATCATGTTTTTGTACCGCGACGAGGTCTACAACCCGAGTCCGGACAACGCCGGCCTCGCCGAGGTCCTGGTCCGCAAGCAGCGGAACGGCTCGATCGGCGAGGTGCACCTGTACTGGCGGGGCGAGTTCGCGCGGTTCGAGAACCTCGAGCACGGGTACCACTGATGCATCGGTGGGCCGCTCTGGCCGCCGCCGTGCTGCTCCTGGCTTCGGTCGGGACTGCCGCCGCCGACGAAGGCGCGTGGACCCCCGACGACGGCGTACGCACCGACCAGACGCGCACCCCGCCCCGATTCGAGGGGATGGAGTACCTCTTCCCGCTCCGGATCCACCTGACGCGGGGAGGGCACCTGGACGGCGGCCTGGGCGGCTACGACCCGACCACCGGCCAACTGCTGCTGGTGCTGAAGACCGCCACGCTCGAGATATCCACGCACCTGGTGGAGGCCGTCACTCCGTTGGGGCCTCTGCCCGCGGCTGACTCGGATGCTGCGTCGGCGGCGCCTCCGCCGATGCTGACCCGCGACCACGTGGAGTACAAGCTGCGGCCGTCCTGGCGATCGGGCCTGGGGCTGGGCCTGTCATTTGTCATGCCGGGGCTGGGCCAGTTCATCCAGGAAGATCGAAAGGAGGTCGGCTTGCTCTTTCTCGGCGGGGCGGCTTTCTTCGTTGCGGGTGGGCTGCTGGCCCTCTTCGCCCCCTCGTCGTACCCGCAGCGGGCGCGTGCGATCGTTGCCGGCGTCATGTTCGGCCTCAGTGGGACCGTCGCGATCGGGGCCGGAGTCCATGCCTGGAACGCCGGCAAACGGCGCGTCGCGGTGGAGATCAAAGGCGCCCCGAAGGGCTCCGTGGATTGACACCGCCGCTGTCGAATCGGTAGAAATCTCGCCGGGCAGGTGCGTGGGGGATACACCCCGAGTTGGCACCGGAGGATCCCATGGCCAAGAAGCGTTCCAACAAGTCCGCTCCCCCGGAAGCTCCCCCCGAAGAAGAGGCGGGTTTCTCGCTGGACTCCCTGTCGGAGAAGCTCGACAAGTGCGTGCAGCTCGCCGACTGGGTGGAGGCTGCACATACCCACCGTGAGGAGTTCCCGCCGGACGTCGTTAAGACGGTGCTCGCGGACTACTTCAACCAGTACGACGGCATGCTCCCCGGCCTCGAGGAGGCCGGCACCGGGGCCGCCGACGAGCGCACCCGCCTCGCCGCGGAGGTAGCCGAGCTCGAAGGGGCCCAGGCTTCGATCGAGGCCCAGATCGACGAGTTCAAGCTGCGCAAGCTGATCGGTGAGTTCACCGACGAGGACTTCGCTGCCAAGGAGGAGGAGGTCCGCTCCACCTTCGACGCCGTCAAGTTGGACGGGGCTCGGGCCTCGGTCACGGCGATCGACGACATGCTCTCGGCGGTCGGTGAGGTGCGGCATCGCATCCAGTCGATCAAGGATCCGGCGCCTGCTGATGGCGCCATGGCCACGGCCGAGTCGACGCCCGCCGCGGATGCACCGCCGGCCGAGGAGGCGGCTGAGGAGCCCGCCGCGGACGCAGCGCCGGCCGAAGAGCCGCCCGCCGACGAGCTCGGTGAGGAGGCGTACAACGCTGGTGGTGCCGTTCAGGACGAATGGGACGTCGAGCCGCCCGCGGCCGAGGACACCGGCGCCGGCGATGGCGGCTGGAACGGTGACGGTGAGCCTGCCCCCGAGCCGACCCCGGACATCGCGACCAGCGAGAGCGAAGACCTCATGGCCACGGGCGTCATCCAGGCCCAGCCCGGGATCGCCGATGGGCCCGCCCCGGTCGTTCCGGCGGTGCACAGCACCGCCGAGTTCGCCGGCAACGAGCCCTCGCCCCCGCCCGGCGACGGCCCCCGCCTCGCCGTGACGCCGCCCGATGGCGAGCAGGTCATCTACCCGTTCAGCGGGGACGTGATGAGCCTCGGCCGCGGTCGCAACAACGACATCCAGATCAAGAACGACGGCAAGATCTCGCGCTACCACTGCCGGATCTTCCGCCGCGGCGACGAGTTCATCGTGGAAGACAATAAGTCCTCCAACGGCACCCTCGTCGACGGCAAGCTCGTCACCCGCCAGCGCCTGGAGGGCGGCGAAGTCGTCCAGCTGGGTGAGACCCGAGTTCAGTTCTTCGCGAGCTAGGCCGGCACCGGCGTGCGGCCGCTGTCGTTCACCCAGGAGCAGCAAACCCAGCTCCTGGCGCTTGCCCGCCACTCCCTCCGCCGCGCGTTGACTGGCGAAGAGGGGCTCGACGCGTCCTCCATCGATGACCCTGCGCTCCGCCAATTCGCGGGTGCGTTCGTCACCCTCCGGAGCCCCAACGGAGCGCTGCGCGGTTGCATCGGGCGCACGGACGCGACCGCGCCGCTGGCTTCGGTCATTGAGCGTATGGCCGTCTCCGCGGCCACGCGAGATCCCCGGTTCGAGGCCGTCACCGCCGACGAACTGCCCGGGCTCAGCATCGAAGTCTCGGTCCTGAGTCCGTCGTCGGCGTGCCGGCCCGAAGACGTGGTCGTGGGGCGCGACGGACTCGTGGTGCAGCAAGGCCGGTGGCGGGGGCTCCTGCTTCCCCAGGTCGCCACCGAGCAGGGCTGGGACCGCGATCAGTTCCTTCGCGGCGTCTGCCGCAAGGCGGGCCTGGCGGAGGATGCCTGGCGGAAGGACGCCGGCCTGGAGCGGTTCGAAGCCGTGCACTTCGAGGAGGCTCGATGAGCCGCGTCGTTGCTTCGCAGAGCATCGCCGGTCTGGAGGCGCTCCTGGGCGAGCCGGTTCTGGTCGGCGCGGTCGCGGACGGAGGCCTGTGGGACCTGCTCGAGGAGCACACGCCCGCGCTCGTGATCGTGGGCCTCGCGGACGCCGCCGAGGTTCTGGACGTGGTCGCGGATCTCGCCTCCGTGGTGGTCGTCGGAGACGCCGACGCCGACGCCGAGGAGCGTTGGCTCCGGGCCGGCGCCCTGGACTACGTGGCAGAGCCGGTGCACGGCTCGGGGGCGCGCCTTCGGGCCGGGGTCCGCCGAGCCGCCGAGTTGGCCGGTCTGCGGTCGGACGCTGGCCGACTGGCGGGGCTGGCTCGCCTCGCCCTGGAGCCTCCGGCCCGCGGTGCGGTCTTCGACCGGGTCCGCGCAGAGTTGGGGGCCCTCGGGCTGCCCCTGGCGTGGCAGGCCGCAGTGGTGCACGAGGGAGGCTGGCGGCTCGAGCCGGGGTTGTGGCCGGACGCGGATGCGTGGCCGGACCCTCCCCCTCGCGCCTCCCTGCAGCCCCGGGCCTCGGGGCGTGAGCTCGTGCTTCCTCTGGGCTCGGAGAGCGCGTCCGCGGGCGTGCTTCGCGTAACGCCTCGAGGAGGCGCCCGATCGCGGTGTCCTGGGGGTCCTTCGGGCCATCGCCGCGTTGGCTGGGATGTCCCTCTCGGCGCCCGCTGCGCCCCCGCGCCTGAAGGGGGAGCAACCGGGGCTGGGGGCGGCGCTCCACGAGCTCCGGGGGCCGCTGACGGCGCTCCTGGGGCAGGGCCAACTCATCGAACGTGGTTTGCTTGGGTCAGTAGACGCGCCGATTCAGGAGGCGGCGACGACCATCGTTGAGCAGGCGCGGCGCCTGCGTCGCCTCATCGATGACATGGACCCCCGTCAAGACTGATAGGCTTGGGGAGGAGAGACCGTTGGCGAAGCCGAAGTACTACACGACGTTCCAAGCCAGCAAGCTGCTGGGGGTTTCGCTGGCAACCGTGGTCAATTGGACCAAGGCTGGCTTGCTCGCCGCCCATCGCACCCCCGGCGGACACCGGCGGATCGCCGAAGAAGACCTGGTGACGTTCGCCAAGGCCTACAAGATGCCCCTCGATCCCGAGATTGTTGAGGCCCACGGCAGCGGGCAGGAGCGCATCCTCATCGTCGACGACGACGACGAGTTCCTGAAGACCGCCAAGGCGATGCTGGAGGTCAACGGCACCGTCGTGGAGACGGCGCGCTCGGGCTTCGCCGCCGGGATGGCCGTAGGCAAGTTCAAGCCCGCCTGCATCATCCTCGACATTCGCATGCCGGGCATGGATGGGTTCGAGGTCGCGGAGATGCTTCGCCGCACGCCGCCCGCTCGGGCCATCCCCGTGATCGCCTGCTCCGCCTACCTGGCCGACGAGACGCGCGAACGGGTCTCCCGGGAGTTCGACGCGTTCCTGGAGAAGCCGGTGGACATCGAGGGGCTTCGCGGCGCCGTTGATGCTGCGCTCGCGGCGACGCCGGCCAAGGCCGCTCCCTGATCAGCTCGCGGCGGGCGTAGGCTCCGCGTCCCCGGCGGCGGTGACCGCCATCTTCGCAAACGAAGAACGACCCGAGTCGGCCCCCCGCCGGACGGCGACCAACTCGGCCACGATCGAGACCGCGATCTCGCCCGGGTCCCGGGCCCCGATGGCCAGCCCGATCGGCGCGTGCACGTGGTCGAAGCGAGCCAGGTCGACGCCCCGCGCGGAGTAGCGCTTCAGGAAGCGGTGAACCTTCGCCTGGCTACCGATCATGCCGAGGTAGCGGGTGGGCCGGTCCACGCAGCGGGCGAGCAGGTCCTCGTCCAGTCGATGGGAGTGGGTCAGGATGACGGCGTAGGTGCTGTCGCCCCAGGGGAGCTCGTCCAGTGCATCGAGGGGGTCCAGGCAGGTCCGCGCTGCCGCGTCGGGGTGCTGCTCCGCGCCGGCGAACTCGGGCCGCTCGTCGACCACGTGCACGCGGAAGCCTGCCCGTGAGGCGACGGTGCAGAGCGCCGCGCCGACGTGACCGCCGCCGAACACGATGAGCCAGGGCTTGTCGCCGACCGGCTCGATGAAGACCTCCATCCGTCCTCCGCAGCACATCGCCAGATCGCGGCTCAGGTGGGCCTTGAACAGGGTCGCCCGCCCGCTGGCCAGCACCGCCGCCGCTTGTTCGATGACCGCGTGTTCGATGGTGCCGCCGCCGATGGTGCCGACGATGGTGCCGTCGGGCCGCACGAGCATCTTGCTCCCCATCTTCTGGGGGCTGGAGCCCGCGGACGCGACCACCGTGCACAGGGCGCCGGAGCCGCCAGCGTCGAGCACATCGAGGATCGCGCGGTAGACATCAACCATCGGGGGGCATCCTACAGTCGGAACTGTCCGGGATCGTCCGGGAACTGTCCGGCGGACCGGACGAGCCCGGACACCCGGCCCGACCCCGTCCAGCTTGGACTCGGCTGAAATTGCAGGGGAATCCGTCCCCGAGCAGAAACGGCCCGATGCTTGCTCAGCACCGGGCCGTGACTGTGGTTCTCATCCTGAGCGTCGTGATCTTCGCAGCGCTCCTGAGCTTCCTAGAAGTTCAGGAAGGGCGTGAAGACGTCGGACGCAATCAGCGGCGCGATGACGAGCGCGACGACCGTCATCAGCTTCACGAGGATGTTGAGCGAGGGGCCGGCGGTGTCCTTGAAGGGGTCGCCGACGGTGTCACCCACGACCGAGGCGGCGTGGGCGTCGCTGCCCTTGGAGCCCATCGAGCCGTCCTCGAACTTGAACCCGTCGCCGCTCTCGAACGTCTTCTTCGCGTTGTCCCAGGCGCCACCGGCGTTGGACATGAAGATCGCCATGAGCACGCCCGAGACGAGCACGCCGGCGAGCACGCCACCGAGCGCCTCCGGGCCGAAGCAGAAGCCGACCACGACCGGGGTCACGATCGCCATGCCGCCGGGGACCATCATCTTCTTGAGCGCGGCCGAGGTGCTGATGTCGACGCACTTGGCGGTGTCGGGAGCAGCGGTGCCCTCGAGCAGGCCGTCGATCTCGCGGAACTGGCGGCGGACCTCCTCGATCATCTCCATCGCGGCAGCGCCGACGGCCTTCATCGCCATCGAGGAGAAGAGGAACGGCATCATGCCGCCGATGAACAGGCCAGCCATCACCAGCGGCGAGCTGACGTCGATGACGGCGATGCCGGACTGCTGCATGAAGGCGGCGAACAGCGCCAGGGCGGTCATGGCGGCGGAGCCGATGGCGAAGCCCTTGCCGATGGCGGCGGTGGTGTTGCCGACGGCGTCCAGCTTGTCGGTGCGCTCGCGGACGACCTCCTCCTGGTGGGACATCTCGGCGATGCCGCCCGCGTTGTCAGCGATGGGGCCGTAGGCGTCGACCGCGAGCTGGATGCCCGTGGTGCTCAGCATGCCCAGCGCCGCGATGGCGACGCCGTAGAGGCCGGCGACCGCGTCTGCGGCGACGACGCCGACGCAGATCATGACGATCGGGAGGGCGGTGGACTGCATGCCGACACCGAGGCCGGCGATGATGTTGGTCGCGGTGCCCGTCTTGCTCTGCTCCGCGATGCTGTCGACCGGACCCTTGCCCATCGAGCAGTAGTACGAGGTGATGAGGCCGATGGCGACACCGACGGCGAGGCCGATGACGGTGGCGGCGCCGACGTGCCACCAGAGCACGACCGGACCGGAGCCAACCTGCGTGCCGGCGACGGGCCAGAGCCACTTCGCGAGGCCGAAGGTGACCAGCGCCATGACGCCGGCGGCGCCGAAGGCACCCGTATCCAGCGCGTGCTGCGGGTTGCCACCCTCCTTCGTCTTGACGGCGAAGGTGCCGATCATCGAGCAGACGGTGCCGGCGGCGGCGATGAGGAGCGGGAGGATGACCGGGTTCAGGTCGCCGTCCTTGACGGCCGCGAAGCCGAGGCTGAGGACCATCGCGCCGATGATGGCACCGACGAACGACTCGAAGAGGTCCGCGCCCATGCCGGCGACGTCGCCGACGTTGTCACCGACGTTATCGGCGATGACGGCGGGGTTGCGCGGGTCGTCCTCGGGGAGGCCGGCCTCCACCTTGCCGACGAGGTCGGCGCCGACGTCCGCGGCCTTGGTGTAGATGCCGCCGCCCACGCGGGCGAACAGCGCGATGGAGCTGGCCCCCATCGAGAAGCCGGTCATCACGTTCAGCGTGGTGAGCAGGGCGTTGTCGCCCGAGAACATCCCGCTGAAGAGGATGTAGAGACCGCCGAGGCCGAGGATGGCGAGGCCGACCACGCTCATGCCCATGACCGCGCCGCCGGAGAAGGCGACCTGCAGGGCAGGCGAGAGGCCCGTCTTGGCGGCGTGCGTGGTGCGCACGTTGGCGTTGGTGGCGACCTTCATGCCGAAGTAGCCGGCGAGGCCCGAGGCGATGGCGCCGAGGATGAACGCGACCGCGATGAGCGGGCTCTGCGTGTCACCGCTCATGTTCGCGGCGGCGAGGAGGCCGGCCACCACGACGACGAAGATGGCGAGGACCTTGTACTCGCGGGCGAGGAAGGCCATTGCGCCCTCCTGGATGCGGCGCCCGATCTCCTTCATTTCGTCGGTGCCGGCCTCCTGCTTGGATACCCACGAGGCCTTCCAGAAGGCGAAGAGGAGGGAGAGGACACCGACAGCGGGTACGGCGTAGATCAGCTGGTCCATCTGGAACTCACTTCGAGTGCGGATTCCGCCGTCGTTTCAGCGGGTTGGGTTGAGCGGTACCCACGAGCGGGGACCGGTGCGGCGCCTAGGTACCAAGCAGGCCCAACACTGTCAACGGGCCGGCCTCGATCCCGGCTTCGAACCTGGCTCCTGAGGCTGCTTTTCGTGGTGATGCTGATCCCGTCGTGTGCGGTTGCCGCGGATCCCCCGCCGGAGGCTCCTCGAGTGGAGCTCCGGCCGCCCCCGCTGCCCCGCCTCCGAATCGGCCTCCGGGTCGCGGATCGGGCCCCGGACACCGAGATCCGCGTGCAGGTCGACCTCATCTGGCGCTTCGGCCGGCCCGCGCTCCCCGTGCGTTTGCGCACCCCCCGTCCCGAGGCCCCCTGATGCCCCGACTCCGCCCCTGGCTGCTGATCTTCGCCTTGCTGCCCGACCTCCTGATCGGTGTTGCGGCGGCCGACGAACCGCCCACGGTGGACGAGGTTCTGGAGGTGCTGGAGGCCGAGCCGCCCGCGACCCAGGTCCAGGGCTGGGCCGTCGCGGAGGCCCGCGCCGACCCCGAAGCCGCCGTCCGCCTCGTGAAGGACGCGCGGGCCCGGGGCGCGCTCCCGCTCGTGCGCGTGAGGGGCCGCTTCGATCAGGGGGAGGGGACCCGCTGGGACCACCTCAACCTGCAGGACCACCGCGACGAAGACACCGAGTTCGTTCTGGACCTCTGGCTGGAGTGGGATCTGGGGGATCTCGCTTCGGGGCCGGACGTGCTTCGGGCGGTGCGGGAGTCCCGCGAGTTGGTCGAACTGCGTCAGGCGATCGTCGCCCACGTCACGATCACCTACTTCGATCGCAAACGGCTCCGCGCCGAGGAGCTGCTGGCGTCCGAGGACGAGCCCGCGCTGCGCACCTTGGAGCGCCGATTGCGGCTCCAGGAGCTCGACGCTACCCTCGACGGCCTGACCGGCGGCCGCTGGACGGCGGCGCTGTTTCGGAGCCCCCAGCCTGGCGGCGCGGCCGCCGCGGAGTCCGCACGTGAGCCCACGGGACAAGATCCTGATCCTGGACTTCGGGTCCCAGTACACACAGCTGATCGCCCGCCGGATCCGTGAGGCGAGGGTCTACTGCGAGATTCGCCCCTACACGCTGCCGCCGAGGCCCGATGAGCAGGACGGCCTGCGAGGCTTGATCCTGTCGGGTGGCCCGGCGAGCGTCTACGCCGAGGGGGCTCCCCGATTGACGCGGGAGCAGGTCGACATCGGCGTGCCGGTGCTCGGGATTTGCTACGGCATGCAGCTGCTGACCGATTTGCTGGGCGGCGAGGTCGAGCCGGCGGCGGAGCGGGAGTTCGGCCGCGCCGACCTCACGATGTCCGACAGCCGGCTGTTCGAAGGCTTCGAGACCGGCGAGCCGCTCCCCGTGTGGATGAGCCACGGCGATCGGGTCAAGCGGCTCCCGCCCGGGTTCGGGGCGATCGCGACCAGCGGCAACTCCCCCTGCGCGGCGATGGCGTCGGCCGACGATCGGTTCTTCGGCGTGCAGTTCCACCCCGAGGTGGTGCACACCCGGCGCGGCGACGAGATCCTCGCCAACTTCGTGCACCGGGTCTGCGGCTGCGAGCCGAACTGGACGATGGGTTCGTTCCTGGACGAGATGAAGGCGTCGATCCGAGCGCAGGTTGGCTCCGACCGGGTGATCCTGGGGCTGAGCGGCGGCGTCGACTCCACCGTGGTGGCGGCGCTGCTGGCCCGCTCCATCGGCCGCCAGGCGACCTGCATCTTCGTGGACAACGGGGTGCTGCGGTGGCGCGAGGCGGCGGAGGTGTGCGCCTTCTTCGAGGACTTCGAGGGCATCGACTTCGTGCACATCGACGCGGCCGACCGCTTCCTCGATGCCCTCGCCGGGGTCTCTGAGCCTGAGGCCAAGCGCAAGATCATCGGGCGGGTCTTCGTGGAGGTGTTCGAGGACGCGAGTCACCAGGTCGAAGGTGCGCGGTGGCTGGCCCAGGGCACGCTGTACCCCGACGTGATCGAGAGCGTCTCGCCCGGCGGCGGGCCGTCCGTCACAATCAAGAGCCACCACAACGTGGGCGGGCTCCCCGAGCGCATGTCGATGAAGCTGCTGGAACCGCTACGCGAGCTCTTCAAGGACGAGGTCCGGACGCTCGGTGCCGAGATGGGGCTACCCCACGAGCGGCTGTGGCGTCACCCCTTCCCCGGGCCCGGGCTCGCGGTGCGGGTGCTCGGCGAGGTGACGCGGGAGCGCTGTGACGTGCTCCGCGCGGCCGACCGGATCTTCATCGAAGAGCTGCGTCAGACCGGCCACTACGACCGGATCTGGCAGGCGTTCGCCGTGCTTCTGCCGGTCAAGACGGTCGGGGTGATGGGGGACGTACGGACCTACGAGAACGTCTGTGCGCTCCGAGCGGTGACCTCGACGGACGGCATGACGGCCGACTGGTACGACCTGCCGCGCGACGTGCTGGCTCGGTGCAGCAACCGGATCATCAACGAGGTTCGGGGCATCAACCGCGTCGTCTACGACATCTCGAGCAAGCCGCCCGGCACCATCGAGTGGGAGTAGGGCGCGCTCAGGAGCCGTAGGGGAGGGACAGGCGCAGGCCGTCCGTGCCGCCCACGACGTGGGGGCTCTCGCCGGTGACCAGGGTGCCCAGGTGAGCGCTCACGACGGCGGCCGCGTCCGAAGGAGCGGCCCACAGCGGCGACAGATGCACCAGCGCGGTCCCCTTGGGGCGTACCTGAGCGACCACCTCGGCCACGTCCCGCGCGGTCAGGTGGTTGGCGCGGCGGCTGTCGTCCGGTGTCGTGCACTCGATGACGAGCCAGTCGACTCCCGTGGCCGCTTCCACCAGCTCGGGGCAGGGGCCCGTGTCGCCGGAGTAGCAGACGCTCCAGGGGGCGGGCGAGTCACCTTCGATGCGGAGGATGCGGGCGGACTGGCTGTGGGCCGCCGGCCACGCCGTGATCCGGTAGCGCGTGCCGGGCAGGGGGTGGGGGCGTCCGCTCGCGTCGATCTTGTGGAATGCCAGGCCCGTCTGCAGGAGTTTGGGGTATAGCGCCTTGGCGGCCTGGAGCACGAACTGCTCGTGGTCGGGGGCGCCGCTGAGCACCAGCTCGGGGAGCCGTCCTTCGCTCATCGAGCGGTGGAAGAGCAGGGGGAACAAATCGGCGAGGTGGTCCAGATGGCGATGGGAGTGCACGACCGCCGAGAGCGTTCGGGGATCGACCCCGAGCTCGGCCAGCCGCTGCAGGCACCCCGGACCGGTGTCGACCAACACCCAGGGAAGCTGGTCGCCGCGCAATAGATGACACGCGGGGCTGCGGTCGGGGACCATTTCGAGGGTTCCAGAGCCGAGGATGATCCACTCCATGTGCCCATCATGCCACCGGGGCGTTCTGCTAGCCTCGGCAGTCGGATCCGCCGGTGAATTGTTCGCTCCACCCCGAAGTCCCGGCCATTGGGGTCTGTGTCTCCTGCCGCCGCGTGGTGTGCGACTCGTGCAGCACCCGATTGCAGGGCCGAAACTTCTGCACCGGGTGCCTCGCCCGCCGCGCCGACGATGCCGCCCCGGAAGTGGCGCTGGAGTCCGGCTGGTTCCTCAAGTCGACGTTCGGAATGCTCACCCTGGGCTCGATGGCGCTGATGGCGTCGGCCTTCTTTGGCCTCGGCTTCTTCCTCTACATGATCGGCTGACGGCGTGAGCGAGGGGCAGTCCTTCCGCCGCCGGTCGCACCGTGCGGGTCCGCTCGTCCTCCTGGACGAGGCCGTCGCGGTGTTCGAGTCGGACGCCCTGAAGTGGTCCGCGCTGGGACTGCTGCCGTCGCTGCCGGTGGCCCTGCTGGCGCTGCTCTTCGTGCACCTGCACCGCGTGGTCTGGGTGGACGACGCCTGGCAGGGGTTCATCCCCGTGCTTTCGGGGCTCTTCGCGCTGCTGCTCGTGCTCGCGCTTCAATTCCGCGCGGTGGGGCAGGGGCTCCTGGCGCGGGAGGTCGTCCAGACCCTCCACCCCGGGCCCGGCAGCGTCGAACCGCCCGCCCGCGGTACATGGGTCTCGTTGGTGGTGGTGGGCACGGTGGGGCTGACCGCGACGTGGGTGGGGCTCGGCCTGTTGGTGCTCCCCGGGCTCCTGATCGCGGGCTTCTTCGCCCCGTTGGGGGCGATCGTGGCGGTCGAAGGGCGCGACGCGGGCGCGGCCGTGGGGCGGGCCCGGCAGCTGCCCGCGGGAACGACCGCCAAGGGGGCGATGTCGTCGGTCCTGTTCGCCGTGCTGCTGTTTCTGGCCTGGCTCGACATCCTGATCGGCACCCAGTTGGGCATCTACCTGCTGCGCATGGTGACGGGCGCGGACGTCACGATGCTGGCCCGCACCCTCGGCTTCGGGAACGAGGCGTTCGTCGCAGGGAGCCTGATCCTGGCCGTGCTCTTGCTCGATCCGCTGTGGGGCATCCACAAGTCGCTGCTGTACCTGGAGGCTCGACTGGGCCAGACCGGCACCGATCTGGAGGAGCGTTGGCGGGCGCTGCCGGACCGTCGGGGTCGGGCTGCCGCGGTGGGCGCGAGTCTGCTGGTGTTGGCGTCCGTGGCCGCGCTGGCGGTCCCTCCGCCTGCCTACGCGATGACCCGGTTGGAGTCCTACGCGGCGGATCTGGATGCCTACCGGCGGCAGCTGGACACCGCGATCCGCGACTACAAGACCAGCGGGTACGAGGACCTGTCGTCACTTCAGCTGTCGATCGAGCTGGGCGGCCTGAAGGAGGTTGATCTGCCCGACGGGAGCGCCGTCCGGTTCGACCTCACGAGCCTCGCGGACGAGCTCCCGGATCGCATCCACACCGACGCCACGGCCCGCCAGGCGATGCGCGTGTCGGTGCGGCTGGAGCGGGCGATCGCGTTGGCCCGGGGCGAGCCGATCCCGGCACCCGCGACGGTCGACCCCCGCGAGCTCCTCGAGTCCGAGTTGGCCGAGGGCGCCTACGCGCTCCCCGTCGAGGAGGATCAGGGCGACGACTATCGCTCCTCGTTCCAGGAGGGGATCCGCGCCTGGTGGGAGGGGGTGGTGCGCAAGCTCACCTGGGAGCCGACGCCTCAGCAGCAACCCCAGACGCAGCCGATCTTCCCCGCCTTCAACGGCAAGTGGCTCATCGCGGGCGTCGCCGTGATCCTGGCGGCCGTGCTCGCGGCGTTCCTGCTGGCCCAGGGAGGCCGCATCCAGGTGACCCGACCCCTCGGCATCGGCGGAGGCGGAGGGCGCGCTGGCGACCTGCCCGACGCCCGTCAGCGCTCCCCCCTGGGGTGGCGCGAGCACGCCGACAAGCTGGCCGCGGAGGGCTTCCTTCGCGAAGCCGTGCGGGCTCAGTTCCTGTCGGTGCTCGCCCGCCTCGACCGGACTCGGGAGATCGACTACCGCCCCGAGCGGACCAACGGCGAGCACCTGCGCACCTTCACCGGTTCCCCCTTCCGGATGGGCAGCTTCCAGGACGCCACGTCCCTCTTCGAGTTGGCCTGGTACGGAGCCGCGGACCTCGACCGAACCGACTACGGCGCGATGAGCACCGCCTGCGATCAGCTGGTCGTGCGTGAGCCGATGCAGCCGGAACAGGAGGGCTGATGCGCGGGCGCGGTCTCGTGCTGCTGCTGGCCCTCGTGGTCGTGCTCATCCCCGTCGGGCTGGTGCTGGCGCCCGGCGCGGGATCGGATCGCTCGACCCTGGATCGCGGCCCGGAGGGGACCGCGGCCCTGGCGGGGGTCCTGCGCGGTCTCGGCCACGAAGTCGAGAGCTTGCGCGTCGGGCTCGTGGCGCTGACCCGCCGCCCCGTCGGAGGCGTGCTCATCATGCCGTCGGCCCCGGGCCTGTTTCCCTCGGCGGTGCTGGGCGAAGGCGAGGCCCGGATCCTCCAGCAGTGGGTCGAGGCGGGCTCGACCGCGGTGGTCGTCACCCACTACCCGCACTTCCTCCTGGACGAGGTCGGCATCGGCTACGACTGGGAGGCGCTGGAGCGCCCGCCCCGCGGGGGCCAGCGTTGGCGGGAGTCCCTGCCGCTGCTGCCCCACCCGCTGACCCTGGGGCCGCCGCTGGCGGTGAAGGGCCGGGGCGGCATCGAACCCGGAGACGAGTCGGCCACGCTCTACGCCCTCGACCGGGTGCCCGTGGTGGCGGCCCACCCGATGGGGAAGGGCACGCTGGTGGTCGTCTCCGACCCCTACGTCGTCACCAACGCGGGGCTCGGCAAGGGCGGCAACCTCGAGTTCTGGGTCCGCCTCGTGGGCCACTACCTCACCGGGGAGGGGACGGTCATGTTCGATGACCTCCACGCGGGCGCGTCCGACGGCAAGGGGGTCGTCGCCTACGCGCGGAGGTCCGGCGTGCTCCCGGCCATGTTCCTGGTGCTGTTCGCGCTGGCGCTCTACGGCTGGCGGGCGGGGACCCGCTTCGGGGCCGTGCTTCCACCCGCCGACGTCCGCAATCCGCGCGCCTCCTCGGAGCTCGTGCACGCCGTCGCGGGACTCTACGAGCGGGCCGATCTCCGGGGACATGCCCTCGCCGTGCTCAGCCGACGGTTCCGTCGCGCGCTGGAGCGCCGCAGCGGCCTCAAGTGGGATCGGGGCGGTCTGGACGCCTGGACCGCCTCGGAGCTGGGGCCGGAGGCAGCGCGGCAGTTCGCGCGGATCCGCCGCGGGTTCGGCTCCCTGCTGGGCGTCGACCGACCCAACCGCGAGGACACGCTGGAGCTGGCCCGCCTCGTCAGCAAGTTCGAGACCACCTGGCTCACCAAGAACCGCACCTCCGCTCCGCCCGACACCGAAAGGGACACCCCGTGACTGACTCGATCGCCGACACGCCCGCCGCGCCCCCCGCTGATGCCCCCGCCGCCCCCGCCCCCAGCGGGGCCGAGGCCATTCGCGCTCGCACCGACGAGGCCGTCTCCCGGGTCTCGAGCGTGGTGTTCGGCCAGAACCTGCCCGTGCGCCTCATGCTCACGTGCCTCGTGGCCCGCGGTCACGCCCTCCTGGAGGGGGTGCCGGGCACGGCCAAGACGCTGCTGGCGCGGACCCTGGCGCGTACCGTGGATGCCCGGTTCACGCGCATCCAGTTCACGCCCGACCTGATGCCTTCAGACATCGTTGGAACCCACATCTTCGACCCCCGCACCCAGGACTTCGTGGTGCGTGAGGGGCCGGTGTTCACCGATGTGCTGCTCGCGGACGAGATCAACCGGACTCCGCCCAAGACCCAGGCGGCGTTGCTCGAAGTGATGGAGGAGCGCCACGTCACGATCGGCGGCAAGCGGCAGGCGATCTCGCCGATGTTCACCGTCTTCGCGACCCAGAACCCCTTGGAGTTCGAAGGCACCTATCCGCTTCCCGAGGCGCAACTGGACCGCTTCATGATGAAGATCCGGGTGCCGTACCCCGCCGCGGAAGCGGAGGAGCGGGTGCTTCGCCGCTACAGCACCGGCGAGTCGGCCCACGAGTCGGTGGAGACGGCGGTCGAGCCGGTGTTCACGCCGACCGAGCTGGGCGAGCTGCTGGGTGCGGTCGGCACCATCCACCTCGACGACGGCATCTTGAAGTACGTCCAGCAGGTGCTCGCGGCGTCCCGGGACTCGGAGCACCTCGTGCTCGGCGCGGGCACCCGGTCGGGTCTGCACCTGCTCCTGGCGTGCCGGGTCTGGGCTGCCCTCGCGGGGCGCGACTTCATCACCCCGGACGACGTCAAGGAGCTCGCCGTCCCCGTCATCGCCCACCGCTTGATCCTGCAGGCCGACGCCGCCGTCGATGGCCTGCGCCCCGAAGACGTGCTCGGCGACATCCTCAACCGCGTCGAGGTGCCCCGCTGACCGACCTGTCTCCCAGGCGCGGACCGGCCTTCGTGCCGGCGAAGCGGACCTTGCTCGTGGCGCTCGCGTTGGTGCCGCTGGCGGTGCTGTGCGCGCCCGTCCCAGGCCTCGGGTTCGCCTTCGTGGCGGCCGCGGGGGCGCTGCTCGGGGCGTTCCTCTTCGACGGGCTGAGGTACCGGGCCGAGACCTTCCTGGAGGTCGAGCGGGAGCTCCCTCGATCGCTGTCGGTGGGCGAAGCCGCGACCATCCGGCTGCGGGTCCGGAACCACGCGTCAGTGCCGCTGGAGATCACGGTCGCGGACGGCTGCGGTTCCGGCCTGGGGCCGGAGGTCGAGACCCTCGAGCTGACGGTGCCGCCGCACGCGGTCGAACACCTCGAGTACACCGTGCTGCCGGTCTCCCGGGGCATCCACCGCTTCGAGCCGCTGGAGGTGCGCATCCGCCGCCGCCTCGGCCTCGCCGAGCATCAGGCCGCCTTCGACCTGCCGGATGAGGCCCGGGTCCACCCCAACCTCCGCAACCTCGCTCGGTACGAGCTGCGCGCCCGGCGGGACCTGCTCCACGCCGGCGGGGCCCGCCGCACGCGCATCCTGGGGCGGGACGGCGACTTCGAGCGGCTCCGCGACTTCGTCCCCGGCGACGACATCCGCCACGTCGACTGGAAGGCGACCGCGCGCCTCCAGCGGCCGATCACCCGCGTCTACCAGGCCGAGCGTGCCCAGAACCTCCTGGTGCTCATCGACGCCACCCGGCTCATGGCGGCGCGGGCCGCCGGCCTCGCCAAGCTCGACTTCGCGGTCAACGCCGCGCTGATGCTCAGCTTCGTCGCGCTGACCCGCGGGGACAAAGTTGGAGTGGCCGTGTTCGACCACGGAATCCGTGCCTACCTCGCCCCCCAGGCGGGTCCCCAGCAGTTCGGCCGGATCCTCGACCTGCTCTTCGATCAACAGCCCGTGCGCAAGTTCCCCCGCTACCGCGAAGCGGCCCGCGCGATCGTCGCCCACAACCGCCGCCGGTCGCTGGTGGTGTGGCTGACCGATCTGCTCGACGGGGAGCAGGGGCGGGAACTGCTCGGCGCGCTCCGGGCGCTGCGCCGCCGGCACCTGTCGCTGGTGGTGGCGATGGACGACCCGGACGTCCACACCCTCGCCTCGACGTGGCCCAAGGACAGCCAGGCGCTGTTCACGGCCGCCGCTGCGTCCGAGATCCTGGACGAACGGGCCGCCCTCATCCGCCGCCTCCTCACCGAAGGGGCCCACGTCGTCGACCAGCGGCCCGAGGACATCACCGCTGCCGTGGTCGATCGCTACCTCGAGCTCAAGCAGCGCGGAGCCCTCTGAGCGGGCGGGAGCGCCCGGACCCGGATCGCCGGTGGCGGGGTCCGCTAGAGTCCCTCCTCATGGAGTCCCTTCGCACCTCGCTGTTGGCCGCGTTCGCCGCCTTTGCCCTCACCGCCTGCCCGCCCCCGGTCGACGACGACGACGACCTGGTCGCGCCGCCCGACGACGACGACGGCGCTGACTGCGACGCCGACACCGACTGCAGCTTCACCGTCGGGCTCGAGATCTGCGGCGACGAGGGGGTGTGCGTCGAGGGCGATCGCAACAACAGCATCGATGAAGCCCAGTTGATGGAGTACGACACCTCCACGCAGCTGTACATCGCCCCCGCTGGCGACGTGGACTACTACCGGTTCACCGGCACCCAGGGGGACCTGTTCCTCGTCTCGACCCTCGCGACGGACCCCGAGACGCTCGACACCGTGGTCATCTACTACGACGAGGACGGTACAGAGTTGGCGTTCAACGACGACTTCGAGCGCGTCACGAGCGTGCCGCCGGACTCCCGCTTGTACTCGGGCGTGCCCGCCACCGGCACCTTCTTCTTCTCCGTGCAGGACCGCCGCAGTTGGGCCAACGACCCCACCGATCCCGCCGTCGGCGGCGACGACAGCCAGTACACCGTCACCCTCGGCCGGGCCCCCGGTGATACCGCCATCGTGGTCGCGTCCGAGGACAACGACGAGCCCGCCTCCGCGACCATCTGGGACGTCGCCAACACCCTCACCAACTACACCGTCGGGGGCACCCTGGAGCCGACCGGCGACCACGACTGGCTGCGCGTGCCGGTCGAGGCGGGGCAGGCCCTGCGCGTCTACGGCTTCCCCAACGGCGGCTCCCTCGGCACCACCGAAGTCAGTGTCTACCTCCCCGACGGCGAGACCCTCATCTCCACCCACGAGGCGCTGGCCTGGGACACGGAGCACCGGGCCTTCATCCCCGTCCTCGAGGACGGCGACTACTACCTCGACGTCAGCGAGGCCGACGGACGGGGCGGGTTTGGCTACTGGTACTTCCTCCACGCCGCCAAGAACAAGGCCGAGGACGGCTTCCCCCCGGAGGTCGAGCCCAACAACAGCTCCGAGGAGGCCGAGCCGCTGACCGGAGACGACACCCTCTGGGGCCGCATCCACCCCGCCGGCGACGAGGACTGGTACGCGTTCACGGCCGAAGCGGGCGAGCGGCTGACGCTGCGCTTCACGCGCACGCAGCACCTGGAGTCGACCGCGCTGACGGTCACCCTCTACGACCCCGCCGGCGACGTGGCCGACGCCGGCAGCTGGAACGGCGAGGAGGACAACGTCTTCGAGCTGTTGGAGCTGGAGGCGGGGGGCCACCAGATTCAGGTCGTCGAGCAGAACCCCGACGCCGGTGATCGAGCCAACCGCTTCTACGAGATGGAAGTCGTCATCCAGTAGCCCGCGCGGCCGCGGCCTTGTCCTCGGCCGAGATCCACGGGGCGGCGATGTAGACCGCCAACCCCGCCGCCGTGAGCGCGGCGAAGGCGAGCTTGCCCCAGTCCGGCACGATCGCCAGAGGCGTCACGTAGCCCTCCACGATCCCCGCGAAGATGAGGAACGGGACCACGATCCCGACGAGCACGAGGGCATCGGATCCGCGCTCCCGCAGCGACGCCAGGCGTCGGCGCCTGCCCGGCCGGAGGATCCCATCCGCGAGGACCAGGCCCCCCGCGCCGCCCACGCAGATGGAGAAGATCTCGACCACCCCGTGGGGGAGGATGAGGGCCCAGAACTCCAGGCTCCGCTCCCAGCCCGCGAAGTTGGCCGCGATCGAGCCGAGGATGACGCCGTTGTAGAAGAGGGTCGCCAGCGTGCCGACGCCCAGCGTCAGGCCGAGCACGAACGAGCGCAGCGCGACCCGGATGTTGTTGACCATCAGCATCGAGGAGAACCGCGCCGCCTCGGCGTCCTTCATGTGTCCGAAGCGCGAGTCCCGGTAGTTCTCCGGCTCCTCGGCGTAGTACGCGGCGTACTCGCTGGGCACGAGGTGGTCGAATGCGTCGGGGTCGACGAGGGTCATGAGGAACGCGCTGAGGATCCCCAGTCCGAAGACGCCCGCGGCGAGCCAGACGTACGCCCGCTCCCGCCGCAGCGCCAGCGGCCACCCCCGCACGAGCCAGCTCACGACCCGCTGTCCGCGGAGCCGCTTGCTCGCGTAGATAATCGCGTAGGCCCGCCCGACGATGGCTTCGAGGTAGTCGACCACGTCGGCGCGGGTGCCCAGGTCGCGTGCCAGAAGCAGGTCGGAGCTGGCCTTTCGGTACAATCGGGACAGCTCCCGCACGTCCTCGGCGGGCAGCCTGCGCAAGCCGCCGTTCTCGACCTCGTCGATGAGCTGCTCCAGCCGGCGCCAGCTGCCGCGGTTTTCGTCCAGGAAGCGGCTGAAGTCCATGCTCGACTACCCCATCGACACACCAGAGAACGTCCGGTTCCACTACACGATCGCGGGACCGGGGACCCGCTTCGCAGCGTGGCTGCTGGACATGGTACTCGTCACGATCGCGTTCATGGTCCTGGCCATGATCATGGGGGTCATCGCGTCCATCTTCGGCAACCTCGCCGAAGCCGCGCTGATCCTGGCGGCGTTCGTGCTGTGGTCGGGCTACTGGATCCTGTTGGAGGCGTTCTGGGGCGGCCGCACCATCGGCAAGCGGGCGCTGGGCCTGCGCGTCGTGGCCGAGCGGGGCCTGCGCCTCACCTTCGGTCAGGTCGTGCTGCGCAACCTCATCCGCATCATCGACGTGCTCCCGGGGCCCGGCGGCATCGGCGCGCTGTTCATGCTGTTCGGGCGGGAGCACCGCCGCCTCGGCGACTTCGTCGCGGGCACCCTGGTGATCCGGGAGCGTCGGGTGCCGCCGCCGGAGCGGATTCGCGGCCTCGCGGGGGAGCGGCGCGGACGCGGTCCGACGATCAAGTTCCCTGGCGATCTCGTGCGCAAGACGCCCCCGGCGGAGCGCGATCTGCTTCTGGACCTGTGCATGCGCCGCGACGCGCTCGACGATGGCGTGCGTCACCGGCTGTTTGCTGAAGTCGCGAGCCACTACCGGCCGCTGTTCGGCCTCGCCGACGACGAAGGCGTCTCTGACGAGAAGCTGATCCTGCTGATGACGGCCGAGATCTACGAACGGCTCGGCGTCACCTGAGCCTCAGTGCAGGTCCTCGTCGTCTTCCTCGAGGGGGAGGCCGAGGGCGGCGAGGTGCGCCTCCTCCAGGCTGAGGAACTCCATGACCTCCCACAGCAGCCCTTCGAGCAGTTCCGTGTGGAGCTGGTACTCGTTGTGCGCGCTCTTGCCGAGGTTGCGGCGGTAGACGCGAACGATGTCCGGGTGGGTCGTCAGCCACGCTTCGGGATCATCGCCTTCGGGGGCGCCCGGGCCGGTGCCCTCGAAGAAACACAGGACCAGGGGGGAGACCGGCGTCTCGCCGCCAGTCAGCACCGCCTCGCTGGGCAGATCCTCGATAGACAGCTGGAGTCCGGCGAACCACGCGCCCAGAGGATCGGCGATCTCCTCGACGAGCTCGTCGAACGAGCGCTTGATCGTGTCCACGTCCCACGCCGTGGGGAGCATCAGGTTCTCGGGGTCGCGGTCCACCGCCTCGGCGAAGAGCGCGTCGGCCTTCTCGATGTCCCCGGCCCGCTCCGCGAGGATGCCGAGGTAGTACCGGGCCTCCCCGAGGTCGTCAGCGCCCTGGAGCGCGGCCTCGAAGAAGACGGCCGCTTCGTCCAGCCTTCCCTGCTCGAACACGGCGACGCCGCGGGCGTGCAGCAGCACCGGCTCGTCGCCGGCCTTCTTGATCGCGATCTGGAGCAGGTGCTCGGCCTCCTGCGGCTCCTGAAGCTCCAGCAGGCACTCGGACGCGAGGTACAGGACCTCTACCGAGGCCTTGGCCTCGTGGTCGCCAATGAGGCCTTCGCAGATGGCGAGGGCGGTCTCGACGTCGCGGGCCTCAAAGGCCTCCTCGGCGTCGACCAGGGTCGGGGTGTCCTTCTGTGCCACGGGCGAAGCGTGACGCCCCCCCGCCCCTCGGTCAAGGTCAGGGACCACCGAAGCGAACGGAGATGTCGCCTCCGGCGAGGAAGACGATCCCGCCGCTGTCCACCGTGCCCCCGATGGGCCAACCGGCGGGGGGCGCCTCGTCGTCCAGGGTCGGGTCCTTGGTGTGCAGCCTCGGCTCGAGCACCTGAAGCTGCGCGAACAGGTCGAGCCCGAACGTGCCTCCGGTCAGGCCGAACGGCTCCCACGTCCAGACCCCCACGCCGGCCGAAACGAGGTGGGTGGGGTTGTCCAGGAAGCTGGTCAGCCCGGTCTGCTCCGGCACGAACGTGGGCTCGAAGCGGTAGCCCGCCCGCACCACCAGCCCCAACTCCTTGAACTTGCTCCCGACCTTGCCCGTCAGCGGCGCCGGGGGCGGTCGCAGTTCGCCGCCAATCGCCACCGAGACGGTGTCCTGGAACTGCAGCGGCTCGTAGTCGCGGGCGCCGACCACCACCGGATCCAGGCCGATCAAGCCGATCTCGATGTCGGTCCCTTCGGCATCCACGCGGGCGACGTTGGGGAGGATGGTGCTCCATTGCTGCCACGTCACGTCGACCGCGGCGGCGAACCGGGGGCGCTCCCAGCCGACCCCGACGGCGACCTGCCGCGGGGTGGAGAAGTCGAGGATCGAGAACAGCACGTTGGTCTGCAGCGGCACGAGCACGTCGCCGAAGCTGCCGACGTCGTCCACCACCCCGAACAGGCCCAGCCCGAGCGTCGTCGGCTCCACCTTCAGGTCGATGGGGTGCCGGTACACCGCCGCGACCCGCAGCCCGTCCAGCTTCGGGGTCAGCGTGCCGAGGTCCCACAGCACCGACGCGACCGGGGCGACGTACGGCTTCACGTCGGCTTCGATCGCGTACGGGTTCACCACGAAGTCGACGTCGAGCTCGTCGGCGTCGGCCAGCTCCTCGTCCGTGACCCGGGCGTCCACGGTGAAGTCCAGGTGCAGGGTCGAGCGGGCTAGGATCGCGGCCGAGGCGCCGATGTAGAGGCCGTCGATGATCCGGATCGAGGCGCCCACGTGCAGGCTCAGCCGCTGGGGGCGGTTCTTGAACCGGATGTAGTACGGCAGCTGGGGATCGACCTGGTCGATGCGGAGGATGCGGCCCGCGGGGAGGCTGAGCGAGACCCCCAGCCGGAACCACTGGCGCCACGGGATCACGATCCCGAGGCGGGTCCCGTTGGGCGCGGGGTAGTCGTCCTCTTCGGGGTGCCAGCGGTCGAAGGGGTTGTCGGGATCGACGACCCCGTCTCGGTTGCCGTCCGCGAGGATGACCAGCGGGCAGACCGTCGGGTTCAGGCTCACGGGCTCGTCGAAGCAGCGGAACTTCATCGTGCCGAAGTGCAGCCCCAGGTCCGCGCGGGCGGACGTCGCGAGGCCCAGGGCGGCGGGGTTCCGCCACGCCGCGAAGCCGTCGGCATCCAGCACCAGGCCGGCGGTTCCCCGACCCATCGAGGGGGCGCCGAGCCCGAACAGATCCGGCGGGCTCGCGGCCGCCGCCCCCGGGAGCAGGCCGGCCACGACCGCGGCCGCCGCCAGCAGCGCCCTCATCGGTCCCACGTCCCCCCCGCGGAGGCGTCCAGGCGTTCCACGACGTCGGCGAACGACAGGTCGGGTTCGCGGGCCAGCGCTTGCACCACCCGGCCGGCCACGTGCACCGCGGAGAAGGACGGGCCGTAGAGGTTGTCGGTGGCGGGACGTCCTTCGATCGGACGGGGCCAGCCCGACGCTACGTAGCGGGGCAGGGGACCGGGCACCCGGTACAGGTCCGCCAGGGGGCAGCTTCGGTGCGCCTGGGCGGAGATCACCCGGGGCAGATCGGCGGGCCACATCGCGGCTCCCCGGGGGTGCGCGGCGGCGACGCAGATGGCGCCTGCGGCGGAGGCCCGGCCGATCGCGTCGGCCAGCAACGCCTCGGACTCCGGGGCGCGTGATCCGAGGCTGAGGGTGATGACGTGGGCGCCCTCCTCAGCGGCGGTGACGATGCCCGCGGCGAGGGCCGCCGAGGTCGTGCGGAGGTCTTCGTCGAGCAGCCGGACCGCGAGGATCTCCGCGTCGGGGGCGAGCCTCGCGAGGGCGGCCGCGCAGGCGGTGCCGTGGCCGGTGCGGTCGGAGAAGTCGTCGCTGCGATCCTCTCCGTCCAGCGAGAAGCCGCGCACTGCCGTGCCGGCGAGGTGCGGGTGGTTCGCCGCCACGCCACTGTCCAGCATCGCGACCAGCATCAGGCTTCAGGTCCGCCGGTCTGCAGCGCCCACAGCCGGGTGTACAGGCCTTCGGCGGCGAGCAGTTCGTCGTGCGGACCCTGCTGCACGACGCGTCCGCCATCCAGCACGACGACCTCGTCAGCTTCGGCCGCCAAGTGCATGCGGTGGGTCACCACCAGCGTCGTGCGGCCCGCTTCCCGCCGTTCCCGGAGCGCCTCGACGATCACGCGGTCGCTCTCCCAGTCCAGGGCCGAGGTGACCTCGTCCAGCACCAGCAAGGGCGGGTCCCGCAGGAGCGCGCGAGCCAGGCCGATCCGCTGACGCTGCCCCTCGCTGAGCCGCACGCCGCGGTCGCCCAGTTCGGTGTCCAGCCCCTCGGGGAGCGACTCGATGAAGCCGGCCATGCCGACCTTGGCGACGACCCCACCGAGGGCCTCGTCCGTCGCGTCGGGATCCAACCAGCGCAGGTTCTCCCGGAGCGTCGCGCTGAACAGCGCCGGCTGCTGGCCGACCATCGCGACCTGGGACAGCACCGTCGTCAGGTCCAGGGCCTTGAGATCGACCCCGTCGAGCCGCACCGAGCCCGCGTGGGGCACGAGGAAGCGGAACAGCAGGTCGATGACCGTCGTCTTGCCGACCCCTGAGGGACCGACCACCGCGAGCGTGCGTCCGGGCTCCAGGGTGAAGGAGACGTCCTGCAGCACCGGCCGTCCGGGGCCGTAGGCGAAGCCGACCTCGTCGAACTCGACCCGCCCCTCCAGGGCCTCGATCGGGGTGCCTCCGGCGTCCTCCAGCAGGGGACGGGCGTCCAGAATCTCGAACACCCGAGCGATGGGCGCGGCCGCTCGCTGCAGGTTGATGTAGGTGCCAGCGAGCCCGCTCAGGGGCCCGTACAGCCGCTGCTGGAACAGCATGAACGCGGTCAGGTCGCCGACCGTCATGCTCCCGTCAGCGACGAGGAAGAAGCCGACCACGAGCACCGCGAGCAGGTTCGTGGTCATCAGCAGCTGCCATGCCCCGCTGCCCCCGACGTCCCACAGCTTGTGCAGGAGTACCGCCCGCACCAGCGCTTCGTTGTGCGCCTCGAAGGTGTCCGCCTCGCGCCCGTCGAGGCCGTGGGCCTTGACCGTACGGAGGTTCACGAACGTCTCCAGCAGGTGGTGGGAGATGTCCGCCATGCGCTCGCGGATGCGCAGGCTCAGCCGACGGATGACGGGCCGGAGGATCCACAGCAGCCCCACCGCCAGCGGCACGAAGCCCGCCGCCACCAGGAGCAGCCTGGGCTGGAGGTAGGTCAGCCCCGCCAGGGCGGCGATCAGGGTGATCAGTGAGCCGACGACGTTCAGCAAGGTGCCCGTGGCGACCCGCTGCAGTTCGCTCAGGTCGCCGCCCATGCGGCTGAGCACGTCGCCCAGGCGCTTCCGCGCGAACCACGCGGGCCCCAGGTCTTCGAGGTGCCGGAAGGACTGCGCCCGCAGATCCACGAGCACCCGGGAGGTGACCCAGGTCTGCGCGTAGCCGGCGCCCGCGCTCAGGAGCAGCCCCGCGGCGGTGGCCGCGAACGCCAACCCGGCCAGCGGCAGCAGGCGCGCGGTGTCCTTCCAGGTGATGACGTCGTCGACGATCTCGCGGATCAGGAAGGGGTAGACCAACGACAGCGCGATGCCGACCACCATCAGCAGGCCGAGGCCGACCTCGACCTTCCAGTACGGCAGCAGCCAGCCGAACACCCGCTTCCACGGAATCGGCGTCTTCTCCGTGACGTTGGTGTCCGCGGGTGAGACCCCGTCCGGCCGGATCGGCCTCATCGCTGCTTCCGCGGCGGCCGGCGGGGGCCCCGGGCGCGGGTGGGGAAGGGGATGAGATCGCGGTCGCGAGCCTCGCGGTAGTAGCAGGAGTAGCCCGAGGCGCAGCCGCGCAGGTCCCCTCGAAGCTCGCCCGCGGCCGCCTTCGTGGCCTTGGCGTCACGTCCCTCGAGGTAGGTGTCGCGGATGTGCCGGACGGCCTGCACCGAGCGGATCTTCCGGTACAGGTTGGCCTCCCGGCCCACGATCTTGCCGCTGTGGATGCCCAGGTCGATCAGCTCGGGGATCGCGCACAGCCCACACGGCCCCAGAGGCAGCTTCGCGCGGCTGTCCCCATGCCCCCGATGAGCGAGGTGGCGGAGGTACTCGCGGTGCTCCTCCACGAGGAAGTCCCAGCGGGCTCGCTCCTCGGGATCGACGATCGCCCCGTCGGCCCCATCCCTGGTGATCTGGAGCTCCCAGGGGGTCATGCAGTAGACCCCGAAGCCCGGCATCGTGTGGGTCGTGCTGCAGAAGCCTTCTTCGAAGTAGCAGTTGTCGTTGAGGAGGAAGACCTCGAGTTCTACTTCAGGGGCTCCAGCCCGGATCTCGGCCAGCTCCGAGAGAGCCAGGTGGCGCGACAGGATCACCCGATCGCAACCCAGCTCCGCGAGGAACTTCACCGAGTCGGAGTTCAGCGCGACCGACACCGTCGAGGCGAAGATCGAGCAGTCCGGGAGCTCCTGCTTCAGCAGGGCGATGAAGCCGGGATCGGTGACGATGAACGCGTCCGCGGCCCCGCGATCCTGGATGCGCCGCGCCAACTCCAGCAGGAACTCGGCCTGATCGTCGGGGTGGAACTGCTGGTTCAGCGCGACGAACACCTTGCGGTCCCGCGCGTGGGCGGCGTCGGCGATCGCCCCCAACTCGTCCACCGACTCGACGTTGGCCGGTCCCGGGCCGCGCCGGTTGGGCCACGCGCCGCGGCCCCACCGCTCGTACCACTCGGTCGGAAAGATCCCGCAGAAGAGCTCGTCCGCGCCGCCGTCGGCGAGCGGCTCAACCTCCTCGGGGGAGGCGACAGGGCTGAGGATGTGCAAAGCGGCCGGACCCTAGCACCGCTACATGGGGAGTTCGGGCGCGACGACGACGCGATCGACGCGCTCGGTCTGGGCCACCCAGTCCAGGGCCCGACGAAGGGCTTCGCCTTCCAGCTTGTAGAAGTGCGTGTTGCCCTTCTGCCAGAAGCGGGGGGCGGCATCGGCTCCCTCGGCGGGGAGCTTGTTGCGCCGCCGGTTGAGCACCGCCGTCAGCGGCAGGATCTCGCCTGCGTCGACCATCGGCAGCGCCCCTGCACCTCCTTCGCGGCGGGACCAGGGCGCGCGCAGTTCGATGGTGAATCTGCGGCAGGGAGCATCGCAGTGCTTGGGGGCGACGAACCGCAGCGACGCCGGCTTGCCCCAGGCGTTCACCAGGCAGACCCGGCCCGACGCGACCATGCCCCACGGCACGTGGGCGGTCATGGCGGGCCCTCCGGGGGGCGGGGAGGCGAGCCCCTGCAGCGGCACGTCGGTCTCGATGCGTTCGATGCCGAACCGCTTCATCAGGGCGCGAAAGGCCGAGGCGCCGTGGCTCGCCTGCTTCCACGAAGGGGGCGGGGCGTCGCCGCCGAGGTGCTCGGGGCCCACGTCGGGGAGCCGGGGATCGCGGACGGAGCGGTCGAGGCCGCGGCCCAGGACCACCGGGAGGCCGCGGGCGCGGGCGCGGCGGAGCACGCCCCAGTCGTTGACGACGATCTCGGGATCGGGGGCGCCCTCCATCACCTCCATGAGGCCGTCGATCCGCTCGACGAAGTCGTTGGTGGCGTACGGGGTGAGCAGGGTCAGCCCCCAGCCGCGGTCACGCGCGGTGGCGGCGGCTGCTTCGACGTCTTCGACCGAGGGGATCAGGTGCTGGCAGAACTCGACGCCGAAGTAGATCCGGCTCCAGGACGGAATCGGGCCCGCCCACGAGCATTCACCCCGGCGTTCGTCGGGAGTGGAGACGAGCTGGTCGATCCGGCGTCGATCCGGGACGCCGATGCAGTACCCGGTCGACGTCAGGGACGGACCGCGACCACGAACGGGCTCATGTCGGGGAGCTCGACGGTGCGCAGGACGGAGCCGTCCGCGCCAACCACAGAGACGCCGCCGCTGCCGCGGGTGCTGGAGAAGGTCGGGGTCACCATGACCGTCTCGTCGCCGCCGGGGATCGGCTGCACGTCGACGTAGTTCACGCCGAAGCGCTTCCACGCCACCGGGAGGCCGATGCGGTTGAACTTCACGACGCCGCGCACGGCGCTGACGTAGACGCCGCTGCCGTCCTCGTCCCAGCTGAGCCCCTGCACGCGCCGGGCGTGGCCGAGGCCCTGCTTGAGCACCTGGTCGGCAGGCTCGCGCTCACCGGCGAGGTCGATGTCGGCGAGCCAGGACTCCTCCGAATCGGTGACGGGGACGACGAGGCGGGAGCCGTCGGGGGCCAACGCGAGGCCGCTGAGCATCGCGCCGTGCGTGCCGCCCTGGTCGGTCAGCTCGAACGTCTGCAGCAGCGTGCCTTCGAGGTCGTGCACGTACACGCTTCCTTCGTGGGGGACGAGCACGTAGACGCGGTCTCCGTCGGGGTCCAGGACCACGTCGAGGGCCTGCGCGGCGACGTGGAAGCTGTGCTCCACGGTCATGCTGAGGGTGCTGTAGACGACGACCTCGGACGGAGGCAGCGGGAGGCCGGCCACACGGGCGGCCTGCGAGCTGTCGCCATCAGCGCGGTGGATCGCGGCGAGGCGGGTGCCGTCGGCGCTGACCGAGACGGCCGAGGTCGCACGATCGTCCACCTTCTGGACGAACTCGAGCTTGTTGGCGTCCGCGACCCGCAGCCCCTTGGAGCTGGCGACGTACACGGAGCTGCCGTCGCGGCTGAACTCCATGTCGTGGATGAACTCCTGGAGCGGGATCCGACCCACCACCTTGGCGGTGTCGAGGTCCACGATCTGGATGTGGTTGCTGGAGACCCACGCGGTCTGGCCGGCGAGGGCCGTGGCGGGAGCCAACAGGGCGAAGCAGAGGCAAGTCCAGAGCAGGCGCATCATGACCCCCTTACCCGTTGTCCGGGATGGTGCAGAGGTTGCGCCAGTCGTCGTTGATGTTGTTGCAGGTGTCCAGCCAGCTGCCGTAGCTGTTGGTGTCGGGCACCTGGCCCATCCAGTAGCAAGTCACCCAGCACAGCTGGAGATCGTGCTTCCAGGGGCAGGGATCGGGGTTGTCACCCGTGCCCACTTCCCAGCCGGGAGCGAAGGATGCACAGCAATCGGAGAAGGCGTAGCCGCGGACGTCCCGGTGGACGGTCTCCGCGATCTTCTGCGCCTTGGTGTTGATCGGCTTGATGCGACTCATGCGGTGAAGCCCCTAGTTCCGGCAGACCCAGCCGGGATCGATGAACTGATTAATGAAAGCAGGATTTCGCTGGAGAATCTCGGCGTATGCCTCCAACCCGGTTCGATACCAGGCTCGGAGCCAGTCGCAGTGCGTCAGGTAGGTCTTCTGCGGATCCCCATTGAACAGGAAATTGACGTGGTGGCATCCGCCGCTGCAGATGTACCGCGCCCAGCACTTGCTGCAGTCCGAGCGCTCCTTGAGCGCGAGCTCGTCGAGCATCTGCTTGCGCTTGGCCTCGTCCAGGCCGCCGGCCTCCAGCGAGCCCAGGACGTACTCGTCCTCCCCGACGAAGCGGTGGCACAGAGACATGTTCCCGTTGGGCGCGCCCGCCACCATCTGGATGCCGGCGCCGCAGGGGTACTCCTTGTTGTGGCCGTTGTGCACGGCCTTGAGGATGTTCCCGATGTTGCTGAAGCCGTACCTGCGGCCCTCGGCGGCCTCGTCGACGTACCGGGCGACCAGCACGCGGAACCCCTCGAGGAGCTCGGCGTAGTCCTTGCCGTCCAGGTCGTAGGCCGGGTTCTTGGCGTCGACCGGGGAGCAGCCGACCTCCGTGAAGCCGGCCTCCAGCAGGGTCTCGACCGTCTCGACGACGTTGAGGTTCACCTTCGTCACCGTCACCCGCGCGGCGCACATCCCGGACTCCAGCAGGGGCTGGATCTTGTCCATCACGATGTCGTAGCTGCCGCGGCCGGAGTGGTAGGGGCGGAGGCGGTCGTTGGTCTTGCCTTTGGCGTCGACCGAAATCGTCACCGTCGCGCGGATGTCGCGGAGGAAGTCGCTGATCACCGGGGTGATGAGGGTGCCGTTGGTGGTGATGCCGAAGCGCACCCGCTTGCCATCACGCTGGGCCCGCTCCTGCGCGTACCGCACGGTGGTCTCGACGACGGGGAAGTTCAGCAGCGGCTCGCCGCCGAAGAAGGTGACTCCGAGCTCGCGTGCGTCCGGGTCGGCCTGGTCGAAGAGCCAATCCACGTACTCTCGGGCGCGCTCGACGCTCATCAGCGTCGCCTTGCCCTTGTACAGCCCCGCCTCGGCGTAGCAGTACCCGCAGTTCAGGTTGCAGTTGTGGGCGACGTGGAGCGTGAGGTTGCGGACGCCCGTGCCCCGCGGGGTCGGGTCCGTGTCGGCGCTTCCTTTGGTATCCCGAGGGACGAGCAAGCGAAGCTTGACGAGATCGGACAGGATCTCTGTGACCTCGGTCTCGTCCGCGCCGGTCGAACCGGAGACGGCGGCGCTGAGCTGGCTGTCGGGCACGCTGTCCAGCCGCTCGACCGCCTCGAGCACGTCGCGGGTCGTCGCGTCGAGCTCGTAGAAGGAAGAAGTCGGAACGTGGAAGACGTACTCAGCCCCAGCCTGCACGACAGGGACCAGCTCGTCCTTGACCAGGGTCATGGGCTACCTTTCTTGAGGTGGTGGAGTATAGCCATCTCCGCGACAATTGCTGCACGCGTCCTGCGTGCAGTCCCTACGGGACGCGCCGCCTTCGGCGTCACGCGATTCTTCGGCTCTTGCCTTCGAATGGCTTCCTCGTGAAAACAGCCCCCCTGATCGAGTTCATCGAGGCGCAGTCGGACTTTCGCGGTCGGGTCGCCGGCTCCGAAGCCGAGCGCACCTGCCAGGCGACCTTTGCGGGCCGTATGGACCGTATCGGACTGGACGCGGTTGTCGAGGGCGCCGTCTGCCCCCCGCCGCTGCCCAACATCCTGATCCTTCACGCGGGCGTCTTCCTGGGAGCGCTGCTGCTGAGCCTCGCCCGGCCGATCCCGGGGACGCTGCTGTCGTTCGTGGCGACGCTCTCGTTCTACGGCGAACTGCGGGGACGTCCGCGCATCCTGCGTTGGTTCCTGCTCAAGCGGATCACCGGAAACATGGTCGCCCGCCTGCGCAAGCCGGACGCCCGCGGCAAGGTCCTGGTGGTCGCGCACGCTGACGTCGCCTCCAGCTCCGCCCTGTTCCATCCGTGGGTGAAGCGGTGGACGACCCACCGCGAGCAGCCGGGCCGCACGCTTCACCCCGGCACGCTGGTGCTCGCCGCCGGGGCCGCCCAGACGATCGCCGCCGCCGAGCAGGGGTCGCGAGCGGACATCTCGGCGTTCGCCCTGACCCTGTTCCTCGGCGCCGCCTTCATCCACGTGGGCCTGCTCGTGCTCGCGCTGGACTGGTGGCGCTCCCCGCCCGTCGAAGGTGCGATCGACAACGCGTCGGGGCTGGCCGTGGCCTGGGGGCTCGCCAAGCAGATCGCCCGGCAGCCGCTGCAGAACACGGAGCTGTGGGTCGTCGCGACCGGCGATCGGGAGCCCGAAGCCGGGGGGATGCGAGCCTTCCTGACCCAGTTCCGGCGGCACCTCGATCCCGACACCACCTACGTCATCAACATCGACGAGGTCGGCCTCGGAAAGCTCCACATCGTCACCGCCGAGGGGCGCTGGGCCCGCCTGCCGTACCGCCCCACGCTCCCGGGGCTCGCCGAGCGGGTGGCCGCGGGGCCGGAGTTTGACGGAATCGGCGAAGCGGAGGTGGTCGGCACCACCGACGCCGGCGTCGCCACCGAGGCGGGGCTTCGCGCCGTGACCCTCACCTCGATGATCGACGGGGAGCGTCCGATGCTCCTGCACACGCACGACGATGTGGCCGCCGCGGTCGATCCCGAGTCGCTGGGAGAGGCCCTCCGGTTCGCTGTGGCGCTTGTCCGAGCGGTGGATGATCACCTCGCAGACGCGCCAATTCCGGCCATCTTGGTGGACGAGTCCCAATAGGATCACTACCTTGCCGCGCCATGACTGCCCACGTTGACCTGTCCGCTCCCGCGCCCGTACATTCGCTGCCCTCGATCAAGTTCGAAGGAGCCAACAGCATGCGTCGCAAGCAGACTCGATCCGTCAGCAGCGGCCCCACCGCCACTGCGCTACTGAAGGCGATCGCCGACCGGACGGCCTCGGTCGCCGTCATCGGCCAGGGCTACGTCGGGCTCCCCCTGGCGATGGCCATCAGCGAGGCGGGCTTCTCCGTCCGCGGCTACGACGTGGACACCAAGAAGGTGGCGGCGCTGGACGCGGGCAGCTCGTACATCGACGACATCTCCGACGACGAGCTCCAGAAGCACCGCGACAGCGGCAAGTTCACGGCGACCGCGAGCTTCGATGACCTCGCCGAGCGCGACGTCATCTCCATCTGCGTGCCCACGCCGCTGAGCAAGACGCACGATCCCGACGTCTCCTACATCCTCGCCGCCGCCGGTGAGGTCGTGAAGCGGCTCCGCAAGGGCCAGCTGATCATCCTGGAGTCTACCACCTACCCCGGCACGACCGAGGAGCTGGTGCTGCCCCTGTTCGAGGAGAGCGGGCTGACGGTCGGCGAGGACTACTTCCTCTGCTTCTCGCCCGAGCGCGTCGACCCGGGCAACCCCAAGTTCGACATCAGGAACACCCCCCGGCTGGTCGGCGGCATCACCGACGTCTGCACCGAGTGCGGCGCCGGCATGTACGGCGCGTTCCTCGAGACGATCGTGCGCATGTCTTCCACGCAGGCGGCGGAGATGGCCAAGCTGCTGGAGAACACCTTCCGCGCGGTCAATATCGGCCTCGTCAACGAGGTGGCGATGATGTGCCGCCGCCTCGGACTGGACACCTGGGAGGTCATCGACGCGGCGGCGACCAAGCCGTTCGGCTTCATGAAGTTCTACCCGGGCCCCGGCCTCGGCGGTCACTGCATCCCGGTCGACCCCCACTACCTGTCCTGGGTCCTCAAGCAGCTCAACTACAACGCCCGGTTCATCGAGTTGGCAGCCGAGATCAACACCTCGATGCCTCAGTACGTCGTCGACCTCGTGGTCGAGGCGCTGAACGAGGCCAAGCGGGCCGTCAACGGCAGCCGCGTGCTCGTGCTCGGCACCGCCTACAAGGCGAACGTGGCGGACGTGCGCGAGAGCCCCGCGCTGGACGTGATCGAGCTGCTCCTGCAGAAGGGCGCCGAGGTCGTCTACCATGACCCCCACGTCCCCTCCATTCGGCTCGCGTCGGGGGACGTCATCGCTTCCGTTCCGTTGAGCGACGAGCGCCTGGAGATGTCCGACTGCGTCGTCATTACGGCCGACCACAAGGTGATCGACTGGGAGCGGGTTGTCCGCCTCAGCAGCCGCATCGTGGATTCGCGGAACGCCACCGCGGGCATCCCGATGGGCGACACCCCGATCTACACCCTCTGATCGACCCCTCCGGGGAGACCCGATGAAGCGGGCCGTCCAGGTCCTGTTGATGGTCCTGCTGGGAGGCGGGGCCTTCTACCTCGTGTTCCGAGAGGTTCACTGGGACGAGTTCGTCGCCGAGCTGGCGTCGGTCAACTGGCTGCTGTTCACGATCGGCATCCTGCTCTTCCTCGGACTGCACCTGTCGCGCTCGATCCGCTGGGGCCGCCTCGTCCAGGCGATGAAGCCCGAGGTCGAGTTCCGCTCCTACTTCTCGATCTGCTCGGTCGGCTTCTTCCTCATCAACGTGCTGCCGTTCCGCCTCGGCGAGATCGCGCGCCCGTACCTGCTTCTGGAGCGGGAGGAGGTGCCCTTTGGCAGCGGCGCGGCCACCGTGCTGGTGGAGCGGGTGCTGGACGTAGCGGCGCTCGGGGTGCTGTTCGTGGGCGTCCTGCTGTGGGGCCTCGACGACATCCAGGCGGTGCCGATCGAGGTCTACGGCGACGAGTACGACCTCGTTCAGATGGGGCGCACCCTCATCCTCGCCGCCCTGGTGCCGTTCGGGGGCGCGATCGTGGTGCTCCTGATCCTGGGGGATCGCGGCGTCGAGCTCGGCCGGAAGGTGTTCGGCATCTTCAGCAGCCGCCTGGGCGACCTCTTCGCCAGCTTCCTCGGCTCGTTCCTACATGCGGTGCGCTCGCTGGGGAGCCGCAAGGCGATCGCCCAGCAGGTGTTCTGGACCGCTGGCTCCTGGGGCATCAACGTCTGCTCGATGTGGGTGATGGCCAAGGCCTTCCCCTTCGGCGCGACGATGGGCTTCTGGGACGGCGCGACCATCCTCGTCTGCATCTGCGTCGTCCTCATCATCCCGCCCCCGCCGGGCTTCGCGGGCGTGTTCGAGGGTGCGATCGCCATCGCCGTCCACCAGCTCTACGGCGAGTCCATGAGCACCGCGGCCGCCTTCGGCGTGCTCGTCCACATCAGCCAGTTCGCGCTGCTGACCGGACTGGGCGTGCTCTTCCTGTCCATCGACGACATCTCCGTCCGCAAGCTGCTGGACGGGATGGCTCAGGTCAGGGGCGCCAAACAAACCCCGCAAGAAGAATGACGGCGCCGGCGCGGCGCGACTTCTTCTCGTAGTTCGTCTCGACATCGGCGGCCCAGAACCGGGTGCCCGGCAGGGGCTCGGTGGGGGCGGCGTGCAAGTCCGCCGTGAACGTCAGCCGCTCCCACCCGGGGGTGTCGAACAGATCGCACGCGATCGGCCCGAAGTCGGCGAAGTCGGACTTGATCCAGACCTCACTGAGCGGCTTCAGCGCCCGCTGGAGCAGGTCCCGGAACGCCGGCTGGAGCAAGCGATGCTTGTGGTGCTTCTGCTTGGGCCACGGATCCGGGTGGTTGATGTAGACGCCGTCGAGCTCGCCGGGGGCGAACAGGTCGTCCAGGTGCGAGGCGTGGTGGTGGAGCACGCGAAAGCGCGTGTGGCCTTCCTCGACCGATTTGCGGGCGGTCAGCCAGACCCGCTTGAACCGCACCTCGATCCCGACGATCCCGGCGTCCCCGAAGCGGTCCAGCACCTCGCGAAAGAAGAAGCCGTTGCCCGGCCCGACCTCCAGCAGCAGGGGCGCATCGGCGGGGAGGCCCATCTGCTCTCGCCACTGCCCCCGGGCCGCTTCGCCCTGATCCGACGTCATCGCGTACGGCGCGAACTCGGACAGCTTCTCCACGTAGGGGTTGGCCTCGGTCCGCCCCAGGGAGCTTTTGAAGGGGCGGAGCCGCTCGTCAGCCACCGCCCTGGTCCTTCCAGGTCGAGCCGTCGGCGTAGATCTCCTTCTTGAAGATCGGGACGGTCCGCTTCAGCTCGTCGATGCCGAATCGGCACGCCTCGAAGCACTCGCCCCGGTGGCCCCCGGCGATGACCACGTGCACCGCGGCGTCCCCGATCTCGAGGATCCCGACGCGGTGGGAGATGGCCACGGCGGTGCCCGGCCAGCGCTCTTCGAGGACGTCGCACAGGCGTGCCATCTGCTTGAGCACCATCGGCTCGTAGGCCTCGTACTCCAGGCGGTGCACGTCGCGTCCCTCGAAGGTGTTGCGGACCGTGCCCGTGAAGACGCACAGGCCCCCCCGACCGGGGCCGCTGACCTGATCGATCAGGGGCTGCAGGAGGATCGGCTGGTCGCTCAGCTCCACCCGCGGGTCTCCGCCCCCGCCCCCCAGCGGCGGGATGAACGCGACCTCGCTGCCGTCGAGGACCACGTGGGTGGGCTCCACGTACTCCTGAGCGGCGGCGTACATCAGCGTGCCGGGCCAGTCGGGGGACGGGCGATCGGGGAACAGTCGCTCGAACAGCTGACGGATGGTCTCCCCCGGAAGGAGGTCCACCGAGGTGGTGTCGGTGCCCTTGAGTTCTCGGAGGGCGGCGAAGAATCGGACGGTGACGGTCACGGCGCCAAATCCTGGGTACCGCCGTGCAGCTTGTCAATCGAGTCCTCGGCCGACGACAATGCCGGCGTGCAACGCGGACAGCTGGTGGTGGTGGGACTCGGGATCGCGGCAGCGGTTTTGCTGCTGTGGGTGGTTCGCGGCCGGACCCCCGCCACCGAGTCGCCCAGCCTCATCGAGCAGGCCGAGCAACGGGAAGCCTCCCGGCGCGCCACCGGCACCGCCCCCGCCGCGCGCGCAGCCCGGGGCTACGTCAAGCGGGAGGGGCTCCACCTGGACGTGCCCTACCTCAACGGGCGCCGGCTCGCGGAGCTCCCTCCGGACGTGATCGCGGACCAGTTGGGGGCAGAGTTGGTGCGGACCGATCTTCCCGAGGGGGAGGAGCACCTGGAGTTCGAGAAGGCGCAGGTCTGGACCTACGACGGCCGCATCTACCGCATCCGCAAGAAGCTGGCCCACCCCATGGACATCCCCACGGCGCTGGGCACCTCCGGCTTCCCCCTGGACCTCGGCACCCCGATCGACGCGACCATGGAGATCCGCTGGAACCGCGCCTGGAACCAGCGCCGCATCAGCCTGATCCGCACCTCCGGCGACCCCCGCCTCTACGCCGAAATCGACGTCTGGCGCTTTATGCCGAAAGAACTTTATTAGTGACTACGCCGCGCGGTAGCGCGGCTGCGCGGCCCTGAGGGGCCTTGCCGAATCCACGGTCTCGGCTGCTTTCGCGCTCGACCTTTTCGCCTCGGTTCGCGTTTGGGGTGGTTTCGCGGGTTTCCGTGAATGGTGGGGCCGCGTGTGCTATCTGCCGCCCGATGCCTGCCCCCCGCCGTGCCGACCGCGTTTCGCGTGAGATCCAACGTGAGCTGACCCGCCTTCTGCAGCGGGAGGTCAGAGACCCGCGTGCGCAGGAGGCGACGATCACCCGCGTGGAGGTGACCGACGACCTGCGGGAATGCACCGCGTGGTTCGTCCCTCTAGGGGACATCGATGCCGCCGAGAAGATCGAGGAGCTGAGCAAGGGGCTGAACAAGGCCGCTGCGTTCCTCCAGGGGCGGGTCGGCCGGGGCCTCCGCCTCCGTCGCACCCCCCGCCTCAAGTTCGAGTACGACACCGGGTTCAAGAACCTCGTGCATGTGCACGAGCTGCTCGCCACCCTCAACGAGGATCCGTCCGAATGAGCCGCCGCCGACGTCGCAGTCAGGGCCGCAACGACGAGATCCTCCAGGGCGTGCTGCTGGTGGACAAGCCCGCGGGCCGCACCTCCCGCGACGTCTGCGAGTTCGTGAAGCACAAGCTCCGCCTGGGCAAGGTCGGCCACGCCGGCACGCTCGACCCGTTCGCCACCGGCCTGCTCCCGCTGCTGCTCAACGGCGCCACGCGGCTGATGCCGCAGATGCAGGACCAGGACAAGGAGTACATCGCCGTCATCCGCCTGGGCGAGCGCACCGACACCATGGACCCCACCGGGGAGACCACCGCCACGGCGGACGCCTCGGGCGTCACCGACGAGGCGATCGCGGCGGCCATCGAGGGCTTCGTGGGCGAGATCACGCAGACGATCCCCCGCTACTCGGCCGCGCGCGTCGACGGCAAGCGCCTCTACGAATACGCCCGCGAGGGCGAAGAGGTGGAGCTGCCGACCAAGGTCGTCACCGTCTACGCCATCGACCACGTCAGCACCTCCCGCGAGGGCGAGCATGTGGACGTCGAGGCGGTCGTCAAGTGCGGCAAGGGCACGTACGTGCGGGCGCTGGCGGACGACATCGGCGAGGCGCTGGGCGTGGGCGGACACCTGCTGACGCTGCGCCGCTCCCGCAACGGAGGCCTGTCCGTGGACGGCGCCATCGAGCTGGACGCCATCGGCGAGCGCGCGCAGACGTGGCGCGACGAGCGTCAGGCGGTGCAGGAGGCCGAGGGCGCACCGGTCCGATTCGAGCCGGTCGAGAACGCGCGCAAGTGGAAGGACTTCCTCGGCGGCGCGCTGATCGACATCCCGACGCTGCTGGGCGGCCTGCCCACCCTCGCTCTGACGGGGGAGATGGTCCGCCGCGTGCAGCAGGGCCAGCCCGTGCGCAAAGCGGAGCTGGACGAGCTGCCGGGATTCGACCTGGCGTTCCGCACCGGCGACCGCCTCGTGTTGCAGACCCCCGACTCGCTCCGTTCGGTCGCGCTCGTCAAGGCGATGTGCTCCAGCGAGGCGCTGGTTCGCCGCGAGCCGACGGCCGTGGTGATGCAGGTGGAGCGGGTGCTGCGCTGAGCTGCCTATTGACAGCGGGGGGGCCGACCCTTAGGTTCCGCCGCGAATCTGCGGTGTTCGACACCCTCGCACTTCCGCGAGGCCGGCACTGGCGGAGGAGAACACGACATGACCCCTGAGCGTAAGAACGAGCTCGTCGAGACCTACCGTACCCACGAAGACGACACGGGCTCCCCCGAGGTCCAGATCGCCATCCTCACGGAGCGCATCAACCACCTCACCAACCATTTCAAGTCGCATCACAAGGACCACGCCGGACGGCGCGGCCTGCTGATGATGGTGTCCCGCCGGCGTGGCCTGCTGGACTACCTCAAGCGCGTGGACTTCCAGCGATACAAGGCCATCATCGGCTCGCTCGGCATCCGCAAGTAATTGAACCCCGAAGGCCCGCAACCGCGGGCCTTCTTCGTTGTGGGCGTCTCCTCCCGGGAATGGGAAGGGAGGCGGTCACGCCCCGCGAGGATCTTCGCAGCAGCCCACGGCGGTCGGGCCCTGCACCTCGCGGTACTTCACTGAAGGCAGTCCCCCGAATCCAAGGGAACTGCAGACCGCCAAACCAAGGGAATGCCTTTCATGGCCAAGACTATTGTTTCCACCACGATCAACGGGACTGAGTTCTCGTTCGAGACGGGCCGCGTCGCCAAGCAGGCGGGCGGCTCTGTCCTCGTCCGCATGGGCGAGTCCGTGGTCCTCGTTGCTGCCACCACTGCTGCCAAGCACGGTGACCGCGACTTCCTCCCCCTGACCTGCGAGTACCGCCCCATGGCGTACGCCGCGGGCCGCATCCCCGGCGGCTACTTCAAGCGTGAAGGCCGCCCGGGACCGAAGGGCATCCTCGTCGCTCGGATGATGGACCGCCCCCACCGGCCGCTGTTCCCCAAGAACTGGCGCGCCGAGATCCAGCTGCTGGCCTACCCCATCAGCCACGACATCGAGAACAACACGGACGTGCTCGCCCTCACGGGTGCCTCGGCCGCGACGTGCATCTCGGACATCCCGTTTGACGGCCCCCTGGCCGGCGTCCGGGTCGGCCGGGTCGATGGCGAGTGGATCGCCAACCCCACCAAGACCCAGCTCGTGGGCAGCGACTTCGACATGATCGTCGCCTCCACCGAGCACGCCATCACGATGGTCGAGGGCGGCATGCACGAGGCCTCCGAGGCCGACATCATCGCCGGCCTCGAGTTCGGCTTCCAGGCCTGCCAGCCGCTGATTCAGCTGCAGCACGAGCTGGTGAAGCTGGTCGGCAAGGAGAAGCGCGAGATTCCCGCGGTCGCGGACAACAGCGAGCTCTTCGAGCAGATCGCCGGGTCCTACACCGAGGCGACGGTCGCGACCTTCGAGATCGCCGGCAAGGAGGAGCGCCGCCTCGCGCAGCGCGCCATCCGCGAGCAGATCCGTGCGGATCTCGCCCTCGGTTCGGACGACGACGACGCCAACGAGACCCACCGCAAGCTCCTGGGCCAGATGCACGAGAAGCTCGTCAAGACGACGATGCGCGCTCGCGTGATCGAGTCCGGCGTGCGCCTCGACGGCCGCGCCACCGACGAGATCCGGGACATCTCGGTCGAGGTCGGTGTGCTGCCGCGCACCCACGGCTCGGCTCTCTTCACTCGTGGAGAGACTCAGGCGCTGGTCACCTGCACGCTCGGCACCCGCCGGGACGAGCAGCGGATCGACGAGCTGGACGAGCAGGGCTGGAACCGGTTCATGCTGCACTACAACTTCCCGTCCTACTCGGTCGGGGAGACGCGTCGCATCATGGGCCCCGGCCGTCGTGAGATCGGCCACGGTGCCCTCGCCGAGCGGGCGGTCCGCCAGACCGTCCCGGGCGAGGACTACCCCTACGTCGTGCGCATCGTGTCGGACATCACCGAGTCCAACGGCTCCTCGTCGATGGCTTCGGTCTGCGGCGCGAGCCTCGCGATGATGGACGCCTCGGTCCCGACGTCGGCGCCGGTCGCCGGCATCGCGATGGGTCTGATCAAGGAGGGCGACGCCTTCTCCGTGCTGTCGGACATCTCCGGCGCCGAGGATCACCTCGGGGACATGGACTTCAAGGTCACCGGCACGGCCAAGGGCGTGACGGCGTTCCAGATGGACACCAAGATCAAGGGTGTCTCGGCGGAGATCATGACCAAGGCGTTGGCGCAGGCTCGTGAGGGCCGGACCCACATCCTGGCGGAGATGAATAAGGTCATCTCCGAGCCCCGGGCGGAGCTCAGCGCGTACGCGCCGCGCATCGTCCAGATCACGATCAGCCAGGATCGGATCCGCGACATCATCGGGCCCGGAGGCAAGACCATCAAGGGCATGCAGGAGGCCACTGGCGCGACGATCAACGTCGACGACAGCGGCACCGTGACGGTGTCCGCGATTGACCTCGACGCCACCGACGCCGCGATCAAGATGATTCGCGAGCTCACGCAGGAGGCGGAGATCGGCAAGCTCTACCTCGGGATCGTCAAGAAGGTCGTCGACTTCGGCGCCTTCGTGGAGATCTTCACGGGAACCGACGGGCTGGTGCACATCAGCGAGTTGGCCCCCGGCCGCGTGAACAAGGTCACCGACGTCCTCGATGAGGGCGACGAGGTCCTCGTGAAGTGCATCGAGGTCGACAAGTCCGGGAAGATCCGGCTGTCGCGTCGTGCCGCCCTCGGCGATGCCATGGGTGGCGGCTCGGTGCAGGCCGAGGCCTAGGAGTCGAAAGACTCGTGATTGAACTGAGGATCCGCCGACTCCATCCGGAGTCCGACGCGGACATCGAGCTTCCCCGCGCCATGTCAGATGGTGCGGCGGGACTCGATGTCCGCGCGGCGGCGCCTTCGGTTCTGCAGCCTGGACAATGGGCTGCGATCCCGACGGGGCTGCAAATGGCCGTCCCGGTCGGGGTCGAGATTCAGGTTCGACCGCGGTCGGGCCTCGCGTTCAAGCACGGGGTGACCGTGCTGAACGCTCCCGGAACCATCGACGCGGACTACCGCGGCGAGGTGAAGGTCCTCCTCATCAACCACGGCTCCGCCCCCTTCGCCATCGAGCGGGGGATGCGGGTGGCCCAGTTGGTCGTCGCCGAGGTCGCGCCTGTGACCGTGGTGGAGATCGACGAACTGGACGGAACGCGTCGCGGAACCGCTGGATTCGGTTCCACCGGCACGGCTGGCTGATAGACTCCGCGGCCATCGTTTCTTAGGGAGAAGCAGCCATGCTCGAGACGCTGACAGACGGGTTCCGTGGTGTCCGCCTGAAGATGCAGGGGCAGACCCAGATCAGCGAGGACGACATCTCCGAGGCGATGCGGGAGATCCGCGTCAGCCTGCTGGAGGGCGACGTCGACTACGGCGTGGTCAACGGGTTCGTCGAGCGGGTCAAGGAGAAGGCCGTCGGCGAAGTCGTCAAGGTGAAGGCCAAGACGAAGAAGCGCGACACGATGAAGGTGTCGCCGGCCGATCACTTCGTGAAGATTTGCTACGACGAGCTGGCGGGCCTGATGGGTCCGGTGGACGTCGAGCTGGAGTACGCCAACAAGGGGCCCACGGCCATCATGATGGTGGGGCTCCAGGGGTCGGGCAAGACGACCACGTCGGCCAAGCTGGCGAAGTACCTCAAGACCAAGAAGAAGAAGAAGCCGATGCTCGTGGCGGCGGACACGTACCGCCCCGCGGCCGTCCAGCAGCTCATGGTGCTGGGCCGCAAGATGAACATCCCGGTCTTCTCGCTGCGCGGGATCCCGCCGGTCCAGCTGTGCCAGATGGCGATGCAGCAGGCGACCAGCGTCGGCCGCGACGTCGTCATCTTCGACACCGCCGGCCGCCTCGCCATCGATGACACGATGATGAAGGAGCTGGAGGGGATCCGAGAGGCCACCAACCCCCGCAACGTGCTGTTCGTCTGCGACGCGATGATCGGCCAGGACGCCGTGCGCACCGCGAATGCGTTCCACGAGCGGCTGGCGCTGTCGGGCTTCGTGCTGACGAAGCTGGACGGTGACGCCCGCGGCGGTGCGGCGCTCTCGATCAAGGAAGTGACCGGCGTACCGGTCAAGTTCGTCGGCGTCGGCGAAGGCCTCGACCGGCTGGAGGAGTTCCGCCCCGAGGGGCTCGCCTCCCGCATCCTCGGCATGGGCGACATCGTCGGCCTGATGCAGGACTTCGAGGACGTCGTCGACACCGAGCAGGCGGAGAAGGACGCCGAGAAGATCCTCAAGGGGGACTTCAACTTCGACGACTTCGTGCAGCAGCTGGAGATGCTCAAGGGCATGGGCCCGCTGCAGGAGATCTTCGAGAAGATGCCGATGATCGGCGACATGATGCCCAAGGGCTTCCAGGTCGACGAGAAGGAGCTGGTCCGCATCCGCGCGATGATCGACTCGATGACGAAGTCCGAGCGTCGCAACCCCGACCTCATCAACGACAGCCGCATGAAGCGTGTGGCGCGTGGTTCCGGACACGGCATCAAGCAGGTCAAGGACCTGATGGAGCGGTTCCGCATGGCCCGCGTGATGATGAAGGAGATGGGTCGCGCCACCGGCCTGATGGGCAAGATGCCGGGCATGAAGCAGGCTGCCGGCCTCGCCCGCCTCAAGCGCCAGGGGATGAGCATGGACCCGTCGATGCTGTCGAGCCTGGGGGAGATGGCGGGCGCCGACGGCGGCATGCCGGGGATGCCCGGAATGGGCATGCCAGGGGAGCGCAAGAAGAAGGGCAACCCCAAGAAGAAGAAGGCCGCCCGCAAGAAGCAGCGCGCCGCGCGCAAGAAGAACCGCCGGTAGACCGCCGACGCCGTGCCGTCGCCGACCCTCGTTCAGGTCGCTGTCCCCAACCACCTCGGTGATGCCGTGATGGCGCTGCCGTCGTTGCGTCGGCTCGCCGCCGGTCTGCCCGGGAGCCGACTCCGGCTCGTGGGCCGCGCGCTCCCCGCCAAGGTGCTCGACGGCCAGGGGCCGTGGGAGCCCACCAGCGATCATTGGATCCGCCAGCGCGGCTCCGGGGCTGTGCTCCTGGCGGCCTCCCTTCGGGTCGCGATCGCGGCCCGGCGCGCCCGCGCGGGGATCGTCGTGGGCACCCGCGTCGATCACCGGGGCTTGCTGCTGACCCACCCCGTCGAGGGGACGATCGCGACGCTGCACCAACGCACCCTGTACGAGCGCACGGTCGAGACCGCGCTCGAAGCCCTCAGTGGCGAGCCCGACACCGACGTCGCGCCGACGCCGTTCCAGGTCGATCCCGCCGGGGAGGCCTGGTGGGAGGCGGCGGGGCGGCCCGAGTACCTGCTTCATCCGTGGGCCGAAGGCTCGGCCTCGAAGCGGTGGCCGACGGATCGCTGGATCGCTCTGGGGCGGTCCCTCGGATCGGTCGCGGTGACGGGCGGACCCGGCCCCGAGGACACCGCCGTGGCTCAGAGAGCCGCAACCGCACTGGGCGTTCCGTGCGCTGCCGGGGAGACCACGCTGTCCCCCGCGTCGTGGGCGGGCGCGGCCCTGCGCGCCCGTCGGGTGGTGATGCCCGACACCGGCACGGCGCACCTCGCGTCGGCGGCGGGGGCTTCGGCGGTGGTGCTCTTCGGAGCCACCGATCCGCGACGGTATGCGCCCGAGGGGGCCCATATCGTTCGCGGCACGTCGATGCATGCGATCGCCGTCGACCAGGTCCTGGAGGCCGCCCGTGCGTGATCGCCGCCGAGGGTTCCGCCGAGGCACCCGGACCACGCCGGCGCGCGCCGGATCGTTGGAGATCGCGGCGGTTCGGCTGGGCCGGCTGGGCGATCTGGTGATGGTCGAGCCGGCGCTGCGCTGGCTGAGTGCGACCCCCCACGTCCGGCTCAAGCTCGTCACCGATCCGCACTACGTCGATGCGTTTGCGCGTGCCCTCCCCGAGGTCGAGATCACCACGGAGGTCGGTTCGCCCGATCTGGTCCTCGACCTTCACCGCGTCGCGGCGTCCCGTCGGCTGCGTCGGGGACATCCCTGGCTGGGCGTGGGCAAGGAGGACGTGCGCCGACGGCTGCGCGTGCTCGCCCCGCAGCTTCCCGTGATGCCTCGGTTCTCCTGGCCGGAGCGCCACATGGACGCCGCCGAGCGCGGGATGCGGCAGCTCGGGATCGTGCCCGGACCGCGACCCACGCCGGTGCCTCGGTTCGGCCCCTTCGGGGCGAGAGAGCCGGGACTGCTCGGCCTCGTCCCGGGCGCCGGCCATGCCACCAAGCAGTGGCCCGTCGAACGGTTCGCCGCCCTCGCCGAGGCGTGGTCGGGGCCGCTCGTGGTGTTCGGTTCCGAGGAGGAGCGCAGCCTCGCCGCGGCCGTCGGCGCCGACGTCTGGCCCGCCCCCTCGCTCACGGGCCTCTTCGAAGGGCTGAGCCGTTGCGCCGCGGTCGTCGCGGGGGACACCGGCCCACTGCACGTCGCGGGGGCGTTGGGGGCGGCCCCGATCGGGCTCTTCGGTCCCACCCCCACCGACACGGGCTTCTGGGTCTGGGACGAGACGGGCGTCGCGCTCCGCACCGGGTCAGGCTGCTCGCCCTGCTCGTTGCACGGCAGCGCTGTGTGCCCCAAGCGCCACCATCGCTGCCTGGCCGATCTGTCGGTGGAGGCGGTGCTGGAGGCGGTCCGCGCAGCCGTGCCGGAGCAACCGGAGGACCGATGCGCCTAGCCCTCGTCTCCCCCGACTGGCCCGCGTTCGCCGGCGGCGGCGTGGCCGCGATCACGCTCACGCTCGCCGAAGCCGTGGCGGCCGCGGGCAACGAGGTCGAAGTGTGGACCCGCGGCGGGGGCAAGCGGGGCCGCGCGATCGCCCAGCACCCCTCACCGGTGTCCGTTATCGGATTCCCGGGACGCTCCTGGGCGAAGCGTGGGGCGCGCCTGTGGGGGCCCGCCCTGGACGACGCCACCGCCCGCTTCGCCCCCGACGCCGTGCTCGCGATGACCTGGGAGCCGCTGGCCGGAGGCTGGCGTCCCGATCGCGCGCAGGTGGCGGTGTTCGCCCACGGCCGCGACGTGACCGGTCGGCTCGACGGGCTGCGGAAGCGGCAGCGCGACGCGGTACTGGACGATGGCCTGCGTTGGCTGTGCTTGACCCACTGGATGCGCTCCAAGCTGGAGGCCCGCGGGGTGAACCGCGTGTCGGTGGTGCCGGCGGCGGTGCCCGTGGTTCCTCCAGTGGTGCGCACCTCGGGGGCTTCGTTCCCCCTCCGCGCGCTGACCGTGGGCCGCCTGATCCCTCGCAAGGGCCAGGACGTCGCCATCGCCGCGGTCCGGCGGCTCGGCGGCTCGGTGCACCTGACGATCGTGGGGGAGGGGCCCGACCACGAGCGCCTGCGGGACCTCGCCGACGACTGCCCCTGGATCGACATTGCGGGCCCCCTGGACGAGCCTTCGCTTGAGCGGGCGTGGGCGGGGGCGGACGTGTTCCTGATGCCCGCGCGGACCGAGCCCGGAGGCGACACCGAGGGCTACGGCCTCGTCTTCCTCGAGGCCGGAGTGCGCGGTCTGCCCGTGATCGGGGGCCGCTCCGCGGGGGCCGCCGAGGCGGTGCTCCACGAGACCACCGGGCTGCTCCTGGATCGCCCGAGCGATTCGATCGACCTGATGTCGGCCCTGGCCCGCCTCGCGGGCGACCCGAGCCTGCGCACGAGGCTCGGACTCGCCGGTCGAGCGCGGGTGATCGGGGCCCACACCCCGGCTCACCTCGCCGCGGCGGTTCGGAGGGCACTCCTGCCGCCGCCCATCCCCCGCCCGGTCACGACCGGCGAGATCTCCGGGGTGCACGCATGACCGCCGAATCCGCCTGGGTGGTCGCGGTTCGAGCCGCGCTTCCGTCACCCCGACCGCAGGGCTGGCAGGCGTTCCAACAGGCCGTCGGGCTGGCCGAATCAGGGGTGCCGTCGGTGACCCTGGTCGGCGATGCAGGCCTGTCGGAGGGGGTGCCCGACTCGATGGAAGCCTGGCTGGGGCGGCCGCTGTCCGAGGCGCTGACCGTGGTCCGCCCGAGCCGTCGCTTCCGTCCTCCGACCGCGGGATTCCTCTTCCGGCGCTCGCTTCGCCGCCTCCGGGATCCAAGCTCCACGCTCCTGTGCCGCGACGCCCGCGTGGCCGCCGCCGAGGGAGGCCGGTGGCGCCGGGTGCTCCTGGAGTGGCACGTACGCCCCGATCCCACCAACCCCACGCATGCAGCCGCGCTGGCGGCGGCCGATCTGCACATCACCGTCGCCGCGGGCCTCGCCGAAGACCTCCGTCAAGCGGGGGTCGAACCGGCTCGGGTCCAGGTCATGCCAAACGCGTGTGGATTGGACCGGGGACGCGCCCAGGAGCGAGCCGCCGCCGCCAACCAGCCGAACCCGCCCGTGCTCGCCCTGGGGCTGCACCGCCGCGACGGCCTGGAGTTGGCCCTGGAAGCGTGGCGGCGTGACCCCCGCCTCCCGGCGCTGTGGATCGCGGGTGAGGACCAGGATCACGAGCGGGTCGGCCGTTGGGCAGCCTCCGTCGAACGCGACCCCGCGCTGAAGGGGCGGGTCCGGCTCGTCGGCGCTCACTGGGGCCCCGCGCGTGAGGATCTGCTGGATCAGGCGGGCGCGTGGCTCGCCCTGTACCCCCGGGACGACCACACCGAGACGCGGCTGTGCCCGCTCCAGGCCGCCGACGCGGCGGGTTCGGGGCTCCCGCTGGTGACCACCGATCTGCCCTCGATCCGGCAGCTCCTGGGGGGCCGGGCAGCTCGCTTCGTCCCCCCCGACGACCCGGACGAGCTCGCCTCGGCGGTCCGCTCCAGCCTCGCCGAAGGCCGGCCCCCGTTTGTGCCCCGTGCCTCCTGGGCCGATCGCGCCCGCTCGCTGCGCAGGACCGCCGAAGCATGAGGGTCGCGTACCTCATGCGGTACCTGCCTGCGCCGTCGGAGACGTTCGTGCTCGACGAGGCGTTGGCGGTGCAGCGCGCGGGGGCCGAGGTGCTCCCGTTCGTGCTCGACCGGGTCGCAAGCGCGGTCCGCCACGCCCGCCACGAGCCGCTCTACAAGGAGACGCGGGTGGTGCCTCGACCGTCCAGTCCCCGCGCGATCGCGAGCACGATCGCGATGGAGGAGCGGCCCGCGTTTGCAGCCGTGCGGGCCGCCTGGTCGACCGCCGGACGACGGCGGGATCTGCGGCGTGTGGCCTGGCTTGCGCGCAAGTGGAAGGCGTTGGACATCGACGTGGTGCGCTGCCACTTCGCGAGCGAGACCGCCCGCTTCGCCGTCGCCGCCGGAACGATGGCGGGCATCCCCGTGAGCGTCGCGGTGCACGCCCGCGACCTCTTCGTGCCGGTGGAGGACTTCTCCTGGATCGTGCGATCCAGCGACCTGGTCACCACCATCACGCCCTTCCACCGGGACCGCCTCCTGCGGCTGGGGCTCCCCAGCGAGCGGGTCGAACTGTTGGAGTGCCCCGTCACCGTGCCCCCCGAGCGGGCTGCGGCGCCGGCTCCCGGCTCGTCGCTGCGGGTACTCAGCGTGGGTCGCATGGTCGCCAAGAAGGGGCACGATCTGCTGATGAAGGCGTGCGCCAGCCTCGCCGTCGAGGGCACGCCGATCGAGCTGACGATCGTGGGGGACGGCCCGGAGCGGTTCGCCCTGCGCAGCCTCGCGGGCGCACTCGGCCAGCACGGCGGCAACCTCACCATCGAGATGCTGGGAGCGCTCCCCATCGAGGACGTGGAAGCGTTGATTGTGGAGGGGCAGTTCCACGCCTGCGTGCTGGCGTGTCGGGTGGCCGAGGACGGGGATCGTGACGGCGTGCCCGTGAGCTTGCTGGAAGCCCGGGCCCGCGGCCTCCCGATCATCACCTCGGATCTCCCCGGCTTCGACTTCGACTTCACGCCCGAGGGGGGGGGCGTGCTCGTCGCGACGGCGACGAGGGGAGGGCGGACCGAGCCGCTTCACGCCAACCTCATCCGCGCGCTGGCGGAGCTGTACCGCGACCCCGGACACCAGCGCGGGCTCGCCGATCAAGCCCGGGAGGCCGCCGAGAGTCGGGTCTCCCCCGAGCAGATCGGGGAGCGCTTGTACGCGATGCTCAACCGCGTCCGTAGTACCCTTCCGTCCGCCCCGGAGACCCCGTCTTGACCCAATCGATGACCGGCTACGGCCGAGGAACGAGCGAGCGCAACGAGGTCCGCGCGACCGTCGAGCTTCGCACCGTCAACCACCGCTTCTGCGACGTGAAGGCCAAGCTCCCGCGCGCCTGGAGCCCGTTCGAGCAGGCGCTCACGAACCGCTGCAAGGAGCGGTTGGAGCGGGGCCGGGTGGAGCTGTTCGCGCGCCGTGAGTCGCTGCGGGCCAGCGACGTCGAGGTGGTGGTGGACCTGCCGCTGGCCTCCGCCATCGTGGCCCGCGCCCGCGAGCTGTCCGAGGCGTTGGGCACCACGGGCGAGCCGACGACGGCGGCGTTGCTGGCGATGCCCGGGGTCATGTCCACGCGGGAAGCCGACGTCGACACCTCGGCCGAGGAGGAGACCGTGCTGGCGGCGCTGGATGCCGCCCTCGAGGCCCTGATCGTCATGCGCGGCGACGAGGGGGCCCGCATGGCGGCGGACCTGGGCGGCCACGTCGACCGGGTCGCCGAGCTGACCGACCAGGTCGCCGCGGCCTCAGCCGAGGTTCCGGCGCGTGCCAGGGAGCGGCTGCAGGCCCGCCTCACCGAGCTGCTGGACGGCGCCGCCCCGCTCGATCCCGTACGCCTCGCCCAGGAGGCCGCGATCGCCGCCGACCGTGCCGCCGTCGACGAAGAGATCGCCCGGATGCGTTCGCACATCGCGCAAGCGCGGGCGCTCCTGCAGTCGGACGAGGCGGTCGGGCGGCGTCTGGAGTTCCTGGTCCAGGAGATGGGCCGCGAGACGAACACGATCGGGAGCAAGGCATCCGAGACCTCGATCGCCGGCTGCGCGGTCGAGCTCAAGTCGGTGCTGGAGAAGATCAAAGAGCAGGCGGCGAACGTCGAATGAGTCAGCCGGGCCTGCTGTTGGTGATGACCGGCCCGTCGGGGGTGGGCAAGTCCACGCTGGTGGCGGGGGTCCGCGAGCGGATCCCCGAGGTCGAGTTCTCGGTCTCCTGCACGACGCGGCCTCCGCGGACGGGCGAGGTGGACGGGGTCGACTACTTCTTCGTGGACGCCGGGGAGTTTGCGCGCCGGCGGGACGAGGATGCGTTCCTGGAGCACGCGACGGTGCACGGCAACAGCTACGGCACCCTGCGCAGCTACGCCGTCGACCGGGTCGCCGCAGGGGCCGTGGTGCTGCTGGACATCGACGTCCAGGGAGCCGACCAGGTGCGGGACTCGGGGGTCGACGCGGCCTTCCTGTTCGTACTCCCGCCGTCGTTCGACGTGCTGGAGGCCCGCCTCCGCGGCCGCGCCACCGACGCCAAGGACGTCATCGACCGCAGGCTGGTGACGGCCCGGCACGAGGTGGAACAAGCCGGTTGGTTCGATGTCCGCATCACCAACGATGATCTGGCGCGCGCCACCGACGAGTTTGTCGCCTTCATCGAGGCCGAACGGGCCGCGCGGGCCCCCCTCCGAAGGGCTCCCCGCTCCTGAAGGGGGGCCCGTAGCAAGCCGCAGGTGCCGTTGCTACAGTTGCAAGTCGGAAACCCAGCCAGCAGATGATTCGCCTCGATCAGATCCTCGACAACGTCCGCGCCTACGCGCCGGATGCGGATCTGGGCCTGCTCCGCAAAGCCTGGGTCTACGCCCAGAAGCACCACGCGGGGCAGACGCGCAAGTCGGGCGAGCCGTACTTCGCCCATCCGCTGGAGGTCGCGAACATCCTCGCGGACCTGCGGATGGACACCGACACCCTCGCCGCCGCGATCCTCCACGACACCGTCGAGGACACCGACGCCACGCTGGACGACATCGGGGAGAAGTTCAGCCCCGACATCAGCGAGCTGGTGGACGGCGTCACGAAGCTGGACAAGCTCGACTTCCGCACCGCGGAGGAGGCCCAGGCGGAGAACTTCCGCAAGCTGGTGCTGGCGATGTCCCGCGACATCCGGGTGATCGTCATCAAGCTCGCCGACCGGCTGCACAACATGCAGACGCTGGAGGCGATGCGGCCGGACAAGCGGGTTCGGATCGCGCAGGAGACGATGGACCTGTACGCGCCGATCGCCAACCGGCTCGGCATCGTCTCCATCAAGGGCGAGCTGGAGGATCTCTCCTTCCGGTACCTCCACGAGGACGTCTACGCCGAGCTGGAGCGCCAGGTCGAGGCCCGACGTCCCTGGTTCGAGGCCTACATCGAGCGGGTCAAGGAGCAGCTCGTCTCGGAGATCGAGGGGGCCTACCCAGGCGCCGAGATCAGCGGACGCGTCAAGCGTCTGTGGTCCATCTGGCTCAAGATGCAGAGCAAGCAGCTGACCTTCGAGGAGGTCCATGACCTGCTGGCGTTCCGCATCACCGTCGAGAACGTCACCCAGTGCTACGGCGCCCTCGGCATGGTGCACGGCCTCTGGACGCCTCAGAGCGAGAAGTTCAAGGACTACATCGCCCAGCCCAAGGCCAACGGCTACCAGTCGCTGCACACGACGGTGATCGGCCCCGAAGCGCAGCGGATCGAAGTGCAGATTCGTACCGAGGAGATGCACCGCTTCGGCGAGTTCGGCATCGCCGCGCACTGGAAGTACAAGGAGGGCAAGCTCGCCCTCAAGAAGGAAGAGATCGAGAAGTACACGAAGGTCCGCCAGCTGCTGCGCTGGGCTGAGGACATCGAGGACTCACGGGAGTTCCTGGATGTGCTCAAGGTCGACCTGTACGCCGATCAGGTCTACGTCTACACGCCGCGCGGCGACGTGAAGTGGTTCCCCCGCGGAAGCACCCCGCTGGACTTCGCCTACGCCATCCACACGGAGGTCGGCAACCACTGCGCGGGCGCCCGCATCAACGGCCGCATGGTCAAGCTGAACTACCCGCTGCGCTCCGGCGACACGATCGAGGTCCTGCAGAAGAACGACCAGCACCCCAAGAAGGACTGGCTGCAGATGGCCAAGACGTCGCGGGCGCTGAGCAAGATCCGACAGCACCTGCGCAACGACGAACGCAAGCAGGCGGTCGAGGTCGGCAAGCGTCTGCTCGACCAGGAGCTGCGCAAGCACGGCAAGAGCCTCAAGGCGGTCGTCAAGAAGGACGATCTGCAGCAGGCGCTGGAGCATCTGCACCTGCAGAACCCCATCGAGCTGTACCAGGGGATCGGCTACGGCCGCCTGGACGTCGAGCGCATCCTTCCGTACTACGTCGAAGCGGAGAAGCTCAGCCAGGACACCTCGGACGAGATCGAGGAGATTCAGACCACGACCCTGTCGCGGCTGTTCAAGCGCCTGAACCGACGGGGTGGATCCCCGGTCAAGATCGACGGCCAGGACGGCATGCTCACGGTCTTCGCCAAGTGCTGCCGGCCGCTGCCGGGGGATCCGATCCTCGGCTACATCACGGTCGGGCGGGGCATCACCGTGCACGCGTCCAACTGCCCGCAGGCGCTGGCCCTGGGGCCGGAGCGGCGCGTCGAGGTCGAGTGGGACACCGCCCACAAGGCACCCCACCAGGCGCGCATCCACGTCGTCACCGTCGACCGTCCGATGATGCTGGCGGAGCTGACCAAGGCGATCGGCAAGCTGAACGTGAACATCACGTCCGCGGACATCCGCACCACCAAGGAAGATCGCGGCCTGATCACGCTGGACGTGGCGGTCAACGACGCGACCCAACTGCGGCAGATGATGAGCCACCTGGAGCGCCTCAAGGGCGTCATCAGCGTGGACCGGGTCCGCGTCGGCGGTCCTGCTTAACCGGGCCGTTTGGCGCCGGCGAGGCTCAGCCGTTCGACCAGCCGTCCCGCGAGGGACTCACCCCCCAGACCGAGCGCCGGGAAGGCGGCCGGACCGGCGCAGTAGACGTTGCGGTGGGGCAGGAACACGCCCAGCCCGGCGGCGACGGGATCGTCCGCCGGCGGGATCGCGGGGGTGTAGGCGACGGGGCGGGGATCCACCGGGATGGGCGTTTCGTCGCTGGCCTGATCCGAGGTCGGGACCTGCAGCACCTCCAGGTGCCGCTCCAACCACGGCACCAGCCACTTCATGCGGTCGAGCATGCGGCCCGCGACGCCGTCCAGGTCGGTCGGCAGGAAGCCGTCTTCGGCGTACGGCACCAGCGTGGAGACCGTCATCGAGCGGAACCCGTCGGGGGCCAGCGCGCTCCCCTTGGGCGTGGTCGTGACCATCATCGAGCCGCCCGGCTCGTCGACCGCGTCGAGGCCGTCGTCCACGACCACGGCGTGCTCGGCCAGGTCCGGGGGCACGACCTCGTCGGCCACTCCGAGGTGGATCGAGTAGCGGAAGTGCGAAGGGGCGAGGCGGTTGAGCACGCGATCGTAGGCGCGCGCGCCGCCGGGGAGCCACGGGAGCAGATCCTCGGGATCGCCGCCGGTGATAACGTGATCCAGTGGCATCTCTTCGTCTTTGCCCTCGAACAGGGCGGCGTCGACGCGCCGGCGGCTTCCCACGAGGGCTTCGAGCTTCTCCGGCAGCACGTCCACCCGCATCGCCTGCACGCGGCGCAGCAGCAGCGCCAGCAGCGCGTGCTCCTCGCCGGGATCGCTGTAGACCCCGTCGAGCACGGAGCAGAGGTGGATGCCCGCCACCGGCAGGGGCAGATCCTCGACCACGTCCAGCGCGCAGAAGGGGCGAAGCAGGGCCCGCAGCATGATGCGGGCCTCGTCGGACAGGTCGGAGCTGCCGACGAACTCGCCCCAGGTGGGCACGTCCGCGGGGGGAAGGGGAGGGTTCCAGCCGGGCCGGGCGAGGCCGACGCTGTGGAGGAACCCGGTCTGGCCGGCCTCCTCCGCGGCCCGGTCCAGGGCGTCGGCGAACGACTGCCCCGACGCCAGCGCCTGGCTCATGATCCGCTGCAGCTCCTTGGCGTCGCGGGGGTACTCCCGGGCCAACTCTGCGCCGAGCCCCTCGGGGGTGGTGGCCACGTTCATGCGGTGGCGCGACGTGATGATCTGCAGCCCCGGCTCGGAGCGGCGGACCGCCTGGAGCTCGTGGGGGTGGAACTTCAAGGCCTTGAGGGTGCGGGTCAGGAGCATGCCCCCGCCGAACCCGGTGATCGGGGGGCGGTGGCGCACGAAGCGGAAGCCGCCTGCGGCGGTGGGCCCCTTGCGGTCGTCCAACACGAGCACGGACAGACCGGCTCGCGCGAGCAACGCGGCAGCGATCAACGCCCCCGGTGAGGGATCGACGACGAGGACCTCGTAGTTCCGACTGATCAACGCAGCTCTCCCAGGCGTCCTTCGACCGCGGCGCGCACCACCGCAGGGTACAGGCGATGCTCCTCGATCAGCACCCGCGCAGCGAGGGAATCGGCGTCATCGCCTTCGACGATGGGTACTTCGGCCTGCGCGAGCACCGGACCGCCGTCCAGGCTGTCATCCACCAGGTGCACGGTGCAGCCGGCGCGGATCTCCCCGGCGGCGAGCGCGCGCTCGTGCGTGTGCAGCCCCTGGTACTTGGGCAGCAGGCTCGGGTGGATGTTCATGATTCGGCCGGCGAAGGGGCCGACGAAGTTGGACCCGAGGATCCGCATGAACCCCGCGAGCACCACCCACTCGGCGCCCGCGGCTTGCAGTCGTTCGGCCAACGCCGCGTCGAACAGGTGCCGGTTTCCGCGCCCGAAGGAGCGGTGGTCGAGCACATCGGTGGGGATGCCGCGGTCGGCCGCCAGCTGCAAACCGCCGGCGCTCGCCTTATTCGACAGGACGAGGCAGAAGTCGACGTCCCAGCCTTCGCGATCGGCCGCGTCGAGGATGGCGGCCATGTTGGATCCGCGCCCGGAGATCAGGATGGCGACCTTGGTGGGCACGGCGGCTCCTAGACGAACTCGGTCCGCGGATCACCGTCGTCGGCGACGATCTCGCCGATGACCGTGCCGGGAGCCCCCATCGCGCCCATCAACTCAAGCACGTCGGAGGCCTGCTCGGCGTCCACCGCCATCACCATGCCGACGCCGTGGTTGAAGGTGCGCACCATCTCGCCGTCGGTGATTCCGCCGAGCTCCTGGATGCTGCGGAAGACCGGGGGGATGTCCCAGGAGCCCCGCTCGATGCGGGCCACGGCGCCCTTGGGGAGCACGCGTGGGAGGTTCTCGACGAGGCCTCCGCCGGTGATGTGGCAGACCGCCCCGACGTCGAACTCACGCAGCGCGCGGAGCACGGGGAGCACGTAGATGCGGGTGGGGGTCAGCAGGGTCTCGGCGACGGTGCCGTCGCAGCCCGGCATCGGGTCGCTCATCGACAGGCCGTGCTCTTCCAGCACCACCTTGCGGACGAGGGAGAAGCCGTTGCTGTGGATGCCCGTGCTGGCGAGGCCGAGCAACTTCATCCCCCGGCGAACCTGGCTGCCGTCGAGGATGTCGGCCCGCTCCACGCCGCCGACGCAGAAGCCGGCGAGGTCGTAGACGTCATCGGCGTACACGCCCGGCATCTCGGCCGTCTCGCCGCCGACCAGCGAGCAGCCGGCCTGGGTGCAGCCGTCGGCGATCCCCTTGACCACGTCGGCGGCGACGTCCACGTCGAGCCTCCCGCAGGCGTAGTAGTCCAGGAAGAAGAAGGGCTCCGCGCCGGCGCAGACGACGTCGTTCACGCACATCGCGACGAGATCGATGCCGATCGTGTCGTGCACGCCTGCGGCCTGGGCGATCTTGAGCTTGGTGCCGACCCCATCGGTGCCGCTGACGAGCACCAGGTCCTCGAACCGGCCCGCCGGGATCTTCCACATCGAGCCGAAGCCACCGAGCCCGCCCAGCACCTCTGGGCGCGACGTCGCCGCGGCGAAGGGGCCGATGCGCTTGATGAGTGAGTTTCCGGCGTCGATGTCGACGCCAGCTTCCTTGTAGCGGTCGTGGCTCACGCGCCGGGAATATGCAGCATCCCCCAGTCCGAGTACAGTCCAGGGCAGTGAGCCGTTTCAGTCCCGTCTCGATCGCCCGTGGAGTGGGGCGACACTTCGCTGGAAACGTCGGCGCACTGCGCTACTACGTGGGCGATGCGACCTCCCGTCGCGACGACGCGGGCCTCCCCGGCGACACCATCCTCCTCATCCAGGGCTTCATGCAGACCCGACGGGTCATGGAGACGATGGAGGCGCGGCTGCGGGCCGACGGATACCGGGTGGTCAGCTTCCACCTGGGCGGTCTGCTGAACAACTTCAACACCCGCGGGGTGCCTCAGCTGGCGCGCATGATCGACGCCAAGGTCCGCAAGCTCCGCGATCGCTACGGCATCGACTCCCTGCACGTCATCGGCCACAGCATGGGCGGCATCGTCGCCCGCTACCTGGTGCAGCGCGCCGGTGGCGATGAGTACGCCAAGACCGTCATCACCCTCGGGAGCCCGCACCACGGGACCCCGACGGCCGCCCTCGGCGCTGGCGTGGGGCTGCTCCTGGTGAGCCGCGGCCTGTGGCAGCTGTTCCCGATGTCGCCGCTGATCAAGGAGCTGAAGGACGAGGCGTTCCCTGGCTCATGCCGGCTCGTGTCGGTCTACAGCGCCCACGACCTGGTCTGCCCCTGGCGCAGCTCGGTGCTGACCCCGCGCGATGGGGAAGCCGTGCGCAACCTCCTGGTCCGCGAACTCGGCCACATGGATTTGGTTGAAGATCCGTACGTTTACGGGCTGGTTCTTCGAGAACTCATCGACCACCCGTCCGACACCGCCGCCGGCCCCGTCGCCGACTACGACGAAGAAGTCACCAGGGCCTGAACGTCACCAAGGTCTAATCGGCGCAGCAGCGGTAGCCGACGTGGATCTGGGCGAAGTTCGCCGAACGGTCGGTGCGACCGGAGCAGCGCGTGCCCTTGGCGTCGTCCCCGACTCCGCCGGGCTTGACGACGTAGTTGCCGCCGGAGGTGGCGGTGGTGGTCCACTCGGTGGCGCCGCCGCCGAGGTTGAAGATGCCGTAGTCGCTCTTGCACGCGGGGTGCATGTCCGCCCTGTACGGCTGGTTGCGGCTGTAGCCCGACTCCGGGCAGCGCTTCGGCTCGTAGGTGCTGCCGTAGGTGTAGTCAGCGTTGTCCGAGCCGCGGCAGGCCTTCTCCCACTCGTCCTCGGTGCACAGCCGCTTGCCCTGCTGCTCGCAGAGTCCCTTGGCTTCGACCCAGGTGCGGTCGACATCCAGCGTGCCGGCCCACTGCTCGTTCCACCCGGTCTTCTCCGCGATCGTCGCCTCGTCGTCGTCCTCGGCGATCTCCTTGGCGGCGCTGTGCGCCTCGTAGACGTCGATCCAGAAGCCGCCCACCTCGATGATCTGTTCGTCACGACCCTGGGCGGTGTCGAAGTCCCACTCGCCTGCGCTCCACTTGCCGGCCACGTACTGGCCGCTGGGGATCCAGACCATGCCGTCCTTGGTTCCGGAGGCGGCCGGACCGACCGGGCTCGCCTTCACCGCGGCGCGAACCTCGGCAATGCGCGCATCCTCGATCGCCTGCTGCTCCTCGGGCGTGAGCTCGGCGTTCTTGAAGTAGAAGATCGCGAACACCGAGACGAGCGTGAGGATGCCCAGCAGCACCAGCGTCCGGGTCATGTTGACCTGGGCGGCGCCGTAGTAGTCCGAGAACGTCTCCTCCAGCGCGGCGAGCATGTCGTCGGCGGTGTTGAACCGATCCTGCGGGTTCGGCGCCAGCGAGATCTCGACGAGGTCGTCGACCAGCTCGCTGACCCCGCCCTCCAGGATCGCCGAAGGCATCTCGTAGCGTCCCACCGGCGGGAAGCCGGTCATCATCTCGTAGAAGATCGCGCCGACCGAGTAGAGGTCCGAGCTGGGGTTCGCCTTGTCGCCGAACTCGCTCATCTCCGGGGCCAGGTACCAGGCGCCCTCGCGGTCCATGCCGCTGTCGGCGAGGCTGACCACCCGGGCGATCGCCATGTCGGTGAGGCGGATGCGCCGCGTGACCTTCCCGTCGGGCGTCTTGCTCTTCAGGATCAGGATGTTCTCGGGCTTCAGGTTCCGGTGCAGGTTGCCCGGGTGGAGCTCGTCCAGGAGCTTGAGCAGCCCCGTCAGGATGTCGAGCATCTCGTTGCGCGGCATCTCCTTGCCGGAGGCGCGGTACTCGTTGAGCACCGACCGCAGCGAGGTGGCGTTCTCAACGAACTCCATCGTGAAGAAGAAGACACCGTCGTGCTCACCGCTGTCGTAGATCTCCACGACGTCGGGGTGCTTGACCGTCTTGATCCCCGAGATCGCGCTCGAGAATCGGTCCAGCGTCATCGACTCCGACAGGAGCGAGGGGCGGATGATCTTCAGGGCCACGACCTGGCCGGTCTTGGTGTGCTTGACCCGGTACACCGCGCCGAGGAGACCCTCGTCGAGCTTATCGAGTACTTCGAAGAGACCTCCGACGGTCTGACCGGGGGTCAGTTCGGGGAGCGGGTGCTCCTTGGCGGCCTGGATGCTGATGCTGTCGGTGACGGTGGTCATGGGCTCACGGCATAGAGGGGGGGCGCGTGCAGCGAATCGAGGCAGGCTGGCGGGTCCCCTCGATCACCCCCTACCTCCTGAGTCTTGACCGCCGGATCCTACCAGATCGCTGGCCTTCTTCCGACCCAGCCCGGGGATCAGTCCGACGAAGCGGCGCCAGCGCACGCGGCGGAGGCGATCACGGATGAACAGATTCCACATCAGGCCGCTGACGAGACCCGAGGCGGCGAGCACCGAACTGATGACGAGGAAGCCCAACAGCATATCCGTCAAGCCGAAGCCGTTGTCCCCGCCCAGGTGCAGCACGAGGGCCGCGACGAGGATCGACGCCGACACCAGGAACGCGGAGACGCCGACGCCGAAGACGAGGGCCCGGCCGTTGCGATCGACCGCGTCGGTCAGCTCCTTCAGGTCGGGGGTGCGCGCGCTGAGCTGGAAGTTGCCGCGCTCCAGGTCCAGGAGGACCTGGTCCACCTGCCGGGGCATGTCCTTGAGCATCGAGGCGACCGAGACGGCCTGCCGGAGCAGGTCCCCGCTGACCCGCTCGGGGTCGAGCCGCTCGCCGGCGAGGCGGGCCGCGTAGGGCTTGACCGCCTCCATCATGTCCCAGTCGGGCACGAGGGTACGGGCGATGCCGTCCAGGGCGACCTCGGTGCGCGCGAGGATCGCGTACTCCTGCGGGAGCTTGAGCCGGTGGCGGCGGGCCACGTCCAGCAGCTCTTCGGCGATGCGGGCGGTGTTCTGCTGCGCCAGGGACGTGCCCTTGTAGCGATCCAGGAGGTCGGAGATCTCGGCCGCGAGCTCGCGGAGGTTCACGCGCCCGTCGGCGCTCCCGGCCCGGTACGCGGCGCGCGCCACCGCCTCGGCGTCGCTGAAGATCACCCCGACGAACAGCGCCTCGAGGGTGTCCCGCATCTCCGGGGTGATTCGGCCCATCAGGCCGAAGTCCAGGTACGTGATCGTCGAGTCGTCGTGGACGATCAGGTTCCCGGGGTGGGGGTCCGCGTGGAACACCGAGTGGGTGAAGATCTGCTCGTAGGTCGCCTCCACCAGCCGGTCCATTACGGCCTGCTTGTCCGCGTTGGTGGAGTCGATGTCGGACAGCTTCGTGCCGTCGACCCACTCCAGCGTCAACACGCCCCGGGAGGTGAACTGGGGATACGTCCGGGGCACGCGCACCCCCTGCACCGACGTGACGGCGCGGGAGAACATCTCGGCGTTGGCGGCTTCGTTGTGGAAGTCGACCTCCAGCGAGATGGCCCGGTCGAACGCCGCCACGATGGCCGCGGGGGTGTAGATGCCCAGCTCCAGCTGGCCCTCGAGGAGCTCGGCCAGCGTGTACATGATGTTGATGTCGGACCGGAGCGTGCGGTCGATCCCCGGGCGCTGCACCTTCACCGCCACCGCCTGCCCCGTGTGCAGGACCGCGCGGTGCACCTGGGCGATCGACGCCGACGCCACCGGCTCGGGGCCGAACTCAGCGAAGAGGTCGCTCAAGGCCCCCCCCAGCGCAGCCTCCACCATCGCGCAGGCCTCACTGCCGGGGAACGGCTCCACCGAGTCCTGCAGGGTCGCGAATGCCTCCACGTACTCGGCGGGGAGCAGGTCGGCGCGGGTGCTGAGCATCTGCCCCAGCTTCACGAACGTCGGGCCGAGTTCCTCGCACACCTTCACGAGGCGGGCGGAGGTGGGCAGGTCGGCGTGCGTCTGCTCCTGCGGGGAGAGGCGGCCGAGACCGGGGATCTTGGCCAGCGGAATTGACGTGACCAGCTGCCCGAACCCGTGGCGGACCAGCACCGTGAGGATCTCGCGGGCGCGAGACAGGTCACGCAGCTGGTAGCTGATCGCCACGCGCTACTGCGACCCGCCCAGGTCGAACCAGATGAGCTTCTTGCGGGCGGGGGCCCAGACGAGGAAGAGGTGCTGGTACAGCGTCCCCTCGAAGGCCGACCCCTCGCGCGGTCGGAGGCGGACGCACCGCAGGTGGGAGTCGCTGCTGAGCTCCCGCCCCGAGCCGAGGCCGAGCGCGGTGGCGACCTGGTCCTCGAGGATGTCCAGGAGCATGAAGGTGTGGGGGGAGAACTGGCCCGCGGCGGTGCTGGGGCGCGAGCCGCCCGCGGTGGGGTGGTGCTTCAACGCGTCGAGCAGACCCTCGCGGACCACGTCCCAGCCGACCATGCCGACCTTGGCGATGTGCTCGTTGAACGCCGGCGCCTCACCCACGTAGTTGGGGAGCACGTACTCCTCGACGAAGTCGGCCATGATCCCGACGTGGTCGCGGATCGCGGGGTCCCAGGTCTCGGCGCCCGGACCGTCCACGGCGAAGGCGCGCGCGTCCCACCAAGTCATGAAGTTGGTAGCGGTGTACAGCTCGCCGACCTTGGCCAGCGCATGGTGCAGCGGATCGTCGCCGGGGAGGGGGGCAAAGGCGAGCGGTCCGGGGGGCACGGGAGGGAGTGTATCCCAGCGGCCCGAACGGCTCCGAGGGGGCCGCACGATTGCTGGTTCCACTGTGTCGGCCGCCACAGCCCACTGTGGCGGCTGGCTCGCCTCGGGCGGGCCGATCTTCCCCGATGCCGGCAGCCGCGTCCGATCGCGATTCAGGCACGGGAAGTGCAGATCGAAGGGACATGAGCAGCACCGATCCGCGCCTCGAGGCTTACACCGAGGCCGCGCTGGCGATGGAGTCGGGCAACTTCGATGTCGAAGTGCCCGTGATCTGTGATGACGAGATGGGGGTGCTGGGCGAGGCGCTCGTCCGGCTCGGGCACGCGCTGGAGCGCAAGTACCAGGAGCTGCACGCCCTGCTCGAGGTCGGCGAACGGGCCAACGAGGGGCTGCTCCTGGACGAGGTCTGCGATCACGTCTACGACGCGTTCCGGAACCTCATCCCGTACCACCGCATGGGGCTCGCCCTCATCAGCGACGACGGTGCCCACGTCGCCGCCTACTGGGCCCGCAACGACGGCGCGCTGCTCCAGATCACCCGGGGCTTCGAAGCGCCGCTGGCGGGCAGCAGCCTCAACACCATCCTCGAGACCGGGCAGTCGAGGATCCTCAACGACCTGCCCGCCTACCTCGCCGAGCACCCCGGCAGCGAGTCGACCCGTCTGATCGTCGCGGAGGGGATCGGGTCGAGCCTCACCTGCCCCTTGATCTCCCAGGGGCACGCGATCGGGTTCCTGTTCTTCTCCTCGCGGGGGCTGCGGCAGTACGAAGACGCCCACGTTCGGATCTTCCAGCAGATCGCCGGGCACCTCGCCGGAGTCATCGAGAAGAGCCGCCTGTACGGCCGGCTGCTCGAGCTCGGGGAGCTGAAGAACCGCCTCCTTGGCATGGCCGCCCACGACATGCGAAGCCCGCTGACCGTGATCCTCGGCTGGGTCGACATGCTGCGATGCGGCCTCGGGGGAGCGCTCCCCGCCAAGGCTGACGGCGCGCTCGAGCAGATCGAATCCAGCGCCGAACAGGTGCTTCGGCTGGTGGAGGACCTGCTGGACGTCAGCGTGATCGAGGCGGGGCGGCTGGAACTCAACCGCCAGCCGGTCGACCTCATCACGCACCTGAGGATGCAGGCCGAATCGGCCGCCCTGCTCGCGCAGGCCAAGTCGGTGGGGCTCGAGCTGGATCTCCCCGACGGCGAGGCGATCGCCTAGGTGGACCCGATGCGGCTGACCCAGGTCGTCGACAACCTGGTCAGCAACGCAGTGAAGTTCTCGGAGCCCGACACCACGGTCCAGCTCCGCCTGCGGAGGTCGTCCGAAGGCTGGCTGTTGGCCGTGGCCGACCAGGGCGTCGGCATCCCCACGGACGAGCTCGCCCACCTGTTCGGTGCGTTCGAGCGTGCGTCGGTGCGTCCCACCGCGGGCGAGCGGTCCATCGGCCTCGGCCTCGCGATCACCAAGCGGGTGGTGGAGGCCCACGGCGGGCGGATCAGCGTCACCAGCGTCGTCGGTCAGGGCTCGGTGTTCACGGTCGAGCTGCCCGCGGTCGGCGGCTGAGGCCTACCGCGGCGGGGGGCGGCAGGGGGAGTCCTCCGGGAACGTCCGCGCGGCCGTCAGCGCTTCGGCGACGTCGTGCGCGCACCGCTGCTGGTCCGCCGGATCGCCCGCGGGGAAGACGCCCGCGCAGCTTGCTTCGATCGTGTGGAGCGCGGTCCAGGCCGCGTCCGCCTGACGCGCGTAGCCGAGCTCCTTGAGCCGGTACTGGTGCGCGAAGGGGAGGATCGCCAGCAGGCCCGACATCACGGCCGAGCTGATGCCCGCCGCGGTGATGCCGGGCCGGATCTCGTCGTCCAGGCCGGGTTGGGCGAGCACCCCGATGCTCGCTCCCGCCCCCGTGGCGGCGACGCCCGCGAACACGCTCATCACCCGCGCCTTCGTGTGGTTCTTGCGGACCTCGCGATCGTAGAAGGCGGCCGCGGCGCGGAGCTCCCCCGTCATGCGCACGTAGGCGTCCGCGACGGTGGCGTCGGGGGCCGGAACGGGGGGAGGGGAGGTGGCGCAGCCGACGAGCAGCAGCAGAGCAAGAGCGAGGCGGTGCACGCGGAGGATCTACACGGACGCGGCCCGGCCAGCCAGCCGACGTCGGCGACGGGAGACTCCCAGAAGCAGCAGCAGAGTCGCGGCCCCGGCCGATGGCGGCTCGACGGCGGCGCAGGAGCAGCCCGTTCCGCAGGGGATGACCTCGACATCGACCGGGGCGCTGAGCTGCCGGCCGGTCGAGGCGACCCGCACTTCGAAGACGTACGGACCGCAGACATCCGGCGAGAACGTCAGGCTGGAGCCCCATCGGGCGTCGCCTTCGACGGTGATCTCTGAGCCCGGCGGCGCTTCCACGAGGGCCCACGCGGCGCCGGCGAAGCAGGCTTCTTCGGCACCCGCTTCGACCGTGGCGGGCTCGCCCACCGCGACCCGCCCGACCAGCGACGCGGTCGCGATGGGATCCGCGCCCTGGGTCGTGGGCCACGTTCCATGGGCCCGCAGGGTCTCGATCAGGGGCACCACGTAGGTCACCCCGAAGGCGTCCTCGTCGGCCAGGACCATGCCTTCGGCGAAAGCCTCGAAGTCGGCCGCGGAGGGGGCCAGGTACCAGGGGGCGGCGTGCATCAGGAAGTCGGCCGCGTCGGGGCCGATGAGCTGGCGCAGGCTCCACCCCATCGAACTGATGATCCGGCCGTTCTCGTGGGGGTCGCCACCGTCCTCGAAGTCGCCGGGCCAGACCCGCACCACGTCGGCCGGCCGGTGGAAGTCGTCGATCCCCTGGACGATGAACTCGAGGATGGTCGGCTCTTCGGTGTAGGCGATGGCGGTGTAGTCCGACAGACCCTCGTGGATCGCCTCGAACTGCTGGTCGATCCCGCGCAGGTCGGTGTCGTCGAATGGCGTCATCTCCGAGATGATCGCGTGCCCCTGCTCGTGCGCCCAGACCTCGGCGTCGTGGGCGAAGTTGGCCATGGTCACGCCCGGCGCGACCCCGCCCCCGGTGCCGAAGAGGTAGTTGTGCTCCCAGTTGCCGAAGTCGTCGCGGGTGTAGGCGTGGCCGGCGCGAAACTGGAAGCTGTCGTCCGAGAACGTCTCCGCGTCGATGTTGACGAACGCGACCTCGGGGTCGCCCATCTCGGGAAACCAGTCCGGGGCGAGCATCGCAGTGACGAACCGCTCGTGGGCCTGCAGGTGGTGGAAGCCCATCGCGATGGAGAACTGCCACTGATCCGGCGTCCAGTGCCACTCGTCGTCGGCCGAGTACTGCATCAGGTTCGGATCGTCGTGCGCCAGGTCGAAGACCACCCGATCGAACGACGCCAGCCAGTGCTCGTCCTCGAGTTCGTCCACGTCGCGGATGACGAGATCGCCGTACAGCTCGCTGGAGTCGTAGACCTGCACGGTGCCCGTGGCATGGTCGTCCTCGGCGATCACGGCCAGCTGGCGCAGTACCCGCGGCTCCCCGTCCGCGGCGATCCAGAGGCGGGCCGGGAGCCCGTCTTCGAGCACGAGGTCGACCGCCACGATCGGGCCGTAGCCGTCCTCGAGGGGGGCGATCAGGGACGTGCTGTGGACGACGCGGGAGCCCGGGCGAGCCTCGCGCGCGACCTCCTCGGCCTCAGCGTTCGTCACGGTGCGGGGGGCGACGGGGCCGACGTCGGCGGGGGCGCCGATCACCCGACTCGGGGAACCAGCGCGGTGAAGCTCGACGCTTCCGCCACCGATCACCTCGACGCCGTCGTGAAGCTGGGGAACCAGCGTGCGGTCCGCGGGCGGGGAGACCGCCAGGACGGTGGCGGCGGCGAGCAACGCGAGTGGGGCCATGCCCCGATCGTACCTGCAAGCACCGACCCGCTCGGGAGGGCGGTGGTGGTATGTCTGCGCGCCATGAGTCATCCCCTCGAAGACATCATCCGCACCTCCGAAGGCTTCGTGCTCATCGGAGACAGCACCGGCGACACCTTCCCGGCGATGTCCTTTCACGCCTACAACCAGAGCGGCAAGCGGTTCTACTGCATCGATCTGGGGGGCCTGACCGGGTCCCGGGGCAAGGCCGGCGGGCAACCGCTGTACACCGTCGAGACCCTGCCGTCGGACCACGATGACCTCGCCGTGATCTGGACGAAGCCGCGGCGCGCGCGCGAAGCCGTCGACGTCGCGCTCGCCGCGGGCTGCAAGCGGGTCTGGTTCAGCTTCCAGTGCGGCCACAAGGAGGCGGTCGCTCACGCGCGGGACTCTGGAATGGAGGTCGTCGAGATCGGCCGATGCCCGGTCCACTACCTTCCCCACGGGGATCTGCCCGCGGGGTGCAAGTGGCACGCGCGCATGACGAAGCTGACGGGGACGTACGGGAAGCCGCCGCAGGTGGATGCGGAGGCGAAGCGGCGGGAGCTGTACTGATTCAACACACGGGCGCCCGCGTGTGTTCTCCGTCTCAGAGCCTCCCCCTCCGCCTGCGCGTGTTGTATACGCGGCCCCCATGAGCGGAGTCGCAATCGGATTGGACCTCGGCGGGCACGGCGTGCGCGGCGTCGTACTCGACGCTGAAGCCAACATCCTCGCCGACGAGCGGGTCTGGATCGACGAGGAGGGCGACCGCGGGATCGACGAGGTCGAGGACCTCATCGCCCACGTCGTGGACGTGCTCCGCACCTCGACGGACGCCTCCACCCCCATCGGCATCGGGGTGCCCGGCTTCCACGATCACACCGCCGGCATCCTCCGCAACTCGCCCAACTTCCCCGGGTGGGAAGACCTGCCCGTCGCAGCGCGCCTCACCGAGCGGCTCGGCGCCCCCGTCACCGTCGAGAACGACGCCAACTGCGCCCTCCTGGGGGAAGCCCTCGCGGGCGCGGCGCGCGGCTGCGCCGACGTGATCCTGCTGACCCTCGGCACGGGCGTCGGCAGCGCCTTCCTCGTCAACGGCACCCTCCTGCGGGGGGCCCGGGGCGCCGGCGCCGAAGCCGGCCACGTCGCCCTGTACCCCGGCGGCCGCAAGTGCGGCTGCGGCAAGAAGGGGTGCCTGGAGATGTACGCCGGGAGCACCGGGCTGGTCGTCACCGCTGGCGATGCCTGGAGCGAAGAGGGAGGGGAGGGACCCTGCCCTGCGACCGAGGCGATCGACGTCTTTTCCGCCGAGGCGGATGCGGGCGGCCCCCAGCCGGGGTTGTGGGCCTCGCGCGCGATCGAGCGCTACTGCCTCGACCTCGCCACCGGGCTGGCCGCCCTGGTCAACATCTTCGCCCCCGAGGCGATCGTCCTCGGGGGAGGGATTTCCGGAGCGCTCGCACGCATCGGACCGCCGATCGAGACCGAGTTGAAGCGCCGATCCATCGGCGCCTGCCTGGGGGATGCGCTGCCGATTCGGGCCGCCGAATTGGGCGATCTCGCGGGGGCGGTCGGAGCCGCCTCCTGGTCCTTGAAAAGCCGGCTCCGCTCCGGTAGATAGCGCCCGAGCCTGCAGACCCATCTGGCGGCTCGGGAACGGCAATGACGCTCCAGTACCTTCCGGTTCTTCTCGTGGTCATCGGCGCCTCTGGCTTTATGGCCGTCATGCTGCTGCTGAACAGTTGGCTCGGTCCCAAGCCCCGGCACGCGCCGGTGATGGACACGCCGTTCGAGTGCGGCTCGCCCATGCTGCAGACGGACAACCGGCGCCGCACCGCGGTCAAGTACTACCTGGTGGCCCTGCTGTTCGTGATGTTCGACCTGGAGACGGTCCTGCTCTACCCGTGGGCCGTCATGTACCGAGAGCTGGGGCTGTTCGGCCTCGTCGAGCTCCTCGTCTTCCTCGTCTCGCTGGTCGTGGGCCTGACCTACGTCTGGCGCAAGGGAGCCCTCGAATGGTAGTAGATCCCGTCATCCCCATCGGCCGCGCCCGCGGCGGCGGCCCTGCCGAGGAGCTGCCCAGCGGGTACGAGCTCATCAAGGAGCAGGGGCTCGAGTCGCAGGTCTACACGACCAAGCTCGACGCCGTGCTCGGCTGGGCGCGCAAGTTCAGCCTCTTCCAGTACCCCTTCGTGACCGCCTGCTGCGGCATGGAGTTCATGGCCGTCTCGGCGAACCACTACGACACCGACCGGTTCGGCGCCGCGCTTCCGCGCTTCAGCCCCCGGCAGAGCGACATGCTCATGGTGGTCGGCACGATCGTCCACAAGCAGGCGCCCGTGCTCAAGACGGTCTACGACCAGATGTGCGACCCCAAGTGGGTCGTCGCGGTCGGGGCCTGCGCCGTCAGCGGCGGCTTCTATCAGAACTACACCTCGGTAGCCGGCTGCGACAAGATCATCCCGGTCGACGTCTACATCCCCGGCTGCCCGCCCCGCCCCGAGACGATCCTGGATGGCCTCCTGAAGCTTCAGGAGAAGATCCAGCACCAGCGTCACCACGTCGTCTGAGGACCCAAGCATGAGCGACTCACTGAGCACCGCGCTCGCCGCGGTGCTGCAGGGGCTGGGGGACAAAGTCCTCAGCTACCACTCCCAGTTCGGCGACGACACGATCGTCGTGGCGTCCGCCGATCGGCTGGACGCCGCCCGGTACCTGTTCGAGACCCCCGAACTGAACTTCGACCTCCTGATGGACTCGACCGCGGTCGACTGGGATCAGGAGGAGCCGCGCTTCGAGGTGGTCGACCACTTCTTCAGCACCAGCCACCACTACCGCCTGCGCCTCAAGTGCCGGGTGGAGGAGGACAGCTCGGTGCCGTCGCTGTGCGCGCTGTACGGCTCGGCCAACTGGATGGAGCGCGAGACGTACGACATGTACGGCATCGAGTTCGAGGGGCACCACGACCTCCGCCGCATCCTCCTGTACCCCGAGTTCCGCGGCTGGCCGCTGCGCAAGGACTACGACAAGCTCCAGGCGTGGCCCCTCTTCGAGGCGCGCTACCCGGGAATCCGCGAGCAGGAAGACAAGATCATCCACCCGAATCCCGGCGACCAGGAGCCCATGCATGAGCCTTGATCTGCCCTACAGCCAGGGTGGCGAATTCGTCGACCTGCCTCACGACATCCGACTTCGGCGCATCTACCCCGAGGGCGAGGACTACGACCTGTCCGCGCGCACGGTGCTGAACGTCGGTCCGTCCCACCCCGCGATGCACGGCACCATCCGCATGGTGGTCGAGCTCGACGGTGAGACCATCGTCGGCTGCGACGTCATCCCCGGCTACCTGCACCGCGGCTTCGAGAAGGAGTGCGAGGCGCACACGTACCACCAGGCGATCCCGTACACGGACCGGCTGAACTACTGCTCGCCGCTGATCAACAACTTCGCGTGGGTCGAGACCGTCGAGAAGATGTTCGGCGTCGAGGTGCCCCGCCGCACCCAGCTCATCCGCATGTACCTGTCCGAGGTGAGCCGGATCACGGACCACCTCACCTGCATCGGCGCCGCGCTGATGGAGGTCGGAGCGCTGACCCCGTTCCTGTGGATGATCGAAGTCCGCGACTGGTACTGGGAGCACATCTGCCGGGTCACCGGCGCGCGGCTGACCCAGACCTACGCCCGCATCGGCGGCCTCGCCCGCGACGTCACCGACGAGTGGCTCGACCGCTGCGAGCAGATCAACTCCGAGCACCTCGTCAAGACGCTGCGCGACGTGCACGTCCTGGTGGACCACAACCGGATCTTCATCGACCGGATGCGGGGCGTCGGGGTCGTGTCCCAGAAGGACGCGATCAGCTACGGCGTCACCGGCCCCATGCTGCGCTCCACCGGCGTCGGCCTAGACTGCCGCAAGTACGCCCCCTACGAGCTGTACGAGGAGGTCTCCTTCGACGTCCCCATCGGCAAGTACGGCGACAACTACGACCGCTACTTCGTGCGCATGCGCGAGATGGAAGAGTCGATGAAGATCTGCCGCCAGTTGGACCCGCTGATCCGGGCCACCAACGGCGAAGAGATCAAGGTCGACGACAGCCGCGTCAGCCTCCCCCCGAAGTCCGAGGTCTACTCGAACATCGAGGCGCTGATGAACCACTTCAAGCTGATCATGGAAGGTCAGCGGCCCCCCCAGGGCGAGTGCTACCACGCCGTCGAAGGCGGCAACGGCGAGCTCGGCTTCTACATCGTCAGTGACGGCACCGGCCGGCCCTACAAGGCCCGCTGCCGGCCCCCGTCCTTCGTCAACATGGGCAGCGCCCACCTGCAGCTCCTCGGAGCCCAGGTGGCCGACATCGTCCCAATCTTCGGCCAGATCAACATGATCGGTGGGGAGTGCGACCGATGAGCACCCTTGAGTTCTCCGCGGCTGCGAAGGAGCGCCTCGAGTGGCTTCGCACCCGCTACCCCAAGGAGCACCAGCGGGCGTTGATCCTGCCGGTGCTGTCCATGGCGCAGCGCGAGTTCGGCTGGGTCGGCCCCGAGGTCGTCCACTTCGTGGCGGCCCAGATTCCGGTGCCGGCCATCCAGGTGGAGGAGGTCGCGACCTTCTACACGATGTACAACAAGCAGCCGATCGGCCGGTGGCACCTGCAGGTCTGCCACAACCTGAGCTGCTCGCTCATGGGCGCCGAGATCGTGCTCGAGCACGTCGAGAAGAAGCTCGGCATCGCGCGCGGTGAGACCACCGAAGACGGCGAGTTCACGCTCATCGGGGCCGAGTGCCTGGGCTCCTGCGGCACCGCTCCGATGATGCAGGTCAACGACCACTACCACGAGAACCTCAGCCTCCAGGACGTCGACGACCTGCTGGAGAAGCTGCGGGCGACGCCCGACCAGGAGGCCAACCCGGCGGACCTGCCGTTCGGCTGCGGTTCCGGTCCCTCCCGGGCGCTCCCGCGCGACGGCGCCCGTCTGGAGGCGGGGCGTGCGGTGCACGTGCCCCACCACGGCGAGACGCCGGTCACCCACGAGGTCGCCGAGCGGCCCAAGGAGGCGGCGGGGCAGCCGGTCACGGACGCCTGGACGCCGCAGGGGATGGCCCAATGAGTTACCCCGTCGTCGATGGCTCCCGCACCATCCTGAACTTCGAGCGCGGCACCGAGTCGTGGCCGCTGGCTTCCTACGAGTCCCGCTTCGGGTACGCGACCGCCAAGGCGGTGCTCAAGGGGGGCAAGTACCAGCCCGCCGAGCTGCTGCAGGAGGTCAAGGACTCCGGCCTCCGCGGACGCGGCGGCGCCGGCTTCCCCACCGGGCTCAAGTGGTCGTTCCTGCCGAAGGATCCGGAGCATCCGGTGATCCTCGCGGTCAACGCCGACGAGTCCGAGCCGGGCACGTTCAAGGACCGCGTGATCATGGAGGAGAACCCTCACGTGCTGCTCGAGGGGATCGTCCTCAGCTGCTACGCGATGGGGAGTAACTCCGCCTACATCTACTGCCGCGGGGAGTACGTCCCGAGCCTCAAGCGCGTGCACGCCGCCATCGAGGAAGCGTACGCGGGGGGCCACCTCGGCAAGGATATCTACGGTTCCGGCTTCGACTGCGACGTCACGCTCCACAGCGGTGCCGGCGCCTACATCTGCGGTGAGGAGACCGGCCTCATCGAGTCCCTCGAGGGCAAGAAGGGGCAGCCGCGGATCAAGCCGCCGTTCCCCGCCGTCTACGGCGCCTTCGGCTATCCGACGATCGTGAACAACGTCGAGTCCATCGCCGCGGTGACCTACATCGCCGCCGAGGGCGGGCAGGCCTACCGCGCCTGGGGCAGCGACAAGTCCACCGGCACCAAGCTCTTCTCGGTCAGCGGACCGGTGAAGCGGCCGGGCGTCTACGAGGTGCCGATCGGCACCCCCTTCAAGACGTTCCTGGAGGACAACTGCGGCGGCATGCTCGACGGGGTCGGCCTCAAGGCGCTGATCATCGGCGGAAGCTCCGTGCCCGTCGTCACTGGCGAGACCGCGCTCAAGATCAACATGGACTACGAGTCCTGCGAAGAGCACGGCACGCTGCTGGGCAGCGGCGGCGTCATCGTCATCGGGGAAGGGACCTGCATGGTCCGGTCCCTGATGGTCATGCTCCGCTTCTACCACCACGAGTCCTGCGGTCAGTGCACGCCCTGCCGTGAGGGGACGGGCTGGATCGAGCGGATCGTCACCCGCATCGAGCACGGCGACGCCGAGCCGGGCGACATCGACGAGCTGTACCGAATCGCCGACAGCATGGAGTTGCGCACCATCTGCACGCTCGCGGACGCGGCCGCCTGGCCCACCAAGAGCTTCATCGATGTGTTCCGCTCCGAGTTCGAGGCGCACATCGAAAAGGGCTGCTGCCCGTTCGGCGGCACGTTCCCCGACCACCTGAATCTCCGCGGCGGAGGCGTTCCCCAGCGGCGGGACGACCCCGAGCACGCCTTCATCGCCTAGGAATCACGATGACGACCGACAGCGTCACGCTCACGATCGACGGCAACTCGGTGACCGTGCCCAAGGGCACCAAGGTCATCGACGCCGCGCGCGAGGCGGGGAAGAACATTCCCCACTTCTGCTACCACCCCGGGCTGCCCGTCGATGGCAACTGCCGCATGTGCATCAGCGACATCCGGACGTGGAACCCGCGTGCGGAGAAGCACATGCCGGCGCGCCGCCCCGCGGTCGCCTGCTGGGTCGATGCGGAAGAGAACATGCAGGTCTTCACCGACACCCCGGAGGTCAAGAAGGCCCGGGCTTCGGTGATGGAGTTCCTGCTCATCAATCACCCGATCGACTGCCCCATCTGCGACAAGGCCGGCGAGTGCATGCTGCAGGACTACTACATGCTGCACGACCGAGCGCCGTCGAAGCTGCGTGAGGAGAAGGTCCACAAGCCGCGGCTGGTGCCGTTCGGCAAGCGCATCGTCTACAACGGCGAGCGCTGCATCCTGTGCAGCCGCTGCACGCGCTTCACGACCCACGTCACCAAGACCCACGAGCTCGGCATCGTCAACCGCGGCGACCGCGCCATCGTGGAGGTGCTGGAAGGCGGCGACTTCGCCAACGCCTACACCGACAACGTGGCCGACATCTGCCCCGTGGGCGCGCTGACCAAGACTGACTTCCGGTTCAAGAAGCGCGTCTGGTTCCTCAAGCACACCGACAGCGTCTGCGGCGGCTGCTCGCGCAACTGCAACACCGTGGTCGACCATGACGGCAGCGAGGTCATTCGGATCATGCCGCGCGAGCGCGCGGGCGTGAACGACTGGTGGATGTGCAACGAAGGGCGTGACCTCTACAAGGAGCACGCCGCCCTGGCCCGCCCGGCGGCGACGCTGCGCATCGACGGCCTGGAGGGCGGCACCGCCTCGAGCATCACCACCTGGGTCGGGGAGAAGCTCGCCGAGTACAAGAAGTCGGACGCCGCGGCGGTGCTGGTCAGCCCCTGGATCAGCAACGAGGAGGCCTGGCTGCTGAGCTTCCTCCTGGGGAAGCTGAAGATCGGCCACCTGGACGTGATGACGGGCCGCACCGAGGGCGCGCTGCCCGCGGACGACCTGCTCCACACCGACGACCCCAACCCCAACCGCGCCGGCGCCATCGCCGCGGGCATCGTCCCGGACAAGAAGGCGGGCAAGGGGATCGACGAGATCAAGGCCGCCATCGAGGCTGGCGAGATCGAGTTCCTGCTGCTGTGGGGCCCCCACTTCGGGAACGACCTGGACCCCGAGTTGCTGAGCAAGGTCGCCACGGTCGTGCAGATCACGGACGAGCACGACGCGGTCAGCGACGCCGCTGCCGCTGTGCTCCCGCTGCGCACCTGGGCCGAGCGTGACGGGACCTGGACAAACTTCGAAGGCCACACCAGCCGTTTCCGCCGCTCGCTGCGGCCCCCCGCGGGCGCGCTGGACGGCTTCGACCTGCTGATGCAGTTGTGCGCCGCCGCGGGGGTGAAGTCCCCCGCCAAGTCCCTCCGGGACGCGCGCAAGAAGCTCAAGCAGGACCCCGACAGCGACGTCCGCGCCATCGTGGACGGCAAGTTCACCTTCCCGGAGCAGTCGGCCCTGTACCGACACACCTCCGGCGCGAGGGAGGTCTAAGCCATGGACTGGGCATTCCTCGTCGTCGCCATCATGAACCTGAGCTTCGTGCTCGGGGTCTTGCTGAACCTCGGCGGCGTCCTCACCTGGGTGGAGCGCAAGCAGGGGGCCGTGATGGCCAACCGCATCGGCGCCAACCGGGCCTACATCCCGATCCCCATCCCGCAGAAGGGCGGGGGGGTGAAGTGGAGCAAGCGGTTCACCGTGATGGGGCTCTGGCACGGCATCGCCGACGGCGCCAAGATGATCATGAAGGAGGACTACACCCCTCCCTTCGTCGACAAGTACATCTACAACATCGCCCCCTGGTTCGCGGTGGTGCCGGTGCTGGTGACCTTTGCGGTCATCCCGTTCGGCGGCCCCTTCCAGCCGGGGATCATGCTCAGCGACGTCTTCGGCCTCGTGGGCGCGGACTTCGCCAGCGAGTGGGTGATGGCGCTGTTTGGCGAGCGCACGTTCCAGATGCAACTGGCCGACCTGAACGTCGGGCTGCTGTTCGTGTTCGCCGTCGGCAGCACGGGCATCTTCAGCGCGGCGCTGGCGGGCTGGGCGTCGAACAACAAGTACTCGCTGCTGGGCGCGCTCCGCTCCAGCTCCCAGATGATCTCCTACGAGGTCTTCATGGGGATGGCCATCCTCGGCCTCGTCGTCATCTACGGCACCGTCGACATGAACCTCATCGCCCAGATGCAGGGCGACGTCTGGTTCGGCTTCCTCCCCAAGTGGGGCATCTTCCTGCAGCCGCACATGTTCTTCATCTTCATGGCCGCCCTGATGGCGGAGAACAAGCGCGTCCCGTTCGACATGCCGGAGGCCGAGTCCGAGCTCGTCGCGGGCTACTTCACCGAGTACAGCGCCATGAAGATGGGGCTGTTCATGATGGCGGAGTTCATCGAGATCGCCGTCATCGCGGGCCTGCTCACGGCGCTCTTCTTCGGCGCCTACCACGTCCCCGGCGTGCACGGCGCGGGCGACGCCTTCTACTGGGCCGCCCACCCCGAACTGACCCCCGGCAACTACGTCTTCGGCATGGAGGTTCCCCACGTCGTCGTGGTGGTGGGCCGGGTCGGCAGCTTCCTCGCGAAGCTCCTCTTCTTCTGCTGGTTCCAGATCCTCATTCGCTGGACGCTGCCGAAGTTCCGGTACGACCAGATCATGCGGTTGGGTTGGAAGATCCTGCTGCCGCTGTCGCTGGTGAACCTCGTGCTGACGGCGGTCGTCGTCCTGCTGATCGGAGGCTGATGTGGGCACTCAACGGGGCAAGAACAAGGGGTTCGAGAACCTGGTCGACGGCCAGGTTCTGCCGCAGCCCGCCTACCAGGGTGAGTTCACCGAGGGCGAGATCGTCCAGTACTACAACCCGGAGTCGATGACGTGGGCGGAGCGGATCTACCTCCCCTACGTGCTCGCGGGGTTGGGTCTGACCGCCAAGGTGTTCCTCCGGAACATGGTGACCTGGTTCGTCTGGCTGACCTACTGGGTGCGCGGCAAGGGCGCCGAAGCCAAGCGTGGCGCCACGACCATCTACTACCCGCACGAGATGCGGCCGGACTTCAGCCCGGTCAACCGCGGCAAGCACATCCTGACGATGCGGGACAACGACGATCCGCAGTGCGTCGCTTGCTACATGTGCGCCACGGCGTGCCCCGCCTTCTGCATCCACATCGTCGCCGGGGAGCACCCCGACCCGGCCATCGAGAAGTACCCCGTCCGTTTCGACATCGAGATCGATAAGTGCATCTTCTGCGGATATTGCGAAGAAGCCTGCCCGGTCGACGCCATCCGGCTGACCACCGATGTCCACCTCGTCGACTACAAGCGGGAGCGCATGGTCTACGACCGTGAGTACCTCCTGACCTGGAAGCCCACGTACGTCGAAGAAGAGCACGTCTACCCGGGCGACCGGCCCCGAAAGAGCTGATGTCTATCGCCTTCCTCTACTTGTTCGGCGCGCTCGCCGTAGTCGGTGCCCTCGGCACCGTGCTGCAGCGGCACCCGATCCACGCGGCGCTGAGCCTGCTGGGCTCGATGCTGAGTCTTGCGGCGGTCTACGCGCTGCTCAACGCACACCTCATCGCGGCCTTGCAGGTCATCATCTACGCAGGCGCGATCATCATCCTGGTCGTCTACATCATCATGCTGCTGCAGGCGGGCACGGACGATCAGGCCGTGGTCTTCCGCAAGGCGTGGATGTGGAGCCTTCCGCTGGTCCTCGTGTTCGGGGTCATCTTCGGCAAGGCGCTGTTCCCGATCCACGCCGAGGCGGCGGTCCTCGCCGACGGCATCATCGTCTGCCCTCCGGGGGCCGACTGTGAGGCCGACTGCGCCGACGGCGCCGACAGCGACGGCGACGGGCTGACCGACTGCAACGACCCCGACTGTGGCGGCACCCTCCAGTGCTTCGGCACCGTCAACGGCGTCGGCGCTCAGCTCATGGGCCCCTACATCCTCCCGTTCGAGGTCAGCTCGCTGCTGCTCCTGGCCGGGATGATCGGCGCCCTGCTGCTGACCGGGCGGCGTCCCAAGGAGTGGGCCGACGAGCCCGCTCCGGTGTCGGTCCACACGGCGAACCCCGACGGCGCACAGGCCGGCGGCCGGGTGCACGCACCCGACCAGGAGGACGCATGATTCCCATCGAACAGCTGCTCGCGTTGGCGTTCGTGCTGCTGGGCATCGGCGCCTGCGGCGTGCTCGTGCGACGCAACCTGCTGGTGGTGCTGATGAGCATCGAGCTGATGCTCAACGCCACCAACCTCGCGTTCGTCTCGATCGCGCGGGCCCTCGGCGACACCGCCGGGCACGTGATGGTCCTGATGATCTTCGTGGTCGCCGCGGTCGAAGTCGCCGTCGGCATGGCCATCGTCGTCAACATGTTCCGGCAGCGGGACAGCATCAGTGTCGATTCGTTCGGCACGATGAAGGGCTAGGCGGTCATGGAAAACCTCCTGATCCCGGTCCTGCTGCTGCCGCTCGTCGGCGCGATGATCAACGGCTTCGCGGGCAAGAAGCTCGGCGACAAGGTCGTGTCCATCGTCGGCATCGGCGCCATCGCCATTCCGGGGCTGCTCGCCTGGCTGCTCCTGTTCGAGCTCATGGGCATGGACGGTGAGCACGGCAACCACCTCTCGCTGACCCTGTTCGAGTGGATCCACGTGGGCGCCTTCAAGGCGGACTTCGGGCTCTGGCTGGACGAGCTCAGCGTGGTGATGCTGCTGATCGTCACGAACATCGGCGCCCTCATCCACCTGTACTCGGTGGGCTACATGAAGGGCGACCCGAGCTACTGGCGCTTCTTCGCGTACCTGAACCTGTTCATCTTCTCGATGCTCTGCCTCATCCTCGGCAGCAACCTTCTGGTGCTGTTCCTGGGCTGGGAGGGCGTGGGGCTGTGCAGCTACCTGCTGATCGGCTTCTGGTACGAGAACAGCGACTACGCCAAGGCGGGCAAGAAGGCGTTCGTCACCAACCGCGTCGGCGACTTCGGCTTCGCGCTGGGGATGATGCTGCTGTTCGCGCTGTTCGGCACGCTCGAGCCGTCCGAGATCAACCACGCGCTGGAGCACGGCCTCCCGACCGGCATGAACCCCAAGATGATCGAGGCGGCGGCGCTGCTGCTGTTCGTCGGGGCGACCGGCAAGTCGGCGCAGATTCCGCTGTTCGTCTGGCTCCCCGACGCGATGGCCGGTCCGACCCCGGTCTCCGCGCTGATTCACGCGGCCACGATGGTCACCGCCGGCGTCTACATGATCGCCCGGCTCAACGGCCTCTTCTTCCACGCCGAGTTCGCCATGCACGTGGTGCTGGTCATCGGCGCGGCGACGGCGCTGCTGGCCGCGACCATCGGGCTGGTCCAGAACGACATCAAGAAGGTCCTGGCCTACTCCACGGTGTCGCAGTTGGGCTTCATGTTCGTCGCCATGGGCGCGGGCGCGTGGGCCGTCGGCATCTTCCACCTGATGACGCACGCCTTCTTCAAGGCCTGCCTCTTCCTCGGCTCCGGCTCGGTCATCCTGGCGATGCACCACGAACAGGACATGCGCTTCTACGGCGGGCTGTCCAAGTTCATGCCGAAGACCTACTGGACCTTCTTCGCGGCGACGTTGGCCATCTCCGGCATCTTCCCGTTCGCGGGCTTCTTCAGTAAGGACGAGATCCTCTGGTTCGCCTACGCCTCGGACCGCGGCCACCCCGTCATCTACGTGGTGGTCCTCGCCGCCGCCATCTGCACCGCCTTCTACATGTTCCGCATCATGTGGATGACCTTCTGGGGCGAGCACCGCGGCGTGCCCGAAGGCCACGGTGATCACGACGATCACGACGACCACAGCGACCACGAGGGCGACCACGACGATCACCACGGTGGCGATCCGGTCGAGTCCCCCTGGACGATGACGGTCCCGCTGATCGTGCTGGGCGCGCTCAGCCTGGTCGGCGGCTTCCTCGGCGTGCCCCACCTGCTGGGCAACGTCGCCGGTCACTTCCCCAACCTCCTCCACGACTGGCTGCACCCGGTGTTCCAGTACAGCGAGGTGCACTACACCCACGCCGACGGGCTGGAGTGGGGCCTGATGGGGCTCAGCCTCGGGCTGGCGCTGAGCGTCTGGGGCGTCACCGCGATGCTGTGGCGGGGCAAGGACAAGCTGACCCACCCGCTGGACAAGGTCCCGGCGGTCCACAAGCTGCTCTGGAACAAGTGGTACGTCGACGAGCTGTACGAGGTGGCCCTCATCGGGCCGATCGTGAAGTTCAGCCGCGAGGTGCTCTGGAAGATCGTCGACGAGGTCTGCATCGACGGCACGGTCAACTTCGTCGGCGGGGTCTGCAAGACCGTCGCTGACGGGCTGGGTCGGCTGCAAAACGGCGACGTCGGCAACTACGCCACGGTCATGGTGGGCGGGATGCTGTTCCTGCTGCTGTGCCTCGCGGGATACGGGCTCTGGTAATGGACAACCTTCCGCTTCTGTCCATCATCACGTTCCTGCCGCTGGCGGGCGCGTTCGCGCTGCTCCTCATCCCCCAGGAGAAGGTCGGCCTGATCAAGCAGACCGCGCTGGGCGTCGCCTGCGCCGGGTTCGCCGTCTCCATCCCCCTGCTGAACTACGACGGCGGCCGCAAGGGCGGCATCGAGTTCCGCGAGAAGATGGACTGGGTCGAGAGCCTGGGCATCACCTGGCATCTGGGCATCGACGGCATCAGCCTCTGGCTGGTCCTGCTGACCACGTTCCTGGGGCCGATCGTCATCCTCGGCGCATGGGAAGCGGTGCACACACGGCACCGTGAGTTCTTCTTCCACCTGCTGGCCCTGCAGACCTTCATGCTGGGCACCTTCGTCGCCCAGAACCTGGCCGTCTTCTACCTCTTCTGGGAGTTGATGCTGGTCCCGATGTTCTTCCTCATCGGGGTCTTCGGCGGCAACGAGCGCATCTACGCGACGGTCAAGTTCGTGCTCTACACGGTCTTCGGCTCGATGCTGATGCTGGCCGCGATCTTCTACTTGTACTGGCTGCACCACGAGCAGTTCGGCACCTGGAGCCTGGAGTTCATCGACCTCTACAAGGTCCAGATGGGGCTGTCGGTCCAGGGCTGGATGCTGCTGGCGTTCGGCCTCGCCTTCGCCATCAAGGTGCCGATGTTCCCGCTGCACACCTGGCTCCCGGACGCCCACGTCCAGGCGCCAACGGCCGGCTCGGTCGTGCTCGCGGGCGTGCTCCTGAAGATGGGCACCTACGGCTTCCTGCGCCTCGGCATGCCGCTGTTCCCCGGCGCGGTCGAGGAGTGGGGTTGGGTCGTCATGCTCCTGGCGGTCATCGGCATCGTCTACGGCGCGCTGGTCGCCATGGTGCAGCCCGACATGAAGAAGTTGGTCGCCTACAGCTCGGTGTCCCACATGGGCTACATCATGCTCGGCGTCTTCGCCCTGAATCACCAGGGTGTGCAGGGCGGCATCCTCCAGATGCTGAACCACGGCATCAGCACCGGCGCGCTCTTCCTGCTCGTCGGCGTACTCTACGAGCGCACGCACACGCGGAACATCTGGGACTACGGCGGCATCGCGAAGGTGATGCCCGTGTACACCACGCTGTTCATCCTCGTGGCCTTGAGCTCCGCCGGCCTGCCCGGCACCAACGGGTTCGTGGGCGAGTTCCTGACCCTGCTGGGAGCCTTCCGCTGGGGCTACGCCGAGGCCGCCTCCGGCGCCGGCTTCTGGGCCAGCTACGGCTTCGTGGTCATCGCCTGCCTGGGCGTCATCCTCGGCGCCGTCTACCTGCTGTGGATGATCGAGCGGGTCTTCTTCGGGAAGATCCTCCAGGAGCGCAACCTGCACCTGCCCGATCTGACGAAGCGCGAGATGGCGGTATTCGCCCCGCTGGTCGTGATGATTTTCTGGCTCGGGCTCTTCCCGAAGCCGTTCATCGACAAGATGGAGCCGTCCGTCGAGACGTGGATCCAGAACATCGACAACGGCGCCGCCAAGACCGCCGAGCTGCCTCCGGGCCTCGGCTCGCCGGGCATGCCGACGCTGGAGAGCGTCGTTGTTGATGCCCAGGAGGAGGCGGTTCGATGAACATCGATCTCGACTTCAGCTTGATGATCCCGGAGCTCATCCTCGCCGGCGCCGCCGTGCTGGTGCTGCTCCTGGACGCGTTCCTCGTGCCCCCCGGTCCCAGCCAGGACGAGGGCGACCCGCGCGACATAACCCTCGCCGTCAGCGTGCTCGGCATGGCCATCGCCGCGATCTGGACCATCACGGTCCTGTGGGCCGACGGCACCTCCCGGGTCAGCTTCGGCGGGCTGTTCGTGGTCGACGCCTTCGCCCTCTTCTTCAAGGAAGTGGTGCTGATCGGCGCGGGCCTGAGCCTGCTGCTGTCGGACGCCTGGCTGCGGCACCACCGCGTTCCGTCGGCGGCTCCGCACTGCCTGATGCTCCTGGCGACCGCCGGGATGCTCTACATGATCAGCGCCGGCGACCTCGTGATGCTGTTCCTCGGCCTCGAGGTCATGTCCATCCCGATCTACTGCCTCGCGGCGTCGTTGCGGTGGGACGATCGCTCGATCGAAGCGGGCATCAAGTACCTCGTGCTGGGTTCGTTCGCGACCGCCCTGATGCTCTTCGGCATGGCCCTCATCTACGCCTTCCAGGGCTTCGAGGGTGGGGTCGCGACGATGTCGATCGCGGCCATCCAGGAGACCATCGTCCTGCATGACGGGCCGCTCCCGGGGTACGCCTTCGCGGGCGGACTGCTGATGCTCATCGGCATGCTGTTCAAGATCTCCGCGGCTCCGTTCCACATGTGGACGCCGGACGTCTACGAGGGCTCGCCCACACCCGTCACCGCGTACATGTCGGTGGCCGTGAAGGCGACCGCCGCCGCCGTCATCCTCCGCGTGTTCGGAGGCCCGGTGCTGGAGGCGATGGGCCTGGAGGGACTGCTCTGGGGCGTCGCCGCGCTGACGATGATCGTCGGCAACGTGATGGCGCTGACCCAGGACAACGTGAAGCGGATGCTGGCCTACAGCTCCATCGCTCACGGCGGCTACATCCTCGTCGGCGTGCTCGCCGCCTCGCCCGACGGCCAGGCCGGCGTCCTGTACTACACGCTGGCCTACACGGTCGGGAACATCGCCGCCTTCGGCGTGCTCGTACACCTGTCCCGGCAGGGGCACGAGGTCGAGACGTTCGACCAGCTCCGCGGCCTCGGCACGCGCTTCCCGCTGGTCGGACTGGTGATGACCATCGCCATGCTGTCGCTCATCGGCATCCCGCCGTTCGCCGGCTTCTTCGCCAAGTTCGCCATCTTCAAGGCGGCCATCGGCAGCGGGTTCGTCGGTCTGACGATCCTCGCGCTGCTGACCTCGGCCATCTCGGTGGCCTACTACCTGCGCCCGCTGGTGGCGATGTTCATGACCGAAGAGATCGGCGCTCCCGCGCCGCGTCCCGAGCTTCAGCCGCGGCTCGCCCTCGCGGTGGCCATCGCGGTCATCGCCACGGTGGTGCTCGGGGTCATGCCCGACCGCTACCTGGACTGGGCCGCAGCTTCCGTGATCGCCCTCGCCTGGTGACCAGCAGCTTTGTGCGTGATCAGGCACACTTGGGGACTCCGATTATTCGGAAATCCAAGGAGGGTTGATGGGACCGGAAGTCCGCAAGGCGGGCGCACGCTTCGCCGTCCATGCGGGCGGCGGTCCGGCCCTCACCCTCGCGGTGGTCCTGCACTTCCATCAGCCCACGGGGACGTCGCCCAGCGTCATTGAAGAGGCCTTTGAGAAGGTCTACGAGCCGCTGCTGGATCGCCTGGAGCAGGGGAGCCAGGTGCGGCTCAACCTGCACTTCGCCGGCACGATCCTCGAGCACGCGCTGGCGCGGCAGCCGGCGTTCCTGGACCGCCTCGCCCGGCTCTGGGACGACGAGCGGATCGAGCTGCTCGGCGGTGCGTTCCACGATCCGGTGCTGCCGTCGATCCCCGAGCGGGACGCCATCGGGCAGCTGACGTTCACCGCGAACTTCTACAAGAAGCACTTCGGCAAGCTCCCCAAGGGGGCCTGGCTCTGCCTCCGCACGTGGGACCCCGCGCTCATCCGCGCGCTCGTGCGGTCGGGGGTCAGCTACACGCTCCTGGACGACGCCCAGTTCGTAGGCGCGGGGCTGCATCCGAACGCCATCCATGGCCACTACACGACGGAGCGGGCCGGCCACACGATGGCCGTGTTCCCCATCGACGCCGCGATCGTCGAGACGATCTCCGGCGATGACGACCCCAGGCCGGCGCTGCGGCGGCTGGCCGAGATCGAGCGCGGGAACCACGCCGAGGTGTTCGCCGGCGACGGCCACAAGCTGATCCGGGGCGGCCGCCTCGGTCCGCTGATGGAGACGCTGGAGAGCGAGTACCACTGGCTCAAGACGACGATGCTGGAGCACGCCTGGGCCAACCAGGCGGCGGCCGGCCGCGTCTACCTCCCGACCAGCTGCCAGCCCGAGCTGGGCGAGTGGTGCCGCCCCGCGGCCGCGGCCCAACGGCAGCGCCACCTGATGCGTGAGCTGGCGGCGATGGGCGTGCTGGAGCAGGCCCAGCAGCTGGCCGGGGGCGTCGTCTTCGACAACTTCCTCGTCAAGTACCCGGAGGTGAACCGGCTCCACAAGCGCATGCTCCGCGTGAGCCAGCGCATCGACGAGCTCCGAGGGGCGCTGGCCCGACACCACCGCGCGGGCAAGAACGTCGACAAGGCCCGCGGCTGCCTGGAGAAGGCCTGCTCGGCCCTGTGGCGGTCCCAGAACCACTCCGTGTACTGGCACGGTGGCCCGATGAACACCGGCATCTACGACACCCGCCTGCGCCAGGGCACGCTCCGGGAGCTGCTCCTGGCGGAGAAGATCGTCGACCGCGTGCTCGACGGGAAGAAGCCCGAGCCGTGGCAGGCCAGGGTCGCCGATCACGACGCTGACGGCCGCGACGAGGTGCTGGTCAAGACCGCCTTCTTCAGCGCGGTCGTGCACCCGGGGGAGGGGGCCTCACTCAGCGAGTTGGACCTGCGCCAGGCCGCGATCGCCCTGCACAGCTCCCTGAGCCCCGTCGAGGAGCCCTACCACCAGCGGTTCGTCGGCAACGAGGTGGCGCTGGTGCTCGAGGACGACGCCGGCGCGATGATGCCGGCGCTCCCCGTCGAGCAGGAGGTCGAGCCGGTGCTGGCCGGGCTGACGCTGGAGCGGGTCGCCCGTCGGTCGTTCCAGGATCTGTTCCTCGGCCCCGAGACCACGCTGATGAGCTGGGCGCGTCGGCAGTTCCGGGACATGGGCACCTTCGCCAGCGACGGCTGGGTGATGATGAAGGCGGTCGCCCCCGGAAACGGGGAACATGCCGACTGCGGTGAGGTCATCCTCGGGCGCAGCGGCGTGGTCAAGGAGCCTGACAAGTCGCTCTTGCTGCGCATGGAGAAGCGGTTCGGCTTCGACGTGGGCAAGGCCCGCCTGATCATCGACGACACCCTGGTCAACCGGTCGCGCGACGCCGCGTCGGTGTGGTTCGGCCTGGAGTGGACGCTCGGCCTGCTCGGCGGCGACCCGGACGCGGTGACGATCAAAGCGCTCAGCAGCGACGACAAAGAGACCGTGGCCAAGCTGTCCGACGGCCCCGTGGACCTGGGGGAGGCGACCTGGCTGGAGATCGAGGACCGCCGCGCCGGGCTCGCGATCGTGGTCGAACTGAGCCGCCCCATGGACCTGTGGTGGGCGCCCGTGACGACGATCCACCAGGGCGCCGACGAGTTCGCTGAGACGGTGCAGGGGAGCACGCTTCTGCTGCACGCCCCGATGCAGATCTGGGGGCAGGAGGAGCAGCGGCTCCAGGTGCGGGTGGACTTCCTCCCCGTCAGCTAGCTCGATGGCGGACAACCTCAACGCGTTCAAGCACTGGTTCGACGAGGCTGCAGTGCGCCGGATCGGCGCTGCCCTCGAAGGTCTCGATCCCGACGAGCTCTCAGCCGCCCTCTGGCCCGCCCTGCAGTCGCTGGAGCTCAAGCAACGGATCGCCGCGATCGCCGAGGCCCTGAGGGAGCGCCTGCCGTCGGATGTGCCGCTCGCGTTGGAGGCCGTCGTCGCCGCCCTGGGCACGCCGTACCCGCCCACCGGGGAGCCGTTTCCCAGCGGGATCGCGGGGGAGCCGTCCGACCTGGGTCTCAGCGGCTCGGACGCTTGGCCCCTGGCCCACCTCGTCGAGTTGGTGGGGCCGCAGGCGCCGAAGGCCAGTTGTTGAGGTCGCCGTCGTCGCAGTCGCCGTCACACTCGGTGATGCCGTCGACGTCGTTGTCGATCTCGTCCCCGCCGGGGGCGCCGTCGCAGTCGTTGTCGAGGCCGTCGCAGATCTCGGTGTTGCCGGGGAAGTTGTCCAGATCGAAGTCGTCGCAGTCAGCGCAGCTCAGCGATCCGTCGCCGTCGGCGTCGACCTCTCCGTCGGCGTCGAAGTCGGGAGCGCCGCTGCAGTCGTTGTCCTGCCCGTCGCACGCCTCCAGGTTTCCGGGGAAGTTGGCCGCGTCGGCGTCATCGCAGTCGGCACAGGTCGGCGAGGCGTCGCCGTCGATGTCGCCCTCGCCGCCGGTGGCGTCCGTGGTCACGTCGCAGTCGTTGTCCTGGCCGTCGCAGGCCTCGGTGTTGCCGGGGAAGTTGGCGTCGTCGGTGTCGTCGCAGTCCTCGCAGGCGAGCACGCCGTCGGTGTCGCCGTCGACTTCGTCGGCGCCGGGGGCGGAGTCGCAGTCGTTGTCGAAGCCGTCGCAGGCCTCCGTGTTGCCATCGAAGTTGGCCGCGTCAGCGTCGTCACAGTCGCCGTCGCACTCGGTCTGGCCGTCGGTGTCGTCGCCGCTGAGGGCGCCGTCGCAGTCGTTGTCGACGCCGTCGCAGACCAACGTGTTGCCGGAGAACCGCGTCGGGTCTTCGTCGTCGCAGTCTTCGTCGGCGGGGGAGCCGTCGCCGTCCTCGTCCTCGGGCGCGGTGTCGTCGTCGTCGGTCACCACCGAGTCGTCGTCATCGTCCGGACATGCGGACAGGGAAACCACGAGCAGCCCCAGCAGGAGCGAACGAAGCAACGAAGTCATGAGAGCGCCCTCCGACGGGGCCGCTAGCAGCTACAGGTACTTGGCGAGGAACGCGTCGTTGAGCTGACCGGGGTGGTTGCGGAAGACCACCTTGCCGGACTTGTCGACCAGCGCCGCGGCGGGGATGCCCGAGACGCTGTAGTTGCGCGACGTCATGCCCGTGTCGATGGCGATGGGGAGCGTCAGGCCGGTGCTGGAGGCGTACTCCCGGACCTTCTCGGTGGTCTGCCCCTTGGAGTTCTTCGTGACGGCGATCATCACGAAGTCCTCGTCCTTGTGGGAGTTCCACAGTTCTTCCATCTTCGGCATCTCCTTGCGGCAGTGGGGGCACCACGTCGCCCAGAAGACCAACAGCACGGTCTTGCCCTTGAGGTCGCCGATTTGGCCGAGGTCGTCGCCGAGCCACTCTTCGACCTCCAGTTGCGGCGCGTCGGCGCCCATCAGCGCCAGGCTCTGCAGCTGCGTGCGGGCACTCCGGGCGAGGCGGTCGCGGGGGAAGTCGTCGACCAGCCGCTGGTACATCGCCAGTCCGGTCTCCTTCTCCCCGCCATCGATGGCCGCGCGGGCCACGTTCGACAGCGCGCGAGGCGCCGACTTGCCGTTGGGGAAGGACGAGGCGAGCAGGATCGCGGCCTCCTCGGCCCCCTTGATGTCCTTCATCTGGAGCAGCAGCGCCGACTTGTTCAGGAGCGCGTCTTCCAGGCTGTCGTCACCGGGGTACGTCTTGACGGCGTCGTCCCAGATCGCGATCGCCTGCTGGTACAGCGCGACCTGCTCGGGGCTCGCCGGGTCTCCCCGCTTCTGGTTGGGCGCGCGCGCACGCTTGCCCTCCTGCATGTAGCTCTTGCCCTCGGCCACGAGCACCATCGCCGTGTACTCCGACTTGGGGTACGCGGACTTGAAGTCCCTGGCCGCCAGCCGCGCGGGCTGGACCTCGCCCACGGAGGCCTTCGCGTCCGTGAGCATCGCCGCGACCGGCTCAGCCCACGCCTTGCCCTCGGACTGCCCCGCGAGGTTGGTCAGACTCGGCCGCGCGGCGCGGGCGTTGCCCGTGCTCATGTGGCCGACGGCCCGCTTGTACTCGGCGAGCAAGACCGCGTCGGCGAACGACGCCTCGATGGTGGGGGTGAGGAAGCGCGAGTCCGCGGGGGGCGCCGGAGCCGCCTTCTTGTCGCCCTCGGGCTTCTTGCCCGCCAGCAGCTCCTGCTTCTCCGCCTCCGACAGGCGCCGGATGCTTCCGCCGGTGTTGTTGACGACGTTGCCCTGCAGGCCGCCATCCTTGTCGGCGGCCGCCGTCGAAGCGTCCGCGGTCGCGGGTGCGGGGGCCTCCGAGGAGGCCTGGTTGGTGCCGTAGGTGTAGCCGCCGATGGCGCCGACCACGAGCATGATGGCGCCGAAGGCCATCGCCGCGGGCGTCAAAGTGACCGAGCCGGGAGGAGGAGTCTGGTTGCTGTTCATCGCGGGCGGGAGAGTAACCACGATCAAACGGCTACGCTATAGGGCGATGCCGCACCTGAGTCTCGTCATCCCTGCCTACAACGAGGAGCAACGCCTCCCCGAGACCCTCCCGATTGCGTTGGAGTGGTTGGCAAAGCAGTCATTCACCTGGGAAGTTCGCGTCGTCGATGATGGTTCGGCGGACGGAACGCGAGAGGTCGTCACCGATCTCGCGCGCGACGAACCCCGCCTCGTGCTGCAGGCCGAACCGCACCGCGGCAAGGGGGGCGCCGTCAAAGCCGGCATGCTCGCCAGCGAGGCCGACTTTCGGTTCCTCTGCGACGCCGACTTCTCCATGCCGGTGCAGGAGGTCGAGCGCTTCCTGCCGCCGTACCTGGACGGCTACGACCTCGCCATCGGCACCCGTGAGGGGCCCGGCGCCGTCCGCATCGACGAGCCCGAGAGCCGCCACATCATGGGCCGCGTCTTCAACGCGGTGTTCACGACCGCGCTGGTGCCCGGCATCGACGACACCCAGTGCGGCTTCAAGTGCTTCAGCGCGTCCGCGGCGGAGCGGCTCTTCCCGCTCCAGACCATCGACGGATTCGCCTTCGACGTGGAGATCCTGTTCCTCGCGCGCAAGGCCGGCATGAGTATCGTGGAGGTCCCGATCACCTGGTACTACATGGAGGCGAGCTCCGTGAAGCCGGTGCGGGACACCTGGCGCATGATCAAGGAGGTCGCCCGGATCCGGCTGGCCGAAGCTCAGGGGCGCTACCGCTGACCTCCCGCCTGCTGTTCTACGGCACGGCGGCGGCGCTGATCGGACTGAGCTGGATGACGGCTCAGCTGGGCTCGCTGGCCGAGGCCGTCCCCCGCTGGTTGGTCCTGTACTTCGCCGGGGTCGCGCTGCTGCTCGTGGTGCCCTTCCTGTGGCCGCCGGAGCGGCCAGCCCGCCCCCACCTGCGCCTGCTCGCGATCGTGCTCGTGGCGGCGGCGATTCGCCTGCCGCTGCTGGGGACGGAGCCGACCCTCAGCGACGACGTCCACCGCTACGTCTGGGAAGGGCGCGTCGTGGCCAGCGGCGGCGACCCCTGGGATTGCGCGCCGGGCGATCTCGAGCTCGGGGGCCTCATCGCCGACGCCCCCGAGTGGTCGCTGGTCAACCACCCCGAGTTGCCCGCGATCTACCCCGCGGGGGCGCAGTGGTTCTTCGCCCTCGTCACCGTGATCGAGCCGTCGGAACAGGCCATGCGGGCGGCCCTGACGGGGGTCGATCTGGCCCTCATCCTGGTCCTTGGGCTGCTGCTCCTGAAGTCGCGGGGGCGGGTGGAGCCGCTGATCCTCTACGCGTGGCATCCGCTGGCCGCCGTGGAGGTCGCCTCGTCCGGGCACTACGAGCCGCTGGCGATCCTCCCCCTGGCGGCGGGGCTGCTGCTGATGCAGGAGCGCCAGCCCACCGAAGGCTGGATCGCGTGGGGGTTCGCCCTCGCCACGAAGTACATCGGCGCGCTCCCCGCGTTCTTCGCGTTGGCGGACGCGGTGCGCCGCAAGGAACTCTCGAAGGCGGCCGTCGGGGCGGCGCTGGTCGGCGGCGTGCTGGTGCTGCTGTCGCTGCCGTTCAGCCTCGACGGGAGCCCGCCGCTGGGCTCGCTGGGCACCTACGCGGGCAACTGGGCGTTCAACGGCGCCCTCCACACCCTCCTGGAGCCCCTGATGGGCTACCACCCCGCGCGCTGGACCTGCCTGGGGCTGCTGGCCGTCTGGGGCCTCTACATGCTGTCCAGGGGGATGTCCCCGGCGCGCTCGACCGCGTGGGTGTTCGTCGGCCTGCTGTACCTGAGTCCGGTGGTCCATCCCTGGTACGGGCTGTGGCTGCTCGCGCTGCTGCCGCTGTTCCCCAGCCTCTTCGGGCTGCTGCTTACGAGCCTGCTACCGCTCGCCTACCTGGCGTGGACGTCGTCCCTCGCGGGCGGTTCGTGGGACGTCCCGAGGTGGGCGATGGGGGTCGAGTTCGGACTGCCACTGGCAGCGCTGGCCCTGGATGCGGGGTGGCGCCGGAGGAAGCGAAAGCAGGCGTGATCGAGCCGACTCCGAGGAGCAGAAACGCCGAGGAGAACAGCACGAGGAAGGGGAGGGGGACCCAGAGCCCGGCGGCGAGCGCGAACCCCGCCGCCACGAGGTAGTACAGGCCCGCGGCGGTCTCCACGAACGCCTGCACCGTGAGGCGCGGTCGGTACTGCTTCACCACCGCCCCCTCGCCGGACTTGGGGGTGCGCACGAACGGCGAGCGGCGCCCCGACACGGCCTCCCAGACGGCGCGCGCGTTGTTGGGCGTGAGGCTGGCGCCGAGGCCGAGTACGAACGGCACCAGGGGGAGCCGGCGCACCCACCCGTCGTCTACCTCCCGCTCGCTCAGCGCGTAGAAGATCGCCAGGTTGAGCGTCGCGAGCACGAAGATCGGCAGCTCCACCGTGAGGGCCACCCAGTCCATCCGGCCGGCGCGCACGTACAGCGCGGGCGGCAGCAGGATGAGCAGCAGCACCATCAGCGGGTAGGCTAGGTTGTTGGCGAGGTGGAAGGTCGCTTCGATCTTCGTGGGGAGCCGCTGATCGGATCGCCAGATCGTGGGAAGCAGCTTGCGGGCGACCTGAATCGACCCCTTGGCCCATCGGTGCTGCTGGTTCTTGAACGCGCGCGGGTCCTCGGGCAGCTCCGCGGGGACCTCCAGGGCCTGCAGGTAGGCGAACCGCCACCCCGCCAGCTGGGCCCGGTACGACAGGTCGAGGTCCTCGGTGAGGGTGTCGCCGTGCCAGCCGCCCGCGTCGTCGATCGCCTGGCGCCGCCACACCCCCGCGGTGCCGTTGAAGTTGAAGAAGCGGCCGGCCCGGAAGCGCGCCCCGTGCTCCATGACGAAGTGGCCGTCCAGGAGCACCGCCTGCGCCTTGCACAGCAGGCTCGCCTCACGGTTGAGGTGGGCCCAGCGGGCCTGCACCATGCCGACGCCGCCGTCCTCGACGATGGGGGGCATGATCCGGCGGAGGAAGTCGGTCTGCACGACGAAGTCGGCGTCCAGCAGGCAGACGAACTCGGCCGCCCCGCGCTGCGCATCCACGGCGAGTCCATGGGCCAGCGCGCCCGCCTTGTAGCCGGTGCGATCGGTGCGGTGGATCAGCTCGATGTCGAGCCCCCGGCGTCGGTGCAGCGAGACCAGCTCGCGGGAGCGGTCGACGGTGTCATCGGTGGAGTCGTCCAGCAGCTGCACCCGCAGACGATCGGTGGGCCAATCCAACGCCGCGACGTGGGCGACGAGGCGATCGACGACGAACCGCTCATTGAAGATCGGCAGCTGCACCAACACCGTGGGGCAGCGCGCATCCTCCAGCGGCTCAGGCAGCGGGATCGCCCGGTGCTTGTTGCGGAAGTACAGGACCATCAGCACCAGCCGGTGCGTTCCGAAGACGCTCAGGAGCCCCACGGTCACGAAATAGGCGCCGAGGATGAGGGTCTCGATCCACGGCAGGCTGGTCAGCAGGTCCTGCATCGGTTCAGCTGGCTATGCGTCTGTCGACCCCGCCCGTTCGTTGCAGGGTCGGGTGTTGAATCGTCGCTTCGGCGCCCTCGAGCCACTCGCTCAGGACCGGCATCACCGTCTCCAGGCAGGCACGGCCCGAGATCAGATCGCAGTGGGAGAAGGCAGGCAGGCAGAGGTAGGCGGCGTCTTTGCTGCCGGCGCGGTGGTAGGCCGGCTCGACCGTCTTGGGGGGCGCGAGACCGTCACGAGCGGCCGACACCACCAGCAGCGGCGCCTCCAGCCGGGCCAGGCCGCCAACTTCGACCCCGTCGCGGTCCTCGTCCTCGGCGGGGCAGACATCCCGGCGCCGCTTGGCCATGTCGATGAAGAACTGCGTCACCCCGGAGCTGACGTCCTCGAACGCCGACGTGCACAGCGCCAACGCCTCCCGTCGGGTTACGTGCTTCGTGTTCGTGTTCCACCGAAGCCAGGGGTGCGGCCACACCCAGATGATCGGGAGCACGAGGTAGGTCGGCGGCATGACGCGGACCACGTCGAAGCGCCCATGCAGCCACTCCGCGAGGTCCTGGAGCAGGCCCAGTGAACCCGGCCAGCGGCCGACGTGGACGGGGCTCCCGAAGGTGACCACCCGGTGCAGCTTGCCGCTGCCATGCAGGGAGGCGTACAGGTACAGCAGGATCCCGCCCATCGAGTGGCCGACCCAGGAGACGCGGTCGCTGCGGCCCAGCCGGGCGGCCGTGTCGATGATCGCGGGCAGATCGTGCTGCGCGTGATCCATCAGGGTGTACGCCCAGCGCTTGCGGGCGTTGTCCCCCCGCAGCGGAGGCCGCGCCGACGGCTCCCCTCGGTACTCGGCCACGAACACGTCATGCCCCCGGGCCGCCAGGGCGCGGGCCATCGACCCCCGCCGCGACAGCTCGAACGCCGTGCGGTTCATGTTGATGCCGTGCCCGAGCACGATCGGCACCGGCTGCCGCACCGCCCCGTCGGCGGGGAGGTAGCGGTGGAGCGTGAGCAGCCAGCCGTCTTCGGTCTCGACGGGGTGACGCTCGTCCGCCACGGGCCGACCGTGGGCGTACAGCGCCAGCACGAAGCAGGCGAGCAGCCACAGGGCGATGGCGACGGCGAGCGCCGTCAGGGCTTAACCCTCGGTGAAGGGACGGAGCCGCTTGGCCCGCGAGGGGTGCCGCAGCTTGCGCAGCGCCTTGGCCTCGACCTGGCGGATGCGCTCGCGCGTCACGCCGAAGTCCTGGCCGACCTCCTCGAGGGTGTGGTCCGCGTTCTCGTCGATGCCGAACCGAAGCCGGAGCACACGCTCCTGCCGCGGGGTCAGCGTCGCGAGCACCTTGCGCGTCTGCTCCTTGAGGCTGCGGCTGATGACCGCGTCCGCCGGAGAGACCGCCGAGACGTCCTCGATGAAATCGCCGAGCTGGCTGTCCTCTTCGTCGCCGACCGGAGTCTGCAGCGAGATCGGACCGCGGTTGAGCTTCAGGATCTTTTCGACCTTCTCGGCCGGCATGTCCATCTGCTCGGCGATCTCCTCGGGGGTCGGCTCACGGCCGAGCTCCTGCATCAGCTGGCGGCTGGTGCGGATCACCTTGTTCAGCGTCTCGATCATGTGCACCGGGATGCGGATCGTGCGGGCCTGATCCGCGATGGCGCGGGTCACGGCCTGACGGATCCACCAGGTGGCGTAGGTCGAGAACTTGTACCCGCGGCGGTACTCGAACTTGTCCACCGCCCGCATGAGGCCGATGTTCCCCTCCTGGATGAGGTCTAGGAAGTCGAGCCCGCGGTTGGTGTACTTCTTCGCGATCGAGACTACGAGGCGGAGGTTGGCCTCGACCATCTCGGTCTTGGCGCGGTCCGCAAAGGCCTCCGCGTCGCGGATGCGGTTGTAGATGTTCTTGAGCTGAGCGATCTCGCAGCCGGTCGTCGTGCAGACGGCGTCGATGCGCTCGTCGGCGTCGGCCACGGTGGCGTCGAACTCGAAGAAGTCCTCGGCGAGCACCGCCCCCTTGGACTTGCTCTTCTTCTTCTTCTTCTTCATCTTGGCCAGCGTCTCGCGCAGCTCCGGCACCGTCATGCGCGCGCGGCGGGCGACCGCCGCGATCTCGCGCTCGGAGCGGAGCATCAGCTGCACCCGCTCCTTGAATCGGTCCAGCAGGGCGATGTACACCTTGCGGTCGAGTTCCAGCTGCTTGAGCGTGTGGAACGAGGTCTCGTGGATGTCCTCGAGCTCCTCCTCCAGCTGCGCCGAGCCTTCCTCGTCGCCACGGGTCTTGACCAGCGTCTGCGCCTGGAGCACCCGGAGGTGGTTCTCCTCCAGCTCGCGGAGCGGGTTGATCGTGCCGCCCTCGGCCGCCTTCTGGGCATCACCGTCGAGGCCGACCAGCTTGAACAGCTCGGTCACGCCCCAGTCGATGCTCAAGACCGCGCGTCGCGCGCGCGTCTCGCCCTTCTCGATCCGGCGGGAGATGTCGACCTCTCCGTCGCGGCTGAGCAGGCTGACGCCGCCCATCTTGCGGAGGTAGACGCGGAGCGGATCCGCGCGGGCTCCGCCGTAGTCTTCCTCGCGACGCTTGCGGTCGAAGAGGGCCTCGGTCTTGCTCGCCAACATCTTCTGCCGGAGCCGCCGGACGGCGGCCTCGGAGTTGACGATCTCGACGCCCATCTCGTTCAGCTTGTACATGACGTCGTTGAGCTGCTCGGGCGTCAACTCCGCCTTGGGAAGCGCCGAGTTCAGCTCATCGAGGCTGACGTGTCCGCGCTTCTTGCCGGTCTCAATGAGGTTCTCGAACCAGTCTTTGCCTCGTGTCTGTCTGGCCATCTTTGCTCCACGCCGAAGTGCTGGGGATCACGCCGGAAACTGCTAAATCGCGAACGCCGGGCACACCTCTCCCATATAGAGGTCCCGGTCGAACCGGCCGGACTGTAATGCCGGACACACCCCCCTACAAGGGCGGATGTGCCTTTTTTCACGTCGTTTCAACAACTTCGTCCGGCGGCCGGAATCGGGCGAGGGGGTGTGGTTCAATGCCGAGCCGTGGAACAAAGCTCCCGACGACATGGCGTAATCGTGGTTGGTGCCGGCCCCACCGGCCGTGGGGTGGCGCTGCGTACAGCGAATGTAATGTCGGTCACGCTGATCGACAAGGACCCCGATCCTGTCACCGCCGACCTCCCCGCGGAGATCCGCGTCGTCAATGGGGACGCAACCTCGATCCTCGTGCTCCGTGAAGCCGGCACCGCTCACGCCTACGCCCTGCTCGCCGCGACCAGCGAGGACGACGCGAACATCGAAGCCTCCCGCCTCGCCGTCGAGTTGGGGGTCCCGGAGGTGCTCTGCCGCCTCACCGACGTCGGCCGGGTCGAAGAGGTACGCGCGATCGGGGCGCGCCCCGTCACCGGCGTGATGGCCCTGATCGGCTCGCTCACCGCCAGCCTGCCCGGCGTCGCGGTGACGACGTCGGAGGTGGGGCTCGGGGAAGGGGAGATCCTCCAGGTCCGGGTTATGCCGGGATCGCTCGTCATCGGCCGGCCGCTCCACGAGATCGCCACGCGCGAGTACCTCGTCGCCGCCATCTACCGGGACGGCGAGCTGGTGGTTCCTCACGGCGACACCCTGGTGGAAGCCGGGGACCAGGTGCTGCTGGTGGGCGACCCCATCACGCTGCGCGCGATCGCGGACTACTACCGCCTCGGTGCGGCCCAGTTCCCCATGCAGTTCGGCCGCTCGCTCGTCGTCTGGGACCCCAAGGGCGACAACGAGAACGTCTCCCGCGAGGCGCGGTGGTTGGGCGAGGTGGGCCGGATCAGCAACATCTACAACGCGGTCCCGCTGGGCGCGAAGGACCGCACCCCGGACTGGTGCCGCCCGCTGCCGGTGGGCGGTTGGGAGCGGGGGATCGACCCCCTCGCCGCGGTGCACCCCGCCACCTACGTCATCGCCCCCGCCAAGACCGGCCTGTTCGCGCCTCCCAGCCGCGGTCTGTCGGTGCTCCTGGATCGGGCCCGGTCGCCGATCCTGATGGCCCGGGGCACGGCTCCGTGGAAGCGGATCCTCGTTCCCGTGACCGACAGCCCGACCTCGTGGCGCGGCCTGGAACTCGCCGTCGACATCGCCCGCCTCGTCGACGCCAAGATCACCGCGGTGCACGTGACCCAGCCGAAGTTCCTCGGCGGATCGCTGGGGCAGGAGCGGCGCGACGCGGTGGAGCGCCAGGTCGAGGAAGTCGCGCGGCTGTACAACCTCAACTTCGAGGTGCGGGTCGCGGAGGGCAACTCGATCCGGGTCGCCACGACGATGGCGAAGGAGCACGACCTGCTCGTGGCGGCGCGGCGCCCCGGGCAGAAGGACAGCTACTTCAGCCCCGACGTCGGTCTCCGGATCGCGTCGGTGGCCGCCTGCAGCTCGATTCTGCACAACGTCCACTAGGCCGACGCCGTGAACATCGACGTCGCGATCCTGTTTTTCGTCTTGGCGATGGGGGCCTTCATAGTGCCCCTGCTGACGCCCCGCCTGGGGCTCCCCGAGGCGGTGGGCCAGATCATCTTCGGCATCATCGCGGGCGGCCTGGGGCTCGCCAACCTCGTACATGACGGCCACGACACCAAAGAGGTGCTCCACGTGATGCAGGAGCTCGGCTTCATCCTGCTGATGTTCGGCGCGGGGCTTGAGATCGACTTCGACGCGATCGAGCGCGGCGGCGCCGGCGGGCTGCTTCGCGGGCTCGGTGTCGCCTTCGGGGTGGTGGCAGTCTCGGCGGTGCTGACGCTCGGGTTGGGGCTCCCGGTCTTCTACGTGGTCGTGCTCAGCGCGACGTCGATCGGCCTGGGCGTGGTCGTGCTGCGTGAGACCGGGCTGTCAAGCCAGCCGACGGGGCAGGCGCTGCTCCTCATCGGCGCGTTGGGCGAGCTGCTCACGCTGATCGCGATGACGGTCTTCTACCTCTTCTACTCCGTGGGCCTGACCAGGCAGCTGTGGATCCAGTTGGGTGAGCTGGCCGCGTTGTTCGTGGTGGGGGCGGTGTTCCTGCGGTTCCTGAAGGCGTGGACGTGGTGGCATCCCCGGGTCTTCGCGCGGGTCTTCGCCGAGCACGACCCGAGCGAGCTGGGGGTGCGGGCCGCGATCGCCGCCTGCCTCGGCTTCGTGGCGCTGGCGGTGGTGTTGAAGGTCGATCCCGTGTTGGGCGCGTTCCTCGCGGGAGCGGTCAGCCGCATGGTGTTCCGCGACGTCGAGGTGATCGAACACAAGATGTCGGCGCTGTCGTCGGGCTTCTTCATCCCGATCTTCTTCATCTACGTGGGCCTGACGTTCGATGTCTCCCTGCTGTCCTGGGAAGGTCTTCGCACCGCGCTGCTGCTGGGCAGCTGCATGGTCGCCGCCCGCCTGATCCCCTGCGCGGCGTTGCTGACGGACCGCAACCTGGGCCCCCGTGACGCCCTCGGCGTGGCGCTCCTGCTGGGGGCGCCGCTGACCCTGTTGGTCGCGATCGCGAAGCTCGGGGAGCAGATCGGCGTGATCGACGACCACGAGGGATCGGCCCTCGTCCTCCTCGCGATCCTCCTCTCCGTGCTCCTCCCCGTCGGCTTCCGCCAGCTCTTCAAGGACTCGGCCCCGGAACCGGCGCACTAGGAGACCTATACTTCCGTTCATGGCCCGCATCCTCGTCGTCGATGACCAGGTGGAGACCCTGGAGCTGCTCGCGCGGTTGTTCCGGGCGCAGGGCTATGAGGTGGACGCGGTCGCCGATGGGGACCTCGCCCAGACCGCCATCGAAGAGACCGACTACGACGTCGTGTTCACCGATCTTCGGCTGGGGTTCCCCTACGACGGGCTCGAGCTGCTCGAGATGGTGAAGAAGGCTCGGCCGCGCACGCAGGTCGTGATCATGACCGCGTTCAGCTCGGTGGAGTCCTCGGTCCTGGCGATGAAGGCCGGCGCGTACGACTACATCACCAAGCCGTTCAAGGGGGAGGAGGTGCTCCTCCTGGCTGCGCGGGCGGCGGAGCGGGCGACCCTTACGGGCAAAGTGCGGGACCTGGAGGGGCGGTCCGAGACCGATCACCACCGCAAGCCCGAGATCGTCGGCCAGAGCCCCGCGATGGTGCGGATGATGCGGTTGGTCGGCCAGGTCGCGCGGACGGACGCCACCGTGCTCATCGTGGGCGAGAGCGGCACCGGCAAGGAGCTCGTGGCGGCCGCCCTCCACCAGCTCAGCCCGCGGGTCGACAAGCCGCTGGTGGCGGTCAACTGCGGCGCGATCCCCGAGAACCTCCAGGAGTCCGAGTTCTTCGGGCACGTCAAAGGCGCCTTCACGGGCGCGATCCGGACCAAGACCGGCCTCTTCGAGGAGGCCCACACGGGGACCTTGTTCCTGGACGAGGTCGGTGAGACCAGCCTCGCGACGCAGGTGAAGCTGCTCCGCTTCCTCCAGACCGGCGAGGTGCGCCGGGTGGGCGGCAACGAGGCGACCCGGGTCGACGCGCGGCTGGTGGCGGCGACCAACCGCGACCTCGAGGCGATGATCGAGGCGAAGGCGTTCCGCGAGGACCTCTACTACCGCCTGAACATCATCGCGGTGGAGGTGCCGCCCCTGCGCGACCGGACCGGCGACGTGGAGGTGCTGGCGAAGTACTTCCTCAGCCGGTTCGCGCGGAAGCTCGGCAACGGCGTCACCGGCTTCACCGATCGTGCGATGAAGCGGCTGGTGCGGCACCGCTGGCCCGGCAACGTGCGCGAGCTGGAGAACGCGGTCGAGCGCGCGGTGACGCTGGCCCGCGGGACCCGCGTGGACGTGGACGATCTGCCGCGCCTGGACCGCCTCGGTTCGGCGGCGCGTTCGAGTCGGCCGAAGGACGAGTTCAGCCTCCATCCCACGCTCTCGGGCGAGTGGGACACGGTCTCGAATCCGTTCCAGCTGGCGGTCGCGGCCCCCGCTCGGCTGGAGTACGAGGACAACGACGTGCAGCAGTTCCCGTCGCTCGCGGAGATGGAGCGGGCGCACATCGAGCGGGCCCTGGCGGCGTTCGGGGGCAACCGAACGCGGACCTCGAAGGCCCTTGGCATCAGCAAGGCGACGCTGTGGCGGAAGCTCAAGAGCTACGAGGCTGAAACGTGACCGTGTTCGTCTCCGGGGGGGCGGGGTTCATCGGGCAGCACGTGGTGCGACAGCTCGCCGAGCGCGGCGAGCGCGTGCGCGTGGGGCTGGCCCCGGGCGAGTCGGCGGCGGCGTTGGCCGACCTCGACATCGAGTCCGCGGTGGTCGACGTACGCGATCTCGCGGCCGTGAAGGAGGCGATCGCGGGGTGCGACGGCGTCATCCACCTGGCCGCCATCTACAAGCTCTGGATGCGCGACTACCGGCCGATGTACCAGGTGAACGTGCAGGGCACCCGCAACGTGCTGGATGCCTGCGCCGAGGCCGGCGTCCGCCGCATCGTGCACACCTCGAGCATCGCCGCCGTGGGGGTCGAGGCCGGCCAGCAGGCCGCGACCGAGGAGACCGCCTTCAACCAGCACGGCCAGAGCAGCCACTACATCCTGAGCAAGCACGAAGCCGAGCTCGTCGCCCACGAGTTCGCGGGCCGGGGGGTGCCGGTCACGATCGTGAACCCGGCGTTCCCCTTCGGGGTGGGCGACCTGCGGCCCACCCCCACCGGACGCATGGTGCTGCGCATCCTCGTCGGCACCTACTTCGCTTACGGCCCCGGGGGCCTGAACGTGGTCGATGTCGAGGACGTCGCGCGCGGCCACGTCGCCGCCCTGGACCACGGCGAGGTTGGGCGTCGTTACCTCCTGTCGGGCACGAACGTCGACTACGCCTCGTTCTTCGAGCAGGTCTGCGAGGTGGGAGGCCGCTCCCGCCGGGCGTTCCGGGTGCCCCGGTGGGTGATGTCGGCCATGGGCTTCGCGGGCGACTTCGTGGGCCGCTTCCGCGAGCCGCTGATCGACTCGGTCACGGTGAAGTACTCCAGCCAGCATCTGTACTTCGACTGCTCGCGCGCGGAGGCCGACCTGGGGTACACGGTCACCCCTCTGGATGAGGTGCTGGACAAGTCGATCGCGTGGTTCCGCGAGCACGGCTACCTCGAACGCGACGCGCCCTGGCGCATGAAGTTGTTGGGAACGAAGACATGAGCTGGACGAAGGCGGAGTTCAAGGACGGCGAGGTCTGGGCCGAATGCGACGCCCAGGGTCGGCTCCGCAAGACCAAGGGCAAGGTCCGGATCGCGTACCAAACGAACGCGAAGAAGTTCTACTCCACCTTCGAGGACCGCTTGAAGGTTATCGATCCAAGCGACGTTGAGGAATGGGCTTCTGCCAAGGGCAGGTCAAAGGCCGACTCCTCGTTGATGGGCGGCGTGCCGGCCGATCTCGGCAACGTGGATCACTTCCACCTCTGGAGCGACGGAGCCTGCTCCGGCAACCCCGGCCCCAGCGGCGCGGGCACGGTGCTGATCGACCGGGACTCGGTGCGCGAGTGGTCGACCTGGCTGGGAACCGGCACCAACAACATCGCGGAGCTGACCGGGATCCTGCAGGGGCTCGAGGCGCTGCCCGAGGGGACCGATCGCACGGTCGTGATCCACACGGACTCGCAGTACTGCATCGGGGTGCTGGCCAAGAACTGGAAAGCGAAGGCCAACGGCGAGCTGATCGCTCAGATCCGAGCGGTCCTGGCGCCTCTGCCCAAGGTGGTCTGGCACTGGGTGCGCGGCCATGAGGGCGTCGCCCTGAACGAGCGTTGCGATGAGCTCGCGCGCCAGGCGATCGTGCGCCGCACGACGGAGATCACCTAGCCCCCATGCGCGTGGTGCACATGACCGACGTGCACTTCTTCGTGCCCCCGACGATCCGGGGCGCGATGAGCAAGCGCGCGCTGGGGCTGGCGAACCTCTACGTCGCCGGCCGCGTGCGTTACTTCGATGCCAGCGACGTGGTCCGCCAGGCGGTGGCGGACGCGCTCGACTTCCGCCCGGACCTGTTCGTGATGACGGGCGACCTCTCGGCGATGTCCACGGACGACGAGTTCAAGGCCGCCCGGGAGGCGTTTGCTCCGCTGCTGGAGAGCGTGCCCTCGGTGGTGATCCCCGGGAACCACGACCGCTACACCCGGGGCGCGGTGCGCGAATCGCGGATGGAGCGCTACTTCTCCCGCTGGATGGAAGGCGGCACGTGGGATCCCGACGCTGGCGCCTGGGTCGGCGGCGACGGCGGCTACCCGACCCGCTTCCGGATCGGCGGCGTCGACGTGATCGCGACCGATCCCTGCCGCGCCCACCTACGCTCCTCGGGCCGCTACGCGGACGGGGCGATCGCGCAGGCCGAAGAGCTCGTCCGGGGCAGCCGGGATGCTGGGCAGCAGGTGGTCTACCTGATGCACTACCCGCCGCTGTGGGGGGATGGCACGCCGTACAACCGGCCCGGGCACTGCCTCACGGACGTCGATGACGTGCTCGCGAGCTTCGATCGCGCGCCGCCGGACCTGGTCCTGCACGGCCACAAGCACGAGTGCTGGCGCACCGATCGCGGGCCCACCGTGGTGCTGAACTGCGGCACGACTTCGGCGCGATCTCCGCTGGAGGATCGGGCTGCCGGGTACTTTGTGATCGAGTTGAAAGAACACAAAGTTCAGGAGGTTCGGAGGCGGGTCATCAAGGAAGGAGTGAGCTTCTGGGAGGACCATCCTTCGACGTTTGGGACGTAAGGCGCATCAGCGCCGCGCAGCGCGCCCGTCTACTGCTGCCAGGGGAAGATCTCGAACCCCGACAGGATCACTGCCAGCACGAGCACCGGCGTCACGATCCGCACGACCCAGGTCCAGCCCAGCGCCAGCAGATCGCCCTTGTCGCCGAGCGCCTTGAAGCCGGCCTCCCGATCGTCCTTGGCCACCAACCAGCCCACCGCGATCGCGATGAGCAGCCCGCCCAGGGGGAGCAGGAACTTGGTCGTCAGGTTGTCGAGGAAGTCGAACACCGCCGGCGTATGCAGGCAGACGATCCCGAGCAGCCAGATCAGGCCTCCCGTGACCCAGGTGGCGACCGGTCGGGCCAGGCCCTTCTCATCGACCAGCCAGGCGACGACGACCTCCAGCAAGGAGATGGCCGAGGACCACGCCGCGAAGATCAGGAGCAGGAAGAAGGCAGCGGAGACGAACTGACCGCCCGGCATCGTGACGAACAGGTCCGGCAGGGACATGAACACGAGGCCCACGCTCTTGGCCGGCTCCGCGTCACCGGCGAACACGACGGCGAAGATCACGACGCCCGCCAGCAGCGCGATGAACGTGTCCAGGATCGCGATGATCACGCCGTCCCGGACGATCGCGGTGTCGTCCTTCACGTACGAGCCGTAGGTCACCATCGCGCCCATGCCCAGGGACAGCGTGAAGAAGGAGTGGCCGAGGGCCTCCATGAACGCGTCCGCGCTGAGCTTGCTGAAGTCGGGCTTGAAGAGGAACTCCAGCGAGGCCCCCACGCCACCGGTGAAGCAGACGTAGATGAGGAGCAGCACGAGGATGCCGACGAGGATCGGCATGAGCCGCTTCACGATGCGCTCGATGCCGCCTTCGATGCCGCGCGCCACGACCGTGATCGTCATGATCATGAAGCACGTGTGCCAGGCGAACTCGACCCAGTCGTTGGCGAACATCGCCCCGAAGGTCTCTTCGCCCGTGGCGCCGGCCGTGATGAGGCCCAGCGAGATGAAGAAATAGTGGATCGCCCAGCCCGCGACCACCGAGTAGAAGGCGAGGATCAGGAAGCCGGAGGCGACCGCCATCAGGCCGGTGAAGGTCGCGACGTCCTCGCCGACCTCGCCCGAGTCCTTGATGAGGGCGCGCAGCGAGCCGAGCACGCTCTTGCCCCCGCGCCGTCCCAGGATCAACTCCGCGTACATCAACGGCAGGCCGACCAGGAGGATGCAGGCGAGGTAGACCAGCACGAAGGCGCCGCCGCCGTACTCGCCCGTGATGTACGGGAACTTCCAGATGTTCCCCAGCCCGACCGCGCTTCCGGCCGCTGCCATGATGAAGCCGAATCGGGTCGCAAATCCTGCTCGAACGCCGCCGCCGTCACTCATTTCGGGTCTCCTCCAACGTCAGTGCGGGGGCGTAATAGCACGGGCCAACCCCCTGACCGCTACCCTTGGATCGATGGACCTGGGGATCCCTGAGGCGTCCGACCGGGACACGCTCCGCTGGGCCTGCCGGCAGGGCATTCCCTGCGGCGTCCTGCTGCCCGGGCGGCGGTTCTGGGGGCGCTCCTTCCACGTAGACCTCCGCGAAGGGGGCCCTCGGCCGAGCCTCGCGGTGGCTCAGCCCGTCGATCTCGCCTCCGGGATCGTCCGCAACCTGCGCGCCGGCGACGCCGTGCGGCTCTGGAGCGTGCGCGACGGCGAGCCCTGGCACCACGACGGCTTCGTCGGCTCCGTGGCGGTCGTCGAAGGGCGCGAGGCCGGCCCCGTCGAGGCCGCGATCGTCCGCCTCCCGTACCGGCTGCTGGAGACCGAGACCCGCCTCAAGCGGGACGAGCTGCCCCCCGCACGCATCGCGATCGCACCGCTGGGGTCCGACGGACCGGGAACCGCGCTGACGCTCTGCGAAGGCTGGCTCGCCCCCGGCGGCGGTGCTCGGAGCCGCGGACAGGGACACCTGCTCGAGCTGAGCCGCCGTACGTTCGCCTTCTCGGTGCCGCTTCGCTCCCCGATCTTCTTCCTCCCGGGGAGCACGGTCGAGGTGACCGTCGGCCTCGCCGAGCTGGGGCTCCACACGCGCGTCTCAGGGCGGGTCCGTGCGGTGATGGAGTGGTCCGAGCACGTGATGTACGGCCTCGAGCTGGGCGCGCCCGTCGGGGGTCACTCCCTGGACGAGCACCGCGAGTGCCTGCGCCGCGCCGCGGAGAGGACCAGGTAGGGCAGGAGCAGCCACCCCGACGCTGGGTCCGTCGTCGCACAAGCGCACGCCGCTTCCTCGCTGTCGCCGCCGGGGCCGTCATCGATCGGGACGTCGTCGTCGAGGATGAGGTCGTAGTCCAGCTCGACCCAGGGGTCGTCGTCGCCGTCCCAGCCGGTCGGGCCCAGGTGCGAGACCGCCATCCAGCCGCCCTCCACGACGATCGAGACCTCTTCGTCGGGTGCGTTGATGTCCACGGCCTCGCCGTTCTGGAAGAAGCCCTGGCCCGTGATCATGGGGGGGCCGGGGTTGCTCGGGAGATCTCCCCACGCGATGCGGGCCCGGGCGATCGCGTCCATCGCCGGCCCCAGGCCCCCCGCGACCTCCGCCACGGCGTCGACGAAGTCGGGCTCGTTGACCGAACCCTCCTGCGCCGTGGCCTCCCACAGGAGCGGGCCGATCGAGCCTTGTCCGTCGCCGAATTCCTCGTCCAGGGCGACGATCCAGAGTCCCGCGCCGTACTCGTAGAAGCCGTCGATGCCGTACCGATCGGCGAGGGCGTAGCTGTCGCCCACCAGCACCGGCGCCCACGGCACCGCTTGGAAGTCGGGCACGTCCGCGTCCCAGAGGCTGGCGGCGTCGCCGAGGGTCCACTTCTGGGCCGCCACCGCGGTCGCCTCCCACGGCGTGATCGCGGCCTCGTGCACGTCGTAGGCGTACTGCAGCACGTGGTTGAACTCGTGCACCACGTACGGCGCCAGCCACTCGGCGGGCACGTCTCGATCGAACGCGATGTAGGCGGCGGCGGCGCTGCGCCCGCCGGTGGGATCGTGGTCCTCCTGGTCGGGCGCCCAGGCCCAGTCCTCCCACGGATCGAGCTCCGCCAGGTACAGGTCCAGATCCGGTCCGGCGGCATCGTCGGGGAGCACGGGGGCGGTGAAGCCGAGCTGGTCCACCTGCACCGCCCAGGCGGTCTCCGCCGCCTCCAGGGTCGCGGTGGCCTGAGCCTCGTACCCGGTGGAGTAGTGCACCCGCAGGGGGTAGGTGTCGGAGACGATCGAGGCGTCGGAGTTCGGTCGCTCATCTCCCCGCGCTTCGACGTACTCGGCGGGCGGCTGGCAGACCGCGGCGGGTCCCAGCAGCAGGGGGATGATCAGAGGCTGAGGTCCAGGCGCACGACCTGGCGCAGCAGGAACGGCCGCGGCGTGATGCCGTCGCGGAACCGGTCGATGCTCCAGACGTCCTTGCCTTCGTGCGAGATTAGCAACTCGTGGCTGGGCACCTCGGACTCGAACGCGGTGCCGAAGTAGGCGAACGTCGGCTCGGTGGCGTCCAGCAGGGGACCGGACCAGGCGCACTCGATCCAGGGCGCGCCCGCGACGTCGAGCTGGGCCGAGGTGCGCCGCAGCGTGAAGGTGCCGGGCGCGCAGGTCACCGATTCGCCACCGCGCTGGAACAGGGCCGTGCCGTGGGTGGCGCCTCCGCCGTCGGGCTCGAAGGCCGCGTCCGCGCGCACCGCCAGGCCGGTCACGTCCAGCGACCAGGCGATCTCGGAGGAGGCGGGAGCCCAGGTGTAGAAGCGGCTCGTGGTCGCCTCCTCCGGGTCGGCCCCGTCGACGCCGATCGCCAACCGGGTGCGCTGGCCGTCGTAGGTCGACTCGAAGCTCCAGGGGAACCGGGTCGGCTCTTCCGCGAACTCGGCCGGGAGCCACTCGTCCGCGCCCCAGACCCGGACCACCTGATCGGGCGTCGCCCAATCGAAGGAGTACAGCGACGTGGCGACGGAGCCGTAGCCCTCGAGGTACCGGTCGGGGAGCACGTACAGCCGCTCGGGCCACAGGGGGTCGGCCGCGACCCGCAGCGTGGTGGTGCGGAACCCCAGGTCGATGACTTCGCCGGTCTGGGGGAGGGTCAGCGTGCCTTCCCAGCCGAGGCGCAGGATCTCGCGAACCTCGCCCGTGGCGGCGTCAGCGAGCCAGACGCGCCGCTCGTAGGGGTCGGGCTCGGGGCCTCCGTCGGGGAGCCGCGCGACGACGAGGAAGCGGCCCGGACCGGCGGGCTGCAGGCCGAGGTGGAACAGGCCCGCGGTGTCGGTGGGCCAGTCGAAGGAGACGGCGATGTCGCCCTCGGTGTCGATGACGTCGTAGCGCAGGCCACCGGGGAGCCAGCCGTCGCCGTCGGCCTCCAGGGGGCGCCACGCGACGCCGAAGAACTGCTCGGGAACGGTGCCCGCGTCGACCGAATCCCAGGGCGAGCCGTCGGCCTGATCGTCCCAGGGGGGGGCTGCCTCGTCCTCGCTGGGATCCTCGGGGAGATCCGTCACGATGGTGTACTCGCTGCCGCAGCCCACGGCGGTGAGGAGAACGAGCGCTGGGAGGAGGCGGGGCAAGGGAGCACCTGAAGCCTAGATCAACGGCTCCCCTCTGCGGGTAACAAACCCGTGCTCCCGGCGTCCGAAACGTATCCGATGCGATTACACCTGCCCCTCGCCGCCGCCGCCGTTGCCCTGATCGGGTGCAGCAAGGAGCCGGGGTCCACCTGCGGCACGGACCCCCAGATGGCGTCGCGGGCGGCCGCCTGGACCGACCCCGCGGTGGTGCTGGACCGCTACGACGGCCCCAGTTTCTCCGAGTTGGGCGACCTCGAAGTCGACGGGGATCGCGTCTGGTACTGCAGCGGCGTGCGCGGCCTCAACGTCTGGGACGCCAGCGATCCCGCGGATCTGCAGTTCCTGGATGCGATCGCGCTCAGCGACGGATCGCAGCAGTACCCGCGCTGCCAGCACCTCGCGATCGCCGCCGACGGGCGGGTCTACGCGAGCAACCGGGGGGACGCGATCTCGCCGACCTCGTTCGTTGCGGTGGTCGACGGCAGCGATCCCGTGCGCGGGCTCTAGAGGGTCGGATCCGCGCCGTCGACCTCGTCGTTGACGACGCCCGTGCGCAGCGGCACGTAGGGGAATCCGTCGCCGTACAGCGCGTGATAAATCTGCCAGGAGGAGGTCACCCGCTTCACGTACAGCCGGGTCTCCTTGTAGGGGATCGTCTCCACGAAGCCATCAAGCTCCATGGTGCCGCGCTTGCCCTTCCACTTGTTCACCGCCCCGGGCCCGGCGTTGTACGACGCCACCGCCAGCGGGATGTGGCCGCCCCAGCGCTTGAACAGTCCCTGGAAGTAGGTCGACCCGATCTGCAGGTTGAGCTGGGGATCGCTCAACTCCGAGCGCGACCGCAGCCGCAGCCCCATCTTGCGGGCGGTCTCCTGCGCCGTCGGCCACATCAGCTGCGACAGCCCCATCGCGCCGACCCACGACTTGATGCTGGGGGAGAAGGCGCTCTCCTCGCGGACGAGCCCCTGGAACGTCATCGAGGGCCACTCGTAGTCCTTCGTCACCTCCACCAGAGGCTCGTGGAAGGCCAGCGGGTAGGCGTGCATGAGCAGCGCGTGGTTCTCCTCGGTCCGCTCCGGCCACTCCTCGCGGAACGCGAGCCGAAGCAGGTAGTGGCTCTGGTACGGGTCGTCGGCGAGCTCGTACAGGTGAGAGGCGAGCAGCATCGTGTCGCGGTCCCACCGCTTGTGGGGCTTGGGACCGAGGGCGCGCTTGAGCTCGACCACCGCCTCGTCGTTGAGGCCGCCGCGCAGCAGCTCGATGGCGGCGACGGTCCCGGGGGTGTCGAGGAACTCCTGCTCGACCACGAACGCCTCGGGCTCGACGACCGCGTCCTTCAGGCCGTCCAGCTGGGTCCGGGTCGCGAGCGCGACCGAGCGGGCGCGCTCGGCGTCCTCCTCGGCCAGCTTCCACAAGGAGATGACGCCGTACCAGTGCATCGGCTCGGTGCGCGCGATGGCTTCCAACTCGTCCAGCGCGATCGCCTTGCTGGGCTCGTCCTCGGCGGCGTCGAGGTGGGCGCGGGCGAGCCAGTAGGTGCCCTGCAAGACCCGGCCGCGGTTGGCTCCGCGGGTGCTCCCGGCGGCTTGCAGCTCCAGCCAGGGGATCGCCTCATCGGTGCGTCCGGCCCGCAGCGCTTCCCACGCCGCGTCCCACATCCCGGCACCGACCATGTCGCCGGCGGGGAAGCGGTCCGAGGCCGCCTGGAACGACTGGCGGGCCTCGTCCATGTTCCCCAGCCCGGCGTACAGCCGACCGGCGTTCACGAGGCCGTCGTCGGCGTACGAATGCTCGGGGTAGCGGTCCGCGAGGCTGGTCCACGACGCGATCGCCTCGGTCTTGCTCCCGCTGCGGGCGAGGGCCTGGGACAGCAGGTAGTGCGCCTTGATCCGGGTCTCGCCCTCGGGGCAGTCCTCGGCGGCGGCGGTCAAAGGCGCGACGGCGTCGGTGTAGCGGCGCTTCTTGTGGCGGGCTCGCCCCAGCTCGTAGTGGCCGGTGCAGGCGACCTCGGGCTCGGCCAGGGGGAGCGCGTCCTCGTCGGGGCCCAGCAGCGCGATCACGTCGTCCTTGGCGCCCACGGACGCCATCGCGGCGGCGCGGCTGACCCGATCGGCCAGATCCGGCTTCACCTCCGCCGGCACCTTGCTCTCCAGCGCGTCCATGCACGCGCGCGCCTCCGCCGCGGCGATCCCGTCACGGCCCTCGGTTCGCCAGATCCGCACGCACACGCGGTAGGCCTCGGCGTCATCGCCCTCGGCGGCGCGCGCTCGCAGTGCCTTGGCGCGGAGCACGTCCGCCCGCACCGAAACGGAGGCGCTTGCGTCCTCGGGCAGGTCCGCCAGAAGCCGCAGGACCCCGTTGGGGCGTCCCTCCTCCTGGGCGAGGCCGGCGCGCGCGAGCGACGCTTCGAGGAACAGACGGGAGTCCGGGGTCACGGTCGCGTACGCCGCTTCCGCCTCCGCGCCGCGATCGAGCTTGCGCAGCACGTCGCCGCGCCGGAAGGCGACCAGATCCGGGGCGAAGCCGCCGGGGACGGCGATCTCCAGGCGGGCTGCGGCGGTCTCCAGTTCGCCCCCTTCCAGGGCCGTCATCGCCTCCCGGTAGGCGGCCGCGGAGGCGGCGCGGGGGTCGTCCTGGGGGAACGGGCCCAGGTCGACGGCGGCGATGGTGGGTGGTCCCGGAGGCTCCGGGGGGTCGGTCTCGATCTCGGTGGTCGACTGCCCGGCAGCGGGGTCCGCGTCGTCCGCGCCCACGTCTTCTTCGAGCGCGGGGGTGCACCCACGCAGGACGATGGCGAGAACAATCGCGGGTCGGATCAACGCTTCTTCTTGGAGCTGTCGCCGCGGTCCTTGCTGGACCCCTTGCTCTTGCTGCTGCTGCCCCGGCTTCTGCTGCTGCCACGGGTCGTCTTGGACTTGGAACTGGAGCTGCTGCTGGAGTCGCTCGAGCTGGAGGAGCTGGAGCTGCTGCCGTTGCCCGAGGACTTGCCCGAGCTGCCGGAGGACCGCCCGTAGCTGCCACTGCTGCGGCTGCTGCCGCCGGAGGACCGGCTGGAGCTGCTGCTTCCGGAGGACCGGCTGGAGCCGGAGCTGCCGCTGCTGCGGGTGCTGGAGCCGGAGGACCGCCCGTAGCTGCCGCTCGAGCTGCCGCTGCCGCGGCTGCTGCTGGAGGATGAGGACGAGCCCGACGGCTTGCGCTCGTAGGTGCTGCCGCCCCGGCTGCTGCTGGAGGACGACGACGAGCCAGAGTCCTTGCGTTCGTAGCTGGAGCCGCTGCGGCTGCTGGACGAATCGGACGGCCGCTCGTAGCGGGTGCTGTCCCGTTCGCTGCTGCTGCTGCTGCCGCTGCCGTCGTAGCTCCGCTTCTCCGTCGCCGAGCCCGAGCGGCCCGAGGTTCCCGAGGAGCCGGATCGTCCGCCGCTGCCGTAGCCGGAATCCGGCTCGGTGCTGGAGCGTTCGTAGGAACGGGTGCGGCTGCTGGCCCCGCCCTTGTCGGAGCTGTGCGAGCGGCCTTCACTGCTGCTGCTGCCGCCGTCGCCGCGGGAGCCGGTGTAGCGGCCGTCGGAGCGGCCGGACGTACCGGAGCGGCCCTCGGGGCGGCGCGGGCGGGCCTGGTCCGACGTGGTCCGTCGGTGCTCGGTGTAGTGGCGGTGACGGCCGGAGTAGCCCGGTCGAGCGCGGTCGCGGTCGACGTAGATGTAGGTCGGGTGGTGGTGGTAGTGGTGCGAGACCCAGCGGTAGTGGATGCTCCAGTGCGAGGCGTGCCACGTCGTCCAGGACCAGTAGAACCAGTCATCGTACCCGCCGGACCAGTACCAGTAGCCGTCGTGGGTGACCCAGTGCTCCCGGTGGCCGTGGGGTCGGTAGTGGCTGTGCGCCCAGTGGTGGGCGTGGGGACCCTCGAGCACGCACCAGTGGCCGCTCATGTGGTGGATCGGGTGGGGGTCGTAGTACCAATTGGTCGGCCCCTCCCAGTGATAGAAGCTGGGATCGCCGACGAAGTAGATGACGCCGTCATCCTCGTAGACCGCGTACTCGTCCGGGTCGAGCCGGTACGTGTGCACGTGCAGATCGCGGTCGTCGCACCAGTCGCCGTACTGGTCGGGCACGGGGTGCTCGCCCCAATACTCGTAGAGCGTGACGGTGCGATGCGCATCGGCCTCGGACGGGCCGATGAGCAGTCCAGCGGTCATCGCCAGGGCGGCGATCAGGGCAACAGAGAAACTCGATCGAGTCATGGGAACTCCCACGGGGCGCGCGAACGTGAGTCTAGTCCCCCGTTCGGGCTGGTTCCAGACCTTTGACGAAGGCTTCTCCGTTTCATTCGAACCTTTTTCAATTACCATCCGCGCGCCGTGGCCCGGCCGCTCCTCCTGATGCTCCTGTGCATTGCCTCCGTTGGCTTGACGGGGTCTGGTTGCGCGCGCCCCGCGAGCTCCCGCACGGTCGGGATCGTCACCCTGTACGGCGTCGATCAAATCCTCTCGCTGAACATCCAGGGCACCGTCGTGCCGATCGAAGGCCGATCGCAGGTGATCGATCAGCTCGATCGCCTGATCGATGCCCGCGTGGCCATCACCGGCACCGTGGGGAGCAGCCGGGTCCGCGTTCAGGACTACGAGATCCTCGAGGCTCCGGACGGCCTCGTTCCGTACCTCGGCATCCTCGTCCACGATCAGTCCGGCGTCGGCCTGCAGGACGAGACCACCGGCACCCGCATCGCCCTGCGAAGCAGCGACGTCGACCGCATGAAGCGCCAGCACGGCGATCGCGTGTGGGTGACCGGCAGCATCGTGGGACCCCAGACCCTCCTCGTCGCCCATTGGGGCGTGCTCGTTCCTTCCTCCCCCTGAAAGACCCGCCATGACCTCCCCCGATCTCGTCCCCGTCCGCCGCGCCCTCCTGTCCGTTTGGGACAAGACCGGCGTGGTCGAGCTTGCCACCGATCTGCACGACCGCGGCATCGAGTTGCTGTCGACCGGCGGCACCATGCGCACGCTGCGGGAGGCCGGCCTGACCGTCACCGCGGTGGCGGACTTCACCGGCCATCCGGAGATCTTCTCGGGGCGCGTCAAGACGCTCCACCCGAAGCTGGAGGGGGCGATCCTGTACCGTCGCCACGACCAGTCCGACGAGGCCGCCGACCTGGGCATCCCGCCCATCGATCTGGTCGTCGTGAACCTCTATCCGTTCGAGGCCGTGACCGCCGATCCGAGCTGCGATCTCGCCCGCGCCATGGAGCACGTCGACATCGGCGGTCCGACGATGATCCGGGCGGCTTCCAAGAACCACGGCGCCGTGGCGGTGGTCACCGACCCGACCGCCTACGGCGCCCTCCGCGCCGAGCTCGCCGAGCACGACGGCTGCACCTCGGCGGTCGCGCGGCGCACGTGGGCGCGGGACGCCTTCGGACGCACCGCGGCGTACGACGCCCGCATCAACGACTGGCTCCAGCGCACCCAGTTCGACGAGCCGTGGGCGCCGCGCACGACGATCCCGATGTCGCTGGCGCAGGAGCTGCGGTACGGCGAGAACCCCCACCAGGAGGCCGCGTTCTACGGCGAGGCGGGCTGGTCCGGGCCGACGCTGGCGAACGCCAAGCAGCACCAGGGCAAGCACCTCTCGTACAACAACATCATGGACGCCGACGCGGCGCTGCAGATGGTGATGGAGCTCGAGGGGCAGCCCGGCGCGGTCATCATCAAGCACGCCAACCCCTGCGGCGCGGCCCAGGCGGACGATCTCGTCACCGCCTACGACCACGCCCTCGCGTGTGACTCCACGTCCGCGTTCGGGGGGATCCTCGCGATCAACCGTCCCTTCACGGCCGCGCTCGCGGAGCGGATCGGCAGGCACTTCTTCGAGGTGATCCTCGCCCCGTCGTTCACCGAGGACGGGCTGGCGGCGATGGCCCGGAAGAAGAACCTGCGGCTCCTGGAGATCCCGAGCATGACCGAGGAGCCGTCGGGCGGCCGCTTCGTCAAGCGCGTGATGGGCGGCTACCTGCTGTCCGGGTGGGACGCCGGGGGTCCCGAGGAGCGCCGCGTCGTCACCGCCCGAGCGCCGTCGGACGAAGAACTCGCCGCGCTCGAGTTCGCGTGGCGGATGAGCAAGCACGTCAAGAGCAACGCGATCCTGTTGGCGCGGGGCACCCGCACCGTCGGCATCGGGGCGGGCCAGATGAGCCGCGTCGACGCCTCCGAGGTGGCGGTGCTGAAGGCCGGCAAGGCGGGGCTGGAGACGCAGGGCGCGGTGCTCGCGTCCGATGCCTTCTTCCCGTTCCGCGACGGCCTCGACGCCGCCGCGGAGGCTGGCTGCACGGCCGTGATCCAGCCCGGGGGGAGCAAGCGAGACCCCGAGGTGATCGCCGCGGCAGACGAGCACGGCATCGCGATGGTGTTCACGGGGACGCGCCACTTCCGCCACTGACGAACACGGCGGCGCGGTGCCCGGTAGAATGCTGATTCGCCCGGAGCCGTAGCCTTCATGCAGATCACCTGTCAGCACTGCAGTAACAACTTCGAATACGACGTCCCCGTGTACGCACAGGGGGAGGGGACTGCCCCCTGTCCGTCGTGCGGCCGGGATACCCCCGCGGTGGACAGTTGGGCCGCCCTGGGTGGTGGCGGCGGCGGCGGCGGTGAGGCCCGCGTCTACTGCTTCAACTGCGGCAAGGCGATGACGCCCCGTGAGGGCGAACTCATTCCGGTGTGCGACGAGTGCCGCCAGGACGCGGCCTCCCCCGCGGGCGGACCGGGCGCGGACCTCGGAGCGACGGCGGAGTCCGGCGACCCGCTGGCCGGGGGCCTGGGCGACGAGCCGGTCGCCGACTGGATGATCCGCAAGGCCAACGGCAACGTGTACGGCCCGTTCCCGGTCGAGACGATCATCGACTGGATCAAGGCGCGGAAGATCAACCCGGACGAGGAGATCGCCCACATCGGCGGTGCCTGGCGGCTGTTCGGCCAGCACGAGGAGTTCGGGCGGTACTTCGAAGCCTCCGGCGACGTCACGGTCGGCGGCCACGGCACCTCCGAGATCGATTTCCGCCGCCGCTCCCCGGTGCGCGACGCTCTTCGCTCCGGAGGCCGGCTCGGCGCCATCCTCGCCGTGCTCGTGGTCGTCGGTGGGGGAGTCTGGCTCCTGATCGCCAACGACGTGCTCGTCATCCCCGAGTCGACGATCGACGGGATCGCGGACCGGGTGTCGGATTCCAGCCGACGGGACAACGACGGCCCCAAGCGGACTGAGGACGCCCAGGCGCTCCTGGACGAGCTCGCCACCACGTACCCCGACCTCGCCGGCGGCGACACCTCGTCGATGGAGCACTACCTGCGCGGCCGCACGCTGCTGCTGCGCGACTCGGTGGCCGACATCGAGGCGGCCCGGACCGAGCTGGAGAAGGCGGTCGTGCTCGACAACCGCAACGCGCTGGCCCTCGGCGGGCTCGCGGAGCTGTACTCGCTGATGGCCTACCGTCAGATCGGGAGCCTCGATCTGCAGCGCCAGAGCATCTACCTGGTGACCATGGCCGAGGACCAGGCCGACTTCACCGCCGAGACCCTGCGGTCCCGGGCCGCGTGGCTCATCTACACGAAGAACTACGGCGAGGGCATGTCTTTCGCCCAGCAGGGGCTGCAGCACAACCCCGGCGATCCGTCCCTGCACTTCCTGCTCGGTGTCGGCGCCGCCGGCAAGGCGGGTGAGGTCACCGAGACGGCTCGAGGCCACTTCGACAAGGCGGTCGAGCTCGACCCCGGCTTCCACCAGGTCTGGTACGAGCTGGGGGTCGGCGAAGAGGAGGCGGGCAACCTCCAGCAGGCGATCGCGCACTACAGCCGCAAGATCGAACTCGACCCCCGCGCGGCCGCGGCGCACAGCCGCCTGGGGCTCATCTACGAAGGCGTGGGTGACTACAAGAAGGCCGCGGGGCACCTCGACCAGGCGATCACGCTCCACCCCCGCGGGATCGACGCGGTCCTTCATCGCTCGATCCTCGCCTACCAGATCGATGGGAACCCGGCGATGGCCATCGGCCTGCTGGAGGCCCTGATGAAGGCCGGCGGCCCGGACCTGACCATCCGGGAGCGCAAGGAAGCGGGCGTCCACCTGTCCGCCGCGCGGCGGCTCGCGGGCGACGCCTCAGGCGCCCTGGCGGCGGTCGAGGAGGTCCTCAAGGAGGACAAGTCCTGGTCTCCCGGGCTCTTCCACAAGGGCCTCGCCCTGATGGACCAGGGGCGCTCGGCCGAAGCGATCACCGAGTTCTCCGCGGCCGAGAGCAAAGACCTGTCGAGCCTCGAGCGGGCCACGATCCTCTTCTGGCAGGGGCGCGCGGCGATGGCCGCCCAGCAGAGCCAGGACGCGCTCAGCAACTACGATCGTGCCACCGAGACCGACCCGGACTTCATCCCCGCCTACCTGTGGAAGGCGGAGGTCGCCCTCAGCTCAGGCACCGCCGCCGATCCGAACTCCGCGGTGCACGGCCTGATGGGGCACGTGGGCCGGGACCCGATGGAGTACGCCCGCATCCGCGAGCCGTCGCTGTTCTATCAGCCGCTCCCCGACCTGCAGCCGCTGGCCAAGCTCCTCAAGGCGGAGGCGTCGAAGATCTCGTTCGCCCCGAACCTGTACGCCGCCACCGGGATGGTGCTGTTCCACCAGGGCAAGTACAACGAAGCGGGCGGCTTCCTCGCCAAGGCTGTGCTGCAGGAGGAGCGCAACGAGGGAGCGCTCTTCTACGTCGGCCTCGTCCAGTACCGACAGGGACGCCACTCCGCGGCCGCGGCCACCTTCCTCGGTGTGCTCGGCATCGTGCACAACCGCGGCGTCTACCACGTGTACCTGGGTGACGCGCAGCTGGAGCAGGGCAAGACCGACGACGCGATCGCGTCGTACGAGAAGGCCCACGGCTACGGCGCCAAGACGGCGTGGTCGCACACCCGCCTGGGTGAGGCGCTGGCCCGTGAGGGCAGCAACGACCGGGCCGGAGAAGAGTTCGCGGCGGCCGAGAAGCTCGACCCGGCAGCGGTCGCTCCGAGACGGTTGTCGTTCCAGTTGAACCTCTAGGTTCGGCCCTCTACAGTCCGCGCCTCCCCGGAGGCCCGAATGAACGTCCTGGTGATCGGCGGCGGAGGCCGCGAGCACGCGCTCTGCTGGAAGCTGGCCCGCTCTCCCCTGTGTGATTCGCTGTACTGCGCGCCCGGCAACGCCGGCACCGCGACCGTGGCCAAGAACCTGGAGCTCGACGTCGGCGACGGCGCGGCGGTGGTCGAAGCCTGCCGCGAACGCGACGTCTCACTGGTGGTGATCGGACCCGAGGCGCCCCTGGTGGCGGGCCTCGCGGACACCCTCTCGACGGCTGGCATCGCTGCGTTCGGACCCTCGGCCGCGGCCGCCCAGCTGGAAGGCAGCAAGTCCTTCGCCAAGGAGTTCATGCAGCGCCACGGCATCCCGACGGCGGGAGCTCACGTGTTCGACGACGGGGCGGCGCTGCAGGCGCACGTGGAGACCTGCCCGATCCCGACGGTGGTGAAAGCCGACGGGCTCGCCGGCGGCAAGGGAGTGCTCATCTGCACCACCCGGGACGAAGCCCGCGCGGCGGGCGAGGCGATGGCGGTCGAAGGCCGCTTCGGCGACGCCGGTTCCCGCGTGGTCGTCGAGGAGTTCATGGAAGGGGAGGAGGCGACGATCTTCGCCCTCGTGGACGGCGAGTCGGTGGTCGTGCTGCAGGCCTCCCAGGACCACAAGCGCCGCTTCGACGGGGACGCTGGACCCAACACCGGAGGCATGGGCGCCTACACGCCGGTCCCGGCGGTGGACGACGAGGTCTTCGCGCGGGCCGTCAACGAGGTGCTGCTCCCCACCGCGCGGGGCATGGCGGCGGACGGCATGCCCTACCGGGGGCTGCTGTACGCGGGCCTCATGCTGACCGCCGAGGGGCCTCACGTGGTCGAGTACAACGTCCGCTTCGGCGACCCCGAGTGCCAGCCCATCCTGCTGGCGATGGAGTCGGATCTGCTCCCGTTGCTGCTGGCGACCGCCCAGGGGCGGCTGGACGAAGCTGAGCCGCCCGTCTTCTTCGACGGCGCGACCCTCTGCGTGGTGCTGGTCTCGGGGGGCTACCCCGGTCCCTACGACAAGGGGCTCCCGATCGCGGGGGCGGACGCTGAGGTCGACGAGAACGTGGTGGTGTTCCACGCCGGCACCCGCCGGGCCGACGACGGGACGTTGCTCACATCCGGCGGACGGGTGCTGGGGGTCACGGCCCGCGGCGCCACCGTCGTGCAGGCCCGCGACCGCGCCTACGCGGCCGCCAGGACGATTCACTGGGACGGTGTGGACTTCCGCACCGACATTGCCGCGAGGGCGATTCGATGAGTGTTCGAGTTGGGATTTTGATGGGCTCGATCTCCGACAAGGAGGTCATGCAGGCGACCGCCGACATGCTCGACAAGTTCGGCATCGGCTACGAGTGGCGGGTGATGTCCGCGCACCGCACCCCGGCGGCGGCAGAAGAGTTCTGCAGCGGCGCGAAGGCCCGCGGGATCCAGGTCCTGATCTGCGGCGCGGGCATGGCCGCCCACCTCGCCGGGGCCGCCGCCGCGCACAGCACCCTGCCCGTGATCGGCGTGCCCATCGCGGCCAGCCTCGACGGCATGGACGCGCTCCTGGCCACCGTGCAGATGCCCCCCGGTCTGCCCGTCGCCACCGTCGCCATCGGCCGCGCCGGAGCCAAGAACGCCGCGATGCTCGCGATCCAGATCATGGCTCTGTCGGACGAGGCCCTCGCCCAGGCGCTGGAGGACGATCGCGTCCAGATGCGCGCCAAGGTCATGGCTGCCGACGCGGAGCTGCAGCGCCGGTGAGCGCGGCCGGCGATGTTCTCCGCGCCGGAGGACTGCTGGTCTACCCGACCGAGACGGTCTACGGGATCGGTGTCGCCCTGTCGGCCGACGTCGACGCGGTCCGTCGCGCCAAGCGCTCGCCCCCGGGGCGCCCCTACCTGGTCGTCGCCGCGGACGCCGCGATGGCCTGCTCGCTCTGGACGCAGGCCCCCCCGCCCGAGCTGGCGAAGCATTGGCCGGGTCCTCTGACCCTGATCGGACCCGCGCGTGAGGGGCTCCCCCCGGAGCTGCTCGGGGCGGTCGGCGACGTGCCCACGATCGCGGTACGGGTGCCGGGCGACCCGTGGCTGCGGGCGCTCATCCAGGAGGTCGGCGAGCCGATCGTCTCGACGTCCGCCAACGTGGCCGGGGCGCCCGCCCCCCAGAGCTTCGACGAGGTCGACGTCGATGCCCTCGCCCCCGACCTCGCGATCGACCGCGGCGCCTGCCCCGGAGGCGTTGCCTCCACCCTGGTGGACTTTGTGGCCGTGCCCTGGAAGATTCTCCGCCCCGGACCGATCACACCCGAGCGAGGGAGCCCCTGATGAGCGACTACAAGCCGAGTGAGATTGAAGCCAAGTGGCAGGCCCGATGGGCCCAGGACAAGACCTTCGCGGTCGCCGAGGAGGCGGGCGGACGGCCGAAGTTCTACATGCTCGAGATGTTCCCGTACCCCAGCGGCAAGCTGCACATGGGGCACGTCCGGAACTACTCGATCGGCGACGTGATGGCCCGCTACCGGCGCGCCCAGGGCTTCGATGTCCTGCACCCGATGGGCTGGGACGCGTTCGGGCTGCCCGCCGAGAACGCCGCCCGGGAGAACAACACCCACCCCGCGAAGTGGACGCGCAGCAACATCGCGACGATGCGAGGCCAGCTGAAGCAGCTGGGCTTCTCCTACGACTGGGACCGGGAGCTGGCCACCTGCGACCCCGACTACTACCGCTGGGAGCAGGCGGTCTTCATCAAGATGTGGGAGCAGGGGCTGGCCTACCGCAAGAAGGGGCTGCTGAACTGGTGCGACGGCTGCGGCACGGTCCTGGCCAACGAGCAGGTCGAGGACGGTGACTGCTGGCGCGGCCACGGCCCCGTGCGGCAGCGCGAGATGGAGCAGTGGAACCTGCGCATCACCAACTACTGCGATGAGCTGCTGGACGGTCTGGACACCCTGGAGGGCTGGCCCTCGGCGGTGAAGGTCCAGCAGCGGGCCTGGATCGGCAAGTCCCACGGCGCCTCGATTCTGTTCGCGGTCGACGGCCAGGAGCAGGACATCGAGGTCTTCACGACCCGCCCCGACACGCTGTACGGCTGCACGTTCATGTCCCTGGCGCCCGAGCACCCGCTGACCCGTCAGCTGTGCGTCGGCACCCCCCAGGAGGCCGACGTACTGGCCTTCATCGACGCCATGGGCACGGTCGAGAAGGCCGAGCGGATGGACGACAAGACGGAGAAGCAGGGGCTGTTCATCGGACGCCACGCCATCAACCCCGTCAACGGCCGCCGCATCCCCATCTACACCGCCAACTTCGTGCTCGCGGACTACGGCACCGGCGCGGTGATGGCGGTGCCCGCCCACGACCAGCGGGACTTCGAATTCGCCCAGAAGTACGGCATCGACCTGCAGGTCGTGATTCAGCCGGAAGGGGAGGAGCCGCTGGACGTCGCCACCATGGAGGCGGCGTTTACCGGCGAGGGGACCATGGTCCACAGCGGGACCCACGACGGCACCCCCAACGAGGCCGGCAAGACCGCCGTCGTCGCGCAGCTGACCGAGCTGTGCCGGGGCTCTTCAACCATCAACTACCGCTTGAGGGATTGGGGCCTGAGCCGCCAGCGCTTCTGGGGATGCCCGGTCCCGATGGTCCACTGCGAAGCCTGCGGAATCGTGCCCGTGCCCGAGGCGGATCTGCCGGTCCTGCTGCCCGAGGACGTGAGCCTGGGCGACCACGGCGGCTCGCCGCTGCCGGTGCTGGAGAGCTTCTGGAAGGTCGACTGCCCCAAGTGCGGCGCGGACGCCCGCCGGGACACGGACACCTTCGACACCTTCATGGAGAGCTCCTGGTACCAGGTCCGCTACTGCTCCCCGGACTACGACCAGGGCATGGTCGATCCGGCGGCGGCGAAGCGCTTCCTGCCCGTGGACCAGTACGTCGGCGGCATCGAGCACGCCGTCATGCACCTGCTGTACGCACGCTTCTACATGAAGGTCCTGCGCGACCTGGGCATCGTCGAAGGCGACGAGCCGTTCACCAACCTGCTGTGCCAGGGCATGGTCTGCCACGAGACGTACAGCCGCGGTGAGGGCACCGAGCGGAAGTACTACTACCCCAACGAGATCGAGGACGGCCGCCTGAAGGCGGACGGCAAGCCCGTGGACGTGGGCCCGGTCATCAAGATGTCCAAGTCCAAGAAGAACACGGTGGACCCGGAGAAGCTGCTGGCCCACTACGGCGCCGACGTGGCCCGGCTGTTCTGCCTGTTCGCGGCGCCGCCCCACAAGGACGTCGACTGGTCCGACAGCGGGGTCGACGGCTGCTGGCGGTTCCTGTCGCGGGTCTGGCGCGCGGTCGACGGCAATGCCGAGGCGATCAAGGCGGCGCCGGACTCCTTCGACGGCCTGTCCAAGGCAGGCAAGGACCTGCGCCGGACGACGCACCAGACCATCGCGACGGTCACCGACGACATCGAGCGGCGCATGCAGTTCAACACCGCCATCGCCCGGTGCATGGAGCTGACCAACGCGCTGTCCTCGTTCAAGGGGCGTGAGGGTGCCGATGGTGCCGCCTTCGCCGAGGGCGCCCGCGCGCTCGTGCGTCTGCTGAGCCCGTTCGCGCCCCACATCGCCAACGAGCTGTGGACGACGCTGGGCGGCGAGGGGCTGCTGGAAGACCAGCCGTGGCCCGTCAGCGACGAGGCCGTCACCGCGGTCTCCGAGGTCACGATCGTGGTCATGGTGGGGGGCAAGCGGAGGGACGAGATCCAGCTGCCCGCCGACGTCACCGAGGACGACGCGATCGCCGCCGCGATGGCCCGCGAGAAGGTGCAGAAGTGGGTCGGCGAGAAGCCGCCGCGGTTCGTGAAGTACGTGCCTGGCCGGCTGGTGAACATCGTCCCGGGCTAGCCGTAGGTCAGGGGCGCTCGATCGCCACGATCAACGCGAACGAGCCCAGCGACAGGCGGTCGCCGTCGTTCAACCACGCCGACGTCACCCGGTGCCCGTTGAGGAACGTGCCGTTGGTCGACTCGAGGTCCCGCACCAGCACCTGGTCCTCGCTGAAGACCTCGATGACGGCGTGCCGCCGGCTCACCTGCTCATCGTCGGTGACGAAGTCCACGGACCGGCGCCCGATCACGATCTGCTCCTGGAAGAACTGCCGCTGCGTGCCCTGCTCGGGCCCGGCCGCCACCGTCAACGACACCAGCAGGCGCGGGTGCGGCGTGGCCGAGGCCCAGGGCACCGCCTCGACCGGCGGTGGGTCGGAGATGTCGCCCGTGCGGGGCATCCTCTGCGTCTGCGCCCGGGCGTTCACGGCGGCGCCGGGCAGCGATCGGGTGGTCTCGGGCCGGCCCTCGGGCGGCTTGGGGATCATCGGGGAGGTGGCGTCGCCCTCCGGTTCCGCCACCCCGATGCGGAACTGGAACTCCGTGCGCCCCAGTTTCACCTTCGAGCCGTTAGCGAGCACGTCGCTGATCGTCAGGCGGCCGTCCACGTAGATGCCGTTGGTGCTGCCCAGGTCGACGACCTGCCAGACGCCGTCGGTGAAGGAGATCAGGGCGTGGACGGCGGAGACCTCGCGATCATCGAGCTTCACGTCGCCGAGCAGCCGGCCCAGCACCGTGCCCGTCGCGTTCACTTCGATGGTCTTGGCCTCGTCCCCCTGCGAATACGAGCCACGCCGCCGCCTTCTGGCGCCGCCTGCTCATGACGTTCGCGAAGGAGACCGCCCCCGGTCCTTGCCCACGATGTGTCCCTCCCTCCGGCACGATCGACACTAGCGGCGACAAAGGGGCCGATTGACCCCAAATGTCTCGGTACACTCGCGGCCGCATGGCCCGTCGACCCGCAGCCGATCCCTTTGCCCAGATTCAGTCCGACATCGAATCGGGGGACCTCAAGCCGATCTACCTGCTGTTCGGGCAGGAGGCGCACCTGGCCCGGCAGGCCTACGACCGCCTCTTTGCGGCGTCGGTCGCGGGCGCCCCACGGGGGTTCAACGAGCAGATCTTCGAGGGCAAATCGGCCAGCGGCGACGCCATCGCGGGCGCTGCTCAGCACCTCCCGATGATGGCCAAGCGGCGCACGATCGTGGTCCGGAACGCGGGCGACCTGAAGAAGGACGACCAGGAGAAGCTGGCCGCCTACTGCGCCAACCCCAGCCCCACGTCCGTGGTGCTGATGCTCGGCAGTGACGGCTCCAAGAAGGTCTTCGACGGCCGCGGCAAGCTCGCCAAGACCCTCAAGAAGACCGGCCGGTGGTGCGAGTTCAAGAAGCTCTACGGGCGGAACCTGAAGAACTGGATCGATGCTGAGGCGCGCGCCCTCGACAAGCGGCTCGACTCGGACGGCGCCGACTTCTTCGAGGCCCTGATGGGCAACGACCTGGCCCAGATCAGCAATGGCCTGCGCCACGCCGCGCTGTTCGTCGGCGACAACGACCGGATCACCCGCGAGGACCTCGGTGAGGTGCTGGTGGGCCGGCGCGCCGAGGCGCTCTGGGACCTGTTGGACCACGTCGGCAAGCGCAACCTCGGCCCGGCGCTGAGCAACCTGCAGCTGCTGTGGACGCAAGGGGAGGGGCCCTACGCGGTGATGAGCCTGCTCAGCCGCCGCGTCCGCCAGCTCCTCGCCATCGAGATCGGGCTCGCTCGGGGCCTGCCGCAGTCCGACGCGATGATGGCCGCGGGCGTGCCTCCCAACATGACGTGGAAGTGGCGCGACCAGGTCGGCCGCTACCGGGCCGCCGAGCTGCAGAAGGCGAGCTCCCGCATGCTCAAGGCGGAGTCCGATCTGAAGGGCGGCTTCCGCATCGACCCCCGCTGGGCGGTGGAGCAGGCGGTCCACGACGTCATCGGCCGGGCCTGAGGGTCAGTCACGATCCGGAACAGAAAAAGGCCGGAGGGGCTTGCCCTCCGGCCTTTCGGTACTGCTTCAGCGGGTGCTTTTGGAGCTGCTGCGCCTGCGCGAGTTCTGCTGCTGCTATGCGGCGGAGGCGGCGTTGTAGGCCGCCTGAAGCCGCGAGATCTTTCGGGAAGCGGTGTTCTTGTGGATGACGCCCTTGGTCTGGGCACGATCCGTCAGGCTGATCGCCGAGGCGAGGAGCGTCGCGGCGGTGTCCATGTCGCCGGCCTCGATGGCCGAGCGGAACGCCCTGATCGTGGTGCGCATCCGACCCCGGTGGTACCGGTTGCGGAGACGTCGCTTCTCATCCTGACGCTGTCGCTTGAGCGCGCTCTTGTGGTTCGCCATCGAACTCGTTCCTTCGCGTAGTCCACCGGGGTCTCCCGGCGAGCCGGCGACTTTTATCGAACCTGTTTGTGCGAGTCAACACCTAGTCTCATCGGCCCTGGGTGATTGGCCCCCCTTTCGGTTGCTGTTGCCCCTCGGGGGGGGTACAAGGCGGCGCCGATGGCCATCGACCAGATCAGGAACTTCGCCATCATCGCCCACGTGGACCACGGAAAGTCCACGCTGGCGGACCGCATGATGGAGCAGACGGCGGCGGTCTCCGATCGCGACATGAAGGCGCAGTACCTCGACTCCATGGATCTGGAGCGCGAGCGCGGCATCACGATCAAGGCCAACACGGTCCGCCTGAACTACCTCGCCGACGACGGCAAGACGTACCAGCTGAACCTCATCGACACCCCCGGCCACGTCGACTTCAACTACGAGGTGTCCCGCTCGCTGTCCGCGTGCGAGGGCGTCTTGCTGGTCGTGGACGCCGCGCAGGGGGTGGAAGCGCAGACGCTCGCCAACATCTACCTCGCGCTCGAGGCCGACCTGGAGATGGTCCCGGTCCTCAACAAGGTCGACCTCCCGGGGGCCGATCCCGACGCGGTGCGCGAGCAGCTGGAAGACCACGTCGGCCTCGACTGCGAGCACATGGTGCTGGCGTCGGCCAAGACCGGCGTCGGCGTGCACGATGCGCTGGAGGCGGTGGTCAAGCACATCGAGCCCCCCACGGGCGACCCCGACGCGGATCTCCGGGTCCTGATCGTCGACAGTTGGTACGACAGCTACCAGGGGGTCATCTGCCTGGTCCGCGTCGTCGACGGTGTGCTCAAGCCGCGCACGAAGGTCCGCTTCTTCAGCACGGGCAACGATCACGAGGTTAGCGGCCTCGCCGTGAAGGTCCCCGAGGTGATGAAGGTCGATCAGCTGGGACCCGGCGAGGTCGGGCTGATGATCACCGGGATCAAGAGCATCTCGGAGACCCGCGTCGGTGACACGGTCACCGACCCGAAGCGCCCCTGCGCAGAGGCGCTGCCCGGCTTCGAGGCGCCCCAGCAGATGGTGTTCGCCGGGGTCTTCCCCATCGAAGCGGCCGACTACAGCGACCTGCGGGATGCCCTCAGCAAGCTCAGCCTCAATGACGCCTCGCTGTCGTGGGAGCCGGAGACGTCCGAGGCGCTCGGCTTCGGCTTCCGCTGCGGCTTCCTCGGCCTGCTGCACATGGAGATCATCCAGGAGCGGCTGGAGCGCGAGTACGAGCTCGGCCTCATCACCACCGCCCCCAACGTGGTCTACCGGGCTCAGCTCAAGGACGGCACGGAGGTGGAGATCCATCGGCCCAGCGACGTGCCCGATCCCATGGTGCTGGACACCCTCAGTGAGCCGCGGGTCCGCGCGAAGGTGCACGTGCCGTCCGACGGCGTCGGCCAGGTGATCAAGCTGTGCGAGGACAAGCGCGGCCGGCAACTGGGGATGGAGTACCTGGCCGCGACCAAGGTGGTGGTCGAGTACGACCTGCCGTTCGCGGAGATCGTCTTCGACTTCTACGACAAGCTCAAGAGCGCCACGCGGGGCTACGCATCGCTGGACTACGAGCTCATGGGGTTCGAGGTCGCCCCCCTGGTGAAGATGGACATCCTCGTCAGCGGGGAGCCGGTGGATGCGCTCTCGGTGATCTGCCACCGGGACCGCGCGCACACCATGGGTCAGAAGCTGACGGTGAAGCTGAAGGAATTCATCCCCCGCCAGATGTTTCAAGTACCCATCCAGGCGGCGATCGGTAAGAAGGTCATCGCTCGAACCAACATCAAGGCGTTCCGCAAGAACGTCACCGCCAAGTGCTACGGCGGCGACATCTCGCGGAAGCGCAAGCTCCTCGAGAAGCAGAAGAAGGGCAAGGCGCGCATGAAGGCGGTCGGCTCGGTCGAGATCCCGCAGGAGGCGTTCTTCGCCGTCCTGAAGCTGGACGAATGAAGTTCTTCCGGCGCAAGGAAGGCGTGCCCCGCAAGCCCAAGGGGGCCGTGCGCGAGTACACCGAGGCGATCGTGATCGCCCTGTCGGTGGCGCTGCTGCTCCGCTTCTTCGTCATCGAGGCGTTCAAGATCCCCTCGGGATCGATGATCGAGACGCTGGCCATCGGCGACTTCATCTTCGTCAACAAGCTCAGCTACCGCAGCGAGATCCCGTACGCGTTCCTGGGCAAGAAGTTCCCCAAGGGCGGCACCACGCTGATGGAGTGGGACACCCCCGATCGCGGCGACGTCGTCGTGTTCCGATACCCCCACGACCAGAAGGTCGACTACATCAAGCGGATCGTCGCGCTCCCCGGTGACGTGGTCGAGGTCCGGGCCGGCGTGCTGCACGTCAACGGGGTCGAACACGCGCGCACGTACAAGCGGGAGTACTCGTACTCCAACCAGGCCTGCTTCGACGAGAAGGTGCGCCTCTACAGCGAGACCAACGCCGCCGGCGACACCTACTCGGTGCTCGCGCGGGACGGCATCCAGTCCGGGGAGAACTTCGGCCCCGTGACGGTCCGTCCGGACCACTTCTTCGCCATGGGCGACAACCGGGACAACAGCAGCGACAGCCGCGTCTTCGGTCAGGTCCCCATCCGCTACGTGAAGGGGCGCGCGCTGTTTGTTTGGCTGTCGCTGGACCCCTGCGGCAGTTGGTTGGGCAAGATCCGCTGGAACCGCTTCTTCCAGGGCATCGGGTGAGCCGCACGATCCTCGACAGCAAGTCCGTGAGCCGGTGCCTGCGGCGCATGGCGTCGGAGATCGTGGATGCGTGCGAGGCCCCCATCGCGCTGGTGGGCATCCGCAAGGGCGGGGTGCCGCTGGCTGCTGCCCTCGCCGACCTCATCGAGGAGGCGGAGGGCGAGCGTCCGGCCGTCGGCGCCATCGACATCACGCTGTACCGGGACGACCTCTACAGCGGCCTGGAGACGCCGTCCTTCGGCGCCACCGAACTGCCCCACGACCTCGAGCGGCACGGGATCGTGCTGGTGGACGACGTGCTCTACACCGGCCGCACGGTGCGGGCGGCCCTGGGCGAGGTCCACGACTACGGGCGCCCCCGGTGGGTCAAGCTCGCGGTGCTCGTGGACCGCGGCTGGCGTGAGCTCCCCATCCAGGCCGACTTCGTCGGTCGAACGATTGAGTCCCAGCGAACGGACAAGGTGATCGTGACCACCGACAGCGTCGAGCTGAAGTCGGGGGCCGGTTCGTGACCGGCTTCGTGCGCAAGGACCTCATCGGCCTGCAGGGGCTGTCCGCCGACGAGATCGGCTACGTGCTCGACGTCGCGGACCAGTTCCGCTTCGTGAACCTGCGGAGCATCAAGAAGGTGCCGACGCTGCGGGGCAAGTCGGTGGTCCACCTGTTCCTGGAGCCGTCCACCCGGACCCGGACGTCGTTCGACATCGCGGCCAAGCGGCTGTCGGCGGACACGTTCAGCATCTCCGGGGGAAGCAGCAGCACCACCAAGGGGGAGACGCTGCTGGACACGGCGCGGAACCTCGCCGCCATGCACCCCGACATCATCGTGCTGCGCCACGCGCGCGCCGGGGCTCCCGGGCTGCTGAGCGACGCGCTGCCGAACACGAGCATCATCAACGCCGGTGACGGCCGCCACGAGCACCCCACGCAGGCGCTGCTGGACATGCTCACGATCCGGCGGGCCCTCGGCGGGCTGAAGGGCCGGACGGTCACGATCGTGGGCGACATCACGCACTCACGGGTCGCCCGGTCGAACATCTGGGGGCTCCGCACGATGGGCGCCAAGGTCCGCGTGTGCGGGCCGCGCACGCTGATTCCCCCCGGGATCGAGGAGCTCGGCGTCGAGGTCCACGACAACCTCCAGGACGGGATCCGCAAGGCCGACGTGGTGATGATGCTGCGCATCCAGAAGGAGCGGCTCAGCCGCGGCGGTCACTTCTTCCCGACGTCGCGGGAGTACAGCCGGATGTTCGGCCTGAACCGCGAAAAGCTGCGCCGGTGGGCGCGCAAGGACGTCTTGATCATGCACCCCGGGCCGATCAACCGCGGGGTCGAGTTGGAGCCCGAGGTCGCCGACGGCGAGTGGTCGGTGATCCTGGACCAGGTAGAGAACGGAGTCGCAGTGCGGATGGCGGTCATGTACCTGGTGTTGGGCGGCGAAGGCGCTGCCCGCCGAGAGGGGCGCGGCTGATGGGCACCCTCGAACGACCGGTCCTGATCCAGGGCGGGCGGGTGATCGATCCGGCCACGGGACGCGACGAAGTCACCGACGTCTACATCGGCTCCGACGGCCGGATCGTGGGCGTGGGCGAGGGGCTGGCTGGCTCCGGCACCGCCGACGCCGACGTGATCGACGCTACCGGACGCTGGGTCCTGCCCGGCTTCGTCGACCTGCACGTGCACTTCCGCGAGCCCGGCCACGAGTACAAGGAGACGGTCGAGTCCGGCAGCCGCGCGGCTGTCGCGGGCGGCTTCACGACGGTCTGCTGTATGGCCAACACCAACCCGGTCAACGACACCGGCACGGTGACCAAGTACATCGCCCAGCGGGCCGACGAGGCGGGGCTGTGCCGCGTGCTCCCGATCGGCGCCGTGAGCCGTGGACTCAAGGGCGAGGAACTCGCCGAGATCAGCGACATGGTGAGCGAAGGGGCGGTCGCCGTGAGCGACGACGGCTACCCCGTGATGGACGCGCACCTGATGCGCCGCGCGCTGGAGTACGCGCGCACTGTCGGCGTGCCCGTGGTCGTGCACGAGGAGGACTCGTGCCTCAGCGGCGGCTGCATGCACGAGGGACGGGTCAGTACCGAGTTGGGGCTCCCCGGGATCCCCGCCGCGGCCGAGGACGTGATGGTCGCGCGGGACATCGTGCTCGCGGAGATCACCGGCGGGCACCTGCACGTCGCCCACGTCTCCACCGCCGGCGCCGTCCGTATGATCCGCGAGGCTCAGGCCCGCGGCCTGAAGGTCACCACCGAGGCGACGCCCCACCACTTCACCCTCACCGACGAGGCGGTCCGCGGCTACGACCCGGCCACGAAGATGGCGCCGCCGCTGCGCACCGGGGAGGACGTGGACGCGGTGATCGCCGGCCTCAAGGACGGCACGATCGCCTGCGTCGCCACCGATCACGCTCCGCACTCGACCGTCGAGAAGGAGGTCGAGTTCGAGATCGCCGCCTTCGGGATCGTCGGCCTAGAGACCGCCTGGGGGCTGACCTACCGGCTCGTCCAGGAGGGCAAGCTGGAGCTGGTCGAGGCCGTGAAGGCGCTGACGTCGGGGCCGGCCGCGGTGTTCGGGTTGGACGTCGGAACGCTCAAGCCGGGCGCCTCGGCAGACGTCACGATCGTCGATCCCAAGGGGTCGCGGACGATCAGCAACACCGAGCTGTACGGCAAGAGCACCAACACCCCGTTCCACGGCTGGGAGCTGCCCACGCGGGTCGAACGCACGCTGTTCGGCGGCCGCACCGTGTACCTGTGGGACGGCGAGCGAGGGCACGTCGGCGACACCGAAGAAGTCGGACTTCAGACCGTCTAGAGCTTGCACGGCGGACGCGATGGCCTACACTCCTCCGCCTTCGGAGGATTCAAGTTGAGCATTCGCCGCTACCCCATTACGCCCGCCGGTCACAACGCCCTCAAGACCGAGGTCCGTCGTTTGATCGAGATCGAGCGCCCCAACATCGTCAAGGCGATCGAAATCGCCCGGGCCCACGGTGATCTCTCTGAGAACGCCGAGTACGACTACGCCAAGGACCGGCAGGGGATGATCGAGGCCACCATCCGGGACCTTGAGGCGAAGCTCAGCCTCGCGGAGGTCATCGACCCGTCCACCATGGAGGGCGACGTGGTCCGCTTCGGCGCGACCGTGAAGCTCGAGGACGTCGACACCGATGAGGAGCTCGAGTACCAGATCGTGGGCGGCTTCGAGGCCGACGTGAGCCAGGGCAAGATCTCGATCGAGGCCCCCATTGGGCGCGCCCTCATCGGCAAGGAAGTGGACGACGAGATCGTCATCAAGGTCCCCAAGGGGGCCCGCACCGTGCTCATCACGGACGTCGAGTACAAGTAGCTCCGTGACGGCCGAAAGCGGCCTCATACCCGCACTCAAGAACGTCGCTGGGCTGCTCGATGAGCAGGCCGGACTCCCGTCGGAGCGGATCGCCCGCGGTCTGCACAAGGCCGTCGGCGCGCGGCTGGAGCCGGTCGACGAAGCGCTGCTGTCGCCCAAATCGCGCAACTTCCTGCGGCGGCTTCGCCGTTCCTTCGCCGACTTCGACCGCCTGGAAGCGGACGAGCGGGAGGGCCGGCTCAAGCGCACCCGGGACGCCGTGCACGCGCGCATTCGGCGGGGCGACGAGCCCGACCGAGAGGCGGTCGAGGCTCCCCGGCGCAAGGTCGACAGCCCCGCCCGGGACGTGCTGTCCGCGGCCGCGGTGCCGGTCAGCAAGCTCAAGGGCGTCGGCCCGGTGAAGGCCGATCAGCTCGCCGCGGCGGGGATCCACACCGTCGCCGATCTGCTCCACCACCTGCCCCGCAAGTACCAGGACCGCACCTGCGCCACCCCCATCCAGGACGTCACCCGGGGCGAGGAGGCGGTGGTGTTCGGGGAGGTCACGGGGATCCGATCGGGGCGGGGCCGCCGGACCCGGTTCGCCGAGGTCGCGGTGGACGACGGCACCGGCACGATCCTGGCCACGTGGTTCGGTTCCGCCCCCTGGATCCACAAAGCGTTCACCAAGGGGGACGCCGTCTGCCTGATGGGGGGCGTCGACAAGAAGGCGCCGCCGCTGCGGATGACCCACCCCGAGTTCGAGAAGGCCGACGCCGACACCGAAGGCGTGCACCGGGGCGTGGTTGTGCCGATGTACGGCCTCCCCGAGGGGATCGGCCAGCGGGCGCTGCGGGGTCTGATCCACCGCGCCTTCGAGGACTTCGCCGAGGACGTCGACGACGTCGTGCCCGAGACGTTGCGGGACGAGTTGGGCCTGCCGTCCCGGGCTGAGGCGCTGCGGGCGGTGCACTTCCCCGAGGGGGCTGATGACGTGCCCGCCCTTCGCCTGGGGAGCCACCCGGCCCACGAGGCGCTGCTGTTCGAGGACCTCTTCGTGCTCCAGACGGCGCTGGCCCGGCGTCGCGCTCAGGTCATCTCCCGGCCCTGCAGCGCGGCGCTGTGGGACTTCCTCAACAAGGGGAGCAAGAGCCTCCAAGATCGGTTGATCAAGCACCTCCCGTTCGAGCTCACGGGAGCGCAGCAGCGGGTGCTCGCCGAGCTCGGGGCCGACCTGTCCGACCCCCGCCCCATGCAGCGGCTGGTGCAGGGAGACGTGGGCGCGGGCAAGACGGTGGTCGCGCTGCTGGCGGCGGCGTCGATCGTCGACCGGGGCGATCAGGTCGCCGTGCTCGCCCCCACCGAGGTGCTGGCGTGGCAGTGGTACGACCGGGCTCGGGCGATGTACGAGCGGATGGGGCGCAAGGTCGCGCTCCTGACCGGGGGCCAGCGGGCCGCCGCCCGACGCCACCACCGGGGCATGGCCGCGGACGGGGTCGCGTCGATCATCGTGGGCACCCACGCGATCTTCCAGGACGCCGTCGAGTTCGGCCGGTTGGGGCTGGCGATCGTCGACGAGCAACACCGGTTCGGCGTCTTCCAACGCGCGTCTTTGCTCTCGAAGGGGGGCGAACCCCACTTGCTGGCGATGACCGCCACGCCCATCCCGCGCAGCCTCGCGCTGACGATGTTCGGCGATCTCGACATCTCCACGATCGACGAACGCCCCCCGCGGGGCGAGCTGACCACCGACCTGTGGGGGCTGGAGCGTCACAACGACGCCTGGGCGATCGTGCGTGCCGCCGCGGAGGCCGACGAGCGCGCCTACATCATTTGCCCGCGCGTCGAAGGGAAGGGGACCGGCCACGCCGCCGTCGACCTCGCCGAGCAGCTCGCGATGGGTGCGCTGGCGGGCCTCCGGCTGGGCATCCTCCACGGCCGCATGGACGGCTCCGCCAAGGACGAGATCATCCGGCGGTTCCGCGACGGCGAGGTCCAGGTGCTCGTGAGCACGACGGTGGTCGAGGTCGGCGTGGACGTGCCCGAGGCCACCGCGATGGTGATCATGGACGCGGAGCGCTTCGGGCTGGCGCAGCTGCACCAGCTCCGCGGACGGGTCGGTCGAAGCACCCGGGGCGGCCGCTGCGTGCTGCTGGCGGAGCGGCCCGACGAGGTCGAGCGGCTCGCGATCCTGACCGGCAGCAACGATGGGTTCGCGATCGCGGCCGAAGACCTTCGGCTGCGGGGGCCGGGCGACCTGGTGGGGGCCCGCCAGTCGGGGGCGCCGGCGTTCAGTCTGTTCACGACCCCACGCTTCGCCGAGTTGGTCGAGATTACGCGGACCGCTGCGCGAGCGGTGGTGGAGCGGGACGACTTCGAGGAGGCCGAGGAGCTGGCGCCGCTGCGGCGGGCCGCTGACGAGCGGCTCGAGCTGGGGGCCGCAGCCGAGGCCGGGTAGCTAGTCCTCGTCGGGGCGGCGCCGGCGCACCAGCAGCAACGGCATCAACGGGAGCAGGTAGCCGACCTGGCTGAAGCCGCCGCGGTCGTCGTCGTCGTCGCCGTTGTTTCCGCCGCAGGCGTTTCCGCCCCCGCCGTCGTCGTCGTCATCGACCGCGTCGTCGTCGTCGTCGCCGCCCGCCCCCGGGGCCACCTCGACGGTCCAGGAGACGGCGTCGTCCAGCGGCGCCGGCTCGTCGTCGACGAAGAACGTGAAGCCCACGGAGTCCACGATGTGGGCGGTCACGGTGTTGGTGCCGTCCACGAGGGCGGCGGCGGGGACATCCAGGGCGGGGCCGGTGCCCAACTCCGTGCCGTCGTTGCGGACCCAGCTCACCGCCACCGGCTCGCCGCCCAACTCCAGGGTGGCGACCCACAGCTCCAGGCTGCTGCCCGGCTCCAGGGTCGCGCCGGGGCCGTCCGAGGAGCCCGCCAGGAGGGTGTCGACGTGCCGGTAGATTCGACGCATCAACTGCTCCCGGCAGACCACGCAGAACTGGTCCTGGAGCGCGTTCATGGTGCACTCGCTGTCGGTGGGCCGGTAGTAGTCGGAGAAGCTGCAGACCTCGAACGCGCCGACTCCGGGGGAGGCGATGTCGATCCAGCCCGCCCAGGGCAGGTTGGCTTCGTCCCAGGTGCAGTTGGGGAGCTCGGTCTCGGTGCCCCCGGAGGCGTAGCCGTAGTCGTACTCGTCGGCCAGGCGGCCGTCGGTGTGGGCCATCTCGTGGGCGACGATCGCGCCCATGTCGGGGCCGTTGGTGGCGACCGCGTACTCGACCCCGCCGGAGCCGCCGTACGCGGGATCGTTGACGATCACGATCCGGACGTCCTCGCCGGGAGCGAAGCTCGCGAGGTACAGCACGTAGGCGGGGTTGCAGTCCACGAGCCGGTCGATGCCGAACGCGCCGAAGTGGCAGTCCAGCGCGGTGGCGGCGAAGGTCTGGGGGTTGGCCTCGAGGTGGTCGGCGCCGCTCTCGGGCGACGGCAGGAAGACGCCGTAGACGTTCAGCAGGGGCAGGTAGCGGTCGTAGGGGGACATCGACCGGAGGTGGTCGAGGGAGGCCTCGATGTCGGCTACGAACTGGTCCCGCTCCAACTCCGTGTAGCCGTCGCCCAGGAACACGACGTCCTGCCGCTTCTCCGGATCGCCGGAGATCTGAAACTCGATGAGCTCGGGCTCCACCGGCTCCTCGCCAAGGGCGATCACGGCGGGCACGGTCAGGGGCAGGGTGGTGCTGCCCACCGACACCGGGATCGTGGTCCCCAACGCGCTTCGGGGCACGACCAGGGAGAAGGCGGCGCCGGGCTGCGCGTACGGTCGACCGGTCCAGTGACCGTCCGGCTCGGGCCACTCGGCGATGCGGTCGCGGGGGTCCCGGCGGGACTCCGAGCTGTCCGAGGGACGCTCGCTGTCGCGCATCGAGCGCACCTGGAGGGCGCCGCCGGCGTCGAACTCCACCACTACCTGCACCGTGGGGGAGGGGCCGGGGGCAGCGAACGCGGGGCCCGCGAGCAGGACTCCGGCACAGCACGCCAAGAAGGAAACGAGTCGCATGGCCCAGAGGGTAGCGGACCCCCACGGACGTCGGGCGGGCCGTCTACACTTGCCCCGCATGGCACGACGGACCTCGCTGTGGGCCGAAGTGGTCCTCAACCTCGCACTCTTGACCGTCGTCACGATCGCCTTGAACGCGGTGCTCGTGGGCAAGGTCGTGCAGGGCCGTGAGGTGGAGTTGCGGGCCGACGTGGCCTCCGATCTGTCCCGCGTGCTCGCCTTGGGGGCCGCGGACGTGGCGCGTCGCGCGGGTCCCCCCAACCCCGCCGCCCCGGGGATCTGGAAGGCCGCCCTCCAGGACGCCGAGATCCCAGACGGTGAGCCCTTCTTCGCCGTGCTCGCGACCCGGGACCTCCGCGCCGTGGCGGCCGCCGGCGACGTGCCTGATTCGCTCCGACCCGACACCGCGGACGGCCCCCCGGTGCCCAGCACGTGGCTGGTGGATGGCACCGATCTGAGGGCGTCGCTGACCGGCGAGCGAACCGAGCGGGGCCGCTGGCAGCCGAACCCGAGCTTGTTCCGCCCCGCCTGGAGCACCGCCACGTCCCCGGTAATCGACGACAGCGGCCACGTCATCGGCGCGATCCGTGTCGCTGTGCCCGTGGGCGCGCCGCTGTTCGGTCCCTGGAACCGGCAGACGGTGTCGGTGCTGGCGCTGTCGGCGCTGTTGGGGGCGACTGTCGTCGGTGCGTTCGGCTTCGTGCTGTTCCGCCGCCGCATCCTCGGCCCGCTGGAGACGCTGGCGGCGGGCACGGCCCAGGTCGCGAGGGGCGAGTTCGACGTGCACGTGGACGAGGGAGCGCACGACGAGTTCGGAGCCCTTGCTGATCGCTTCAACGCCATGGCGGAGGGGCTGCAGCGCTACAAGAAGGCCAACGAGGACCAGCTCGCCGAGCTCCGCGCCATCAACGCGGATCTCACGCAGGCGCGGGAGGACCTGATCTTCGCCGAGAAGATGGCGACGGTGGGCCGGCTCGCGGCGGGCGTCGCGCACGAGGTGGGCAACCCGCTGGCGTCGGTGCTCGGCTTCGTCGAGCTGCTCCAGAACGACGAAGACGGCGAGCTGGCCGCCGACCTGCTCCCCCGCATCCGCGCCGAGCTGGATCGGATCCACCGCATCATCCGCGACCTCCTGAACTACTCGCGCCCTACCGGCATGACCCACGATCAGCTGGAGCCGATCGACGTGCCCCTGGTCGCCGTGCAGGTCGCCGACGTGATCTCCGTCGCGCAGCAGTTGGTGATCGCGCAGCCGCGCTTCGCCAACGTCGCCTTCGACATCGAGCTCGGCGGGGACCCCGTGCCCGAGCTCACGGTCCCCGCCGACCGCCTCCAGCAGGTCCTCCTGAACCTCTTCGTCAACGCCGCTGAGGCGATGGAGGGCAAGGGGGCGATCGTGGTGCGGCGGCTCCCCGACGAGGAGCCGGGCCTGCTGACGCTGTCGGTGGCCGACGAGGGGCCGGGCATCGACCCCCGCGCCGGCTCGAACATCTACGAACCCTTCTTCACGACCAAGGAGGTGGGCGCCGGCACCGGCCTTGGGCTTGCGGTCTCGCTGCGGCTGGTGGAGCGCATGGGGGGCCGGCTGCGCCACGTGCGCGAGCACCCCGGGGGAGCCTGCTTCCACCTCAGCCTGCCGAACGTCGAGGCGGGCGCGTGATCGGCTGGCTCCACGCCCACGACGGCCACGTCGCGCTCGCCCAGGTGCTGGTGTGGCTGCTGTGCGTGGCGGCCGCGGGGCCGTCGCTGCTGGCCGCGTGGCGGGATCTCCCGGTGGGGCATCGACGGGCCATCGCCGGGGTCGGGCTCGCCGCCGCCGTCATCTCGCTGGCCTTCCCGCTGGGCCGGTTCGACCCCCTCGGCCACGAAGCCGACTACTACGAGTGCTTCACGGGCCGCCAGAGCCCGAGCAACGCCCACGGCTACAAGGCCTACGTCAGCTACCCGATCTTGCGCTGGGGGTACTGGGTGATCGGCAGGATCGTGGGGCAGGACTCCGGCCCCGTGCCTTTGATGGCGGTCAACGCGATCGCCCGCGGGATCGGGGTGTTCGCGTTCGGCTGGCTCGCCGCGGCCCTCGCCCGCCGCTCCGAGGTCGGCGTCGCCGCCGGGGTGCTGCTCGCCCTCCACCCGATCCACGCCTTCTGGGGCGCTGCCTTCTTCCACGTCGCCATCCCCTGGACGGGCATGGCGGTCTGCCTCCTGCTGTCGGTGCTGGCGTGGCGCACCGGCGAGATGTGCCTGCTCCTGGCCGCCGCCGCCAGCGGCTGCATGGTCGTCTCCGTGAGGGTGGAGTGGGGCTTGCTCGCGCCCTGCCTCGCGCTGCTCCTGTTCGGCGGGCTGGGCGCCCGCTGGGGCCGTCACGCGCGGGTACGCACCCCCGGCTTCTGGATCGCCCCGCTGGCGCTGGTGGCGCTGTGGGTTCCTTCGCTGCTCGCCTCGGGCGGCGCGATCACCGAGCAGGGCGGCTACCACGACGCCTCCGGATACCTCGCCTCGATCGGCCGGCAGGGGCTGTGGGTGGCGGTGTTCGCCCCCTGGCACTGGCCCTGGATGGGGGCGCTGGTCGCGTTCGGACTGCATCGCTGGGGCTCGGATCCCGACGTCGGCTGGCGGGGCCCCGCGTCGCTGATCGGGTTCGTGCTGCTGGGGCACATCGGCCTCGCCACGTTCAACGACTACGGCTACCGCCACGCCCTCCTGCCCACGATCGCGGTGCTGCTGGGGGCCTCGTTCGCGGCCTCGGCGCTGCTGGAGGAGGGGCGGACGCGGGCCGTCGCAGCGGTCCTCGGGGGGACGGCGGTGTTGACCTCGCTGGTCGGCCTCGCGGACGCGTGGACCCGCTATTACGCCAGCGAAGAGGCGTTCATGGAGCGGGTGCCCGGGTTCCAGGGGGCGGAGCTGCCGGCCGCCAAGCTCGAGGACGGCACCTGCTACCTCGTCACCGACAACGAGCGGCTCTGGTCGATGGGGCTGTCGGGCTCGCACTTCAACCTCATGGACCCGGGCGAGGCGGTCTGGCACTGGCGCGAGCACGACGGCTGCGTGCTGTGGCTCCTGGACCGCTCCCAGTGGCGGTGGGACAGCCTCGGACCCCGGGATCGGGCCGACAAGCTCCGCTACTGGTTCTCGTGGGAGCCGCGGGGCTGGGTCACCTTCCAGGATCGCATGACCGCGGTCGTGTTCCGGATGACGGAGCCCCCGTGGGGCATCGCCGACGACATGCCGCTGCCGGAGTCCGAGTTCCTCCTGCACCGCGAAGGGGGCGAGGAGGAGGAGTCCGAAGGGGCGCCCCCGATCGACGAGCCGGACGCGCCCGAGGAGGTCGGCGGTGAGGAGGAGCGCGCGGTAGAGTCGGCGCCGTGAGGCGCCTGGGGATCCTGCTCATCGTCGCTGTCTGCTGCCTCCCCGGCGCGGCCGTCGGACAGCTCACGCTCCCCGGCCTGGAGAGCGAGACGGTCCTCCCCCTCACCCAGAATCCGGCCGACGTCATCCGCGCCAACCTGGAGGCCCGCCAGCAGGAGTACGACGATCGGCTCGACCGCCGGCAGTCCGAGTTTCGGTGGCAGCTGGAGCGGCTGGAGCGGCGCCGCAACGACCTCGCCGACCGTGCCCAGACGTGGCGGCAGCGGCGCGCCGAGCTGGGCCGGACCGGGCCCGCGCGCCGGGAGGTGCTGTCGCATCTGCTCGAGCGGGCCGAGGAGATGGACGAGCTCCTTCGGGAGACCGAGGAGTCCTACGACGCCCAGATCCAGGGCCTGATCGAGGCCTCCGCGGCGGCCCGACAGCTCCAGCTGGACGTCGACGCGACGCCGGGCTGGCTGGAGGACGGGCTCAGCACGGCCGCGATCGACGCCCGCATCGAGGATCTGGAGGTGGAGATCGCGCTGCGACGCGCCCGCCTGCTCGATCTCCAGGAACACCGGACGCTGCTGGAGGACGCGGGCCAGGAGCACCGCGAGACGCTGGACGAGGTCCGCCTGGCGATGCTCGACGAGGAGCTCAGCGAGCTCGAGCCGGAGACCCCCGAACCCACCCCCGAGCCGATCGTGGACCCCGATCTGGTCGGTCCGCTGCCCCTGCCCGAGGAGCCGCCGACCCCGGATCCGATGCCCGTCCTCGCCCCCGCCGAGCGGGAGCTGCTCCGGTTCACCGACAGCCTCCGCCACATGGAGGTCCAGCTGCTGGAGCGGCGCACGGACCTGAACCGCAAGCAGGTGGAGCTCATCGCGCTGGACCTGGATCGGCAGGGGCTGGACGTGCCTTCGCTCGAGTACTACCGGAGCCGCTGGATCGAGCGACGGGCCGAGGTCGCTGCGCGTGAGGGTGACGGCATCTTCAGCGCGACCATCGGCCTCGTGGACCCGACCGCGCTGACCCTGGGGGCCGAGTACACCCGCGTGCTCCTGGCCGATCCCGCCGCCACCCTGCAGCAGGTCCAGGGCCGCATCGACGCGGCCGGGCGCCCCGATCAGCAGGCCAGCGGAGCGCTGCTGTTCCTGCTCGGGCTGCTCGGGGTGCTCGCGCTCGTGCTCGGCGCTCGGGTGATGCCGCTGCTGGTGCGCATCCAGGTCGGGAGCCGCGCGGACGAGCTCGCCGTAGTCATCGCCCAGGCGATCGCCCCCGTGCTTCCCGTCACGCTGGTGTGCGGGATGCTGCTGCTGGTCGACGCGATCCCGACGCCCTTGCGCCCGCTGTACCGCTTCAGCGCGCTGGCCCCGCCGCTGGTGGGGGTCGTCATCGCCGCTTCGGGCGTGCTCTTCCCCAAGGGGGGCAGCGAGAGCGTGTCGCCGTCGGTGTCGCGCTACCTGCGCGGGCTGATCCGGATCGGCGCCGTGCTCGCGACCGCGATCGGGCTGAGCGCGGCGATGCTCCCGCTGCTGGGCTTCCCCTCGGGGGTGGGGCGGCTGCTCCAGGCGGCGCTGGTGCTCTGGCTGCTGATCGGCTGGCTGGGCATCCTCCTGCGCCGCTCGGAGATCCTGAGCCTGCTTGGGGCGGACGGAGACATCAGCGAGGTCGGCGTGCTGCGGGTCGGGATCCGCCGCTTCTACCGGGTCTTCGCGCTGGGCCCGGTCGTCGTCTACGTGCTGTACGCGATGGGGTACGTGAACCTCGCCCGCCTGCTCGTGCGGGGCGGACTCGTGACCCTCGGCGTCGCGCTGATGGCCCCCTGGGTCTACCACCGGACCACCGAGGCGCTGCAGAAGGTCGTCGGCTTCCCCAACGGGGGCGGCTGGCTCGCCCTGGGGCCCGACGGCGCCAAGGCCGCGTACCGATCGCTGGTTCCGCTGGTGCTGCTGTTCGTCGGCGGCGGCAGCGCGGGGCTGCTCGCCTCGGGCTGGGACTACAGCGGCAACGTCTTCGGCAACCTCGCGGCGGCGGTGACGGCGCCCCTGTTCGAGATCGGGGGGAGCCGCATCACGGGCCTGTCGATCGTGTTGTTCGCCTGCACCATCGTGGTCACGATCCTGATCAGCGGCTGGCTGGAGTCGCTCCTGCGGCGGAACCTGTACCCGCTGTACGAGCTCGACACCGGCATGCGGGCGACGCTCGATACGCTCGTGCGGTACCTGATCTTCGGCGTCGGCCTCGTCGTCGCCCTGGACGTGATCGGGGTCGGCATCGGCTTCCTCACGGTGTTCGCGGGCGTCATCGGACTGGCCGTCGGTTTCGGCGGTCAGACCCTCGCGGCGAATTTCATCAGCGGGCTGATCCTGCTGCTGGGCCGTCGGATCTCCGTCGACGACGTCATCGAGTTGGATGGCCTCGTGGGGCGGGTCACGCGCATCTCCGCGTACGCGACGCTCATCAAGACGATCGACAACCTCCTCGTGGTGATCCCCAACAGCAAGCTGATCGACAGCGTGGTGGTGAACTGGACCGAGGAGGACGTCACCGTCCGCATCCCCGTCGCCGTCGGCGTCGCCTACGGCAGCGACGTGCCCCTGGTCCGCCGGCTGATGCTCCAGGCGGGCACCGAGGACCCCCGGGTGCGGAGCAAGCCGGGCCCGATGGTCCGCTTCGACGACTTCGGTGACAGCTCGCTGCTGTTCACCCTGAACGTCTGGATCGACGATCCCGATCTCCGACTCGTCGTCGCCTCCGACCTGCGCATCCGGATCGACCGCCTGTTCCGCGCCAACGAGGTCGAGATCGCGTTCCCGCAGATGGATCTGCACCTGCGCCAGGGGGACAGCACCCTCGAGGTGGCGCTCCAGCAGGGGTTCGAGGTCCGCGAGGACGACGGCACGGTGCTGTCCCCCGCGCGCGCCGCGACGAAGGGCTCCTAGAGACCGCCGCGAATCGCGACGAACCGCGCCATCCAGTTGCTCGGCTGCTCGTGCCGGAAGCTGCGCCAGCCGACCTTCATGAGGGCGGTCCCGAACGCCTGCATGGGCACCCACTTCAGGCCGGTGCCGGCGCTCATCATCTGCTGCGCTTCGGCGATGCGGGGGAGGTTCGATCGGGCCAGCGCGACGCCCGCCACCCGGCCTCCCGGGGGCACCACGGGGGCGAAGCGGCGCAGGTGGTCGAGCGGATTCTGCAGTCCGTGGAGCACGCCGAAGTGGAGCACCACCTTGAAGCTCCCCGGCCGCAGCGGGGGGCGGTCCAGGTCGCAGGCGATGTACGCGCAGTTCTCCGATCCCTGCCGCGTCAGCCGCTTGCGCGCGATTCGAAGCTCGTCCACCGAGTCATCCAGCGCGACGATCGTCGAATCCGGGCAGGCCTCCGCGACGGTGGCGAGGAGCTCGCCCCGGCCCGCTCCCACCAGGAGGATCGGATCGCCGGGGTCATGATCGAGCCAGCCCAGGAGCGCGAACACCTCGTCTTCCAGATCGGTGTCGCGGTAGGCGCCGAGGCGGAGGGTCTGCTCGTAGAACTCCCAGAACGGCAGCGTCTTGCCCTGGTGGGGGTACTCGCGGATGCGGGAGGTGGGCCGCCCGTCCCGACCGTGAAGCTCGATCGCCCCCCGCTCGGCGCCGTACTGGGCCCCACAATCGAGGCAGTTGACCGGGGCCCGCAGGTCGCCCGGCCGGTCCATCGACGGGACGAGCATGCCCTGGCAGTCCGGGCAGAACAGGCGGGTCAGCGCTTCGGTGCGGGGATCGGGGGCGGACACAGCGGGGCAGGATCGCTCTGACTTGTCGCATTGACAAGGACCGAGCGCCTTCGTGATCATCCGGTCCTGGGAAGGGGACACGAGGGGAACCATGAGCGACGAAGAGGGAACTGAAGGCGAGGGGACCGTCAATCTGCAGGAGGAGGTAGATGCCTTCGTCGAAGGGGCCGCGAGCCTGTTCGACAGCCTGAAGGACGTCTTCTCCAAGAGCCGTGAAGACATCCTTCGGGGGGCCCGCATGGGCAAGGCCCGGATCGATGTCTACCAGCTCCGCAAGGATCGAGAACTGCTGCTGCAGCAGCTCGGCGAGGAGGCGTGGGCGTTGATGCAGAGCGGATCGCTCGCGCACGAGGATCTCGCATCCACCGGCGCCAAGATCGCCGCGGTCGACGTCCAGATCGAGACCTTCGAAACGGAGTTGGGCGATCTCGGCGAAGAAGAAGCCGCCGCGAACGAGGCCCCTGCGCCGGTGGCCGCGGAGCCGGAACCGGAGCCGGCGCCCGAGCCCGAGCCGGAGCCCGCCCCCGCGCCGGCCAAGAAGGCGGCGGCCAAGAAGAAGGCGGCGGCCAAGAAGAAGGCGGCGGCCAAGAAGAAGCCCGCGGCGAAGAAGAAGCCGGCCGCAAAAAAGAAGCCGCCGGCAAAGAAGAAACTCTGAGGGGGGCTCCTCTGTTGACATCAATGGGAGGTGCCACTACCTTCCGCCGACCGATTCTGGGGCCATAGCTCAGCTGGGAGAGCGCTTGACTGGCAGTCAAGAGGTCGGGGGTTCGATCCCCCCTGGCTCCACCAAGACTCAAGAAACGCCGCAATCTTCGGATTGCGGCGTTTCTTCTTGGTCGTTTGTGCACTTGCACCAATCGGTCGCTTGACCTTTTTGTGCAAGTGCACATAGATTGCTCTCAGCGGTTGGGCATGGAGCCCGCCGTGCATGGGAGATGACCTGATGAGCACCAAGCAGACGAAGACGAAGACCCCCTCGAACAACCCCTACGACCCGACCGCGTGGATGACCGATCCGAACCGCGCCGCCGAGACCATGCGCGAGGCGATGCTCACGGGCATCGACGGCATGCTCGAGCTGAACCAGGAATTCGCCCGCGCCACCGCCAAGACGCTGGAGGCGATGAAGGAGCAGATCGACCGCATGTCCCGTCCGGCGGCCGAGGCCTAGAGCCCGATGCTGCTGCACGGGGACCCGATCGCCGCTCGCGCCGCCACCGCGCCGCACCGGCGGGCGTTGCTGGAGCCCACCTCGGGCCGGAGCCGCACCTACGCGGAGCTGGACCGGGCAGGGGAGCTGGCCGCCCGACGGCTGCACCACGGGTGGGGACTGCGGGCTGGCGATCGGGTCGCCGTGCTGGCGCGCAACTGCCTCGAGCAGGTCGAACTCCTGCTCGGAGCGGCCCGCCTCGGGGTGATCGTCGTGCCGTTGAACTGGCGCCTCGCCGGTCCCGAGTTGGCCGCGATGCTGGAGGACGCGGAGCCTTCGGTGCTCCTGGTCGACGGGGTCTCGGCGCCTCAAGTGCCGGACGGATGCGCCGTCCCGGTGGTGAAGTTGGACCGGGGCTGGGATGGGGAGTTGCTGGAGCCTGCTCCGCGGAGCGCGATCGAGGCCTCCACACCGCTGCTGACGCTGTACACCAGCGGCAGCACGGGGCGTCCCAAGGGGGCGATGCTGACCCACGGATCGATCCACTGGAACGCGATCAACACGATCGTCGGGTGGGAGCTGACGGCGGCCGATTCGACCGTGGTCGCGGCGCCTCTGTTCCACACCGGTGGTTGGAACGTGCTGACGATTCCGCTGCTGATGATCGGGGGGACGGTGCTGCTGGCCGAGGCGTTCGATCCCGACGAAACCCTCCGGCTGGTCCAGGACCACGGGCTCACATGCCTCTTCGGCGTGCCCACGATGTTTCAGGCGATGCGCCGCAGCCACCGCTTCGCCACTGCCGACCTGAGCAGCCTGGACTGGGTGATCAGCGGCGGCGCCCCCTGCCCCCTGCCCGAGATCGAGGCCTGGTGGGACCGCGGGGTCGAGTTCCGCCAGGGCTACGGCCTCACCGAGGTCGGCCCCAACTGCTTCGTCATGCCGGCCGGCGAAGGGCTCGCCCGCGCCGGCACGGTCGGCTTCCCCATGCCTCACCTGGAGGTCCGGCTCGTGGACGAACACGACGCGCCGGTGGCGCCGGGCGAGGTGGGGGAGCTGCAACTGCGCGGCCCCACGGTCTGCGCCGGCTACTGGCGTCAGCCCGAGGCGACCGCACAGGCCCTCGGCGACGACGGCTGGTTCCGCACCGGGGACCTCTTTGTCGAGGCCCCGTTTGGCGGCTTCCGATGCGCCGGCCGACGCAAAGAGATGTTCATCTCCGGGGGCGAGAACGTGTACCCGGGCGAAGTCGAGCGGGTGCTCGGCGGGATCGAGGACGTGCTTGAAGCGGCCGTCGTGCCGGTGGAGCATCCGCTCTGGGGCGAGGTCGGGCACGCCTTCGTGGCGCTCCGCCCGGGGGCGAAGTTGGCCCCCGAGGCGATCGTCGCGCTGTGCCGATCTCGGCTCGCGGGGTACAAGGTCCCGCGCCACGTGACCGCCCTGGACGAGCTGCCCAAGGGGGCCACGGGGAAGATCCACAAGCCGACCCTGCGGGAGCTCGCCGCCCGATGACCGACCCCAGCCCGCTCAGCCAGCTGCTCGACCTGCAGGCGTCCTTCGCTCGCACGGTGATGACGCAGGTCAGCGCCTTCTGGGAGCAGGCCGCGCCGACGGTGGAGTCGATGTGGCAGGGCGCGATCGGCGAGTACGAGCGGGATCTGGAGGGGCTCCCTCCGTCGTCGTTCGAGGTCGACCTGAAGCCGCTGGCCGAAGCCTGGAGCCGCAACCTCGCCGGCACCGCCGATGAGCGCGAGCGCGGCATGGTGCGCCGCTTCACCGAGGCGATGGCCGTCAAGGCGCGCCTCGGTCCCGAGTACTACGCCGACCCGGAGTTGGTCGCCGTGCGCCCGACGCCCCGCACGCTGGAGGCGACGGTCGGCACCGTCGAGCTGCACCGCTACGAGCCCGGCCCCGACGCTCCCCCGCGGACCGGCTCCCCCGTGCTCATCGTCTACTCGGTGATCAACCGCTCCTACATCCTCGATCTGCAGGAGGGCTGCAGCGTGGTCCGGCACCTGCTCGATGTCGGACTCGACGTCTGGATGATGGAGTGGAGCCAGCCTCACGAAGGCGCCGGGGAAGCGACCCTGGCCGAATACGTCGACGCCGTCGGGGCCTGCGCCGACGGCGTCCGGGAGCGCACCGGGGCCCCCGCCGTGAGCCTGTTCGGGCACTGCATCGGGGGCACCCTGGCGGCGCTCGCCGCGTCCCTCGAGTCGGACAAGTACAGCCGCCTGCTCACGCTCACGGCCCCGTTCCAGGCCCCCGCCGAGGGCGTGGTCGCGGCGGTCACCGACCCCCGCATCTTCGACCCCGAGGCGGTCGTGGGCAGCTTCGGCAAGATGCCCGCCAAGCTCATCCGCCACACGTTCGTGGGGCTCAAGCCGTACTACGAGCTCATGAAGTGGAAGCTGTTCATCGGAAGCCTCGACTCGCCGGCGGCCCTGGACCGCTTCGGTGCGATCGACAAGTGGGCCAACGACAACGTGGACGTGCCCGCGGGCGTGTTCAAGGGCTTCATCGACGAGGTGTTCCACTCGGGCCGGCTCGCTGCCGGGGAAACCCGCATCGGGGGCCGCGCCGCGCGCCTGGACGCCATCGCCTGCCCGGTGCTGAACGTCACCGGAGCGGTGGACTGGATCGTGCCCCCGGACAGCGCCCGACCGCTGGACCGGCTTGCCCCCGACGCCCGCTACGAGGAGCTTCCGGGCTCCCACCTGACGCTGATCCTCGACCCCCGCATGCACGAGCGCTGGACGGTCCTGAGCGACTTCCTCCTGCAGGAGCCAACCGCGTGAGGCTGCTGGCGCTGCTGCTGCTGGGGGCCGTCGGCTGTGTGCCGACCGTGCCGCCGTCCGCGGGCACCCCCGACGATCGGGTGCAGTGGGGCTCCGTCGAGCTTCCAGCATCGGTCTGCGTAGGCAACGGCGACGGCGTGCTGGCGGTCGACGAGGTGGTGATCGAGCCGGGCCTCGCGCCCCTGGGCGCTTTCCTCGTGGACCCCGCCGCCGCGACCGTGAGTGGCCTGGACTCACGGTGGGATCTGGACTTCGAACCCGAGGCCGACGACGAGGCGATCTTCCTCGGCCCGGAGCCGCTGGCAGGAGCTTGGTTCGAGGGCTGCTTCCCCGCCGGCGAGTTCTCGGCGATGACCGACTTCGGGGGCGAGGGCCGCAGCGTCTACTCCACCGCGACGGGCAGCCTCATGCTGCTGGGCATCGCTTCGGATGCGCCGGGCGAGTCCGTGCTGCGGTACGAGCCGGCGGTGCCGGTGATGCCCGTGCCGTTGGCGGTGGGCGACTCCTGGACGATCGAGGCCGAGGCCAGCGGAGAGCACGACGGGCAGGAGTACCCGGCGGACTTCGGGCTGTCGGGGATCGCGTCCCTGAACCACCGCTACGAGTTCCAGGTCGTCGAAGCCGGGGTCGTCAGCCTGCCCGCCGGCGACCTCCCCGCCTTGCTGTTGCGGCTTCACCTCACGACCGAGGCGGTCAACAGCCTGGTGGGCGTGTTCGCCACCGAGACGGTGCGGGTCGACTTGCTGCTGGCCGAGTGCCTCGGGGTGGTCGCGCGGGTGCGCTCCCAGCCGGACGAGTCGAACCCCGACTTCACCACCGCGGCGGAAGTGATGCGCCTCGGGATCGTGCCGGAGTTGTTGCCGTGAGCGTATCTCGTCTAGCACTCACGGTAGTGATCACGCTGGCCGTTTCGGGCTGCCTGCGCTACCAGGCGGCGCCCATGGACTACGAGGCGGACGCCGGCGTGCGCTCGATCGTGACGGTCGACGGGACCGACGTGCACGTCGCCGTCGACGGCCCCGCCGACGCCCCCGCGGTGGTGCTGGTGCACGGCTTCGCCTCCTCCCTCGCGGTGTGGGACGGCGTGGTCGATGACCTCGCCGACGACCACCGGGTGGTGCGCCTCGATCTGCCCGGCTTCGGCCGCTCCAGCCGCTACCCGGGCAACTACACGCGCTCGGCGCTGGCCGACACGGTCATCGCCGTGATGGACGCGGTCGGGGTGGAGCGGGCCGACTTCGTCGGTCACTCGATGGGCACCGCGATCGTGCTCACGGCGGCGTCGGAGTACCCCGACCGGGTGCGCCGGGCAGCGCTCGTGAGCCCCTGGCTGTACGAAGACCAGGTCCCCTGGAGCCTGCGCGACGCGCGCCGGGCCGGGGTGGGGGAGATGATCTTCGGCCTCTGGTTCACGGAGCACCTCGACTGGCGGTTCCGCCTCGCGTTCGCCGACCCCGATCGCTGGGTCACCGAGGAGATGGTCGTGCGCGCCCGGGCGCAGTTGAACCGGCCGGGAAGCCGCGCGGCCGCGCTGAGCGTGGTGCGGGGCCTGGACCTCCCGGCCTTGGAAGAGCGGCTCTCCGAGATCGAGGCGCCGACGTTGGTCCTGCAGTGCGACGGCGACGTGGTCGCGCGTACCGAGTACGCCGAGCGGCTCGCGGGCACCCTCCCGGCGGGCCTGCTGGAGCCGGTCGCGGGCTGCGGCCACTTCCCCATGATCGAGCGCGCCGAGTGGTTCGCAGAGCGGATGCAGTGGTGGCTCGAGTAGCCCTCGCGGCGGCGCTGCTGGTGCTGATCCTGCCCGCCTCCGGAGCGGCCCAGGACGGCGGCGGCCTGCGCCCCCTCCCGGACCACGCCGGCGGCGATCGCAAGGCGACGTTCGTCGCTCACGGGTACTTCCGCACGCGCGGAGCGCTGCTGCACAACCTCGATCTGGACCGAGGCCCCACGCCGACCACGGGCGAGACGATCTACCCGGTGCCGCCCGGGGGCGGGCAGGTGCTCGGCTCGGCCGATGCGCGGCTGCGGTTGGACCTGGGGATTCACGTCGGGGACCTGGCGCGGGCGCACCTCCGGGTCGACGTGCTCGACGGCCTCGTCCTGGGATCGACGCCCGAGGGCTTCCCCCCGACCCGGTGGTCCCAGACCGGCTGGGCTTCGGCGCGCCAACTGCCGCCGACCCCCGGCTTGAACTCGTTCGTCGCTTCGATCCGGGTCAAGGAGGCGTACGGCGAGGTGCTGACGCCCGTCGGAACCATCGCGTTCGGGCGCATGGAGTTGCCCGCGTGGGGGCTGGGCATCGTCACCGGCGAAGACGAGGATCTGGACGACGACTGGGACGATCCGGTCGACCGGCTCGCGTTCGCGACGTCGCTGGCGGACCACCTGCTGGCGGTGTCGGTGGACATCAGTGCGGCGGGGCCGACGTCGGCGCACAGTCAGGGCGCCTCGACCCCCGGCCAGGCCGTCGACCTCGAGTTGGCGGACAACGCCTACACCGTGAGCGCGGCGTTCGGGCGCATCCACGACGACGCCGCGATTCGACGGCGGCGGGCGGCCGGCAAAGCGACGGTGTCCTACGGCACCTACGTCACGTGGCGGTTCCAGCGGGCCGACTTCCCCGCCTTCTACCTGGACGGCCTCGCCGCCGAGGACGCCGCCTTCGACGACGAAGACTCGGTGGCGCGCGAGCTCCACGCGGTGATGGCGGACGGCTGGATGCGGCTGCACGCGGGGCCCGTTCGGCTGGAGCTGGAGGTCGCCTACCTGTGGAGCCGGGTGGGGGACCCGTCCGTGGATCCGAGCGTGAGTCTGCCGACACTCACGGCTAGCCAGTTCGGGGGCATGTTCGAGGCCGAGGTCGAGCCCGTGCGGGATCGGCTCTTCGTGCAGCTCGGCCTGGGGCTCGCCAGCGGGGACTCGGCGCCGGGCCTCGGGGTGGCGCCGCCGGTGGGGCAGGTGACCGGCACCGCGGGCGATCTGGACGCGCCCCAGTTCGACCTCGGCAGCGACCTCTCGCTCAACAACTTCCGCTTCCACCCGGGGTACCGGGTCGACCTGATCTTCTGGCGCTCGATCGTCGGCGCGGTGACGGACGCGTTCCTGGTCCGGCCCGAGCTTCGCTTCCACGCCACGCCGGCGCTATCGGGCGAGGTGTCGGTGCTGCTGTCGACCGCGGTCGAGCCGACCTCGACGCCGACGGGGCATCCCTTCTACGGAGGGGAGATCGACCTTGGCGTGTGGTGGGCCCCCGTCGCCGGGTTCGAGGCACGCATGCAGTACGGGCTGTTCCTCCCGGGGCCGGCCCTGAACCACCCCGACGAAGGCTGGGCCGCCAAGCCCGCGCAGGCGTTCCGGGGCACGTTGGCGGTGGTCTGGTGAGCCGGCTTCCGCTCCTGCTGCTCCTGTCGACAGTCGGCTGCGTGGCCGGTCCCGTCAATCCGGAGATCGACGGCTCGGATGTCCCCGTGGTGCCGGACTGCCGGATCGTGGCGGACGGGGCGATCACGGCGGACGAGCTGCCGGTGGTCCCGGGCATCGCCGCGAGGTACACGCGCAACGCGATCGGCGCGCCGGTGACCTTCGCCATCGACGGCGCGGAGGACGAGGACGGCGCGACGGTGTGGGACTTCAGCGACGGTCCCGACGACATCGGCGCCACCTTCACCACCCTGGACCCGGCGGAGGCCTGGTTCGGCTCGATCTTCCCCGAAGCCGACTTCGCCTCGCCCCTGCTGGTCGAGACCCCGGAGTTGGTGGGCGTCTACCGGGTCGATGACGCGGCGGGGGAGTTGCTGCTCCTCGGGGTGACCACGGCGCTCGAGGTGCCGGCCGCGAGCCGCACGCTGCTGATCTACGACGAGCCGGTGGTCTCGCTCCGGCTCCCCCTGGAGGTCGGCGCGACCTGGGGCCAGCAGGCGACGTTCCGCGACGCGGTGATCGCGGGCGTGCCCAACGCCGGCGTCGAGGACTGGTTCTTCGAGGTCGACGCGGCCGGAGGCGCGAAGCTGCCGGGCGGAATCGCGGTGGACGAGGTGCTCCGGATCCGCAGTTCGGTGCGTCGCACCACGGCCGTGAGCCTGGGCACCCCCACCACGGAGCTGCACAAGCTGCTGTGGACGGCGCCGTGCTTCGGGGAGGTCGGCTCCGTGACGTCGTCCGCGACCATCTCGGGGCCCGTCGACGAGCTGCGTCGCTACTTGCCCTGAAGGGCCTTCATCAGCTCAGCCATCTGATCCTTGAGCGCGGCCACGTCGGCGGCGAGGTTGGGGGCCGCGGCGGGCTCGTCCTCGCCCTCGGGATCCGGCTCGCCCTCGGGCTCCGGCTCGCCCTCGGGATCCGGCTCGCCGCGGGGGCTGGGGGGCACCGTGAAGCCCCGGAAGGCGGCCTCGGCTAGTTCCATCCACGCCTTGCTCGCGGGCGCCACCGTGCGAGCCATCTGGTCGCCGAGGCTGAGGAACTGCTTCGTCGACTGGCTGAGGAAGGACGAGGTCGCGCCGGCGGCGGCGGTGCCCTGCACCCGGATCACGTGGTGGAGCATCTCGATGGGGAGCAGATCGAGCCGCTCCTGCTCCTCGAGGATGACCTGTACGAGTACGGCCCGGGTCAGATCATCACCGCTCTTGGCGTCCACCACTTCGACCCGGCGGCCTGATCGCACGGTCTCGGCGAGCTCGGCCAGCGTGATGTAGCGGCTCTGCTCCGTGTCGTAGAGACGACGGTTCGGGTACTTCTTGATGCGAAGGAGATCATGTTGCATTGCCGCAAGAGTAGCAAGGCTGTACGCTGTGCTCATGTTGCAACGCACCATCGACCAATCGACCCGCGTGGCGCGCTTCTGGAGCGAGCTGATCCCGGGACCCCAGCACACACCCACCTGGACCACCGATCATGCGGTGATCCTGGAGACCCCTTCGTTCGCCCTGAGGGACTTCGGCGGCGGCGCTCCGGGGAGCGAGCACCCGCTCCTGATCGTGGCCCCTGAGGTCAACGGCAGCACGCTCGCGGACTACGGTCCGGGCCAGAGCCTCGTCCAGGTCGGCAAGGCGGCGGGCTTCGGCCGCGTCTGCGTGCTGCACTGGAAGCAAGTCACGACCGCCACGTGCGACCGTGACGTGGACGACTCGATCGCGGACATCGTGACGTGCATCGACGCCCTCGGGGGTCGCGCGCACCTGCTGGGCATCTGCCAGGGCGGCTGGGAGGCGGCCGTCGTCGCCGCGATCGAGCCGGACAAGGCGGCCAGCCTGACCCTGGCGGGGGCGGCGATCGACTTCCGGGCGGGCGACGGCGCGATCACCCGGCTGGTCGACTCCGTGCCTCCCGCCGCGTACCGCGCGTTCGTGGCCGCGGGCGGCGGCGTGATGCGCGGTGAGCTGCTGCGGGCCGGCTTCGACAACCTTCAGTGGATCAAGCGCAAGCTCGTCGATCCGATCCGGCTCTGGGACGACCTCGACGACGAGGTCTTCCTCGAGCGGCGGGCGACGATGGATCGTTGGTACCGGGTCACCAAGGACCTCCCGGGACCGCAGTACCTCCGGGTCGTCGAGGAGCTCTTCCGCCACAACCGGCTGATCGACGGCTCCTTCGAGGTCTTCGGCGAGCCCGTGGACCTGGGCGCTGTCCGCTGCCCCACCGCCATGGTCGCGGGGTCGGCGGATCACATCACGCTGCCGGAGCAGGTGTTCGCGATGGAGGAGCACGGGGGGGCCTCGGTGACCCGGCAGTTCCTCATCCCGGGGGGGCACATCGGCCTCGTGGTCGGAGGCCGCGCCCAACGGGACCACTGGCCGGAGATCTTCGCCTGGGTGCTGGCCCAGGGTGAGCCGGCGGCGGCTGCCTAGACCTCACCGCAGGAAGCAGGCGCCTCCTGCATCTGCTTGAGCAGCAGCATCAGCTCGGACTCGGGGCGGGCGCCGCCCCAACGACCGGTCTGGCGGAAGCGCTCGGCACCGCAGCGGTCGAACACGATCAGCGTCGGCATCGCCTCCTGCTCGGCCTCCCGCCACAGCTGGAGCGACTGGAGCACCTGGCGGCTCGGGTCCGCGAGCACCGGCCACGCCGGCAGGGTCGGGGGCTGGGTCGGCGTGGGGCGATCGTGCATCACGCCGACGACGCGGGCGTCGAGCCCGACGAGGGTGTCGCGGAGCTCGCTGAGCCGGGTCATCTGGCCCGCGCAGACCGGGCAGGAAGAGCGCTTCATCACCACGACGACGAGGCGTTGCGCGCCCGCCGCTTCGGCCAGGCTGAGGCCTTGCCCCGCGTGATCCTGGAGCACGGCCTCGGGGTAGGCCCGCGACGGTTCGTCGGCGACGGCGGCGGCGCTCAGGAGCGCGATGAGCGCCAGCGCGAGGAGCAGGGGGAGGGGACGCACGGCGGCAGCGTATCCGATGGTGCGGCGGCACCGCTGGGATCCTTGCTATGGCTGGGCCGTGGCCGCGCCCCTGCCCAACCCCGAACGTCGGTGGACCGCCCGCGGTGAGCTGCAGGCCGTCGAGCGCGCCGAGATCGTCGACCGGATCGGCCCGTTCGAAGGGGGCCTCGAGGTCCTCGGCGGCGGGCTGGCCAACACCAGCGTCCGGGTCGGCGAGCGGGTGCTGCGCCTGTTTCGGCGCGACCCCGGGGCCGTCGGCAAGGAGGCGTGGCTGCTGCGTCGGCCGTGGACCCACTTCCGGACGCCGCGGCTCCTCGAGGCCGGGGATGACTTCCTCCTCCTGGAGTACGTCCCTCACGACGGTCCGATCACCGGCTCGTCGGCCCACGGCGCCGCCGCAGGGCGGGCGCTGGCGGAGATCCACGCGACGCGGTTCGCCGGCGCTGGCTTCCTCGGCGGGGACGGAGCGGTGACCGAGGGGTTCGTCAGCGGCTACGACGCGCTGATGACGTACCTGGAGGTGATCGACCACCCCGCCTGCGCGGAGGCGGCGGCGGGGGTGCGGGCCCGGCTGCGCGCCGACGAAGACCGGATGCGCGCCGCGTGCGCCGATCCGCGGCTGCTCCACGGGGACTTCAAAGCCTCCAACCTGTTCGGGTGCGGCGATCGCCTGCTCGTCCTGGACTGGGAGTTCGCGTGGGCGGGCCCGGTCTGGATGGACCTGGCGTAGCTGTTCCGGTGGGACGTGCCGGCGGAGTTCGAAGCGGCGTTCGTGGAGGCCTACGGAGCCTTGCCGGCCGACTGGCGCTCGCTCGCCGCCTCCTTCGACCTGATCAACCTCGTCGGCCTGCTGGCTGGCGGCACGGACGACCCCGTGCGGCGGGCCGACGTCGCTGCCCGCATCGAGCAGGGTCTCTAGAAGCTGTAGTAGACGAAGCTGAGCTGCTCCCCGGTGCCCAGCAGCAGGCAGGCCGCTGCGACCGCCGTCAAGACCAGCGCCTGCGCGACCGGGTCGAGCGAGCGGAACTGGAGCTTGGCCTTGTCCTGCCAGCCCTCGGGGCTCATGTGGATCGCGAAGCCGACGAGCATCAGGACCAATGCCAGGGGCGCGAACCGAGGCATCAGCGTGGTCGTGTCGAACAGCCCCCGGAAGTACTCGCCCGAGGTGTCGAAGTCGGGGCTTCGGAACAGGATCCGCGCCAGCACCACGAAGTGGAACGTCAGGCACCACCGCCAGAACCCGGCCCACCGCCCCGGGGGAACCTCGTCCGGGTCCCTCCCGTGCCGCTTCCGCAGGGCGCGGTGCAGGATCATCGCGCTGCCGTGGATCCCCCCGTAGATCACGAAATTCCAGCTCGCCCCGTGCCATACGCCGAGGATCAGGAACGTCGCCATGAGGTTGAAGTAGACCCGCGCGGGCCCCTTCTTGGCGCCGCCCAGGGGGAAGTAGATGTAGTGCCGGACCCAGAGGCTCAGGGTGATGTGCCAACGCCGCCAGAACGCGGTCACGTTGGTCGCCTGGTAGGGCCTTCGGAAGTTCTCCGGGAGCTCGTACCCGAACAGCTTGCCCGAGCCGATCGCGATGTCCGTGTACCCGCTGAAGTCGTAGTAGATCTGCAGCGTGTAGGCGTAGAGCCCGATCATCAGCTCCAGCCCGGTGAAGTTCTGGGGATCGGTGAACAGCGGGTCGACGATCCCCACCCGCAGGATGTCCGCGAGCACGATCTTCTTGAACATGCCCCGGCCGATGCGCCACAGCCCGTCGCTGACCTGCCCCTCCCGCAGGTTCGGCAGCTTGCGCAGCTGCGGGAGCATCTCGTGCCCGCGCACGATCGGCCCCGCGATCAGCTGGGGGAAGAACGTGATGAACGTGCCGAACCGGAGCGGGTCCCGCTCGGCCGGATCGCCCCGCCCCACGTCGATCACGTACGCGATCGCCTGGAACGTGAAGAAGCTGATCCCGATCGGCAATGGCAGCTTGTTGTCCGGCAGATCGAACTGCCAGCCCAGCGCCCCCGCGAAGCTCTCGAAGTCGCCGCTGAGCCAGTTCCAGTACTTGAACACCACCAGCGGCACGAGCATCAGCGGGACCACCGTCCCGTAGACGATCCCGAGCGTCAGTCCCTGCCCCCGCCGCGCTTCGATCCAGCGCGACCCGGCGTACGCCAGCGCGACCACCACCCCCAGGAGGGCGAGGTATTCGACTTTCCAGGAGGCGTAGAAGGCGACCGAGGCGGCTGCGAGCACCCCGAGCCGCTGCTGGCGGGGGACCAGCCAGTACAGCAACACGCACAACGGCAGGAACAGCAGGTAGTCCAGCGTTGGGAAGAGCACCTCCGCCGGACTGTACACGCTCTGGCAGAATCGGCGGCGTGAGCGACAGCCCCCACCGCGCCGAACTGGAGCGCCTCGCGATCGTCGGCGCGGTCTGCGCCGTGCTCGCCGCCGCCACCTACCTCCCGATCCCCCGCGCCGAGGCGCTCCGTCCCTGGCTCCCCGGGGAGGCCCTGCCGCTGGTGCACCTCGTGCTGCCGTCGGACCGCCAGGTCAAGGAGGACGAGACCGGCGAGTTGGTCGTGCTGGATGCGGCTCCCCTGGTCGAAGCGGAGACCCCCGCGCCGCTGTCCCCGGCCGCCCGCCTGCCGCTTCGCGATGGCGCCGTGCAGACGGCGATCGAGCTCCCCGACGGGGCGCTGGACTCCTTCTTCGAAGCCCTCGCGATGGCCGAGGGAGGCGAGCCCGAGCGCATCGTGCGCGTGCTCCACTGGGGCGACTCCACCATCGCCGCGGACGGCATCTGCAAGACCGTGCGCGGCCGCATGCAGGACCGCTTCGGGGACGGCGGCCCCGGCTTCCTCCCCGTCCACGTGGACACCCGGTGGCAGATCCGGCTCGGCATCCTCCGCTACAACGACGACGCCGAGTGGGAGACGTTCAACGTCACGTTCGCGGGCTCCGAGGAGTGGCGCTACGGCCTCGGTGGCCACGTCAGCACCGCCGTCGGGGAGGCGTCCGTCAGCATGGGCGGGGAGAAGATGGAGGACGGCAAGCGCCAGCCCCTCCACCGCTTCGACGTCTACTACCAGGCCCAACCCGAGGGGGGCTCCGTCTCCATCGTGCCCAACGGCACCGGCGGCGCCCGCATCAAGACCGGGGCCGACCGGGTGCAGGACAAGTTCCGCCTCCTGAACAGCCCCCAGGGCAGCTCCAAGCTCTGGATCAAGACCCACGGCGACGGCCCCGTGAGCCTCTACGGCATCGCCCTGGAGACCGCCGGCCCGGGCATCACGTGGGAGACCCTGGGCGTCGCCGGCTCCTCGATCGCGTCGGTGATCAACCACCAGGGGCGGGTGCACATCAAGGGGCAGGTGGCCCGCCGCCAGCCCGACCTGATCGTCTACCAGACCGGCGGCAACGAACTGGAGTACCCCGACCTGCAGCGAGGGGACGGGGAGGCCTACCGGGGCAAGTACCTGGAGGCCCTCGGCAAGCTCCGCGCGGGCGCCCCCGAGGCTCCCTGCCTGATGATCGGCCCCATCGACCAGGGCACCCGCGAGCGGGGCAAGGTGGTCAGCCGTGAAGGGCTCGACAAGATCATCCGGCTGCAGCGGGAGGCCGCCTCCGAAGCGGGCTGCGCCTACTGGGACGCCCGCGGCGTGATGGGCGGTGACGGCGGCTTCGCCCGCTGGATCCAGAGCGAGCCGCAGCTGGGGAGCACCGACCTGCTCCACCTCACGTCCGACGGCTTCGAGCTCATCGGCCAGTCGCTGGCGGACGCTCTGCTGGACCGCTACGACCACTGGAAGCTGGAGAACCCCGACTCCGGCTACGTGCCGGAGGACATCGAGGACGAGTGGACCGAGCCGCCCGAGGGGCTCGAGGAGAAGCGGTTGGAGCTGGAAGGCGGGGCTGCGGAGTAGGGGAGCCTTGGGCGGATCGATCCTGGTCGGGGAGTCGATCGTCGTCCGAGGAGGCGGCGCGTCCGGCGCCGCTGAAACTGGGAAAGCGTCCGTCACGGACGCTTGGAAACTGGGAAGTGTCGGCGACGACCTACGATGCCGGGGCTCTGTCCCGGGTCGCACCTCTCAGGAATCTGGTCCGGACACCAAGCCGCCGCCGAAGTGAGGCCCCCTCGCGCCCACCCCGGAAGGCCGATCCCCCGCCCCCCAGATCGAACTCTCAGTCCGCCGCGATCACAGCACCGACTCGAAGACCACACTCCCGAAGTCGACCTCGAACGGCACACACCACACCGACAGTGCACCCACGTCGTCCAGGGTCACCCCCTCGGGCAGCGGCACCGTGATCGTCTCGTCCTCGTAGGGGCCGTCCGGGATCAGCGCTTCGCTGATGACCGTGTAGTCGCCGAAGCTGTCGTCCAGGTCGATCACGAAGCGGGTGTCCACGCCCTGGCCGTCGTAGGTGAAGCCTTCGATCTCGATCGTGCAGTCGTCGATGATCGTGGCCGTGCCGTCGACGCCGTGCTGCAGCGTCGACAGCTCCCCGCTCAGCCCCACGCTGTCGTGGTCAGCGGCGCAGTCGGTCTGCATCGGGCCGGGGTCGATGTTGGCCTGCCCGCCGCCAGCACAAGCGGACAGCAGGAGCAGGGCGGACAGGGCAGATGCTCGGGTCGTCATGGTCCGGGGTACGTCGGATCCCCCGTGCCGGTTACATCGGTCGAAGCATCGTCCTCGCTCAGCGCGTCGATGGCGGCGAGGAAGCGGTCCGCCGAGTACTCGTACCCGGCCTTGGTGAAGTGGATGCCGTCGCGGGACGCCAGCCGCGGCTCGATCTGCTGCCACGCGCGCATCGAGCCCGGGCCCCCGCTGACCTGCTGCCAGTCCCAGAAGGCGCACCCGAACTGGGGCGCGACCTCCCGCTGGACCTGGGCCACCGGCTCGGTGCGGCTCCACGTGCTCCAACGGCCGCGGTACTTCTTGGTGCGATCGGACGGCCCCACGAGGATGCAGGCGGTTGTCGGGCGGGCCTCGCGCAGCCGCGTCAGCACCGCCGTCAGCTCCTCGCGGTACTCCTCCATCGTGTACTTGCTGTTGGCCGCTTCGTTCGTTCCGTAGGCGAGCACCACCAGATCCGGGTCCAGCGCCTGCAGCCCCGCGCTCAGCATCGTCGGCTCCCACGCCAGCCAGTCGCGCGCCTGGCGTCCGCGGATGCCCATCGCATCGACCAGGGCGCCGCCGCCGGCTCGCTCCATCGACGCGCCGAAGATGCGCACCTCGCCGTCACCGGCCGGGGCCACCGTGATCCGGTGGGGCCCGTCGGGGAGCTGCACGCGGGTGCGCTGCAGGCTCGGCCCGGGCACGTTCGTCGGCACCTCGCGCAGCCGCGTCTGGTCGACCTGGATGCGGAGCGTGCCTCCCTCGGGCTGGCCGAGGGTGAACACGTCCACCGTCTCGACGTTGCGTCCGTGCGGGTTCTCGCGGGTCGTCTGAAGCCAGCCGAAGTCGGCGTGATCGCCGGAGCTGACGCTCATGCCGGCGAAGCCCAGCAGGCCGTCGCCGCGGCCGGACCGCTTGCCCGCCCAGTCCGAGCGCCAGCCGCTGCTGCGGCACAGGTTCACGTCCTGGCCCCGGTACCCCGAGTACAGCGCCGCGGGGAGGATGAAGCCGTGGCCCAGGTCGCCCCAGCGGTCCTGCAGTTCGCGGCGGATCTTGCCCGTCCACCAGTCCGCGGACGTGTGCGACGCGCCGTAGAAGCTCAGTCGGATGCGCTCGCCCGTGTCGCCTCGCTCAAACACGGCGGCGATGGAGGCGAGCACCTCGGCGGGGCCTTCCAGCGGCACCAGGGGAAGATCCTCAGGGTGAGCCGCGGGGTGGTCCGGCGGCGTCGGCGCTTCGGTCGGAGTAGTGACCGACGGGGTCGGCGACTCCGACACGCTCGGGGGCGTGGCCGGCTCCTCGGGCGGCGGCAGATCCAGCGCTTCCCGGCACGTCGGGTGCACGGGCGGGCCGGAGGCGTCGCCGATGGTGATGATCGCGGTGGCGGGCTCGAAGGCCCAGGCAGCGGTCCCGATGAGGACTCCCGTCGCGGCGGCGGCCCAGGCCTTCACCGGGTGTACTCCACGGCGTAGACGCAGACGCTGTTGCCGCCGGCGCCCTTGCGGCCCTGCGAGGTGGTCCACACCTGCGTCCCGTCCGGGCTGACCGCGAGTCCCACCGTGTAACTGTCCGTTCTCACCCTGCTAACAATGTTCATGGTCGCGGCGTCGATGACCACTATTTCCGACGCTCCGTTCACCGCCGAGAAGATGTAGCGGTCCCCCGGACCGGTGGAGATCGTCCGCGCGCCGATGCCGACGTAGACGGCCTGCCAGCCTTCGACCGTGACCCGTTTGCCGTCGGCGGCCCGCAGCGCGTCCACCACCAGGGGGAGGTCGATCCGGCTGACGTAGCCGCTGACGTTGCTGCTCAGGAACAAGGTCGCACCGTCGCCGCTGAGCACGAGGTGGCGGGGGGTCGGCTTCATCCCCAGGACCGTGCCCAGGTACTCGCCCGTGGCCACGTCGAAGCCCGCGATCCCGCCGCCACCCATGCGGCTGACCAGCAGGGTCTTGCTGTCGGCGGTGAACACCGTGCCGCGCAGGCAGTAGCCGCAGGCCTTGTCCCGGTCCTCACCCTGGAGGCCGACCTGCGACAGCCGCTTCTCCACGATCAGCTGCGGTCCGGTGTATTCGAAGCTCGCGGGGTCGCCCGATCTCACGTCGATCATCGCGACCGAGTTGTTCCCCCAGTGCGTGACGGCGACCCAGTTGCCGTCGGGCGAGGCGGAGACGTACTTGGGGATCGGGCCGGTCGGCATGACGCGCACGATCGTGTCGGTGGCGACTTCGATGATCGCGACGGCCGAAGGCGAGGTGCCGCCGCCGTCCCAGTCCCGGCGGTAGTAGGGAACCCACAGGTACCTGCCGCCGTGGCTGAGCGCCGACTCGACCGGTTTTCCACTGAAACGATTGACGTCTCCGCTGCTGTGCTTCTTGTAGTACTTGTAGTCGTAGATCGTCGTCTGACCGGCGAACAGCGCCCCCTCCTCGGAGGTGAAGCGGTGCTTGATGACGCCCGTCTTGGTCAGCGTAGCGGTGTCGTAGACCGGGGTTCGGAACCCCTCCAGGCTGTTGACGTACACCTTGGATCCATCGGCGGAAAAGCGTGCCGATTTAGGCGAGTAGATGTCCTTGTCGTAGGTGTCGCCTTCGCCGGTCGGCTCGGCCTTGTAGTTCTGGAACCGGGCGACCAGCTTCAGCTGCACCGGCGACTTGTCGGGGCTGCTCGCGGTCCCCATCGGGATGCGCAGGCTGTCGCTGCTTCGGGTCTTGCTCCGGCGCTGCTGATCCTTGGCCTGGACGAGCCACGTCTTGGCGTCCTCGTGGTTGGGATCGAGCTCCAGGGTGCGGCTCCACGCCGTCACGGTCGAGTCCCACGCGCCCCGGGTCCAGTAGGACCAGCCGATCTCGTAGTTGCACGCGAGGCAGTCGGGCTCGAGCTCGAGGCAGCGTCGGTAGTGGCCAAGGGCGGCGTCGGCGTCGCGGGACTTCTGGGCGGAGAAGCCGGACTGGTAGGCCTCGGTCGCCTCCGGGGAGGTGCAGGAGGCGGACTCGTTGGCGAAGGCGGATCCCGCCAGCAGGAGGCTGGGGAGGAGTGCGAGGAGCCAAGCGGAGGAGCGGAACAGCGGAGGAGCAGAGGGCAGCAGCATCAGGAGGTAGGACCGCCGGGGGGCATGATTGTGGGCCGCAAGGATGCTAGCGGCGACGGCGGAGGAGGGCCAGAACTGGGACGAGGAGGAGGGCGATTGGGGGGGCGTCGGGGGAGCCCAGGCTGGAGCAGCCTTCGCAGTTGGGGCCCCGGGAGAAGTCGCAGTCGTCCAGGTCCTCGGTGTCGACGAGGCCGTCGCAGTCGTTGTCCAGGGTGTCGGCACAGTCCTCGCGCGCGTCGGGGTTGGAGGCGGCGTCGAGGTCCTCGCAGTCCTCCCCCCCGCAAGCCTCCTTGTCGAAGCCGTCGCCGTCGGCGTCGCGCACGATGCCGTCGTCGATGTCGCCGTTGCAGTTGTCGTCTTCCCCGTTGCAGAGCTCCTCGGCTCCGGGGAACACCAGGGGGTCGGTGTCGTCGCAGTCGCCGTCGCAGGTGGGGACGCCGTCCTCATCGACGTCGTCCTCGCCCCCCTCGAAGGGTACGCCGTCGCAGTTGGTGTCGACCCCGTCGCAGATCTCCGGCGCGTCCGGGTGCACCCCCTGGGCGTCGTCGTCGCAGTCCGTGCCGCCGCAGTCCGCGTCGTAGTGGGCGTCCTCGTCCGCGTCGAGCTCCCAGACCTCGCCATCGCAGTTCAGATCCACGCCGTCGCACAGGTCCTCGGCCAGCGGGTGGATCGTGGCGTCGTCGTCCGCGCAGTCGCCGCCGCCGCACTCCTCGGAGGACTCGCCGTCGCCGTCCACGTCCGCGGGCAGATCTTCGCCGTCGCAGTCCTGATCGATCGTGTCGCCGCAGACCTCTTCGCCGTCCGGATACGTGGTGGCGTCGGCGTCGTCGCAGTCCTCGCAGGAGTCGCTGCCGTCCCCGTCGTCGTCGGTGCCGGGGTTGATGTTGACGTCCTCGTCGTCGCAGTCGTCGCCGAGGCAGTCTGGGGAGAACCAGCCGTCGCCGTCGGCGTCCACGTTGTCGAGCAAGCCGTCGCAGTCGTTGTCGATGAAGTCGCCGCAGACCTCCGGCTCGTCCGGGGCTTGCAGCTCCGAGTTGTCGTTGCAGTCCTCGCAGGCGTGCCAGCCGTCCCCGTCGTCGTCGATCCCGGGGTTGATGAGCGAGTTGGCGTCGTCGCAGTCGTCGCCGCCGATGCAGTCGATGTTGGTGTACGTGTCCCCGTCCAGATCGGCCGCGTCGTCGGCGCCGTCGCAGTCCTGGTCGACGCCGTCGCCGCAGATCTCCGGCAGGTCGGGGGACAGCAGGGGGTCGTTGTCGTCGCAGTCGTCGCAGATGTTGGCGCCGTCCCCGTCGTCGTCCACGGTCGGGTTGATCGCGGGATCCGTGTCGTCGCAGTCGGGCCCGCCGCAGGCGCTGTCGATGTAGCCGTCGCTGTCGACGTCCCCGGTGGCATCCACGCCGTCGCAGTCCTGGTCGATGCCGTCGACGCAGATTTCGGCCGCGCCGGGGTTGATGTCGGCGTCGGCGGGCTCGCAGTCGCCGCAGGCGTTCCAGCCGTCGCCGTCGACGTCGTCCAACGACCCCAGCTCGAAGTCGAGGGTGACGCCGTCCAGCGTTCCGAAGCCGAACGAGGTGCAGTACTGGTAGATCTCGACCTGCCACAGGCCGTTGGGGTCCTCGCCGTAGAACGCGCTGAGGGGGTCGGCCGGCTGGTAGCTGCCGGTGAACGGGGGGAGCCCGCTGGAGATCGGGTCGGTGGCCTCGTCGTCCAGCACCGTGCCGATGAAGTCCCCGCTGATGCCGTCGCCGACCGCGTCGAACAGAACCACGTTGGTCCCCACCGGGGAGGTGAGGCTGACCATGAGGTCCGTGCTCGGGCTGATGAACGCGCCGAAGCCCACGTCCAGGTCGAACACGTCCGCTCCGGCTCCGGCCACGTTGATCGACGCGAACACGCTCGAGAGGCAGCCGAACAGCCCCGTGCCCGCGCCCCCGGTCACCGTCAGGGGAGGGGCCGAGACGCCGCCCACGTCGAAGTCGAGGCCGTCCTCGAGCCCATCGCAGTCGGTGTCCACGTCATCGCAGGCCTCCGCCGCGCCGGGGAAGATCGTGATGTCGTCATCGTCGCAGTCCTCGCAGGCGTCGAACCCGTCGCCGTCCGCGTCGGTGCCGGCCCCCACGGAGGCGTCCGAGTCGTCGCAGTCGGTGCCGCCGCAGGCGACGGGGCGGTCGCCATCGCCGTCGGCGTCGAGATCGTCGGCCTCCCCGGTGCAGTCGTTGTCGAGGCCGTCGCAGACCTCGCTGCCGCTGGGCAGCTCCAGGGGCTCGAGGTCGTTGCAGTCCTCGCAGACGTCGAAGCCGTCGTCGTCCGTGTCCACGCCGGGGTAGGCGAGGGGATCGTCGTCGAAGCAGTCGTCGCCGCCGCAGTAGACCGCCTGGTAGCCGTCGAAGTCGGCGTCGGGCTGCTCGTCGATGCCGCTGCAGTCCTGATCGATCGCGTCTCCGCAGATCTCGACCGCGCCCGGGTTGATGTTGGCGAAGTTGTCGTTGCAGTCGTCCCCGCCGCAGGAGGCGGCGTTGTAGCCGTCGCCGTCGGCGTCGCATCCCCCGGCGTGGGCGGGCGCGGGGAGGGCCAGGGGCAGCGTGGCCAGGAGCAGCAGCAGCGCGCGGTTCATGAGCCCTAGAGTACCGCCCACGCGCGGGCGCGACTCGGGCACTCCGGTTCGCGTAAGCTCGTCGCCCCACATCCAGGAGGAGTTGAAGCATGTCGATCTTGATCAAGAACGGGCGCGTCGTGACGGCGGTCGACGACTGGTTTGGCGACGTCTACATCGAGGGCGAGAAGATCGTGCAGCTGGGCACCGATCTGGAGGCCTCGGTCCACGCCGACACCGTGATCGACGCGAGCGGCAAGCTCGTCATCCCCGGCGGCATCGACTCCCACACGCACCTGGACATGCCGTTCGGCGGCACGACGTCGGCGGACGACTTCGACACGGGCACCAAGGCGGCGGCGTTCGGCGGCACGACCTCGATCGTCGACTTCGCCATCCAGACCAAGGGCGAGTCCACCCTCAAGGGGCTGGACGCGTGGCGCGAGAAGGCGCTCAACAAGGCGACCATCGACTACGCATTCCACATGATCGTCACCGACATGGACCACGGCCGCCTCGGCGAGATGGACCGGCTCGTGGACGAGGGCGTCACCTCCTACAAGCTCTTCATGGCCTACCCCGGCGTGCTCTACGTCGACGACGGCACGCTGTACCGCACCTTCCGGCGCGCCGGCGACAACGGCACCCGCATCTGCATGCACGCCGAAAACGGCATCGTCATCGACGAGATCATCAAGGAGGCGATCGCGGACGGGAAGACCGAGCCGCGCTGGCATGCCCACACCCGCCCCACCCGCATGGAAGCCGAGGGCGTGCACCGCGCCATCGCCATCGCGGAGGTCGCCGATGTGCCGCTGTACATCGTGCACCTGTCCTGCGCCGACGCCCTGGACGAGGTCAAGACCGGCCGCGCCCGCGGCGTCGACGTGATGGCGGAGACCTGCCCGCAGTACCTGTTCCTGGACCAGACGATCTACGACCGGCCCAACTTCGAAGGGGCCAAGTGGGTCATGACCCCCGCCCTGCGCGAGAAGTGGAACCAGGACGTGCTCTGGGAGGGGCTCAAGTTCGGTCACCTCGCCAACGTCGCCACCGACCATTGCCCCTTCTGCTTCAAGGGCCAGAAGGAGCTCGGCCGGGACTCGTTCACGCAGATCCCGAACGGGGCTCCGGGGGTCGAGAATCGAGTCTCGCTGCTGTACCACGGCGGTGTCCACGAGGGCCGGCTGAGCCTGAACCAGTGGGTCGACCTGACGTCCACGGCCGCGGCCAAGACGTTCGGCATGTTCCCCAAGAAGGGCACGATCGCGGTCGGCTCGGACGCCGACATCGTAGTCTTCGACCCGGACATGAAGCGCACGATCTCCATCGACGATCCGGCCACGCACCACATGAACACCGACTACTCGGCGTACGAGGGGTTCGAGGTGGTCGGCTGGACCGAGACCACCATCAGCCGCGGCCGTATCATCGTGGACAAGGGCTCGTTGGTGACCGAAGGCGGCGGTGAGTACATCGCCCGCGCCCGGGTCGGCGAGCTGCTCCGATAGCGCTCCCCACGCTCCGCGAGCACGCGCAGCTTCGGCTGCTCGTGCTGTGCCTGCTGTACCTCGCCCAGGGCATCCCCTGGGGCTTCGTCGTGTTCACGCTCAGCGCGTTCCTCACCGAGGGCGGCATGAGATCGGCGGACACGGGCCGGCTCGTCGCGATCTCGGTGGTTCCGTGGACGTTCAAGTGGGCCTGGGGTCCGTTGATCGACGCGCTCGGCACGTCGCCGATGGGGCGTCGCCGGCCCTGGATCCTCGCGGCGCAGGCAGGGATGGCGGTCTCGATCGGAGCGATGCTGCTCATCCCCGATCCGGCCGCGAGCCTCGGCGCGTTGATGGCCCTGGTGTTCGTGCACAATGTCTTCAATTCGCTGCAGGACGTGTCCGTGGACGCCCTTGCGGTGGACCTGCTGACCGACGCCGAGCGGGGCCGCGCCAACGGCTTCATGTACGGCAGCAAGTACCTCGGCGGCATGGTCGGGGGGGCCGGCCTGGGCACGATCGCGGCGGCCCACGGCCTCTCGGGGGCGCTGGTCGCGATGGCGACCCTGCTGCTCATCATCATGCTTTTTCCGCTGCTGCTGAAGGAGCGGGCCGAGGACGCCCTGTGGCAGTTGCCCGCGCGCGGCGACGGGGGGCTGGACCGAGCGGCCCTGGAAGCGGTGGGCCGGCGCGCCGGCGGGGTGTTGGCGCTCCTGGCGCGGGCGTTCGCGGTGCGCTCGTCGTGGCTCGGCGCCGTGCTCGTGCTCGGCCTGGGGTTCGGCTCCGGCGTGCTGGACAAGCTGACCGAGGCCTACTTCATCCAGGTCCGGGGCTGGACCGCGGAGGACTGGGTCGGCCTCGCCGGCGGCTGGGCCGTGGGGCTGGGGCTGTTCGGTTCGATCGGCGGCGGCCTGCTCGCGGACCGCTTCGGGGCCAAGCGCGTCATCGCCCTGTCCGCCACCGCGCTGGCGTGGACATGGGTGCTGTTCGCGGTGCTGCCGGGCCTCTGGAGCGCCCGGCCGTTCATCATCGCCATGATGCTCGTGGCCACCCTCTGCACCTCGATCATGGCGGTGTCCATGTTCGCGCTCGCGATGGGGCTGAGCTGGCCCAAGGTCGCGGCCACGCAGTTCACCGCCTACATGGCGCTGTCGAACCTATCGACGTCGTTCGGGCATGCCGCCACCGGTGAGTTCGGGGCGCGTTGGACCCTCAGCCAGAGCTACCTCGTCGCCGCGGCGCTGCTGTGCACGACGGTGCTGCTGCTGCGGTGGATCGATCCCGGCCAAGCGAGGCGGGTGTTGGGCGAAGGCTGAGCGGCTAGGAGGCGACGGCGGCGATGGCCGACTCGTCGTACAGCTCGATGGACTCGCCCTCGATCGAGGCGATGACTTCGACGTCCCCGCCCGCGGCCATGGCCATGTCCTTGCACTCGGCGAGCTTGCGGTCGATCGCGTCGTCGTCGTGCATCGGGTCGTGAGAGAAGAGCGCGATGCGCTTGACGTTAGCCTTGATCGCCAGTTCGATGGCGTCGCGGTAGCAGGTGTGACCCCATCCCCGCTTCGTCTCGTAGTCCTTGGGGCTGTACTGGCTGTCGGCGATGTACAGATCCGACTCGGCGACGAGGTCCTGGAGCATCTCGTCGCGGCGGCTCGCGTACTTCGCGGCCTCCTTGTCCTTGCCCCCTTCGGCGCCCGGCACGAGCCGACGGTAGGGCTCCGTGTCGGTGGCGTACGTGATGACCTTGTCCCCGATCGAGACCCGGTAGGCCATCGTCACCCCGGGGTGGTTCACGTACATGCTCTGGACCTTGAAGGGGCCAAGCTCGAAGTCCGGCTCGCGGACCTCGTGGACCTCCAACTCGGCCGCCATGTCGCCGAGGGCGACGGGGAAGTACTCCTGGTCCATCTGGCCTCGGAGTACCTTCTCGAGCGGTTCGTCGAGCGAAGGCGGTCCGTGGATTTCCAGTTTGTTTCCCGGCACATAGGCGGGAACAAAGAAAGGAAAGCCTTGGATGTGATCCCAGTGCGTGTGGGTGATCAGCATCTTGAGGTTGAGGGGGTTGCCGTTGGCTTCGGCCTGCAGCGCGACGCCCAGGGGGCGAAGGCCCGTGCCCGCGTCCAGGATGAGCAGGTCACGCCCGCGCTCGACGGTCACGCAGGGGGTGTTTCCGCCGTAGCGGACGGTGTCGCGGCCGGGCGTGGCGATCGAGCCGCGTACGCCCCAGAAGTGAACACGGGGCGTGTTGAGCGCCCGGTCGACGGCGGCCAGGAGCTGGACCTCACGGAAGGGCTTGGCGAGGAACGCGGACGCGCCCATCTCGATCGCCTTGCGCTGGTCGGCCGGGTAGGCCTTCCCGCTGAGCACGATGACGGGCACGCGGCGGGTGCCCGCGGTGGCGCGGAGCTGCTGAATCAGCTCGTAGCCGTGCATGCGCGGCGTCAGGAGGTCCGACACGATCAGGTCGGGGCGGCGCTTGGTGGCCGCCTCGTAACCGGCCTGGCCATCGACGACGGCCTCGACCTCGTACCCCGCCTTGGTCAGGCAGAGGGTGACGAGCTCCCGGACGGTCTGCTCGTCTTCGACGACGAGCACGCGTGCGCGACCTGCTGTCACAGTTCCTCCAGCAAACAGAGTACCGGGTCAGGGGTACCCCTAGGAAGCCCGCCCCGAGACGGAACCGAATCCGGCCCGTATGGTCGCGCGATGTCCGCGATCCGAATCAGCGAAATGAGCATGGCTTATGGGGGACGTGTCCTCTTTGAGAAGGCCTCGCAGCAGTTCGACGCGGGCAAGCGGTACGGCATCGTGGGCGCCAATGGATCGGGCAAATCAACCCTGCTGAGAGCCCTCTCCGGAGAGGAAGAGCCGACCTTGGGGTCCGTTGAGAAGCCAGCATCCACCCGCGTGGGGGCGCTGAAGCAGGACCACTTCGAGTACGACGACGTGCCGATCCTGGACGTCGTGCTGATGGGTCAGCCGGAACTCTGGAGCGCGATGCAGGAGCGCGAGGAGCTGCTCGCGGCGCCCGACCTCGACCTCGACCGCTACGGCGAGGTTGAGGACCAGTTTGTCGTCTGGGGCGGCTACGCGGCCGAGGCGGCGGCGTCCGAGATCCTGGAAGGGCTCGCGATCCCGACGGCCGTTCACCGGGAGCCGCTGTCGATCCTGTCGGGCGGGTTCAAGCTCCGCGTGCTGCTGGCGCAGCTGCTGGCGAGCGAGCCGGACGTGCTGCTGCTGGACGAGCCCACCAACCACCTGGACATCGTCTCCATCGCCTGGCTGGAGCAGTTCCTCCTCGGCTTCAAGGCGTGCGCGATCATCGTGTCGCACGACCACCGCTTCCTGAACACGACCTGCACCCACATCGTCGACGTGGACTACGAGCGGGTGACCGTCTACCCGGGGAACTACGAGTCGTTCGAGCTCGCCAAGGCGTGCAACCGGGAGCGCAAGGAAGCGGAGATCAGCAAGGTCGAGGCCAAGAAGGCCGAGCAGGAGGCCTTCGTCCGCCGGTTCAAGGCCAAGGCGAGCAAGGCGAGGCAGGCCCAGAGCCGGGTCAAGCAGATCGCCAAGATGACCGTCGAGACGCTGCCGACGAGCTCACGCCGCAAGCCGCTGTTCAAGCTCGGGGCGCGCCGTCAGACGGGCAAGCGGGTGCTCGAGGTGAAGGGGCTGAACAAGGCCTATGGCGACAACCAGGTGCTGTCGGACGTCACGTTCACCGTGCTGCAGTCCGAGCGGGTCGCGGTCATCGGGGCCAACGGCATCGGCAAGTCCACGCTCCTGAAGATCCTCGTGGGTGCCCTGGAGGCGGACGCCGGGACCGTCGAGTGGGGGCACGAGGCGCAGCCGGGCTGGTTCCAGCAGGACCAGGGCGACATCAAGTCGCACGAGTCCTCGACGCTGCTGGACTGGCTGTGGAGCTTCTGCGCGGACATGCCCACGGGGCACGTGCGGGGCAAGCTCGCCGAGGTGCACTTCCGCCGCGACGACGTCGACAAGAAGATCCGCGCGCTGTCCGGTGGCGAACTGACCCGGCTGTCGTTCGCTCGGCTGGGCGTGCAGCAGCCGACGGTGTTGGTGCTGGACGAGCCGTCCAACCACCTGGACCTGGAGGGGATCGAGGCGCTGTCCGAGGGGCTGAACAAGTACCCCAACGCGATCCTGTTCGTGTCCCACGACCGGTGGCTCGTTTCGAAGGTGGCGACGCGCATCATCGCCATCTCCGAGGACGGCGTGGACGACTTCGCGGGCACCTACGAGGAGTACCTCCACCACAGCCGCGCGGCCGATCATCTGGATGTCGGCCAGGTCATCGACCAGGAGCGCAAGAGCAAGCGGGAGCGGAAGCGGAAGAAGAAGAAGGGGAAGCGCTAGGTGTGAAGGCTAGGCGCCCACCACCTCGAAGACGGCGAGCTCCCCCCCGGCGCGCCGGATCCGCTCCGCGCAGACGTCCGCGATGCTCTGGAACCCCAGCTTGCGCGCCTTGCTGCGGGGCTCGCAGGGGACGTCCGTCTGGATCGAGATCGAGCGCCGCCGGCCGCCGTCCTCCTCGTTCACCGCCAACACGCCGTGGGCGGTGGAGCCCGAGCCGGCGAAGAAGTCGAGGACGAGGTCGTCGGGCCCGGCGCAGGTGCGCACGAGGTGGGCCATCAGCCGCACCGGCTTGGGGTAGTCCAGCACCTCGGTTCCGAACAGGTCGATGAGGTTGCGGCTGCCGGTGCGGGTGCGGCCGAAGCGGGCGTCGATCAGGAGCGATCGCGGGCGCGCCGAGGCCTTGCGGTAGTTCCGGGTGTAGACGAAGCGGCCGCGGAAGATCAGCTCGTCGTACCGCGCCTTGACGGTCTCGGCGTTCCACCGCCAGCGGGCCTGCTTCCGCTCGGGGTTCTTGTGGTGGACGGTGCGCACGCGGCCGTCGGGCCCTTCGATGGGGAAGTCGAGGCTGTCGTGGTAGCCGAGGTTCTGCTTGTCCAACCGCTCCAGCGAGTACAGCCCCCGCTCGTCGCGGTGGGGGTAGCGGGTGCTGACGTTGGCCTGGGTGTCGTCGAACATCGACGCGCCGGGGTTGCGTCCGAAGACGACGATGTACTCGTGGTCCACGGCGAAGGCGAACGCCTGGCTGGCACCGCCGGACTTCTTCTTCCAGATGAGGTCCCCGATGTAGCAGTCCTCCCCGAAGATCTCGGTCATCAGGATCACGAGGTTGCGGTGCTCGTGTTCGTCGATCGAGACGAGGATCAGGCCGTCGTCGCGGAGCATGCGGCGGGCCAGGATCAGCCGCGGCGCCATCATGCTCAGCCACCGATCGTGGCCCTGGTACATGTCGCGGTAGGTGAAGGCCTCGCCGGTGTTGTAGGGCGGGTCGATGTAGATCATCCGGACCTGCCCCCCGAGCTCCGGCTCGAGCAGCTTCAGGGCTTCCAGGTTGTCGCCTTTGATCAGCCGGTGGGGACCGTCGCCGTCGACCGCGGCGAGGGTGCCGGATGCGGGAGCCTCGGCGAGGGCGAGGGAGGCGCGCTTGCCCGCCCAGGTCAGTTCGTAGCGTTCGGGGCCCGGCGTCACGCCGGCGACTCTACTCGGGGAGCAGGGCCAGCGCTTCGGTGCGGAGGTCCTCGAACGTGCCCGGGCGGTAGCCGGCGCTGCGGTGGCGGATCAGCAAGTCGTCATCGAGCACGAACGCGCGCGGACGCTGCACCCCGTACTCGTAGTCCTCGGCCAGCGTCTCTTCCGTCACGATCACCGGGAAGGTCAGCTCGAATTCCTCGGCAAAGGTCGTTGCTTCTTCAGGGCTTGCGCTGTTTCCGTTGAAGTCCTGGTCGAGCACCATCACGACCGTCAGATCCTTGTCTCCGTGGTCCTCCCAGAGCGGCTCGAGCTCCGTGGCGAGGATCTGGCAGAGCGGGCACCACATCTCCCCGAACACCACGATCAGGGCCTCGTCCTGGAAGTCGCTCAGGGCGACCTCGTTGCCGTCCCGATCCTGCCCCGCGACGTCCGGGGCGCAGTCGCCCACGGTCACGCCCTCGTCGCAGGTGGCGGGATCGAACGTCGGCGGCACGCAGGCAGACAGCGCGAGCACGACCGCGAGCAGGGGCAACGACTTCATCACGTCCAACACTACGTCACGGTCGCGCGAACGGATCGAGTGTTACGAGCCCCGGTAGTCGTCGAGGTCCCAGCCGAGCCCTTCGATCAGGCGGTAGAGCTGCTGGCGGGAGCAGCCGACCGTGCGCGCCGCCGCCGCCACGCTGCCCTTGTTGGCGCGCAGGGCATCGGCGAGGGTCTCCGGGTCGGGGAGCTGTGCGACCTTGCGGATCATCGGCCGCGTCTCGTCGCCGGTGGGCGCCGGCGGCAGGGTCGTCGTGGTCGAGGAGATCTTGGCGGCGGTGGGCCGATCCGGCTCGGGCCTCATCAGCGCGCGCTCCGCGTCCAGCAGGGCGGTCACCTCGGCGGTCGTCTTGATCTGGTCCGTCGACGCGCCGAACAGGGCCACGCTGAGCACGTTGGCGAGCCCGCGCACGTTCAGCGGCCAGGGGTGCAGCATCAGTGTCTCGGCGAGGTCCGCGGCCAGCGGCAGGTCGCTCCCCTTGCGTGCGAGCAGGTGACGCGACAGCAGGGGAATGTCCTCCCGGCGGGAACGCAGCGGCGGCAGCGTGATCGGCCACTGGAGCAGCCGGGTGAACAGGTCGGAGCGGAACCGCCCCGCCCGCACCTCGTCCACGAGGATGCGGTTCGTCGCCGCGATCACCCTCACGTCGATGGTCTCTTCGCGGTTGCCGCCGACGGGGCGCACGACCTTGCTCTCGAGCACCCGCAGCAGCTTGACCTGCAGGTCCTGGGGCATCTCCCCGAGCTCGTCCAGGAACAGCGTGCCGCCGTCGGCCGCGCGGAACAGCCCCTTGCGGGCCTGGGCGGCGCCGGTGAACGCGCCTTTGACGTGGCCGAACAGCTCGCTCTCGAGCACCCCGCCGCTGACTGCGCCGCAGTTGATGGCGATGAACTGGCCGGGCCGGTTCGAGGCGTGGTGCAGCGCTTGGGCGACGACCTCCTTGCCGGTGCCGGTCTCGCCGCTGATGAGCACGCTGCTGTCGTGGGGGGCGACGCGGGCGATGGTGCGGCGCACGGCCACGATCGCCTCGCTCTCGCCGACGATCCCCGTGAGGGCGGGCGCTTCGGGGCCGGTGGGATCGCCGTGCAGCTCGACGAAGACGATCAGCGTGCTCCCCACGCGAAGCACATCCCCCGGGAGGAGGACCTGGGCCTCGGTGAGGGCGACGCCGTTGAGCGAGGTGCCGTTGCTGCTGCCGACGTCCCGCACGACCCACTGCTTGCGGCGCTTGTCCCGCAGGATCTCGATGTGGTGGCGGGAGATGCGGGCGTCCGTCAGCGGTCCCGACGGCCACAGCGTGCAGCCGCGACCGATCTGCACGCCGTCAGGCGCCAGCGCGGCGAACTCGGGGCCTCGCCCGTCTTCGCTGTACGCAAGCGCGAGCACGGGTCCGCCCGGCGCCACCGGGAGCGTGGCCAGGGTGCCCGTCGCCTGGAGCGGCTCAACCATCGTTGACCCGGCCAGGTCTCCCCCATCTGCAGTGCTTATCGAATCCCCTTCGGACGTGCAGTTTGCCACTGTCTTAAGCTTCCGGCCGTGACTGCCCCCGAACAACCTCCCCGCCCGGGCCGTCGGCGCCGCCGTCGACGAGGCCCGCGGACCCCGAAGCCCGATCCCAAGGCCGCGCTGAAAGCGTCGCCGATCGAGGCCTCCAGGCCCCCTTCGGACGAACTGGAGCCCCACGAGGCGGCCGCGATGAAGCGGCACCTGCGGTTCATTCGCGATCATCGCCGCCTCCTGCGGGTGCGGCTGAACGCGGAAGAAGATCTGCTCGTCAACGGCGTGCGCGAGCCGACCCACCGGGGCAAGTGCGTGCACCTGCTGGGCAAGATCGATCACCACCTGGTGACGGTGGCCCTGGATCGGATCGACGATCCGCGGGTCCGGCGGGAGCTGCTCGCCGGCATCGTGCGGTTCAGCACCGACGACGGGATCCTCGTGCTGTACCTGGAGGCGCTGACCGATTCGGCCTCCCGCGCGGTCGCGGCCAGCGCGTTTCCGCTGGCGATGGCTCGGCTCGACTTCGAGGAGCTCGGCCCGGCCCGCTTCAGCCGCCTGCTGGAGATCGCTGCGTCCGTGTTCGTCGATCCCCACGAGCGGGCCTCCGTCGTCTTCGGACTGATGCACACGCCCGGCTTCCGGGAGACCTTCCGCGAAGCCAGCGCCTCGCTCCCTCGGCCCCTGGGTGAGGTCTTCCGTCCCCTGCTGGCGGTCTACGAGGACGTGGTCCTCGGGGACGACGTCGATCACCGGCCCGAGGACGTCTCCAAGGGCGCCGCGATCCTGCTCAGCGCCCCCGAGGCGATCCAGCAGGCGTGGCCCCCCGAAGTGCGCCTGCGGCTGCTGCGGCTGGCGCTGGCCCGGGCCGACAAGGACGACCTCGCCGATCGCGCCGCCGGCGCCCTGCTGGGCACGCTGCCGCCGAAGTCGGACGAGTTCCGCGAGTTCGCGCTGCTGCGCGCCTCTATGCTGCTTCGTGCACAGGCCGATGCCCGAGCGAAGTGGGAGCTCAAGCGCCTCAAGGGCTCCCAGCCCAAGTGCGAGCCGGCGCTGCAGTGGCTCGATGCTCTCGCGGCGCCGCGGGTCGGCCGGATGGCCCTGCCCCCGGGGGCCAAGCTCGGCAAGGGCATGGTCCGCGCCTTCTGGCTCGACGAACAGCGCCCCGTGTGGCTGCGGGTGGGCAGGTCCGAGCACAAGGACACGTTCCTCGCCGAGGCGAAGATCCACGGTCAGCTGGCGCTCCCGGGAGTGGCTCCGCTGCTCGTCCGGGGGACCGCCGAGAAGGGCAAGCCGTGGGTCGCCGTGCCCGCGATCGGGCGCCCCGCGCACGAGACCCTGCGGGGGGCGGCGCGCGATCTGCCGGCGGCCTTGTGGCTGGCGTGGCAGGGCACCAGCGTGCTGGCGGCGTTGGCGACGGCGGGTTGGAAGCTCCCGGACGCTCGCGCCTGGCGGTTCCTGCTGGTCCCGGGCAAGCGGCCGACGCTGCTGCTGGCCGACCTGACCGGAATCGAGTCGATCGAAGGGGAGGGCACCCCCGAGATCCACAAGGGTGCGTCCTTCGGTTGGGCGCGTGAGGTGCTCGGCGATCGGAACGACCTGCCGGCCCGCGTGGGCGGCGTGCTGTTCCGTCGACGCAAGCGCGTCTCCGACCTGATCCGCGCGCTCGCGCTGGAGATCAGCTGAGCTTCAGCAGGTTCTCCACGGGGCGTCCGATCTCGGCCTTGCCGTTGAGGATCCCGATCGGCCGCTGAACCATCGTCGGGTTCTGGGCCATGTGCGGGATCAGGACGTCGTCCGATTCATCTCCGGTGAGCCCGAGCGCGGCCACGGCCTTGTCCCGCTTGCGCAGGATCGCCTTGGCGGGCACGCCCAGCATGGCGACGACGTCGCGCAGCTCTTGCTCGGTCAGGGGCTGCTTCTTGTACTCGCGGTACTCGAAGTCGAGGTTGTGCTCCTTGAGCAAGGCGACCGCCTTGCGACAAGTGCTTCAGGTGCGGGTGCAGATGAGCTCGATCATGGGCGGGAGCCTAACGGATCGCGACTTCCTTCAGGAAGCCCCAGACCTGAGCCGCGGCCTCGTCTGGGCGCTCCAGGTGGGCGCAGTGGCCGGCGCGGCGGATCACGATGTGGCTGGCCCGCGGGAGCAGGCCCAGCATGTCCCGGGCGATCGCGGTGAACCTGGTGTCCTCGGCCCCGGTGATGAGGAGCGTGGGCACGTCCAGCTCGGCGAGGCGGCCCCACACCGACTCCATCGCTCCGGTCCCCATGCCGCGCAGGCTGGAGGCGAGCCCCGCCGCTTCGTGCTCCCGGCGTCGCTGCCGCATGGCCTCGCCCCAGGGGGCGGCGATCCGCGCCTGGGTGGCGATGATCGGGAGCTCCTCCCACCGCGCTGCGAACTCGTCGACGCCGCCCGCCTCGACCGCTCGGGCCCGCGCCTCGTCGGCTTGGATTCGGGCGGCGGAATCGGCGGCGTCCCGGAAGCCGGGCGTGGCGCCGACGAGGACCAGCGCTTCGGTCCGCTCCGGGTGGGCGAGGGCGAAGTGCAGCGCCGTCCGGCCTCCCATGGAGTAGCCCAGCACCGGGACCCGCCCGAGCTTGAGCTCGTTCAGGGTGCCCTCCAGCCGGGCCACGACCCGCTCCATCGAGTACGCCGCCGGATCGTCGGGTGCGTTGCCGGGCCCATGCCCGACGAGGTCCGGGGCGGCGACCTGGCGCTCCAGGTGCTCGGCGATCGGCGCGAAGTCGCGGCCGCTCCCGCTGAAGCCGTGGAGGGCGAGGATCGCGGGGGAGCCGCCGTCGAACACCCAGACGCGCTGGCGGCGGCCCTCCAGCAGCAGATCGCGGCAGAGAGGATTCACGAGCAGCGCGAGACTAGACTGCCGGACGATGCGAGTGCGACCCCTGCTGCTGCTCCTGCTCGTCGGCTGCGGCCCCGAGCCAGGCCCCGTCCCCGCCGACGGGAACTTCGACATCCTCACCTACAACGTCCATGGCCTCCCCAGCGGCATCACCGGGGATGACACCACCGGGCGGATCGAGCAGATCGGGCCGCTCCTGAACGATTTCGATCTGGTCGGCTTGCAGGAGTCGTGGATCGACGATGACTTCGCCCTGCTCGCCGCCGATTCGGAGCACCCCACCCAGGTGCGCTTCGCCGAGCCGCTCAACGAGGAGCGGGTCTACGGCAGCGGGTTGGGGGTGTTCGCCCACCTGCCGGCGCTCGACCAGCTGACCGTCCACTACGACGACTGCTTCGGCTTCCTCGACAACGCCTCGGACTGCCTTGCCTCCAAGGGCTTTCTCGCGGTCCGCCTGGAACTCGCCGAGGGGGCCAGCTTCGACCTGTACGACACCCACTTCGAAGCCGGCGGCGGGGATGAGGACTACGCCGTGCGGGACGCCCACATCGCCCAGGTGACCGACGCCATCGCGACGTGGTCGGCCGATCGCGCGGTGGTGTTCGTGGGCGACTTCAACATGCACGACTTCTCCGCGGGGACCGCTCAGTGGAGCGCCCTGCTGGATCCCACCGGGCTGCGGGACACCTGCGCCGAAGTGGGCTGCACCGCCCCCGATCACATCGACCGCGTGCTCTTCCGCGACGGCGGGGGCGTCGCCTGGACGGCCGACTCGTGGGCCGACTTGAGCGCGGAGTTCCTCGACCCCGAGGGCGTGGACCTGTCCGACCACCCCCCCATCCGCAGCGGCCTGACGTGGGCCTTCGAGCCGTGACCCGATGACCGATCTGTTCGCCGCGCGCAGCCAGATGGCGATGTCGCTGGGCTTCCACATCATTTTCGCGGCCGTCGGCATGGCGATGCCGCTGCTGATGGTGCTGGCGGAGATGCGGTGGCTGCGTACGGGCGACAAGGTGGCGTTGGATCTGGCGAAGCGGTGGTCCAAGGGGGTCGCGATCCTCGTCGCCATCGGCGCGGTCTCGGGCACCGTGCTGTCGTTCGAGTTGGGGCTCCTGTGGCCCGAGTTCATGGCGTTCGCGGGGCCGATCATCGGCATGCCCTTCTCGCTGGAGGGGCTCGCCTTCTTCACCGAGGCGATCTTCCTCGGGATCTACCTGTACGGCTGGGATCGGGTGGACCCCCGCAGCCACCTCTTCGCCGGGATCATGGTGTTGCTCGGAGGCGTCGCCAGCGGCGCATTCGTGCTGTGCGCCAACGGCTGGATGAACACGCCCACGGGGTTCGATCTCGCCCCCGACGGCAGCGTCGCGGCGGTCCGTCCCCTCGAGGCGCTGCTGAACCCCGCGGCCTTCTACGAAGTCCCCCACATGGTCATCGCCGCCTTCGAGGCGGTCGGCTTCGCCGTCGCCGGCATCCACGCCTGGATGCTGCTGAAGAGCCCGGGCGAACGCTTCCACCGGCGGGCCCTCGCGATCGCGCTCGCGGTCGGCGGTACGGCGGCCCTGCTGCAGCCGATCTCGGGCCACTTCAGCGCAGGGTTCATCGCCCACGAGCAACCCGCCAAGCTCGCCGCGGCGGAGGGCCACTGGCGCACCGAGCGCTACGCGGCGATGAAGATCGGGGGCTGGCCCAACGAAGACACCATGACGACCAACGGGGCCATCGAGATCCCCGGACTGCTGTCGTTGATGGCGGGGCATCGCCTCGATCACGAGGTCCTGGGGCTGGAAGCGTTCCCCGCCTACGACCGGCCTCCCGTGGCGCCGGTCCACCTCGCCTTCGACGTCATGGTCGGGTGCGGCTTCGTCCTTGTGGGGGTCGCGCTGCTGGGGGCCTGGATCGCGTGGCGAAGGAGGGTCTGGCCGCGCTGGTTCCTGCGCCTGATCGTGGTCTGCGCGCCGCTGGGCTTCATCGCCATCGAAGCGGGCTGGGTGGTCACCGAGGTGGGGCGGCAGCCGTGGATCATCCGCGGCCACATGCGGACCTCCGAGGCGGTCACGATGGTCACCGGCCTGCAGTGGCCGCTGGGCCTGTTCACCGGGGTCTACCTGGGGCTCGCGGGGGTCTGCGTCGTGCTGCTGCGCCGGCACGTATTCGCCAGCCCGGGCGGCGGATCGTGAGCCTCGCGTTGGCCGCCGTCACCGTGATCGGGGCGGCGATTCTGATCTACCTGCTGTCCGGCGGTGCGGACTACGGCGGGGGCGTCTGGGACCTGCTCGCCTCGGGCCCCCGCAAGGACCAGCATCGGGCGGTGATCGATCGCGCTCTCGCCCCCATCTGGGAGGCGAACCACGTCTGGCTGATCCTGGTCGTGGTCGTGCTGTTCGTCGGTTTCCCGCGCGCGTTCGCCACAATCACCACCGCGCTGCACATCCCCCTGACGGTGCTGCTGTTGGGGATCGTGCTGCGCGGCTCGGCGTTCGTGTTTCGGCACTACGGCCGCGGGGGCCGGTTCGAGCGGCAGGCGTGGGGGGCGATGCTCGGCGGGGCGTCGGTGATCACGCCGATCATGCTCGGGGTCTGCGTCGGCGCCCTCGGCTCCGGGGAGATTCGCGTCGACGACGGCCGCATCGTCTCGCCGCTGGATGCGGGCTGGACCGAGCCGTTCGCGTGGGCCGTCGGGGGCATAACCCTGGCTCTGTGCGCGCAGTTGGCAGCGGTCTACCTGTGCGTGCGCCTGAAGGACCCGAAGCTGCAGGAGGACTTTCGCCAGCGCGCCCTGGGCGCGTCGGTGGCGGCGGGGGCGTTCGCGGCGTTGGGCCTCGCTCTGTCCGGCAGCGGCGCGCCCGTCCTCCGCCAGGGGCTGGTCGACAGCCTGTGGGCGTTCCCCCTGCACGTGGTCACGGGGAGCTGCGCGATCGCCACGATCGTGATGCTGTGGACGCGTCGGTACGAGCTGGCGCGGGCCTTCGTGATCGGCCAATGCGCGGGGATCGTCATCGGCTGGGGCCTGGCCCAGGGACCGTTCATGATCGTCCCTGATCTGACGTACGTAGACGCCGCGGCGCCCGCGTCGGTGCTGGAGATGATGCTCGGCATCCTCGCCGTCGGCACCCTTCTGTTGGTGCCGTCGTTCCTCTGGCTCTACTCCCTGTTCGCGGAGGAACGGCGGTGATCGAGCTGCCGTTTCAGCGCCCGCTGCTGACAGGCACGCCCCCCCGTCCGGGGTCGGGTCTGGCTCCGTTCGACTGGGGCGTCACGAAGCCGCCGCGGACGGCGTGGACCGACACCGTGATCTACGAGTGCCACGTCAAGGGGATGACCCGGCTGCATCCCGGGGTGCGGCCCGAGCTCCGGGGCACCTACCGGGGAATGGCCGAGCCGGCGGTGCTGGACCACCTCCTGGGGTTGGGCGTCACCGCGGTGGAGCTGCTGCCGGTGCAACACGCCGCGGACGAGCCGCGCCTCGCGGGCCTCGGGCTGACCAACTACTGGGGCTACAACCCGCTGGGCTGGTTCGCCCCCGACGAGCGGTTCGCCACCGCCCCGGGGCGTCAAGGGGACGAGTTTCGGGCGATGGTCCGCGGCCTCCACGAAGCCGGGATCGAGGTGCTGCTGGACGTGGTCTTCAACCACACCGCCGAGGGTGCGCTTCCGGAGTCCTTCTACCGGCACGACGGGCGCGGGCAGCGGGTCGACTGGACCGGCTGCGGCAACACCGTCGACTTCAGCCAGGCCCCGGTCCGGGATCTGGTCCGGGACTGCCTGCGGTGGTGGGTCGAAGAGCTCGGGGTGGACGGCTTCCGGTTCGATCTCGCGGTCACGATGGGGCGGGGAGGGGACCTGCTGGAGGAGCTGGTCCGCGATCCCCGGCTCGAAGGGGTCAAGCTCATCGCCGAGCCGTGGGATCTGGGCCCCGACGGCTACCGGCTCGGCCGCTTCCCCGACGGCTGGCGTTCGTGGAACGACTGCTACCGCAACGCCGTGCGCGGCTTCTGGCGGGGCGATGAGGGGACCGCGGCGGAGTTCGCCACAAGGCTGGCGGGATCGACGGATCTGCTGCCGGCGCCGACCTCCGGCATCAACTACGTCTGCTGCCACGATGGCTTCACGCTGCACGATCTCGTCCGCAACGACCGCAAGCTGAACGAGGCCAACGGCGAGCAGGGGCGGGACGGGAGCAACCACAACCTCAGCCGCGACTTCGGCGCCCGCGCGCCGCTGGTGGAGCGCTCCCTGTTGGCCACGCTGGCGCTGTCCAAGGGCGTGCCGATGATCGGCGGGGGCGACGAATTGGGGCGGACCCAGCAGGGGAACAACAACGCCTACTGCCACGACAGCGAGCTGACGTGGACCCACTGGGCGACGGCGGATGCCGAGCTGACGCGGTTCGTCATCGACGCGTTGGCGCTGCGACGCCGGTTCCCCATCCTCCGCTCGGACCGCGCCTGGTGCGCCGACGACGTGAGGTGGTTCGATCCCCCGGGTTGCGAGCTGCACGCGGGATCGTGGTCGCACCCATCGCTGCACGCGTTCGTGCTGCGGATCGGCGGGGAGCTGGAGATCCTCCTCAACGCCAGTGAGCGGCCGGTCCGCTTCGAAGTCGGCGACGGCTGGGAGATCGGCCTGGAGTCGGCCCCCGGCGAAGGGCTCGGAGAGGTGCCCGCCCACGGTCTCCAGGTGCTCACCCGCTGAGGATCACGCGGCCCGGCCGGACCTCCCAGAGCGCGTGCTGAGGAGCACCACGGCGACGGGGTTCCCGGCGAAGGCCCGGTGCCGCTAGGATTCCCGCCCGCGACGGGACCGGAGGACGAAGATGAAGGCGTTGGTGACAGGAGGGGGCGGCTTCGTCGGGAGCCGGGTCGTGCAGTTGCTGGCCCAGCGGGGCGATGAGGTGACCTTTCTCGCGCGCAGCCGGTACCCGGCGATCGAGGTGCTCGACGGGGTCACCGGGCTCCAGGTCGATCTGCGCGACGCCGAGGGTGTGGCCAAGGCCTGCGAGGGGCAGGACGTCGTCTTTCACCTAGCCGCGCTGGCGGCCCCCTGGGGCAAGCGGGAGGCCTTCTACGGTATCAACGTCGATGGCACCAAGAACGTCATCGACGGTTGCCGCGCCGCCGGTGTGCCCAAGCTCGTGTACTGCTCGACGCCGTCGGTGATCGGGTACCTCGAGGACGTGGTGAACGGCGGGCCGGACGTGCCCTACGCGACGTCGTTCGCGAGCCTCTACCAGGAGACCAAGGCGGCCGCCGAGCAGATGGCCCGGGCCGCCAACGGCGACGGCCTCGCGACGGTCGCGCTGCGCCCCCACGTGGTCATCGGCCCCGGCGAGACCAACATGATCCCCCGCCTGATCGCCAAGGCGCGCGCGGGCAAGCTCCCCCAGATCGGGGACGGCTCGGCGCTGGTGGACCTGACCGTCGTCGACAACGCCGCCTGGGCGCACCTGGACGCCGCCGACGCCCTCACCGGCCCCGACGCCGTCTGCGCGGGCAAGGCCTACTTCATCAGCAACGGCGAGCCGGTCCGGACCTGGGACTGGATCCGCGACCTCCTGAGCCAGCTCGGGCTCCCCGGTCCCAGCCGCACCCTCAGCTTCGCCCGCGCGATGCGGGCGGCGAAGCTCGTCGAGTTCGTGTGGCGCGTCCTGCGCCTGGGGGGCGAGCCTCCGATCACGCAGCTCCAGGTGGTCGGCATGGGGCGCACCCACACGTTCGACATCGGTCCCGCCCAGCGCGACCTCGGCTACTCGGTGCGCGTCTCGGTGGCGGACGCGACGAAGCAGATCGTCGCGTCCGTGCGAGCGTCCTCGACGTGACGTTCACGCTCGCTTGGCTGGCGGAGCGGGTGCGGCAGGTCATGCCGTGCACCGTCGTCGGCGACGCGAGCACCCCGGTCGAGCGGGTCGAACACCCCGCCGCGCCGTCCCTCGGCGGAGCTCTGGCCCCCTGTTTCGACGCGGACGCCATCGCTCAGGCGGTTGCCGGGGGCGCCTCGGCGCTGCTGGTCGACGGCCGCGCGGACCTCCCCCCCGGCGTCGCGGCGCTGACCGCCGAACGGCCGCGCACGGCGTTGGGCCTGCTGCTGACCGCGTTCGACGGCGTCGCCCCGCCAGACGGCGTCGACCCCACCGCCCGGATCGCCCCGGACGCCCGGGTGGACCCCACCGCCTCGGTGGGAGCCTTCGCGGTCGTCGGCACGGGGGCCTCGATCGGTGCCCGCAGCCGGATCGCCCCCCACGTGGTGATCGAGCGGGGGGCCTCGATGGGCGCGGACTGCCGCCTGGGTCCGGCCTCGGTCCTGGGGTGGGGCTGCTCGCTGGGGGACGGCGTGATCCTCCAGGCTCACGCCACGGTCGGGGCCGACGGGTTCAGCTACGACACCGCCGCTCCCTCGAACGTTGACGTCGCCCGGGGCCTGGCCGCCGAAGCGGTGCTTCAGCCCTGGGTCCGGATCCCCTCGCGAGGAACCGTGGAGCTCGGCGACGGCGTGGAGATCGGCGCCGGGGCCTGCATCGACCGGCCGACCCTGGGCGTGAGCCGGATCGGCGCTGGCACCAAGATCGACAACCTCGTGCAGATCGCCCACCACGTCGAGATCGGCGAGCACTGCCTGCTGGCGGCCCAGACGGGCGTCGCCGGAAGCTGCGTCATCGAGGACGGGGCCGTGCTCGGGGGGCAGGCCGGGATCGTCGACCACCAGCGGGTGGGGCGCCTCGCGGTCGTGCTCGGCGGGGCCGACGTGCACTCGGACATTCCCCCCGGTGAGGTGGTCGCGGGAGCGCCCGCGCGACCCCGGCGGGAGTGGTTCAAGCGGCTCGCCGCAGCCGGCCGGCTGGAGCGCGTGAGGCGTCGACTGCGTTCGATCGAAGACCGCATCGCGGCCCTCGAGGAGGACGCGTGAACGACGCCCCCGTGGTGCTCCGAGGGGCCCGCCGGGGCCTCGCCTGGATCATCGCCTCGGCGCTGCGCGGGTTGCACCTCACGGTCCGGACGCGCTGGCTGGGGAGCGCCCGCATCGCCGACCTGCATGCGCGCAGAGCGGCCGTGGGAATCGCGGTGTGGCACGGCCGAGCGGTGCTGCTGGCTCCGTCGCGCGGCGGCTACGGGGCGGTGTTCGGAGGACGTCCGCGGGCGGTGCTCGTGAGCGCCAGCGGCGATGGGGCGTGGGCCTCTGCCATCCTCGGAGACCTGGGCTACGAGGTCGTTCGAGGCTCCTCCAGCCGCTCCGCCGTGAGCGGCCTTCGGGCGCTTCGTCGAGCACTCACGGCGGGTCGGAGTCCGATCCTCACGGTCGATGGTCCGCGCGGTCCGGCCGGGACCGTGGCCCCCGGAATCGTCGCGGTCGCGCCTCGGGACGGGCTCTGGATCGTGCCGTTGGCGTCCGCCCCCCGACGGGGGATTCGGCTCGGCAGCTGGGATCGGCAGTGGATCCCGGCACCGTTCACCACCGTCGTCAGCCTCGTCGGCCGTCCGATCCACCTCGATCCGCGGACCGAGGATCGGGAAGCGTGCCGGGCCCGCCTGCAGGAGCGCTTGCGTTCGCTCCATCGCACCGCCGAGCGGCTCGCTCGCGGCCCGTCCCCCGAGGTCCGCGCGGCGCTCGCCGAGGCCCCCGCGTGACCGGCGCGTGGTGGCTCACGGCGCCGCTGCGTCTGGGCACGAAGCTCGCGCGCGCCTCCCGGGGACCCGTCCCCACCCTGCCGCGCCCCACGCTGTCGGTCGGGAGCCTGGCCCTGGGGGGGCGCGCCAAGACGCCGATGACAGCCCACCTGGCTCGCGAAGCGCTTCGGCTCGGCCTTCGTCCTGCCGTTCTGAGCCGGGGCTACGCCGGCGGAGTGGGGGAGGGGAGCGAGCCCGCCGTGGCGGTGGGGGAGCCGTGGGCGGGGGCCTCCTGGTTGGCGCCGGTCGCATCCCGGGCACCCGAGCTCGGCGACGAGCCGGCGTGGCTGGCCGCGGTGCTGCCGGGCGTGCCGGTGGCGGTTCATCCCCGGCGCGAACGGGCCGCTGCGGCGGTGCTGGCGCAGGGCGACGTCGACCTCTTCCTGCTGGACGGTGGGTTCCAGACGCCGGTCGCGCGCGACTTCGATCTCGTGCTTCTGGACGCCACCGCCGATCCCCCGTTCGCCCGCCGCGCCGCCGTGCGGGAGGGGGGCGACGCGCTCGCCCGCGCCGATCTCTGGGGGGTGCTGGGAGCCGAGGGAGGGGAGCTTCCCGAGCACGCGTTCTCGATCACCCGTGAGTTCGACTCCCTCGTCGATCTGGGCACCGGTCTGCCGGTCGATCCCAGCGAGGTCGGTCCCGTGACCGTGGCCGCCGGGGTGGGCGATCCCGCTTCGGTCCTCGCCCTCGCCCGATCCGCGGGGCTGGTCGTGGGGGAGGTGCTCGCACTGCGCGATCACCACGCTCCGTCGGACCATCAGCGATGCGACGCCGGGGGGCCGTGGCTGATCACCGAAAAGGACGCGGTCGGGTGGGGCGCTGCGTCACCGCCGGCGCCCGGAGCGGTCGTGCTCGTCCAGCGGCTCCGGCTCGACGATCAGGGGCGGCTCGCTTCCGCGCTGGAGGCGGCGGTGCAGAAGCGCCGGGTTCCGCCGTCGACAAACGCGAGCAGCGCGTCGATCTGAGGGGTGCGGGTCCCCTGCCGGACCACTTCGGTGCGTTCGGCGAAGGGGGCTGCGGAGGTGGCTCCCAGCAGGGTCTCCACGGCGCCTTGAAGCGCCCGGATGTCGGCGTTGGCGACGCCCGCCCGGCGCAGGCCGATCAGGTTCAGGCCCGTCAGGACGGCCCGGTTGCCCACCGCCATGCCGTACGGCACGAGGTCGCGGACGAGCACGCTGCCGCCGCCGACGATGGCGCCCGCCCCGATGCGGACGAACTGGTGCACCGCGCAGCATCCGCCCAGGTTCGCGCCCGGCCCCACCGCGACGTGACCGCCCAGGTGCACGTCGTTGGCGAGGATCGCGCCGTCGCCGATCGCGCAGTCGTGAGCGACGTGAGCGGACACCATCAGGGTGACGCCGTCGCCCACCTGGGTGACTCCATCGCCCACGCTGCTCCCCACGTGCGCGGTGACGTGCTCCCGAATCGTGCAGTCGGCGCCGATCGTGAGCCGACCGGGTTCGCCCTCGTGCCGGTGGTGTTGGGGCTCGGATCCGAGCACCGCGAAGGGCCACACGCGCGTGCGCGGGCCCAGGGCCGTCCGTCCTTCCACGACCACGTGAGCCTGCAACCGCACTCCCGGCCCGAGGAGCACGTCGGGGCCGACCACGCAGTACGGACCCACGATCACGCCAGCCCCCACCGCGGCGCTGGGGTCGACCACCGCGGTGGGGTGGACCTCGGCCGTCAAGTCAGGCTCAGCAGCCGACGGGCGGCGGTCCGGCGGCGCTCGCTCCAGGCTTCGCTCAGCGTCGTCGCCGCGTCGCCTCGGCGGGCCCGATCGTCGCGGTCCGCGGCGAGGCGGTCCACGGCGTCGCCGAGCCCCTGGAGGGTCTCGACCTGGACGAGGGCGCCGACGTCGCGCAGCTCGGACGCGGTGCGAGCGTTGGCGCGCATGTCCGGACCGGTGACGACGGGCTTGCCGAACCGCGCCGGCTCGGCCGGGTTGTGGCCCCCGTGGTCCGCGAAGGCTCCTCCCAGCACGACGACGTCGGCGGCGGCGTAGAGGCTCCCGAGCTCCCCGTAGGTGTCGCACAGCCAGCGGTCCTGCCCGATCCCGGGGAGGCCGCTGCGCGAGCGTCGGGGCACGGTCGGACCGCCGGTCCACCGATCGGGGTAGCGGGGGGCGATGAGGGTGAGTCGATCGGGGCGGCAGATCGCGTCCAGGACCGCCCCTTCGGTGTCGGCGTGAGTGCACGCGACAGCCACGATCAGACGCCCCGCGGAGGCCCGTCGAAGCTGCTGCACGAGCGCGCGATCGACGGGGAGGGACGGCGCCGCCGTCTTGAGGCAGCCGAGCGGGTCGGCCCCCGGGGCCCCCAACTCCACCAGCCTCGCCGCATGTTCGTCATCCACCGCCATGGCGGCGTCGAAGCGGGGGAACATCGCCTTGCCCAGCGGGCGCGCCACGCCGGACCAGCGCCGGGCCGTGCGTTCGGACACCGCGGCCGAGCACAGCGCCAGGGGGATGCCTCGGCGCGCGGCCTCGCCCACGAAGTTGGGCCACAGATCCGCCGCCACGATGGCGACCGCGTCGGGACGCCAGTGTTCGAGGAAGCGGGCCACGAACCGACGGTCGTCCAGCGGCACGTACTGATGCAGCAGCGCCGGGTCGGAGTGGGGGGCCGAGCGGGGTGAGCTGGTGGTCAACAGGAGCGTGCCCTCGTAGCCGACCTCCCGCAGCCCCTGAGCGAGCGCGCGGGCGGCGGTCGTCTCCCCCCGTCCGGCAGCGTGGAGCACCAGCAGCGGTCCCTCGGGGCGGGCTTGCGCGGTCCGTCCCCGGCGCTCCGCGAGGCGATCCGCGGCGGGCCCCCCGCGGCTCCACAGCCCGGCCTGCACGGCGGGGCCGAGGGTCCGCCAGACGGCCTGGTACGCATGCTCGGCGAGGGTTCGGGACTGCATCGGGGGCGCACCCTACGACGTGATCCGCCCGCCGGGGCGATCGCCCGTACAATCGCGCCCCCGATGGCCCTGCCCGACCCCCGCTTGCTCCTCGTCGCTGGTCCCTGCGTGCTGGAGGAGCCCGACGCGATGATGCGCACCGCCGAGCGGCTCGTGGGTCTCGCCGATCGCCTCGACGTCCCCCTGATCTTCAAGTCGTCCTTCGCCAAGGACAACCGCTCCACGGCCGACGCCTACGAGGGGCCGGGCCTCGTCGACGGCCTGCTCCTGCTGGATCGCATCCGGCGCGAGCTCGGGGTGCGCACCCTCACCGACATCCACACCCCGGATCAGGCAGGCGCCGCCGCCGAGGTGGTCGATGTGCTCCAGATCCCCGCGTTCCTGTGCATGCAGACGACGCTGCTGGCGGCGGCGGCGCGCACCGGCCGACCGGTGAACGTGAAGCATGGGCAGTCGCTCGCCCCCGAGCGCATGGCGGGGCCCGTGGCGAAGCTGCGAAAGCACGGCTGCGACGATGTCTGGCTCACCGAGCGGGGGGTCAGCTTCGGCTACGACGAGCTGGTGGTGGACCCCCGGACCTTCGGCGTGCTCCGCGATCTAGGCTGCCCGGTGCTGTTCGACGTCACCCACGCGATCCGATCGAGCCGCCTCGATCCGCGCCGGCATGTCGCGGCGGTTGCGCGCGCCGGCGTCGCTGCCGGGATCGACGGCCTGTTCGTCGAGACGCACCCCGATCCGAGCTCCGCCCGGTCGGACGCCGCGACCCAGGTGCCGCTGGACCAATTGGAGGCGATGATCCGCCCGTTGCTGTCGATCCATGCCCTCGTGCGGGATCTCTGAGGAGCTGGCACGCCCCTTGCGACGTGGTCAGGGCAGGAGATCCCATGCTGCAACGACCGATCGACCTGACCTTCCGAAACATGACATCGACCCCCGCCTTGGAGGCGGCCGTCCATGAAGGCGCGGCGAAGCTGGAAGCGGTGTCGAAGCACCTCCTTCGCTGCCGGGTCGTGGTCGAACTGCCCCACCGGTCCCAGCTGCACGGCAAGCACGTACACGTCACCATCGACGTCTCGGGGCCCGGCCAGGTGCTGATCATTCGGCGCGATCCGCAGCAGCACCAGGAGAACGAGGACGCCTACGTCGCCATCCACGACGCGTTCGCTTCGGCCCGGCGCAAGCTGCTGGACTGGGAGCACAAGCACGACGGTAAGGTGGCCCGGCACCGCGCCGCGCGGGCCTGATCGCACACCCTGCCGTGGCATTCGGCACGAAGAAGCCGGGTGCTTGAGGCCGTGATCAATCGGAAGGCGTCGTCGCCTGCCCGACTCCATCGCCTCCCCAGCAAGCCGCCCCCCCGGCCCGATCGACTGCGCAGGAGTGGGTGAACCCAGCGCTCACCTGGACCCACTCGGAACCGGCCGGGGGGGACGCCTGGCCGAAAGCATCGGCCCCCCAGCAGGTGAGGCTGCCCGCGTCGGTGACGCCACAGCCGTGCCCGACCCCCACCGACAGCGTCGCGACGGAGCCGGCCGGAGCCTCGGCGCCCGAGCCCCAACAGTCGACTCCGTCGCGGTGGCTTCCGCAGACCTGGACGCCCCCGGCGCTGACCTGCTCGAAGGGCAACGCGGGCGCCGACGGGAGCGGGGCGTGGTCCGAGCCCCAGCAGTGCACCTCGCCGCCACCGCCGACGCCACAGCTGAACCGGTCCCCGGCCACGAGGCCGTTGAAGCCGCGGTCCCTGGGCACCGCCGTCTGGCCGTCCGCCGCGAGGCCCCAACAGACCACTCCCTCATCCCCCACCGCGCAGGAATGAAACTCCCCCGCCGCGAGGCCGTCGAAGCGGCCACCCGGGGGCGCCGCCTGCCCGTGGGTGTTGCTGCCCCAGCAGACCGCCTCGCCGGAGGTTCGCAACGCGCAGGCGTGGTGTCGGCCGACCGCCAGATCGACGAAGGGGCCGGCTGGAGGGCGCGTCGAGCCGTCGCGGTCGAAGCCCCAGCAGACCGCCTCCCCGGCGTCATCTAGCGCACAGGTGTGCAGCCACCCCGCTTCGATCCGACGCAGCGGGCGGCGTCCGACGGCCGCGGGGCCGGCCGGGCGTGAGGGGATCGCCCACAGCACGGCGAGGTCGCCGTCGAAGGCGTCGACGACCGCGGAGAACCCAAGCTCCGAACTCGCCTCGCCCGGACCGGGATCCGCGCAGAAGCGGAGGCCGTCGTCGATCCACTCCCACCCCGTGGGCGGCTCGTCGGGGAAGACGCCGCAGCCGCCGGTGTGGCAGTGGATCCCGTAGTTGGAGCGGGCGAAGAACGCCTCCTCCGTCGCGGAATGAGCCCCGCTGAGCACCAGCCGGCCGGGGCTCACGGGAGCGTCCCGGGAGGCGGTCAGCAGGGCGGCGGAGCGGCGATCGAGGGTGACCCAGGCGGTGAGCACCCCCAGGTCGACGATCCCCTCGGGGGTGGCGCAGTCCGGCCTCCCGCCGATGGGGCGTGTCGGGGTGCGATGGTCCGGTTCGCAGTGAGGCTCGTACTCGTCGCCCCACGGGAACCGGCGGTTGCCGGGGCCGGCGGACGCCAACAGCACCTCGGCGTAGCTGCAGTACCGGCGGCCGAGGGCGGGGAGCCGGTCGCGCAGTTCCTCGGCTTCGGCGTGGGTGAAGGAGCCCGCGGGGGCCTGGGTCGGCCAGGGCTTTCCTTCCCCCGGGAACGGAAAGCGGTCGATGCAAAACCCGTCGACGGTGTGCGGCGCCGCCGCCAGGACCCCGCCGATGCAGCCGCAGGCGTCCATGCGCGCGGCGTCGGTCTCCCCCAGCACGACCTCGGCCGCCGCGGGCACCAGGACCATGCCGGCGGGGCACGCGGTCGCGGGGACCTCCGGCGTCGCGGCGGGCTCCGGCGTCGCGGGGACCTCCGCCGTGGCGGGGGGCGGCTCCGGTTCGGCGCCACCACAGGCCAGGAGCATGCCCAGGGCGAGAACGGCGAGGGTGCGGGGTGGCGCCACACCCGAGGATACGCCCGCTGAATCAGGACGGTCGTGTCTGCGCTACGGTGCGCCGACGGTGGGATCGCGGGCCCGATACTGGGGATCGAGAGCAGCCCTCGCGATCGGGTCGCCGGTGGTGTTCCTCGCCGTCTTGGAGGTCGCCTCTCGGCTGATCTTCGGGTTCGTCGACTACCCCCTGCCAGGCGTCGAGGAAGCCGCGCAGCACATCTTCTTCCACACGCCCGAGCGCATCAGCCCGATCTTCCGGGTCGAGGACGACCAGGTCCGGGCGGGGTGGGAGAGCGACACGCACTTCCTCGTCCGGGAGCAGCAGTTCCCTGCCCAGCGCTCGGACGAAGCCGTGCGGATCGCCTTCCTGGGCGGCTCGTCGGTCCAGGGGTGGCCGTTCCGGGAGCCCGGGGGCTCGTTCCCCGACGTCGTGGGGACCCTGCTCCAGGAGCGCCACCCGGATCTGCGCGTCGATGTGATCAACGGCGGCGTGGGCGGCTACAACAGCTTCCAACTGGTGGACGTGGCTCACCAGTTGGGCCCCCTGAACCCGGACGTGGTCGTCATCTACGCTGGCCACAACGACCAGGGCTACTACGGCTTCCATCAGGAGTTCCTCGCGTCGATGCAGGTGCAGAGCGCGGGCCCTCGGGGGTGGCGCCGGCTGGAGCGCCAGGCCAACCGACTCAACCTCTTCCGCCTCGCCCGCCGGTTCCGCGATCGCGGGGTCCCGGCCCCGGCGTGGAGCCTGGACGAGGGAGCCGAAGTCGTCGGCCGGGAGGTCTTCTCCGGCGCCGCCGACCAACGCAAGCTGCTGGGTGAAGAGCGGTTCGCGAAGTTCGCCCAGGCGCAGGGCACGCTGGCGCCGCAGCTGTTCGAGGCCAACCTCCGGGAGCTGGTCGACATGCTTCGGGACGACGACACGGCGGTCGTGCTCGCGCCCCCGGTGAGCAACCTGCGCGACCATGCCCCCACCGAGATGATCCACGTCCCGACGCTGGATCCCGCCGCCGCCGCCGACTTCGACGAGCGCCTGTACCAACTGAAGCGGGGCATGACCCAGGCGGGGGTGGGGCCTCGGACGATGCCGTCGGTGCGCGAGCGCTGGAGCCGCTTCGACGACCCCGTCGCGGTCGATTGGGAGGAGTCCTCGCTCCCCCCCGGCTCGGACGAGGCGCGGGCCGCGTGCGCTCCGTTCCTCGAACAGTTGGACGAGCTGGAGCTCATCTCCGCCACCTGGGCCGAGACCTTGTTCCTGCGGGGGACGTGTCTGCTGCACAGCGATCCCGGCGCGGCGGTCCGTGCATTCGAGCGTGCGCGGGACCAGACCTACGCGCTGCCGCCGTTCCAGCGAGCCTGGGCCACGACCCAAGAGGCCGTGTGGCGGGTCGGCGCGAGCCGCGGCGTGCCGGTGGTGGACGTGGGCGCGGCGCTGCGTGCGGACGCCGACTTCGGGGTGCCCGGGGGGGAGCAGTTCGTCGACAACCTCCACTTCTCGGGGCGCGGAGCGACGGTCGTGGCGGAAGCGATCGCGGACGCCATCGGGCGGCAGGCCGTGCTCCGCCGGGGCCCGCCGTCGGATCGCGCCGCCGATCCCGAGCCGCGCGCGCTGCACCGGGCGCTGGCCGCCGCGGCCCAGGAGCGGCGGCTGGGCATGGGGCTGGAGGTCACCGGCTCCGATCCGCTGGAGCGGACCTCCGAGAACGACCCGCTCCCGATGCCCTGCCAGGAGCCGACGCGGACCGGAACGCTGGCCCCGGGGGGCGCGGACGGCCTCATCCTGGGGGTCGACGCGGGGCTGGATCTGACGGTCCGGCTGGACGCCGGCCCCGGCTTCGAGACGTGGCTCACGACCTTCGACGGCGAGGTCCTGGAGGGCCCCTTGAGCCGGCCGGTGGCCCAGTGGGTCTCCCCGGGAGCTGGCGAGGTGATGCTGCTGGTCGGCAACACGAGCGAGGAGGAGGGCCCCTACGAGGTGTGCGTTGCCGGGATCCCGGTGACGGCGGTGGAGGAGGGGCTGGCGCTCCCTCCGCTCGAGGACGACTGACCATGGCGTTGGTGCATGGCGTTGGTGCATGGGAGGGGACCCGAGGCGAGATTCCGCCGAAAGTCCCCCAACTGTTAGCCCAGGTGTTAGCCGAAGCCCTTTCAGCCCCAGAGCGTCAAGCGCCGCGAGGAGCGTAACTCCCCGCGGCGTTTAGACTTTTCAATGGAGCCGATGAACGGACTTGAACCGTTGACCTGCTGATTACGAACCGGGATCGGAGGGTGAGTTTCAGTTGTGAGTCAGGTGGTTACACGGGGTGATTTTCGGTTCCGGACCACAAAGTCGTCCGAAACTACCTCGGGTCAGCAGGTCACCGGTTGAGTTGGGGTGGTGCATCTGGAGTCAGGATGGATCGGGTCGGGGAGGGGGGCAAGGGGGAGTTCAGCCGAGGAGTGCGCTGGGGGTCTCATGAATGTCGTACGTGCAATAAACTAAACCGTGGGTTAAGTTTTGTGCATGGGTCGCGCGGCACCAAATTGGACGAAGCTCTTCGGGGTCGCCACCGAGCAGGCCGGCTACTTCACGACCGCCCAGGCGGCTGAAGCCGGGTACTCATCCCAGCTCCTTCACAAGTACCTGGCGAACGGCCGCGTGGCGCGCGTCCGCCGCGGCGTCTACCGGGTCGTGCATTTTCCCGCAACCGAGGAGGAGGACCTCGTAGTGCCCTGGCTCTGGAGCGGGCGGGAGGGGGTCTTCTCTCACGAGACCGCGCTCGCGCGCCACGATCTGAGCGACGCGCTGCCGAGTCGAGTCCACCTGATTGTTCCTCCGAACTGGAGGTCGCGGCGGGTCCGGGTTCCAGCAGGGGTCGAACTCCATTACTGGGCGCTGTCGGCCGATGACGTGATGTGGAGCGGCAGTGTGCCGGTCACCTCGCCGGCGCGGACGGTGAACGACTGCGCCGTCGCCTTCCTGCAACCGGACCTGGTCCGGCAGGCGCTGGAGCAGGGGCTGGCCCGTGGACTGTTCCCCGAGGCCGACGTAGAGCCCGCCATTCGGTGGCTCGACTCGCTGGCGGAGGAGCTGACGTGAGCGTGGTGTACGGCTCGCCGGCGGCTTTCAAGCAAGCACTCGAAGCGCGCCTTCGGGGTCAGGCTGCCGAGGCTGGCCTCACCGATCCCAATCGGCTCAGGCGCCGGCTCCTCCTGGACCGGTTCTGCGCGCGGGTCTTCGCCGAACTGGGGGATCGCGTCGTGCTGAAGGGGGGGATGGTCGTCGAACTCCGCGTTGGCGGGGCCCGGATGACCCGAGACCTCGATCTCCGCGTGATCGGGGGGACGGACGATCTCCTTCCTCGTCTGCAGGCGGCGGGGCGACTCGACCTGGGTGATCGCCTGCGCTTCGAGGTCCGGGCAGATCCCCGGCATCCGGAGATACAGGCCGAAGGGATGATCTACGACGGACGTAGATTCCGGGTTTCGGCCTCCCTCGCAGGACGGCCCTATGGCGGACCGTTCGGAGTGGACGCGGTCTACGCGGAGCCGATGGTCGGCGAACCCGAGCTGCTGGACGGAAGCGACTTCCTGTCGTTCGCCGGGGTCGAGCGGCCCCAATTCGCGGTCTACCCCATCGAAACCCACGTGGCCGAGAAGCTGCACGCGTACACGGTGCCTCGGAGCCGACCGAACTCGCGGGTCAAGGACCTTCCCGACATCGCCCTGCTGGCGACGGTGCGTCCCGTGGAGGCGGCGACACTGCGCGCCGCCCTGGATGCCACCTGGGGCCACCGTCGAACCCACCCCATGCCTGGTCGGGTCCCCGCGGCACCGGAGACCTGGGGCCCGATCTATCTGCGTCTGGCCTCGAGCTCCCAACTCCCCTGGGCCACGCTTCCCGCACTCATGGGTGCCGTGCGGTCGTTCCTCGACCCGGTCCTCGCGGATGGCTCCCGACGCTGGGATCCCGTCGCCGGCGAGTGGGGCCCCTGACTATGGCGGAGTTCCAGGAGCCGCTCGCGGGGCGGTGGCGGATTGAAGAGATGGAGGCCTGGGACCAGGAGTTTGTCGACCTCGTCGAGCCTGGCTACTTCGAGTTTGGCGCGGATGGGAGCGCCGAGTTCCAATTCGGCTGCGTGTTCGGCACCTTCCGTTGGACCCAAGGAAGAGCCGCAGCCGAGGCTGGCTGGTTCGGCAACGACGAGATGGACCCGGCGAGTGGCCGGATCGATGCCTGCGTGGACGGTTCCCGACTCGTCGGAACGATTTCGACCGAGGGGGGCGAGGTCTCCGAGTTCAGCGCTCGTCGGTGGACGGCGTCGGACTCTCCGGCCTGAACGCTTCGCGAAGGCCTCCAGGAACATTCGGAGACTGCATGAGTCGCGAAACGAGAAAGCAACAGTCCTGATATGAGCCAGGAAGGGTCGAAAGCCGCAATGGGGTCGATGGCCGCGGCCTGCTCAGGCCATACTCGGGCGGTGGAGTTGAACGGTCGAATCGTCGCGGCTGCGTTCGCGACCCTTCTGGCACCGGCGGGTGCGTCTGCCGGCGGACCCGAGCTCCAACTCTGCGTCGGCGATCCCGCCGCAGCTCCATCGACCTGCACCAGGCCGTGTGACCTCCCGGCGTTTGGGACGTTCGCGGAAGCGGTCGCCGCCGCAGAAGCGCAGATCGCGGAGTCAGGACCGCTCTCGGTCGAGCTGTGCCTTCTGCCCTTTGATTTCGCGCAGGCCGCCCATGAGGAGTCGATCGTCATCGACAACGAGGGAGGTTCCGTCGGGTCGCCGCTGTCGATCTACCTGGGCTCGCAGGCGCTGTGCCCCGGTGGCGGCGCGGAGCCTGACGATCCCGTCCTGGACTTCACCAGTGGGGGCGGCGACCTGATCGTCGGGTTGACGATCGACTTGTCCGATGAGGGACCGTGTCCTTCATCTCATCCGGCCGTGCGTTCAGCGGGCGGTTTCCTCACAGTTGGCCTTTTGGATGTCCGCGGGGCCTCGGGCTATGCGCTGCGATACGGAGTGGAGGAGCCCGCAGACGCCTTGGTTCTGGAGGGAGGTTCCATCATTGGTACCAGGGGGCCGGCGGTCGAGACCTCTGCGTACGTCAACCTCCGTCGTATGGAGGTGGCCACGACGACCGTCGACGCGACGACGGGCGGGCTTGGGGTGCTTTCGGGTGTTGGGGGGAGCGACAGAATCAACCTGGTGGACTCCGTTCTCTGGTCGAACATGGTGGACGGGGATGGCAGTGACGGGACGGCCCTCGTTGTGTCGGCCGGCGTGACGGCTGAGAACTCGAGCTTCCTCGACAACGCCGTGTCCGCGGAGCTCCCCATCATCCTCACGGGAACGGAGCCGCCTCCGTACTTCCTCGGTCCGGTCGACCTGGATGCCTCCCCGCATGGCTTCTCGGAGGTCGTGTTTGCGAGGAATCAGCACGTGGCTTTCTCCGACGGCTTCGCTCTGGATCCCGGCCCGCCGAGCGCGTTCCCCGCGTTGCAGGAGGGCGGCTGCGCAGCGATCCCGTTCCAGCCGTACGAGGACCGACCGAGTGCCTTCACTGCCCTGGCGGGGTCCGACGGCCCATTGATCGTGCTTGTCGATCCTGGGAGCTGGGTCACCCGGGCCGAGTTCCTGCTTCGGCGGAGCTTCGTCGTGGACAACGACTGTGGGGACGCCCCGCTCATTCAGGCCGGCGGCAGTCCGAACCGGACATGGCTTGGGCTTCTTCACAACACGTTCGCTGGCAACACGGCCTCCCGCGTGATGGATGTCACGGAGAGCAACTTCGCGGTGGTGACTGCACTACGGAACCTGTTCGTCGGGCCGGCTCCCGACGGCGGCGCGCTCGTCGACGTACCTGAGACACTGGAAGGAGCCTTTGCGAGCATGAACGCCGCGCCCGAGGGAGTCTCCTGGCTGGGCGACGGGGTCCTGTCTTCGGCGACGATTCTCGGCCCAGAGCTCTTCTTCCAGGTTGCGGTGTTCGCCGCCGCCGAGGACCTGCAGAGTCTGGCTCCGTGCGATCGGTTGCAGGTCGTCTGCGCAGGCGCGGTTCCGTCGACCTGTACGGACGCTATCGAAGCGGGAAGACGGTTCCCCTGCGCGCCGGACGCTGCTGCCAGTTGGCTTCCGGCACCGACGATGCAGGCCGCGATCTCCCACCCATGGCCCTGGAGCACGGGCTTCTTCGACCCCAGCGGCCTCGCGCACGATACCCCCGGTGCGACCGGCTGGACTTGCGACTGGGACCGGGGGACCCGCGACCGGGTGGTACTTCCATCGGGCGATGTGTGGGGCGACGCGGACGCGTTCCCAGACGCCTTGGACTGCAACAACGAGGACGCCGAGATCGTCCCGTCGTTGCCCGTCCACGACGGGTTCTCGTCCGTCTACTGCGACTCTTCTGACGTTGACTGCTTCGTGTGTCCCGAGGGGACTGAGCCACCTCCTGCCGACGATGATGACTCGGCCGATGACGATGATTCGGGGGCCCCTGACGACGACGACTCAAGCGCTACGGATGACGATGACTCGGCAGCTCTCGGCGCAGGGGATGACGACGACTCGGGCGGTGACGAGCAGGAGAAGGGCTGCGGGGTCGGGGGCTGCGGGGTCGCGTGGAGCTGCGAGGAGGGGACGGCCACGTCCTTGGTTGCTCTGCCGTTGTTCGTCGTCAGGCGCCGCCGTTACCGGGCCAGTAGGTCGGCGTAAGAGCTCTCTCCGGCGATGAAACCGTCCACCAAGGCCGCGTATCGGCCCTCTTGTTCGATCGAGATCGGCTCCGGGTCGCGGCAGATCCGGGTGGAGTCGTCGAGGGTTTGGCCCTCGTCGGCGTTGTGCCCATGGGCCCCGAAATTCGTGCTGGCGTAGAAGGTGTCGGTTCTCCCGACGCCGCCGTAGACGGCGTAGTCGAATACGTCGGGCATGCCACCGCCGACGTGGGGTGGCCGGTTTGGCGCTCCGTACGTCGCCATGTGCGTTCGCATGGGCGCGTCGAGCCGAGCCCAGGCGCTTCGCACAAGGAAGTCGCGCCCTCCCGTGGGGCTGGAGCAGCCTTCGAAGGTCCCGAGCGGCTGGGGAGCGGTGTCGCTCGGATCGCAGATGCCGTCCGAGCGTGCCTCCGCGCTGTAGGGGTAACGCCAGTTCCCCGGCCCTGCGGCGGCGAGGAGGAGTTCGGTGGTGGAGCAAAGGCGACGTCCGTGCTGTGCCACAAGAGCGTCCAATGCCGCCGCCTGGGGGTGGCTCAATCCGTCCGACGGCCACTCCGCTCCGTCCCGGCCGGGGAAGGGAAACGTCTCGATGCAGAAGCTCTCGACCGTGAAGGTGCCTCGCCTGATTACGGCGTTCACCTGGTTGGGCTGCTCCTCTGGGTCGTCGCCCTCGCCGAGCTCGAACGTTCCCCCCGATACGAGGAGCATGTCCTGAGGGCACACTGGATCGGGAGATGGGGCCGCGGGCGGCTTGCATGCGACGAGCAGGCCCAGCAAGGCAACGGCTGGGACGTGACGGGCGCGGCTTCGCATCGCCCGATTCTAGCGTCCAGGGGAAGCTCGGTCCCGCCGTTGGGGAAGTCGCCAGATCTCGGTCTGAGCAGGGGCCGTGAGTGCTGGACGCGAAGCATGGCGTTGGTGCATGGCTCGGCGTCTTGACCTGATGGGCCTGCTCGGCCCACGGTGCTCCTCGAGGATCAGCCTCCGGAGACGACCAAGATGGCCGCGCGTACGAAGAGCAAGGTGACACTGAAGTACAAGACCAAGTACCG